>DASZPS010000088.1:0-3549 GCA_035549955.1 Lacunisphaera sp. | reverse complement strand
AAGGCGGCGGCGGAGAAGTTGGTGCGGATCGTCCCGTTGTTCGTCCGCATGCGCAGGTTGGCCTTGGTGTCGGAAGGGAGACGCAGGTCGATCTCGCCGTTCATGGAGGACAGGGAGACCGGCTTGGTCGGGGCGTGTTTGAAGGTGGCCTTGATTTCGCCGTTCATGGTGTTGACCACGGCCGAGCTGGAAATGCCATCGAGCTCGATCTCGCCGTTCATGCTGTTGATGTCGAGGTCGCCTTCGACGCCCTCGACCGTAATGTCGCCGCCGGCCTCGGTGCGGACCACCAGGTTCGTGTTGCGCGGCACCTTGATGTCGAACTCGGCCCCTTGGGCGGACCACACATTGTCCCCGGCGAGGACGATCACCGCGACGTTGTCCTTCTCGATCACCTCGAAGGTGACTTCCTCGATCAGGTTGCGAAAGCCCTCGTGGTCGACTTCGGACTTGCCCTTCTGGTCGAGCGACGAGGTGACGGTGATTTCCTTGGCGTCGGTGCCGACGATACGGACCTCGGCCCAGGGCAGGCTGAACTTGAGGGTGCCGGGCTTGGACGGATCGGAGAACTTCACGCGTGCGGTGGCGCCGTCCGGGTCATCGGTGTCCTTGTCGCGGTCGCCCGCGTGGACGGCGGGCGACAGCAAGGCTGCCGCGACCAGGAAGGGAAGCAAACGTGAGAGGGGTGGGAACAGGGCTTTCATGAGACGGAGGGATTGGCGGACGGATTGTTGTTTTTGAGAGGGTCAGTGGGTGAAGGGGAGCGGAGCAGGACCAGGCCGCGGCGGGCGGACTCGCGGACGTTCTTGTCGGCGGTTTCGTCGCGGCTGAAGCGTTCGAAGAGCGGCACGGCGCCCGTTTCGCGCACGGAGGCGAGGAGATCGATCATGGCGACCTGGACGATGGGCGCGGTTTCGCGCGCGAGATTGGCGAGCAGGCCCTGGCGGACGACTTCCTGGTCGGCATGGGCGGAGAGCGCTTCGACGGCTTGGAGACGGACGTTGACCGACGGGTCGAGGGCAAGCGTACCGATGAGGTCGGTGAGCTTTTGCCGGTCAGGACTCTTGAGGTCCATGGCAGCGAGCACGTTTTTCAGGCGCTCGCTGGTGGATTTCTGTTGGGAGAGGGCAGCGGCGACGAGGCTGCCCATGTCCTTCATTTCATCCCGCTGGTCGGCGAGCTGCTTTTCGAGCTCGGCAATGCGCTGGGGATCGACGGACGTGACCTGCGTCGCGGGCCGGACGGCGGCGGGCGCCTGGAAATAGCGCGCGCCGGCGAAGACGCCGAGGGCGAGCACGGCCAGCGCGCCGGCGAACTGCAGGCTGGGGGCCGACGGGAGCAGGGAGGCGAAAAAACGGTCGATGCGGCCGCGGGCCAGGACGAAAGGGCTGACGCTGTCGACGTCGCGCTGGTGCGTCTCGAGCATGGCGTAGAATTGTTCGCGCAGGCGCGGGCTGGGCTCCTCGACGGCGGGCAGGGTGTCGAGCTTGCGGAACATCTCCTGGAGCGCGGACCATTCGCGCTGGCAGGTGGGGCAGCTGGCAAGGTGGGCGCGGAGCGCGCTGGCGTCGGCGTCGGGCAGGGTGCCATCCTGGTAATCGATGAAGCTATCTTGGACGCGTTGGCAGTTCATGGGGGAAAAGGGTTCTAGGGTCTGGGATTTCGGGTCTGGGTAGTCGGTGAGCGGCGCCGTGCCGCTCACGCGGCGGCCTCCTTGCGGATCTTGAAATAAACTTCGCGGAGTTCCTTGAGGGCGCGGTGGGCGCGGACCTTGACGGCGCCGACCGAGCAATCGAGCAGCTTGGCGATCTCCTGGTGGTTGAGGTGCTGGAGGCGGGCCATGACGAGCACCTCGCGGTGTTCGTGGCTGACGCGGGCGAGGGCCCGGCGCAGGAGCGCAAGGTCGTCGGAAGTGGCGGCGCTGGAATCGGGCGCGGGCCCCTGGTCGGCTTGGTCGTGAAAGTCGGCCGGATCGGCCGGGGTCGGCGTCGAGGCGTGCTTGCGGAAATGGTCGGCGGCGACCTTGCGGGCGAGGTGGTAGATCCAGGCGGAAAACTTGCCTTCGTCGCGATAGGTGTGCCGGTATTTCAGGATCCGATAGAAGACGATCTGCACCAAATCCTCGCTCGCCGATGGCTGGTTCGTCAGGCGCACGAAGAAGCCGTAAAGTGGCTTGTGGTAACGTTCAAAGAGCTCGCCGAGCCGGCGTACTTCGCCCGCCCGCACGGCCAGCATGAGTTCATGGTCGGAGTCGGCGTCCACGGTAACAGGGAGGCTAACCGGCGTGGACGCGGTGTGAACTCGTAACTGGTTGATCGGCGCGAAGAGCATGTCGTTGGATCATGGGTGAGTGCATGGGAGATAACCGTGCCGGCCCGCCGAGGTTACAGGAAATGAACTGGCCGACGGGGGTGACGGGGGCATGGTGGGACTGTGATCGTCGTCCACGGCCTTAACCCTTCCGCGCCAGCGACAAGGGATGCGCGCCCCGCGCAGGGGAAGTGGCGCCATTGCATGGCTAGACATCGATTGGTCCATGGTCCGGTCGGAGACCGGGCCTACCTGGGCCTGCAACAGCTGCTGCTATTCTGCATGTTGGCGTTGGCGGGTCCGGCGGCGACGCCCGTTCCAAATTGGCGCATCATGTCTCCGGCCGAGTTTGCAGTTCGTCCTGAACTGCAGGCGGAAATTGACGTGGGACACTTCGACGGGCCGCTCCTGGCGGCGGCCATTTTTCAT
This sequence comes from Lacunisphaera sp., assembly GCA_035549955.1. Taxonomy (GTDB): domain Bacteria; phylum Verrucomicrobiota; class Verrucomicrobiia; order Opitutales; family Opitutaceae; genus Lacunisphaera. The sequence goes on along the minus strand of DASZPS010000088.1, from coordinate 810 downwards.
GAAACCAACCGCGTTCGGCGGTCGCTTGGCGTTCCGCCCTTTACCGCGGTCCCCAAGCTGGACGAGGCCGCGGACTTGAAGGCCGTGTTCGGCACGCTGCAGAGCGAGCTGAGCCACCAGAACCCGCTGCCTTACACGGCCACGCCTGCCGATCGGGTGCGGGCTGTTGGCCTCCAGTACCGCCAGGTGGCGGAAAACATTGGCCGGCTCGGGTTGCTGGACCTGCCGGCGAGCCGGACTCAGGTGGCCTTGCGCCACCGGAACGGGCGCGATGAGTACTTTCACCTGGACACCTGGAGGCCAATCGCGCGGCGCACCTACGCGATGTTCGCTGCCGCCGTCGTGGAGGCATGGATGGAGTCGCCGCCGCATCGCGCCAACATCGTGAACCCCGCCTTGGTTTCCCTGGGCTGCAGTGCCCGCCCCGGCCGCGACCTGGCCAATGGCCAGGACCAGATCTACGCCGTGCAGGTGTTTTTCACGCCAAAGTGATGGCTTGGGCTCCGCGCCGGGTCAGTGGCTCGGCCGCGATCATGCCACTGAGGTGGAGCGACCTGCTCCTCAGGGCGCTTCTTCCGCAGCGGATGTCCTCAGCGCGTTGGAGAGCAACGCGCTCCACCATTTGAAGAGTACGATTTCCTTCAGAAAGCTGTCCTTCCCTGCAAAAGTCCGGCCTCAGCCGGGATCATGCAGTTGGTGGGCGTCGGTTTCCACACCGACGCCAGGTTCGCACGCCTCGTGAGTCCTTGTCGTCGATATGGAAATCGACGACCACCTTTCGGTCGGTTCGCTACCGAGCGAAACGGCGCT
>DASZPS010000087.1:0-23640 GCA_035549955.1 Lacunisphaera sp. | reverse complement strand
CCTTTCATGTACGCCTCCTTGGCCTCGACGGTGCCGTCCTTGACGCGGGCCATGAGGCTGTTGTCCATCGTGATCATCCCGTCCTCCTTGCCGCTCTCGATGATGCCGCGGATGTTCGAAATCTGGCCCATGCGGATGGTGTTGGGCAGCGCCTCGTGCTGGAGCAGGATCTCGTGCACGGCCACGCGCCCCTTGGGCACCTTCTTGCAGAGGAGCTGGGCGACGACGCCCGCGAGGCAGCCGGCGAGCATGACCCGCACCTGGTTTTGTTCCTCGGCGGGGAAGGTGTTGATGATGCGGTCGACGGTCTTGGGCGCGTTGTTGGTGTGCAGCGTGCCGAACACGAGCATGCCCATCGACGCGCAGGACAGCGCGAGCTTGATCGTCTCCATCTCGCGCATCTCGCCGAGCAGAAGGATGTCGGGATCGTGTCGCATGGCGCCCTTGAGCGCGGCGCCGAAGGTCTCGGTGTGCTCGCCGACCTCGCGGTGGACGATCGTGCACTTCTTGCAGGGATGGACGAATTCGATCGGGTCCTCGATCGTGATGATGTGCCGCGCGAGGTTGTCGTTGATGTAGTCGATCATCGCCGCGAGCGTCGTGGACTTGCCGGAGCCGGTCGGGCCGGTGACGACGACGAGTCCCTGGTCGAGGTGGCAGAGCTTCTTCAGTGCCTCGGGCAGGTTGAGCGTGCTGAACGAAAGGATTTTCGCGGGAATCTGGCGGAGGACGGCGGCCTGCCCCCAGTGGTTGTAGAGGAAATTGGCGCGGAAGCGGGCGAGGCCGGGCACCTCGTGCGCGAGGTCGAGATCCTTTCGCTCCAGGAATTCCTTCCACCGTTTTTCGGGCGTGATTTCCTTGAGCAGCGCTTCCATGTCCTGCGCGGTCAGCGGCTTGTCGCCAATGGGAGTGAGCGAGCCGGAGATGCGGGACTTTGCGGGCAGGCCGACGGTCAGGTGCAGGTCGGAGCCACCTTTGTCGAGCATGGTCTTGAGGAGGGAGTCGATGGCGGCCATTGGCTAGCTGAGAGTTGAGAGCGGAGTGCGGAGAGCCGGAAAATTCATTTCTTCGCGGCGACGGGCGGCGGTGGGGCGGGGGGCGGGTCGATGCGCTGCCTGACGTTCTTCGTGGTGACGTTGATCAGCGCCGTCTCCTTCGAGATCTTCTTCTGGTTGAAGAGCTCGAGGACGACATTCTCCATGATGCACATGCCTTCCTTGACGCCGGTCTCCATGGTGTTGCGGAGTCCGGCGGTCTTGCCTTCGCGGATCAGGGCCTGGATGGCGGTGTTGGAAACCATGATCTCGCAGGCGGTGACGAGGTTGCCGTCGACGCCGGGCAGGAGCCGCTGGCAGACGATGCCGCGGAGCGATTCGGCGACCGAGGCGCGGATCTGGGTTTGCTGGGCGGGCGGAAAGACGTCGAGCAAGCGGTTCAGCGTGGTGGCGGCATCGCTGGTGTGCATGGTGCCGATGACCAGGTGGCCCGTTTCCGAGGCGCTGATGGCCATCTCGATGGTCTCGAGGTCTCGCAGTTCGCCGATGACGATGACGTCGGGGTCCTCGCGAAGCGCACCCTTGAGCGCGGTGAAGAAGGACTTGGTGTGCGGGCCGACTTCGCGTTGCGTGACGTTGCAGCCTTTGGGTGTCTGCACGACTTCGATCGGGTCCTCGACGGTGATGATGTGGTCTTCGCGCTGCTCGTTGAGTTCGGCGACCATGGCGGCCAGGGTGGTCGTCTTCCCCGCGCCGACGGGACCCGTGACGAGGATGAGGCCGTTGTGGTAGGTGAGCAGCTTGCGGATGGCGTCGAGGTTCCGAAGGCCGAGCTGGTCCAGTTTCGGGATGCCCGCCGGCACCATGCGGTAGGAGCCGGATGGACCCCACTTATGGAACATGAGGTTGACGCGGTAGCGGTTGGTCGCGTCGAGCGCCAGGGCGAAGTCGTAGTCCTTGCGCTCAAGGTAGAGCTTTTTCTGGTGATCCGCGAGGAGGACGGTGTTGATGCGCAGCGATTCCTGCTCCGTGAGCACGTGGTCGGTGATGGCGGACAGCGCGCGCTGCCGGCGGATGAACGGTTTTGAGCCGGCGGAAAGGTGCAGGTCGCTCGCGCCGAATTTGCCCGCGTCGATGAGGAGCTGGCGGAACGCCGCCGCGAGCGCCTTCTCGTCAAGCGCTGAAATCTGGTCGAACGGAAATTTGGGCGCGCCCGCCGGGGCGGACGCGGTGCCCGCCGAGGCCGTCGCGCGCGCCGGCGCGGCCCCGCTTTTTTCGAGCAACGGATTGGTGTCGGGGCCACCGGTGGCGCCGCGGGTCATGGCTTCGCCCGCGAGGCTTTCCAGCTTCTCGACGTCGGTGACGATCCCGTCGTCGATCAGCTTCTGGGCAAAGTCCATCAAGCCCGCATCCTGTCCGAGGGCGCGGACAATCGACAGCGCTTGGTCGCGGGTGAACAGTTTCTGGTCAAGGCCGAGCCGGATCAGCCAGAGGATTTCATTGTTCATGCCGGAAGTGCCGCGATGCTCTTCAGCAAGTAAGGCTTGGCAAGGCTGGACTGTGGGTCGGGGAAATCCCGGGCGTTACATGCCCCAGCCCGACCAACCCGACCCGCCGAAACGAAGGAACCCGGCTGCGCGGCAAGTCTCCCGACCGTCTCCTCCGCGGCTAGTCGGCGCCGTTCACCAGCTTGTAGGCGAAGGCCGCCGCGATCCCGCCGGCGCAGCAGGCAACCAAATAGATCCAGAGGCTGCTCCAGGCGACGATGTTCATCACACAGAGGCCAAGGGCGACCGCCGGATTGAAGGCGCCGCCCGAGACTCCCCCGACCGCCAGGGCCCCCGCCAACACCGTGAAGCCAATGGCGGCGCCGTAGAAGGAATTGCCGCTGGTGCCTTTGGCGGTGGCCGCGTTGAGAACCACCCACGCCAAGGCGAAAGTGAAAAGGAATTCGACCAGCAGCGCCGGTCCCACTTCCGGGGTCATTGGACCGCCAAGGGACGCTGCTTTGGCGAGGAAACCGCCCTTGAGGGCTTTGACGGCCACGGAAGCCACCGTGGCTGCGGCAAGCTGCGCGGCAATATAGGGGACGACATCGGCCGCCGGGCATTTGCCCCGAAGCCACGCGGCCAGGGTGACGGCGGGATTGTAGTGAGCGCCGGAGATGTGGCCGCCGGCGTAGATCATGACCATCAGGACGGCGGCGATGGCGAACGGCGCAAGATTGCCGGCGCCGGGAGCAATGACCGTCATGCCGACGGTAAAGACGAGGAAGAAAGTGCTGATGAATTCGACGAAGTATTTCTTCATGGGTGAGTGGTTGCGCGGCAATCCAAGCCGACGGCCGACACCGGTCGAGACGGAAAGGGGAGCGGGAATCGGCTTTGCCCGATGATGAGGTCAGTGCACTGCACTCGCTCGCTATATCGGGGCAAAGACGCCACCGGTAGCCATTTGGACTCGGCGGAAAAGGGCCGATTGGGTCGGGGAAATCGCCGGTCGCCTCGGAAATGTGGCATCCTGTTTATTGTGAACCTTTTCTTGCCTGAGGGACCAATTGCCGTTTTCCTTCGCAAACTAGTGAACCACCCCATTGTGCACACTTTATTTACGCACGGGAACGCGCGCAGCCGTTGGGGCTGTTCGGGCGCGGGAGGTTTCCGAAAGATTCGGTAACGCGCGGTCATGGCCGACTACAACGGATATAAGATCAAGCGCACGCACTCGCTGACGCCGTTCACCTCGGTCTACGAGGCGGAGGGACCGAATGGGAATGCAGGGAAGTTTGCGCTCAAGGTATTTCATCCACCGGCTTCCTCCAATCTGCGCCGGCAGTATGCCATCGAGGGCTGGTTGCTCGCGGCCGAGCGCCAGCAGCAGTGCGCGAAGAAGGATGGCGCGGTGCTCGAGGTGCTGACCTTTGGGCGATGCGAAGAGGGTGCGTTCGCGGTTTATCCGTGGCGGCAACAATTCCTGGAGCCATGGATCAAGACGCTCCACCCCAAGGGCAACACGCTGCGCGCCCTGGCCGAGTGCCTGTTCAACGCGATTGAAAAGTGGGAGAAGGAAACCGGCGGGCCGCACGGAAATTTAAAACCGGCCAATGTTTTCCCCGATCGCCCGGGAGCGCTGGACGGGATGACCGTGAAGCTGTCCGACCCAGCCTACCAGACCGGCGCAAAAGTGGAGGAGCGGCGGCTGGCCGACTTGGCGGCCGTCGGTACGATGCTCGCCACCATCGTCCGCCGCCGCGCGCCCGGAGCCTGGCCGATCGAAGAGGCGCCAGAGTGGAAAGCGCTGGGACACCCTGGCAAGGGCTGGCTGGACTTCTGCAATTACCTGCTGAACCCGCAGCCGGCAGAGGGGGAAGTCACGCTCGCGAAGGCGCGGCTCCGGCTGAAAAAGGTGCCCTACGACGCCAACCCGGCAAAGACCGCGGCGCTGACGCTCGCTGCGCTGCTCGTGTTAAGCGGAATTGGCGTCGTGACCTTCGCGCGGGTCGGCAACCCGATATACATGCCGGAGCAGTTGCAACGCGTGGCCCAAAAAATCGGCAACAAACGGATCCGGCAGGAGACCCCTCCGGCTTGGGGCAGTTTGTGCGCGGCGTGGGATGCCTGGTTGGTCGACGTGCAAAGCAATGGCCCGCGCCTCCTGCGCACGGAGGGCCTGATGGATCGGGGTGGAATCCTCCACACGGCACTCACCGAATTTCTGGCCAAGGCGAATGATATCCGGCCGGAAGCCCTCGTGCCCGAAGCCGCCGCCGAAAAGCGACTCGGGGTGCTGGGAAAGACGCCGCCGGAAGCCGTGCTGAGGGAACTGCAGCTGCCCGCTATTTCTGATCGCGTCACGGCGGCGGGCAAGGTGATCACCAACCTGCAGCTGGCGATGGATCGCTGGTCCCGCTGGGCACAGCTGCGCGACCTGCAGCAAAAGCTCAACGAGCGCGGATTTGCCCGGACGGCGGAAGCGCTGGGCGCCAAGTTACCTCCGGCGGCGGGTTCGGAAGGCTACAAGCAAGACACGGTGCGAACGTTGAAGCTCATCAACGATATCTCGCTGGACAGCACCGGAACCCTCCCGCTGGTCGGCCGCTGGAACGAAATCTCGAAGCTTTCCGCCGAGATGCTCGCCGTCGGGGACCGGATCCAGAAGGAAATGCCGCGGATCATCGTGACCGAGCGGCTCACCGACCAGCCGTCGCTGGGCGACTTCGCCGATTCGCTGGTGGCCCCGCTGGACGAGCTGCGCCTGCGCCGCAAGCAGTTCAATGACCCGCAGGTGGTGCGTGACCGCTTCCTGAAGGAATCGGACTTGTTGACGAAAGAAAGCGCACCCGTCACCGCGGAAGATTTCCCGCGGTGGGAAAAGGAACTGGTGCTGTTTTCGCTGGTGCCTGATGCCGAGAATCCGAGCAAGACGGCGCCGCTGGATGCCCAGACCACGGCGATGACGCGCGACGCACTCGACTTGGAGCGCGAGACGCCGGAAGGGGAGGCCGACCAGCCGGCAACACTCAATGACGAGGTTTTCAAACGCGAGCTGGCCGGGTTGAATGCCAATCTCGCAAACCTGCGCAAGGAGCCGATCGTGCGGCGTGACCTGCCGGAGATGCAGGCAAAGACGACGAAACTCACCGAACTGTTCGAAAAGCTCAAGGCACGCCTGGTGTATACGCTGTCGGTGCTCAAACCAGAGACATGGAAGGAAAAAGCGCGGCGGCCTTATGGGAATCTCGACGAAAGCAAGGATCGCTACCAGGCTTGGTGGGCCACGATCGAGGGTGTGGACCCCGCAACCCTGAAAACCAACCGCGAGCGATTCCGCGCGTTGCGAGCGAGCGAGCGCAAGATCAAGGATTGGATCGACGGCTTGGAGGGACCCGATGGGTTCGGTGCCTTGAAGATGCCCAACCTGACCGGAACGGGATCGGAGGTGACCGTGAAGGAGCTGCAGCGCCTGGAATCGCTCCTGCGGGAGCGCGCGGCCAAGGAAGTCGGCGCGGCGGAGACCTGGACGAATGCCTTGCCTGCGACCGTGTCGTGGAACCGGCTCGTCCCGAATATGCGCGAACCGCTGGACCGACACAGCGCATGGCTGGGGCGGGTGCGGGATTTTGCCATCAACCTTGACCAGCTCCGCGACCTCCTGGCTGACGGCATGGGTTGGAAAGAGGGCGTGAGCGAACTGATGATTTTGTTGCGACCGCTGGTGGGCGGCGAAAAACTGCTCGGCGTGCCCGGCAGTTGGTACGACGAGGCCGCGCAGCTGGAAAAACTGGTGGCGGTGCCAACGCCCGCCGCGCTGAAGGAAGCGACGCAAAGCGGCAGGCTTTCACTGAAGCTGGCCGGCTGGCGCGGGCTCGGGGAAGCGGGCAACTGGCCGGCCGGACCCACGGAGTTCGAATTCGATAGCGCGGTGGTGAAGGGCCTGCGCGAGTTGGTGGCGAAGGTGAAGGTCGAGGAACGCAGGACCAAACTGGCCGAGGAACTGGCCGCCGGCGTCAAGGCGCGGTTCAATCGTGCGGCCATGTTTGCGGCCAGCGCCGAGAACCTGCTCACTGACATGTTCAGCCGGCTGCTGGCCACTGCCGGCCTCAAGGAAACGGACCTCGAACCGATGGTGGCCACGAACTACCAGATCTGGCGACTGAAGCGCGCGGGACTGGGGAACGAAAAGAAACTCGATGTGCTGGGCGCCAAGCGCGATGCCTTCGTCGATGCGATGCGTGCCATCGACGGGGGGCGGATCGCGGCGCGGAGCGACATGGCGGAATTCTTAACCAAGCTATCCGCCATCGATTTCAAGAACATCCCGGATCGCGCGACGGGGAATACGCCGTCGAACGCGCAGTGGTCGGAGGAAATCAAGGACGACGGGATGACCGTGGTTGCGACTTGGAAGAATGGCTCCGGCCGCGTCCTCCGCATGGAATACGCCGTCGTCGAACCGCTCGACGACACCCCGCCGTTCTTCCTGTCCCGGCGCGTCGTCTCCGTCGGCGAGTTTCTCGAACTCATGAACGGGCGGCCGAAGGAGCGGGAGCTCGTCCTGCGGGAACTCCGGGACTGGGCCACGAAATCGGCGGCGGCCAAACCCTACGACATGCCGCTGGCGTGGCGCCCGCGGGACGATTTCACGGGGGTGCTGGAACTCAATCCCACCTGGATCTACGCGCCCATCGCCCTGACCAAGGGGCTGCTGGATGCCAATTCCGAGGCGCGTACCACCTCGCCGGCCATGGAACAGATGGCGTCGGAAACTCCCACGCTAAACAGCCCGCTGCAGCAGGTCACGTCCAGCGCCGCGAAGATCTTTGCGGAAAAAATGCTCGGGGCGCGCCTTCCGACGATTAAGGAATGGAACGCCGCGATCCAGGCGACGGGCGCAACCGTGGCGGATGCACACTACCGTGGGCCGAAGTTCCAGCAGGTCTTTGAGTTTGTGCGGGACTTTCGCGCCGGCGGCCAGATCCAGCCCTGGCGACCCAACGCCGGGGTTTTCACGCCGCAGGGGGTCGACCTCAAGAACGACGATGGCCGGGCCGTCAACGGCACGGAGCAGGGGCCCATGTGGTTCCGGCCAGTGGAGGACGGCCCGGCGCCGAAAGGCTTCGTCAATCTCCTGGGCAATATTTCCATCTTCCTGACCGGCGAAAATCCGAGTGACTACTATGTCGCCGGTGGTTCGGTGCTGTCGCCGCCGGGCATCGACTTTACCAAGCCCCAAAAGATCACCGCGGGCGGCGGCATGATCGGGGGTCGCGCCGGCAATGCGGCCTATAGCGACGTCGGCATCCGGCCGGCTTTCGACGCCCCGCCGGGCTTCAAGGAGCGCTATACTTTGTTAAAGCTTGTGCGAGAACAGAAGTATCTGACATTGTGATCGATGATGCAGCCTGCCCCCAGCAACGATGTGGCTTTAGCTGAACCAGGACCCTGGGCAGCATCGCTTGGCGAAAGATGGAAGTACCTGCAGACCAGCCTCGCGAATGAGACCCCGCAGGATCGCCAGGTGTTCCTTGAAGAGGAACTGCGCCGGGCCTTGAAGGCGATCCCGGCTGCCAAACGGGGAGCCTACCTTGAGGCGCTGGCGACGCGTTATCCGGCTTGGGAAACGGCCGCGGTATTTGTGAACAACCCGGCCAAGGTGGCGCGCCAGACACCCGAGGAAATCGTCGAGGCCTTCCTGCAGCTGGCGCCGAAACTCACCGGCGCGCAACGTGAGGAAGTGAAGCAGAAGCTCGCAGCGGCCGGGCTGATTGTACCGGCGGCCAAGGCCGTCGAAGGCGATGCGCTGACGGACCTGCAGGCAAAGTTGAAGCTCGAGGCCGAGGATCCGGTGGATGTGCAACGGCTGGGCAAGTTGTTCGCCATTTATGCCGACGCCATGCTTACGCTCGACCAACTGGCCTGGAACGTCTGGCGCAATGCCGCCCCGAAGTCATCGATCCGGCGCGACACGACGCAGGGCGACCTGCGGACGGTGACGCGCAAGGCGCTGGCGGGAGACGCGGCGATCACGCCGGCCGTGGTGCACAAGCAACTCGAGGCCTCGCGCCTGCTGGTGGCCGGACTGCTGGCGGGCCTGGGCCCGGCGGGCAAGAATTTCTCCCGGCGTTACCAGCAGCACTACACGCCGGATGCAATCCGCGAGGTGGTGCGCGCCGAGGGCGGCGGCAAGTCCGACGCGCATTTCTGGAAGAAGTATACCGAACTGGCCGGTCAACTTTCCGAAACCGTGATCGAGGACGATGTGCAGGATGCCGTCGTCAAGTATGCCGAGGACCTGATACGCGGCTCGAACAAATGACCGGCCGGCCGGTGGCTTGAGCCACGCTCCAACATTTTTCCGCTTCAACCACCCACACCACCATGTCCGCCAGTCTTATCACTCATTGCGACCCGCTGTTCCAGGCCATCTGCCGGTATAACCGGATCGCGCGCAAAGGATCGGGCGCCACCCAGGAATACAACCAGGTGCGGGCCGAGATCGAGGAGATGTTCGAAGTGATGGCCCGAACGGCGCGAGGCGACATCGCCCTCGGCGAACAATTCCGCCGGGTGGAGCTGCCGCTGCTTTTCTTCGTTGATTCCATGATGTCGGAAAGCGCGCTGCCCTTCGCCCAGAAATGGAGCAACAACCGGCTGGCTTTCGGGCGCAACGAGATGTCCGGCGACGAGAAGTTCTTCGCCATGCTGGACGAGACGCTGGCGGAGAAGAAGGAGGGCACGGACGAGCGGCTGGCGATCTTCTATATTTGCATCGGCCTCGGCTTCACGGGGGGCAACCCGCCGGAGTTCCTGCGCAAGAAGATGGACGAACTCGCCCAGCGCGTGCGCGCCTATGTGGACATCGACGAGTCGGCCTTCATCACGCCCGCCTCCTACCAGCACACCAACCTCTCCAACCTTCCGTTGCCGATGGCGGCGAGCCTTGTGCCGCTCCTGATCGTGATCGGCGGCCTGCTGCTCGTGGTGGTGGCGGTCAATGTGTACACGTTCTACAACGCCTCCTCGGAGCTGAACGAATCGCTCACGACGATCACCAAGCACGATCCCGCCACCGCCAAACCCTGAGCCTCCCGCCATGTTCAACAAAATCCCCAAATCAATGCAGTTGGTCGCGGCCGCGGTGTGCGGCATCATCGTGCTGGCCGTCACGGCCCTGATCGACCGCCAGGCCTTCATGATCGCCGCCCTGGGCATCGGGTTGGTGGTCGGTGCGATCTTTGCCTGGCAGTTCTACAGCAACTTGCGCGGCCGCCAGCGCGCCAAGGCGATGACGGGCCAGATCACCGCCCATTCGACCGGCCGGCCGGCCGGCCTCAATGATCCGGCGCACATCGCGACCCTGGACCGCCTGCGCGAGAATTTTTCCCGCGGCATCGAGAAATTCGAGGCCGTGGGCAAGGACCTCTATTCGCTGCCTTGGTACGTGGTGTGCGGCGAGCCGGGCTCCGGCAAGACCGAGGCCGTGCGCCGCTGCAAGGTGGGTTTTCCCCCGGGCCTGCAGGATGAGATGCAGGGCGCGGGTGGCACGATCAACATGCACTGGTGGTTCACCAACCACGCCGTGCTCATCGACACGGCGGGCAAGCTGCTCTTCCAGGAAACCCCCGCCGGCACCACTTCCGAGTGGACGGAGTTTCTCAATTTGCTGCGCACATCGCGGCCGCACTGTCCGATCAACGGGCTGCTCTTGGTGATTCCCTCCGAGAGCCTGATCAAGGACTCGTTTGAGGAGATCGAGAACAAGGCGGGCAAGATCGCGCGCCAGCTCAACACCATCCAGCGCACGCTCGACGTGCGGTTCCCGGTGTTCGTCCTCATCACCAAGTGCGACAAGATCGTCGGATTCCGCGAGTTTTTCAGCGGCATCAAGAACCAGCAGCTGCAGGACCAGATGACGGGATGGTCCAATCCCGCGCCATTGGACACGCCGGTGCAACTCGAGTCGATCAGCCAGCACCTGGCCGAGGTGGTGAAACGCATCGGCCGCCGGCAGCTTGGCATGCTCAAGGACCCGGTGGCAACCGATGCCGGCAAGCGTCGCATCGACGAAGTCGACTCGCTTTATTCGCTTTCCGCCAGCGTGGGCGCGCTCGCCCCGCGCCTCCGCAAATATCTTGAGACCATCTTCGTGGTCGGCGGACAACAGGCCAAACCGCTGTTCCTGCGCGGCATCTATTTCACCTCCGCCCTCACCGAAGGCAAGGAACTGGACACGGAACTGGCGGCGGCGCTGGGCATGTCCGAGGACCAGCTGCCGGCCAGCAAGGCGTGGGAACGGGAGCGTTCCTATTTCCTCAAGGACCTTTTCCTGCAGAAGATTTTCAGGGAAAAGGGCCTCGTCACGCGGGCGAGCAACACCGACCAGCTCGTCAAGACCCGCCAGCGCATGATTGGCGGCGTGGTGGTCGCCGGCCTCGTCTCCGTGCTCGCCGTCAGCATCTTCGGATACATGGCGCTCAAATCCAGCGTGGGCGCCGAGCTCGTCTTCTGGCGCGCGGGGGCCAAGGCCGAAAACTGGACGGGCCCGACCCGGTGGAAGCCGATCGTCAACAGCCAGCTGGAATACACCGGCAATGACATCGTCCAGATGGACAAAAACAAGAGCGCGCTGCCCATCGTCGAGTTCCACGAGCAACTGCAGCAGCGCGTCAGCACCGACATGCAGATCCCCTGGATCTACAAGCCCATTGAGGCCATCGCCCTCAGCGCGAACTCCAGCCGGCGCCAGGCGCAGCGGATCCTCTATGAAGCCAGCGTCATCGCGCCAACGGTCGAGGCCAGTCGCAATCGCCTGATCAATTCAACCGACTGGACCGCGGCAGATACCGAACGCTTGGGCGCGTTGCTCCAGCTGGAGGGTGCCATCCACCTCAAGGACATGTCGGGCTACGACCCGGAATATCCCGCGGAAGATTTCTTCAAGCCCCTGCTTGGCCCCTCCATGGCGTCCGTACCCGCGGGCAAGGCGGATCTCGACACCTTGATGAAGATTTATGAGTGGACCTATTTCCGCGGGGGCGCGGGCCGGGGCCAGTGGCCCGGGACATGGTTGACGCGGGGCAAGAACCTCCGCGACAACCAGCCGCTGATCCGCGGTTGGGATTCGCTGGAACGTTCGGTGCAGAACGAGCTCACCGCGCAACGCGAGACGGTGCAGGCGATCAAGGCCGGCCGGCTCGTCATCCTCCGTTTCGCCGACTCGGAAAAGGCCTTCCTGCGGGCCTTGTCCCAGCCACGCGCAAACATGTCGGTCTGGAAGAAGGAAGTGGGTCTGGCTTGGGACGATTTGGCCTCGCGCCGTGCTGCCCTGGACAAGCTCGTGACCGACCTGAAGACAAAAACCGGTGTGTCTGACGCGCTGACGCTGGAGGGCGCCTACCAGGCCACGGCCGATCGCATGAAAGGCGAATCCGAGCGCGCCGCGCAGTTGATCCGCGCCGCGTTGCTCAAGCAAAAGCTGGCGGCGGACGAAGCCGCCAAGGCGACATCCGGTCCGGCGAGCGAATTCAGCCTGTATCGCGATCTTGAACGTCGCGTCACCGCGTTGAACACGCAGGTGACCACCCAGCTCGAACAAGTCATGCCGGCGGCGGAAGAAGCGCTGCTGGCCGATGCGGATGTCGTGGCCTTGAACGCCGCCAATGAGGGACTTTCGGCATATGCCGTACGATGCGATGCATATTCCCTGGGCATGGATCTCGTGGTGCCGCAGCCCGGGACCAAACCCAAGCCGGCTTCGGTCGCTACGCTGCGCGATCGTGCCAACAAATACGTCGGCCATCTGCGGTCCGACTTCCGAAACGCCTTGAATGTCTTCATCGAAGCGGCCGCAGCCGCCGGGGTGAAGTGAACGTACCCTAGGCACCTGACCGTTGGACTCCAATTCCGCATCCCCAGTGTATGTGTCACGCCATCGCCCGGGACACCTGATGGATCTGGCGGCATGAACTACTTTGCCAAAAATTTCCTGAACGAAGATTGGAAGGCAATGCCGGATGCCCCGCGCCTGTACCTGAGCGGATTCGGCAAGCACCCGGGTTGGAATGACCACATGGATGAAATCGGATTGATCACCGATTCGTTGATCAAGGCCAAGGCAATCATTTATGACGGCATCGCCCACCAGGTGGAAAGTGCGGCTTGGGCCAAGCAAGGTCCCGAAAAAATCTCCCCGACCTTCGACCATCTTGTCCATTGGCGGCGCTTCAACGAGTCGCTCACCGGCCTCATGTGGTCTTCATCGGATGGGAAGGGCCGGTCGTTGTATCCCATGATCACGCTGGCGCATTGCGTCGGACAGCCCTTTGCCTGGCAGGCGGATGAAGTTCTGCCGGCGCTGGCCGAGGTTGGGACCAAGTGCCGGGCTGCGACCACGAGCTATGAGGTGGTGACAATTCTCAACGCGGCGCAGGAATCGATGCGCGGTCGCCTGGCCGAAAATCCTGCGAATCCTCCCACCGGCCCGGGGCTCGGGGTCAAGGAATGGTCGGCCTATTTCACCCGCGAGCAGGAACTCATGCGCCGGCTGGTGCACCACATCAAGGTGAACCTCGCGCCGTTCGCGCCCGGCAGCTATGCGTGGTGTGATGTGAAGAAAACCACGCCGGCGCAATCACGCACGCTGCGGCTGCCGGTTGTGCCCGGCGCCAGCCCGGGGGAATCGATCAACGCCTGGTTGTCGTTTCTCAGCACCCAAATTGACCCGGCTGTGCCGTTGCTCGGACTCCTGCCCGCGGGCCGGGCCTGGATGGATGTGATCCTCGGCGAGCCGAAAGAAACCGATTTTGTAGTGCTGCGAACCCTGCCGGCAGCGACCGTGATCGAGACCACCATTCCCTACCAACTGGCGCCCGAGATGTCGTCGAACGAGACCCGGCTTTTCGCCGACCTGGCCCGCGGGGAATGGCCGGGTATTTCCTGTTTGAACGGCCAGGCTGTGGAAGCCAATCGCGAGGAAGCGGCCAAATGGCTAGCGAAGTTCCGCCTGAACTTCTTCAGCCGCTTCCTGAAGCCAACGATCCCGCCGTTTTGACGCAGGCCGCCCCCGCCGCCATGACGTTGGCAGCCGGCAAATGGCTTTGAGCGCTGTAGGCGGGACACCGACAGGACAATCAGCGCGGTGCCTATTTTCCGCCTGCCGTGAAAACGGTAGTATTTGTACTTTGCCTTCATCCAAATGGTTACCACCCCAAACGACGCCAACCCCTCGTGATAAAAAGCTCGTGACAATCGCCGTTAACCCGTTGAAGATGAAAACCGTCAAAGCGTTACGCGCTTTTATAACGACCTCGTTCCTCGCGGAATGAAATCCGGCACACACCACCCCAGCGGAACCAAGGGTTGCGATTGCAACGTGCAATCACGACGGGAGCAGGGCTTTTCGCAGTTTGTCCGCAACAGGTGGGAGACAGGAATCACCCCCTCTATATATTATATAGAACGATTGTTGGACCGCTGCCTACAGCAGTTGGCTGTTTCCGCCATGGGGCTTTCGATGCTGACGGTTGGCGTGCGGGCAGAGGATGTGCCGGCGCCGGCTGAAAAAGTCACCGCGTCTGCCGAATCCGAATCCAATTCCGAAAAGAAAAAGGATGAGGCGAGTGCCGTGGAAAACGAAAAGCCGTCATCACCTGCTGACACGGCGGGTGCGGCAACAGAAGAAAAGCCCGCCAATGATCAGCCTCCGGCCCAAGTTCAGGAAACAACCTCTCCGGCCGCCGACGTAGCCGCCGCCAAGCCTGAATCTCCAGCCACCGCCAAGGAAGAGGTGCCCAGTGCCACTGAAGTTCCGGCGCCTTCAGCTCAACCGACGCCTTCACCAGAACCCGCCGCGCCTGCACAAGCTGAAGCTGCACCGGCTGCGCCGGAAGCCCCGGCCGCTGCTCCGGCCAACGAAGCTGCCGTCGCTGCCACGGCATCGAATGTTGCCACGACCGATTCGGCGACTGCGGCCGCCCCCCAGGCGGAACCGCCAGCGCCTGTCGCCGAGCCGGCAGCTCCAGCAGCGAACACCACGACCAACATTGCGGAACAGGCGCCGGCTCCCGTTCAGGAATCTCCGGCCGAAGCAAAGGCACCAGCCGCACCGGTGGCTGAAACTCCCGCATCCGCGGCTGCAGCCAATCCCGTCGTCGCCGACCCACCTGCGCCCACGCCGGCGCCCGAACCCGCCGCTCCGGCAACAGATGCGGTCGCGCAAGCACCAATGGAAGCTGCGGCTCCGGTCCAGCAAGCTTCCGCGCCTGCGGCGGAGAGTGTCACGCCAGCGACCGCGGCGCCCGAAGCGCCCGCCGCTCCGGTTGCCTCCGCGACAATTTCGGAAAATCCAGCTCCCAGCGCACCTCCCGCTGAAACGAATACACCGGCACCAGCGGAAGTCGTCACCGCGCCGACATCTGCAGCGCCCGCACCTGTGGCAGTTCTGGAAGCGCCTGCCTCCGCAAACCCCGCGACGACGGAACCGGTCGCGACGGCTGCACCTGCCAAATCTGAATCCGGGGTCGTGGCGGAATCCGCGCCCAGCGCGCCCGCCGCTGTTGCCGACGATACCGACAAGCATGCGGCACGCGAACAGAGCCCGGTCCAGGAGACACCTGCCGCAATCAAGGAAGAGTCTCCGGTTGCTGCGACCACCGAGACCACTCCAGCTCCAGCCGGTGACGCCAAACCTGCGGAAGCACCCATGCCTTCTGCCGAACCGGCCGCCCCCACACCCGCTCCCGACGCGGTGGTCGCGGTGCCGGAGACGCCCGCGCCGGTCGCCGAAACGCCCGCACCCGCCAACGAAGCGCCGGCGGTTGCTGCGGAGACTGCCCCAACGGTGGCTCCGGAATCCGTTCCCGCTCCCGAGCCGGCCGCGGCCCCGGCTGAACAACCGGTGGCGGCGACCTCATCCGAGGCCCCTGCGACCGAGCAACCGGCGGTGGCGGATGCCGGCGTCGCAGTTGATCGCTTTGAATTTAGTTATGGCCTGGCCCATCCGGCCCTGCCGCCGCTGGAGGAATTGAATCGCCTGTCCTTCCAGGCGAATCGTAGCGGCAATGTTTATCATGGTTTGCCGGCGCGTGGCGGCGAAACGCTAACCGTGGGCGGGGTTCCTGCCGGTAGCCGGTTCGATGCGGATGCATTACGCACCGTCGCCCAGGAAGTGGTTCGCTGGTATAATAACCGCGGACTCTACGGTGTGTGGGTCACGTACCGCGACATCGAGGCCTCCGCAGCCGGTTTGGTGGACAACCGCTCGGCGGATGACAGCAAGGTTGCACATCTGGTTGTATGGGCCAGCCAGATCGCGGAAGTTCGTTCCCTCGCCCGCGGCAAACGCATCAAGCCCCAATTTTCCATCGACAATCGCAAGCACCGCCGAATCGTCAGCAATTCTCCCCTCAAGGCCGGAAACGCAGAGCAGCCGGGCAGCCTCTTCAATCAGGACATCCTGAACGAATACCTTTACGCCCTCAGCCTTCACCCGGGACGTCGTGTGGAAGCATCGATTGCATCCGCGGGTGAACCCGGGAAGGTCGTCCTGGACTACCTGGTTAACGAGTCAAAAGCCTGGCAGCTCTTCAGCCAGGTAAACAACTACGGTACCAAGCAGACCGGAATATTGCGCGGGCGCATCGGTTATCAGGACAACCAGCTGACGAACCACGATGACATCCTGAATCTTGATTTGATCAGCACGAGCGACTTCAACACCTACGGTGCGTTTCTGTCGTACCGGGTGCCGCTTTGGCGTCCGGCGCGGCTGATGATGCGGGTCTACGGTTCTTACGGCGACTACCTTACGATTCCGTCCGACCCGTCGGTTTCGACCTTGAAATACGCCGGAGACAATTGGCAGGGGGGCATCGAATTCATGAATCGGGTGTCACTCTGGCGGAACTGGCAGTTCTCCACCATTCTCGGCGCCAATTACACCCACTACGGCTATGGCGTGCAATACGGTGAGGGTAAGACCATCTCTCCGGCCTCCACGGAATTTCTCGTGCCGTTTATCGGGACGACGGTGTCCCACGATACGGCGTGGTGGTCAATGTCCGCGAGCTTGCGCTTCGACCACACGGTGGGAGATTACGCCAATACCGATCCAGTCAGCGGCTATCAACGCATGGGGCGGTCAAACGTTGACAAGGATTGGACCTCTGCCCGTTGGAGCATCAATGGTGCGCTCTTCCTGGACTCACTCTTCAAGAAAGACGAGGGATTGCCCAGTTTGGCCCATGAGTTGTCTGCCCGCGTGAGGGGGCGCCAGCTTTTGCGCGGCAAGCGCCTGCCGGCACAGGAACAGGAGCCAATCGGCGGCGCGTTGTCGGTCCGCGGATATCCCGAATCGGTTTTGGCCGCCGATGAAACGATCGTGGGCTCAATTGAGTACGCGTACCATATCCCGCGCGGGTTGAAACCGGCCGACCCGGGTACGCTTATGCACCGGCCCTTCAAGTGGCACCCGACCAAGGCAGGCCAGAATCCGGATTGGGACCTGGCCTTGCGGGCGTTTTTCGACTACGGCCATCGCGGCGTCAGCCCGGTGTCTGCGGAAGGCACGCTTACCGCGCCGGAAGTCCTGTCATTCGCCGACACCAATTTTAACATCAGCGGGGCGGGTGTGGGCATGTCTTTCTCTGTAAAGCAGAATTTCTTCCTGCGCGCCGATCTGGGCATGGCCCTGACCGAGTTGAGAGACGTCCTCCAAAGCAAGGACAAGCCGCCCTTGACCGAGGAAGGCAACACCCAGGTTTCGGTGGTATCCACCTTCATATGGTAACCAAGGACTACAGTCGATTCGCCTCCGCTTCGCGCGAGTTCGCGGCCTCTTTAATGCTGCGCACGAGCAAGAAGGCTGCGGGCTCGATTTTGGGTGCCGTGTTTGCCTTGGGTGTGGCGGTGACAGGGTTGCAAGCCCAACCGACGGGCGGCACGGTCGTCGCCGGTGACGCATCGATCGCGACCGCGCCGGGTCAAACCACGGTTACCGCCGGTAACAACAGCATGTTGCAGTGGGACTCGTTCAACATTCCGCTCGGCCAGACGGTGCAGTTTGTCCAACCCGGCGCTGACGCCCGCGTGTTGAACTGGATTGGGGGAGTAACGCCCTCGCAAATCGATGGCTCGCTTCTGGCGAATGGCCAGGTTTACCTGGTCAACCCCTACGGTGTATACTTTGGCCAGACGGCCATCGTGGACGTGGCCGGACTCTACGCCGCAGCCGGTCAGATTTCCAAGGAGGACTTCCTGAACGGCATGAATCGTTTCACGTCCCTCTCGGGTGAGGTGAACAATGCCGGTTCCATTCGCGGCGAGATGGTTGCCCTGGTCGGCCGGTCGGTGGTGAATTCGGGTACGATCGTTTCGCCAGGCGGTTTCATCGGATTGGCTTCGGGCGATGAAGTCCTCCTGGGTCAGAATGGCAGCAGTATTTACGTCAATGCCGGGAAGGCGCCACCGACAGAGCCACCGGCTTCGGGGTCCGGCGTGGCGAACACTGGCAAGATCGATGCCGGTCGCGGATCGGCGACCTTGGCGGCAGGCGATTTTTACTCAATCGCCATCACGCAGAACGGCCAGCTGTCCGGCCGGAATGTAAAAGTCCAAGGGCAGGGCAGGGGCGATGTGCTCGTCAACGGTAATATAGATACAGCATCGTCGACGGCCGGAGAAACGGGTGGCCGGATTGAGGTTACTGGCAACCGTGTCGCGCTGACCGGCAATGCCAAGCTGGACGCCTCCGGACCGGCCGGCGGTGGCACAATCCTGGTCGGTGGCGACTTCCAAGGCAAAAACCCGGATGTCCGCAACGCATCTCAGACTTACGTGGGTAAGGATGTCGTTTTGAAGTCCGACGCCATCGATAGCGGCAACGGCGGCAAGGTCATCACTTGGGCGGATGATTCCACTCGTTTCTTCGGCTCCCTCAGCGCGCAAGGCGGAGCGACGGGCGGCAATGGCGGCTTTGCCGAAATCTCGGGAAAACAAAATCTTACTTTTGCTGGTAGTGCCTCTTTATCGGCGCCTTTCGGAAATAGTGGCACGCTATTGCTCGACCCGAACAACTTATATGTAGGCGTTGACCCGAGCATCGGCGGCGTGAATGAGCTTACGACGAGCCCATTCGACGCTTCAGCCGCAGCCTATTTTGTCCTCGCTGCCAATTTGGTCGGCGATGCCAGCTACATCTTGACCGCTGCAAATGACGTGATCTTCAATGCCATCGTTGCCTTTGGCTCCGCAGGCGCCAACACGGTCAGCATCACGGCTGGCAACGCTATCACTTCGACGGGATTCGCTGTCACGACTGCCGGCGGTGCCATGACACTCGATGCACCCACGATGAACTTGGGCGCCATAGATACGGGCGTGGGCAACCTGACGCTGGACAATGCCACCGCAGTGACAACCACTGGCAATCTCAAAACCGGCGGCACGCTTTCGATTGACACTGGGACGCTTGATATGGGTGGTGACTTGGAAGGCAGTACTGAGGTCAATATTACGAACTCCGGCGCCTTTACCTACACCTCCGGCCAAGTGAAAGGAACCCTTTTGACGCTCAATGGAGCTGGCCAGGTGGGTACCGGCGGTGCTCCGATCGTCACCGATCTTACCAATCTCGTTTTCGCCAAGTCTGGTGGCGGCGCCACTTATGTCAGTGACGTTAACTCACTCTCGGCGACCGGATCTACGGACGCCGCGGTAAGTATCACGACGGCAGTCAATCTCGTAACGACAGCCACGTTAAGCAGCACGGCGGGAGGAATCACGCTTACATCCGGAACGATGACTCTGGGCGCGATCGATTCCGGCACCGGCTTATTGACAATCGACAATTCGGGTGCGGCCACGCAAACTGGGATTTTTGCGGGTTCGGGCGGTCTGACGAAGAAGAACCAGAGCGGTGTCTTGACCCTCTCCCAGCCCAACACTTACACGGGTCTGACCACCATAGACAATGGGCCTGTCACTTACGCGGCCAATGATGTCATCGCTACCGGTGCGGTAACCGTGAACGGGGGTTTTGCCGCCCTCAACCTGGGAACATTTAGCGACACCGTTGGTACCGTAACTTTGACGAGCAACGGTTCCATCACCAGCACCACCGGCACGCTCACCACCACCGGTACTTATGAGATGCAGGCGGGTACCGTCTCCGCGATCTTGGCGGGCGCCGTCCCGCTAAACAAGACGACGGGCGGGACGGTTTTCCTGAGTGGCACCAATACTTACACCGGCGTTACCACCATCAGCGGAGGCGTCCTGAGCGTGCCGTCGCTCGTCGACATCGGCCTTGCCAGCACTATCGGCACTGGCAATGGCACCAACGATGCCTCCAATGCCGCCTCCTTGGTGCTTGATGGCGGTACCCTGCAGTACACCGGCGGCGGAAACAGCACGACCCGACTGTTCACCCTGACCGACAATGGTGGCACAATCGACGCATCTGGCACTGGGGCACTGGTCTTTACCCAATCAACCGCCTCAATTGCCCACACCGGCGCCGGCGCCCACACCTTGACTTTCACGGGCACGTATACGGGCGCCAACCAATTCACGCCCATCATCGGTGACGGCGCCGCTGCGACCAGCGTGACCAAGACCGCGGCGGGCAACTGGATCCTCTCGGGTACGAACACCTATACCGGTGTAACCACGCTCACTGGAGGCACATTGACCGTCAGTTCACTAGATGTCGCTGGAAGCCCCAGCAATATTGGCACTGGCAGCAATGCCAGCGATGCCGCCAACGCTGCCGCGCTGGTGTTCAATGGCGGTACCCTCCGGTATACCGGGGCGGGAAATATCATAGATCGGTTGTTCACGCTCACCGACAACGGCGGTACGATCGATGGTTCGGGCACCGGAGCCTTGGATTTCGATAGCTCCGGAAACATCGCCTACTCCGGAACCGCCGCCCGCACTCTCACGCTGACGGGGACGAATTCGGCCAATAATCTGACCCCTCTCCTGGCCGACAACACCGGCGCGACCAGCCTCACCAAGAACGGTAGCGGCACTTGGAATATGTGGGGCGCCAATACCTATACCGGTGCCACGACCGTCAATGCCGGCACCCTCGCGGCGCAGATCGCCTCTGTCGCCAATACGAGCGGCGCTTTCGGCAACAACTCGGCGCTTACTTTGGTCGCGGGCGGCACCGTGGATATCACCGGCGCCAGCACCCAGATCGGTTCGCTCGCTGGCGCCGGCGGCACGTTCACGCTCGGTGGCCAGACGCTCACCCTTGGCGACGGTACCAACACTTCCTATGCGGGTGTGATCTCAGGCGCCGGTGGCATTACCAAGATCGGTACCGGCACGCTTACCCTGTCTGGTTCCAATACCTACGGTGGTGCGACCAATATCAATGCCGGCACCCTGATCGCGACGGCCAACAACGCGTTGGGAGATAACGTGGGTGAAACTTTCGTTGCGAGCGGCGCGACGCTCGGATTCTCCGGTGGCTTTGCCTACACCTCCACCGAGACGGTCCACCTCAACGGCACGGGCGATGCCGGCAACAGTCGGGCCGGCGCCTTCGACAATATCAGTGGCAACAATTCCTTTGCCGGCACGCTCACCTTGGTGGGTGGTGGCAACGCCACGATCGGGACCACCGCGAATAACTTCACCCACAGCGGTCCCAGCATCGGGGCCAGTGACTTCACCTACGCTCCGGCCTCCGGAACCACCATCACCGAATCGGGGGTCCTTAGTGGCGCCGGCACCAATGTCATCTTGAATGGGGCGGGCGGCACGCTGGTTCTTTCGAACACTAACACTTATACCGGAGATACCACGATCAAGGCTGGAACCCTGGTGGTCGGCGCCAATGCTCCGGAAAGCGCGGACGGTGCCTTGGGTAATAGCGCCAACGCGGTTGTGCTGGGCGATGCCGCCGGCACCGCCAATGTTGCGCTGCTGACTTCCGGAGCCGTCACGGTGGGACGCGATATCAGCGTGCAAGCCACCACCGCCGGCACCTCCAGCCTGGGCGGCAGTTCCGCGAACACCTCGGCGTTCACGGGGGACATCACGCTCAACAAAGGCCTGAGCATCTCCCAAGTCGCCGGCGGTTCGACGGAATTCTCCGGCGCCATTACCGGGGCCTTTACACTGACACTCGCCAATGTTGCCGGCACGGCGATCCTTTCCGGTGACGTCGACGTTTCCACCCTGTCCGTGGACAACACCAACCTAAACGTGGAGTTCACCGGCAACGGCTCATCAGTGACCAATGCGGTGGCTTTCGACAATACCGGCACCCTCAAGCTGGGTCAGGATGGTGGCACCCAGACCTACGATGCGGGACTCGACACCACCGGTGTGGACGGGGTGGTAACTTTGAACGGGGTCCTTCAGACCACCGGTGACGCCATCGGCCTCGGGGCGGTGACATTGGGATCAAATACCGAGTTGACCGGTTCCACTGTCACGTTCGGCGGTGCGGTGACCGGAAACACGAAGAGTTTGGATATCAACGGCGATGCGGTTTTCGGCACGGCTCCAAGTCACTCCGTGACCGGCGTAACCACCCTTGATGTTTCCGGCACGACCAAGATCAATGCAGACGTTATTACCACGACGGGCACCCAGGTCTACACCGGGGCGGTGACGATTGCTTCCAATAATACGACGCTGACCACCACCGACAGCAACGTCACTTTCAGCTCGAATATCAATGCGGACAGTGCCGGGACCCAGAACCGCACGCTCACCATTGACGCGGGCACGGGCACGGTGCGCTTCGATGGCAATATCGGCAACACCGAGGCACTCGCCGACCTGGATGTTACGGCCGGATCCATCGTGATTGCAGGCGCGATGATCAAGCTCGACGACGATACCGCGGCGGCCACCGCAATATTCCGGGGAGCGGTCAAGCTGGAATCCAGCGTATCGATCCAGAATACCTCCACCAACGGAGCGAACGTCACGTTCAATTCCACCGTCGACGGATCCACGGTCAGCACCGAAAACCTTTCGCTGGATGTGGGCTTGGGCAATGTGCTCTTCTCCGGCTTGGTGGGTGACTCAATTACCTTGGGCGACATCAACATCGCCAACGCGAACGACGTGACCGCCAACGGCGTCCGGGCGTTGAGCTTCGTTCAGGCCGATGGTACCGGGACGACCACCCTGAACCAAGGTGACTTTACCGCGGGAACTGATACTGCGATTACCGCCGGCGGCACGCTCGGAGTGAATATTGTCAACGAGACCATTGCGGTAAATGGCAACATTACCACCTCCGCTGGCAGCACCGGTGACATTTCGCTCAATGCCGACACTGGTGCGCTGACGATGGCGGATGGCACGGTCATCAACTCGGACGACGCGGTGACCTTGGTCGGCAAAACGGGCGTGGCCTTGGGCCAGGTCGTGACCAACGGCGGCGCCATCTCGATCACGGCGACCACGGGCAATATCACGGACAACACGGCGACGAACGGCGCCGGCAACGAGAATATTGTAACCACCAGCGGGGTCATCACCCTGACGGCGACGACTGGCAATATTGGCGCGACGGGTATCCCGGCGGCCATTGACCTGAATCTGGGCACGTCGGGGACTCTAACAACGACTTCGGGAGCTTCTGGCGCGGCCACCGACGGCACATTCCTCAACGTAATTGGTAATTTTAATGTTAGCGGGATCACCTCGGCGCGGAACATCGAGGTGAATGCGACCGGGGCGATAACGAACGCAGCGGGTGACATTGTCTCGTCCAACAACGGTGACATCACCTTGGTGTCCACCGGCTCGTCGATCACGCTCGCCAACGATGTCCAAGCCAACGGCTCGGGCAATGTGACGCTCAATGCCAATTCGCTTCTGACGGTCAACGCGGACGTGAGCAGCACCAGCGGCAACCTCAGCCTCAGTGGCCGCACGGGGGTGACCTTGGGGGCGGCCGCCACGGCCGGATCATCGGGCACGTACACGGTAAACGCGGATTCGAATGCGGATGCTAGCGGCACTTATACCCAGACCGCCGGATCGGCAGTGAGCACTGGGGCGGTTCAGATCACGGCGGCGGATGTGGATCTGGCGGGTACGATTTCGGCTGGTGCGGCGAATGTGACGATTTTGACCTCGACGAGCGGGGCGACAATTGGGGTCGGGTCGGCGAC
>DASZPS010000086.1:0-22788 GCA_035549955.1 Lacunisphaera sp. | reverse complement strand
CCGCGCGAACTCTCCGGCGGCCAGCGCCAGCGGGTTTCCGTGGCGCGCGCGCTCGCGATGGACCCGCAGATCCTGCTCCTCGACGAGCCGCTTTCCGCCCTGGACGCACTGACCCGCGCCACGCTGCAGGACGAGTTCGAGCGCATCTGGGAAAAAGACAAGAAGACCGTCGTGCTCATCACCAATGACGTGGACGAGGCGCTGCTCCTGGCCGACCGCATCATCCCCCTCACGTCCGGGCCCGGCGCCACCCTCGGGCCTTCCTTTGCGGTTCCGCTCGCGCGCCCGCGTGACCGCAAGGCGCTGAACCACGATCCGGAGTTCAAGCGGCTTCGCGCGCTCATCACCACCGAACTCCTCGGCTATGGCGAACGCCGCAAGGCTGCCACCGTGAGGCAGAAACTGATCCTGCCCGACATTCTCCCCGAAAACCTCGACCTCCCCCGGACCGACCGCCGGCGCCCCCTGCGGCCCAGCGAAGTGAAGGAGGAGACCGTCCCACTGGGTGCGTGAGCGTACCGGGAATTCAGCAATCGTAATTCACCCAGCATTGATTTCCGCCGTGAGCGCCTTCCTCGATATCTCCCAACTCGGCAAAACCTACGACACGCCCAAGGGACCGGCCGTCATCGTCGAGAACTTCGACGTGCGCATCCAGAAGGGCGAGTTCATCACGCTCATCGGGCACTCCGGGTGCGGCAAGTCCACCGTCCTGGCCATGATCGCCGGCCTCGCCGATGTCACCACGGGAGGAATTGTGCTGGCCGGCAAGGAAGTCACCGGCGCGGGCCCGGACCGCGGCGTGGTGTTCCAGGCGCCCTGTCTCCTGCCGTGGCTCACGGCCTTTGAGAACGTCATGCTCGGCGTCGAGCAGGTCTACTACACCGCCGATCCGGAGGAGCGCTGCCAGATCGTCGAATACTATCTCACGGTGGTCGGTCTCGGCGACGCCATGCACCGGAAACCCGCCGAACTCTCGCAGGGCATGCGGCAGCGCTGCGGCATCGCGCGCGCCTTCGCGCTTTCGCCCAAGATGCTGCTGCTCGACGAACCCTTCGGCATGCTCGATTCGCTGACGCGCGCGGAACTGCAACAGGTGCTCATCGATCTCTGGCAGAAGGACCGCAAGACCGCCCTCATGGTGACGCACGATGTCGACGAGGCCCTGTTCCTCTCGGACCGCGTCGTCATGATGACCAGCGGTCCCGCCGCCACCGTCGGCGAAATCCTCGAGGTGAAATTCCCCCGACCCCGCAACCGCAAGCAACTGCTGGAGGATCCCGAGTACTACCGCCTCCGCGAGGAGCTCATCGGCTTCCTCGAAGAGCGGTCACACCACAGGCCAGCCAGTGGAGGCGGGGTGCCCCCACCCCGCGGGATTCCGCCAGCGCCGACCCTCCATTCGGAACCCCAGGGTAAATCCGCTCCCACCGCCGCCTGACTCCCCTCACCCGACCCAACCGCACCATGAATACACTCCATCGCTCCGCCGCGCTCCTCGCGCTCGCCTGCCTCGCCCTCCCGGCGCTCCGGGCCCAATACACGCCCCCGCCGCCGGCCCGGCCTTTCCCGGGCTATACGAACGAGCTGCTGCGCGCCGACAATGTCTACGCCAGCGCCTGGGACATCGGCGTCAACGTCCGCTACCGCTTCGAGAACAAGGACGACGCCGGTTTCACGGACGCCGGGTCGAATTGGGACTTCTCGCGGCGTCCCCAGGACGACAACAACAACAGTTACCACCTTACCCGGGTGATGCCGCGCGCGGGCTATACCGCCAAGTGGTGGAACGTCCTGGTCGAGGGTCGCTCCAGTTTTTCCTTCGCGGACGAGCGTTTTGTCCCCACGGCCGCGGGACAGGGCCTCGCCGAGCGCGACGGCCCCATCGACCTGCACCAGGCGTATTTCTTCCTCGGCAATCACAAGGAGTTTCCCGTGTCGCTCAAGGTCGGACGCCAGGAACTCGTGTACGGCGACCAGCGCCTCCTCGGCCACCTGCGTTGGAACAACAACGCCCGCACCTTCGACGCCGTGAAGCTCCGTTGGCAGAACAGCCTCTTCGGAATCGACGCCTTCACCGGCGGCCTCGTCTACAACGACGACCACAACCTGAACAAGGCCAACTCGCAGGACGTCTTCTCGGGCCTCTATTTCAATTTCCCGACGATCGCCAAAAACGAAATCGTCGAGGCCTACGTCTACGAGCGCGCCGTGAATCGTGGCATCGCCACCGACAACTGGTCGGCCATTTCCGCGCCCTTCCGGTTCCCGGGGGCGCAGGATCTCTACACCGCCGGTTTGCGCATCAAATCCAAGCCCCTCGCCTACGACGCGTGGGACTATGGCATCGAGTTGATGCACCAGTTTGGCAACCGCACCGCCGTCTTCCCCGCCACCACGGTCGCGGCCGCGCTGGCCGCGCCTCGCCTCGACCAGGACGCCTGGGCCCTCGTGCTCCAAGGCGGATACACGTGGACCGAGCACCCCTGGCAGCCCCGCGTCGGCGTCCTTTATAGCTATGCCTCCGGCGACAAGAGCGCGACCGACGGATCGAGCGAGACATTCCAAAATCTCTTCGCCACGACCCATCTCCACTACGGCTACATGGACCTCAACAGCCTGCAGAACCTGCATGACCTGCGTTTCGTGGCGACCGCCAAGCCGCGCGCCAACATCAGCCTCGCCGCGGAGATGCACCTGCAGCAACTGGCCCGCACCACCGACTTCTGGTACAACGTCGCCGGTGTGCCCCGCAACTTCACCGGCGCCGCCGTCGGCAGTGGCGGGGGCTATCGCATCAATCCCTCCTACGACAAAAGCCTCGGCACCGAGGTTGACTTGACCGCGGCATGGACCTTCCGGCCTTATGCCCAAATTGAGGCTACCGTTTCACGGTATTTCCGCGGCGACTACATCAAGCAATCGCTCGCCGCAGTCGGCTCAAAGGACGCGAATTACTTCTACCTGCAGTTGACGCTGAATCTCTGACGTCACCGGCCAAACGGGCGAATGGTCGGACCTTGGTCCGACCTAGCGCGCAGGTCGGGAGCAAGCGCCGGCACTCCAGTGGGGTTTGAGCGAAGTTGCTGGGTTTTCGCCAAGATTCCATGGTCATAATAATCTACTGGTTAATGTCTTACAGACACATTTCCCTGTGGTTGCCATAAGCCCGAGTGACATGAACGCATTTCATGAATCACATGAATTCTTTCAGGTTTGTTAATTCGTAAAACGGCCCGGTCTGGCACGGTGACCGCTTATTGGGAGGCACCATGCCGTCAGCCTCCCAACACCCCCATTACCCCGCCTCAATTCCCGGGAGATATGGCATGGCGCAGTCCCAACGCCCATGATTCCAATCACCCTTAACGCCCTGGCGGGGTACGCGTTCGTTGCTCCTCCGCTCCGTCTGGCCTCGCTGCCATGAACTGGAGAGCGCTCCGCAACCATGGTCATTGGCCCACGCTGGTGACCTCCTTTCTCTATTTCGACGTCAGCTTCATGGTGTGGACTCTGCTCGGGGCGCTCGGTGCCCTCATCGCGCCGTCCCTACACCTCAACGCCGACCAGAAGTTCCTCATGGTCTCGCTGCCGATCCTGGCCGGGGCCTTCCTGCGCATCGCGCTGAGCCTGCTGGTGGACCGCATCGGCACCAAGACCACGGGCGTCCTGGCGCAACTCGTGGTGATGGCGAGCCTCGCGATCGCGTGGCAGTCCGGGATCTCCACGCTCGCCGAGGCCCTTTGGCTCGGCGTGGCGCTGGGCCTGGCCGGCGCAAGCTTCGCGGTGGCCCTGCCCCAATCCGGGCGCTGGTACCCGCCGCAAATGCAGGGCGTGGTGCTGGGCCTCGCGGGTGCCGGAAACATCGGCGTCGTCATCGACCACCTCGCCGCCCCGCGCATCGCCGCGATCTGGGGCTGGCCCGCCGTGTTCGGCGCCGCCCTGGTCCCGCTGTCCTGCGCGTTCATCCTCTACACCCTGTTTTCGAAGGAGCCTCCCGGCGAGTTCAAGCGCAAGAAACTCGCCGACTATGCCCGCGTCCTCGGCGAGAAGGACGCGCACTGGTTCTGCTTTTTCTACACTATCAGCTTTGGCGGGTTTGTCGGCCTGGCCACCGCCTTCGCGATCTACTTCAGCGACCAGTTTCACCTGAAACCGGTGCAAGCGGGCGAAATTGCGGCCTTCTGCACGCTGGTCGGCGCGGTGGGCCGGCCGTTCGGCGGCGCGATGGCCGACAAGTTCGGCGGCATCCGTTCGCTCAGCGTGTTCTACAGCATCGCCGCGATGGCAATGATCGCCGCCGCCCTGTTCGACAACAATCTCTGGATCTGCGGCGGGGCGTTCTTCATCGCGTCGGGCGCCTTTGGGATGTGCAACGGCTCGGTCTTCCAATTGCTGCCCCAGCGCTTCGCCAAGGACATCAGCCTGATGACCGGTCTGGTGGGCTGCGGCGGGGGCATCGGCGGCTTCCTCCTGGGCCGGCTCTTTGGCCTTTCGCGGGAATACACCGGCAGCTACACGAGCGGCATCGTCTTTTTCGCGTCGCTGGCGTTTGTCGCGCTGACCGGCCTGTTTCTCGTGAAAAAACGCTGGCGCACCACCTGGGGTGCCGCCGCCCAAGCCCGCATCTGAACATGGGACTGCATATCACGACCGCTTCCGTGCCGGGCACTGGGCGCGATTCCTCCGATGATGCCTTTGCCCATCGGGGTTACGACGGCCTGCAGGTGGCGGCCGTGGCCGACGGCATCGGCAGCGCGCGCGCCGGAGGCCAGGCCGCCGCCCTCGCCGTCCGCCGTCTGGTCGACAATTTTGAAACGCTCCCCTCCGGCTGGTCGGTCGATCGCGCCCTCGTCGAATTCACGGTCCAAATCAACCGGCAGCTCTGCGAGGAAGCCGTCCACCGTTTCGGCGCCGAGGGCGCGCTCGGCTGCACCCTCGCGGCCATCGCAATCTCCGGTGACATGATGTGGGGCGTGAACCTCGGCGATACCGAAGTGTTCCTGCTCCGCGCCGGCGAACTGCGCCAGTTGTCCGAGCGCCATTCCCTGGCTGGTGCTGGCAACGCCCACGTCCTGACCCAGGCCCTGGGCCTCGAGTCCGTCGTTTCACCCCATGTGTTCTCCTGGCGGGTGGCCGCGGGGGACCGGGTCCTGATCTGCACCGATGGCGTCACCGGCCCGCTCTCCCCGGACCGGCTGGCGGCCCTGCTCGCGCGCCAGCCTGAAGCCGTGCCGCTGATTCGCGCCATCGAGAATCCGCGGGATGACGCCACCGCCATCGTCATCGAGATCGAAAAACCGACGCCCGGGGTGAATTCCACCGCCGCGCTCACCGTGCCCGGGACGCTCGAAGCCGGGCAAACCTGGGCGGGCCATTCGTTGCTGAAGCCCCTGGATCCCGACTCCCGCGTCTGGCTGGCCCGACGGCTCAGCGATGGCCTCAAGCGCGTGCTGAAATTCCCCCCCGCGGATGCCCGCCACGATGACAAGCTCCGTTCCCTCTTCAGCCTCGAAATCGCCCAAGCCCACCGCCTGCAGTCCTCCTTTTTCCCCGCCGCGGAACTGCCCCCGGGCGATCCCGTGTGCTGCTACAGCCTCGAATACATCGAGGCGCCGACCCTGCGCGAGTGCCTCGCGGATCGTCCCCTCATCACGGAGGAGGTCATCGCGCTCGGCCGTTTCCTCACCGGTGCCGCCCAGTTCCTCCTGCGGCATGACCTCGTCCATGGCGACCTGAAGCCGGAAAACATCCTGGTCCGGCGCCGCGGCATAGCCGCCGAGTTCATCCTGCTCGACTTCGGCAGCGTGGCCCCTCTCTTTGCCCCGCCTTCGCGCTCGGGCACCGCCAGCTATATCGCACCGGAGCGGTTCCACGGCTCACCCCATTCCGAGCGCACCGAAATCTTCGGCATCGGCGTCACCCTCTTCGAGTCCGCCACGCGCGCCTATCCCTACGGCGAGATCGAACGGTTTCAGAACCCCCGCTTCACCGCGCCCGCCCGCCCGGCCCGCCTCAATTCCGCGATCCCCGACTGGCTCGAGGCGGTCTTGTTGCGGAGCGTCGCCGCCCATCCCGCCCAGCGCTACCAAAACTACTCGCAGCTCAGTTTCGACTTGGCCCATCCGGACAAGGTGGAGCCGTTTTTCGCCCCGGACACCCCGCTCCTCGAGCGCAATCCGCTCCTGGTCTGGCAGGTTCTCGCCGCGCTGCTCGCCGCCCTCAACCTGCTGCAGATTTGTTTCCGGACATGAACCCCTCCCCCACGCCTCCCTCCAACCCGGCCGTGCCCGCCGCCGTCCTGCCCGGCGGGACAAAGGAGGGCGCCTTCACGCCCGACCAGAAGGAATACCTGCAAGGCTTCATGGCCGGCGTCCTGGCCAGTGGCCAGTTTGCCTACGTCGGCGCCAACGCCGCCGGCCAGCTGACCGGTTCGCCCGCCGCCGCCGTGACCGGCAATCTCGCCGCCCCCCCTGCGGCGAGCGGCGTCGAACATCCCGGGGAAAACGTCTTCGGCACGCCGCTCGCCGACCTCTCCAAGCCCGAGCGATGGAAGCATGAACAGAACGGCCTCGATGTCTGGGAGAAGCTCGTCGCCCACGCCGCCGCCGGCAAGTTCCCCGACGAAGCCGATACGTTCCGCTTCAAGTTCCACGGTCTCTTCTACGTCGCCCCCGCGCAGGACAGTTTCATGATGCGGCTCCGCATTCCGGCGGGCGAACTCACCTCACACCAGCTGCGTGGCCTGGCCGGGCTCGCCGAGGAATGCGGCAACAGCTGCGCCGACATCACCACCCGTGCCAACCTGCAGCTCCGCGAACTGAAACCGCGCGCGATCATGCGTGCACTGACCCGGGTGCAGGAACTCGGACTCACCTCCCGCGGATCCGGAGCCGACAACGTCCGCAATGTGACCGCCACGCCCACGAGCGGCTTTGACCGCGATGAACTCATCGATGTCCGCCCCTACGCCCACGCGCTCCACCACTACATCCTCAACCACCGCGACCTCTATGGCCTGCCGCGGAAGTTCAACATCGCGTTCGACTCGGGCGGCGTGATCTCGGCCGCGGCCGATACCAACGACATCGGCTTCTTCGCGGTCCATGTGACGGAGAAATCTCTGTCCCAGACCCCAGACCCCGTCGCCCAGACCCTATCCCCTGGCATCTATTTCCGATGCGAACTCGGAGGCATCTCCGGCCACAAGGATTTTGCCCGGGATGCAGGACTGCTGTTGGCCCCCGGCGAACTCGTCCCGGTCGCCGCGGCAATGTTGCGCGTCTTCCGCGAGCATGGCGACCGCACCGACCGCAAGAAAGCACGCCTCAAGTACCTGCTGGAGAAATGGGGCGGCTTTCCGCGCTTCCTCGAGGAAACCCAGAAGAAACTGGCCTTCCCACTCGTCCATGCGCCCCGCATGTGCGCGGAGCCGCGCCGCCCGGTCCTCAAACACGGCCATGTTGGCGTGTACAAGCAGGCTCAGCCCGGCCGCAACTACGTCGGCGTGGGCGTGCCGGTCGGCCGCATGACCGCGAAACAGATGCGCCGCCTGGCGGATCTCGCCGACCACTACGGCACCGGCGAACTGCGCCTTACCGTCTGGCAGAGCCTGATCATCCCGCATGTCCCCGACGCCTTCTGTGCCACGCTCGTGCGCTCGATCGAGAAACTCGGCTTCTTCACCTCCGCCCATGCCACTGCTGGCTGCGTCATCGCCTGCACTGGCAACAAAGGCTGCAAGTACGCGGCGGCCAATACCAAGGGCAATGCCATCGCCCTGATGGCCCACCTGCGGGCGCGGGTCCCCGAGCTTGACCAACCCGTCAACATCCACCTGACCGGCTGCCCCCACTCTTGCGCCCAGCATTACTGCGGCGACATCGGCGGCGTGGCGACCAAACTCACCGACGGCCGCGAGGGCTACCACCTTGTCCTCGGCGGTGGCATGGACCAGGAACAGGGCATCGGACGCGAGATTTTCCGCGGCGTGGGCAGCGATGAACTGCCGGACCTCGTCGAGAAAATCCTCGTCACCTACCGCGACCGCTGCACCGCCGGCGAATCCTTCGTGCAATGGACGCGCCGGCACACTGTGAAGGAAATCCAGGAGATGCTCTCACAGTAGCGAGCATTGAGCATATCGGAACCACCGAACCACCCCCAGTCCCTCGCCTCTTCGCATCCTGCCTTTCCTACTCTCTACTCGCTACCCGCTACTCACAACTTCTTCTCCCATGTCCCCCGTCCCGCTCATCCCCGACACCGCGCCCTTCTCGCCCGAACAACGGGCGTGGCTCAACGGTTTCCTCGCCGGGGTTTTCTCCCGCTCTGTAGCCGGGGTCGCTGACCCCGGGCCGGCCTCAGCGAGGCCGGCTGCAGCTCTCTCACCGCTGACGATCCTGTTCGGTTCGCAGACGGGCACCGCCGAGGGCTTGGCCAAGAAAGCCGCCAAGGAAGCCGGCAAGCGTGGCTTTGCGCCCACTGTACTCGACATGGCGCAGGCCGATGTCGCGCGGCTCGGCAACGAGAAGAATCTGCTCATCATTACCAGCACCTACGGCGACGGCGAACCGCCCGACAACGCCAAGGCCCTGCATGCCGGACTCAAGGCCGCCGGTGACCGCCCTCTCACCAGCGTGCGCTTCTCGGTCTGCTCCCTCGGCGACACCAACTACGCCCAGTTCTGCCAGTGCGGGAAGGATTTCGACGCCCAGCTCGAACGCCTGGGCGCCAGCCGGGTGGCGCCGCGCACCGACTGCGACCTCGATTACGACGCCTCTTTCACGAAGTGGCTCGACCAGGCACTCGGGGCCTTGGGAACGGTTGCAGGCGGGGTCGTGAATCCCGGTCCGGCCCCGGCGAATCCAGCCCCAGCAGTGGAACCTGGCTATTCCAGGAAGAACCCGTTCCCCGCGACAGTGCTTACGGTCCGGAACCTCAACGGCCCCGGCTCCGCGAAGGAGGTCAATCATGTCGAATTCTCCCTCGAAGGATCCGGCCTCGTCTATGAAGCCGGCGATGCCCTCGGAGTGGTGCCGCAAAACTGTCCGACCCTCGTGGCCGACGTCTTGTCCGCCCTTGGGTGCGACGGGGAGGAAGCCGTCCCGACCCCCGCCGGCGAAATGCCCCTGCGCCGCGCCCTCACCGAGTTTTATGATCTCGGCAAGCCGTCGGCGGAACTGCTGGCGTTGGTTGCGCCGGCTTTAGCCGGGGTCGCTGACCCCGGCCCGGGCTCAGCGAGCCCGGCTACAAAGTTTCACCACGTCATCGATGTGCTGCACCTGGCGCCCACCAAGCTCGCGCCCGGCCCTTTCGTCAGCTCGCTCAAAAAGCTCCAGCCGCGCCTCTACTCGATCTCCTCGTCCCCCAAGGCCCATCCCGGCCAGGTGCATCTGACCGTCGGCGCCGTCCGCTATGAAAAGGACGGACGAGCCCGCAAGGGCGTGTGCTCCACCTTCCTCGCCGAACGCGGACTGGCCACGGGCAAGGTCGGCGTCTTCGTCCATGCCAACAAGGCCTTTCGTCCGCCCCCGAATGGCGACACGCCGATGGTCATGGTCGGTCCCGGCACGGGCATCGCCCCATTCCGCGCTTTCCTGGCCGAGCGACGCGCCACCGGCGCCAAGGGCCGCAACTGGCTCTTCTTCGGCGACCAGAAAGCCGCGTCCGATTTCCTCTACCGCGAGGAACTGCTGGGCCTGCGGGAGGCCGGCGTGCTCACCCGCCTGGACCTCGCCTTTTCCCGCGACCAGGCGGAGAAAATCTACGTCCAGCAGCGCATGCTCGAAGCCGCCGCCGATCTCTTTGCGTGGCTGGAACAGGGTGCCCACTTCTACGTCTGCGGCGACGCCTCCCGCATGGCCAAGGATGTGGACGCCGCCCTGCACCAGGTCATCGAAAAAGCCGGCGGAAAAACGGCCGAAGCCGCCGCCGACTACGTGCAGGCACTCAAGGCGGCCAAACGCTACCAAAGGGATGTTTACTGAGCTTGGAGCAGCGAGTAGCGCGCATGAAACACCAGATCGTTCAGCATGCTGCCTTGGCCACTCGCCACCCGCCACGCGCTACTCGCTACTGAAAGATGGTCGCACCCAAAAACCAGCCTCCGCTGCTCGCCCTCGTCGACGAACTCCTCGCCGAGCAGGGCCGGTTGCAGACCCCGGTGGTGCGGGCCGCGGAGGCTTACGATCGCGCGCAACGCGGCCAGTTCAATTCCAAGACCCATGCCGACCTCATCCCGCTGACCAAGCCGGCGGCAGGCGAACAGTATGCCTTCGAGGTCGATCTCGACGCCTGCACCGGCTGCAAGGCCTGTGTCGTCGCCTGTCATTCCCTCAACGGCCTCGACGAAACCGAAGCCTGGCGCGATGTCGGCTTGGTGGTGGGCGGTTCGCGTGCCGCACCCTACCAGCAGACGGTCACCACGGCCTGCCACCATTGCGCCGACCCCGGCTGTCTCAACGGGTGTCCCGTGCTGGCGTACGAGAAGGATCCGCTCACAGGCATCGTCCGCCACCTCGATGACCAGTGCATCGGTTGCCAGTATTGCATCCTCAAATGTCCCTATGACGTACCGAAGTACAACGATCGTCTCGGCATCGTGCGCAAATGCGACATGTGCCACCAGCGACTCGGGGCCGGCGAAGCGCCTGCGTGCGTCCAGGCGTGCCCGACCCACGCCATCAAGGTCGTCAAGGTCGAACTCCACGTCGGTGGCGGAGGGGCATTGCGCGCCGACACGAGCAGGTTTCTCCATTCGGCTCCCAATCCGTCATACACCCAACCGACCACGCGCTACCTGACAAAGCGCCCCGCGCCGGTGGACGTGCGTCCGGCGGACGGCGCCGTGCTGCGGCCGCAACCGCCGCATTGGCCGCTGGTCGCCCTGCTGATGCTCATGCCCATGGCCGTGGGTTGTGGTGTCGCGGACAAAATCCTCAACCTCCATTCCTCCGCGCTGGCGATCGCCGGCTGGCTGGCGGGGGCCGCCGGCCTTGGCCTCGCCGCGCTGCACCTCGGCCAGCCGCTGCGCGCCTGGAGAATCTTCCTGGGCTGGCGCAAGTCCTGGTTCAGCCGCGAGGCGCTCGTGTTCGGCCTTTGGTTCCCGGCGGCCACGGCGTACCTCCTGGTGCGCATCGGCTGGTGGCCGGTCGGCGGCGCACTGAAATCCGCCCTGGCCTTTGGCACGGCCACGCTGGGCGTAGCCGGACTTTTCTGCTCCGTGATGATCTATGTCGACACCCGGCGCGGGTTCTGGCGCTTCGCCAACACCGCGCCGCGTTTCTTCGGCAGCGCCGCCGTGCTCGGGCTGGCGGGCGCGCTGACCGCGCCGGACGCACCCCTGGCCCTGGGCTATTTCCTGGCGGGCGTCACTATCCTTAAGCTCATCTTCGAAACAAGCGCCCTGGCCCCGCTTGCCGACGCGGACGACGGGACCGCTGCGCCGGCCCGCCAAACCGCGCTCTTGCTCACCGGCCCCCTGCGGTCCGCGAATGAATTCCGGGTATTCGCCGCGGTCCTCGGCGGCATCCTGCTGCCATTCCTGGTGGCTAGCGGCAGCGTCCCGCATGTCAGCGCCTGGCCGGCCCTCGGCCTGGCGCTCCTGGGCGAGCTGGCCGAACGCTACCTTTTCTTCCGGGCCGTGGACGCGCCCAAGATGCCCGGTCTACCCGACCCCGGCCGCGGAGGGGTGGCGTGAGCGGTCTTGACGACCTGCTGCTGGCCCGGACCGGGCCCATGACGACCGAACTCGTGCAGCGGCCGGGCGATTTCGGCCTCGGCAACGTGCCTGCGCGCCTCGCGCCCGCCGGCACCACGCGGGCCGTCTGCGGCTTCTGCAGCACCGGCTGCTCGCTGAAAATCCATCTCAATGCGGCGGGCGAAGCGATCAATCTCACCCCCGATCCGGACTACCCGGTCAATCTCGGGATGGCCTGTCCCAAGGGCTGGGAGGCGCTCACGCCGCTGGCCGCCCCGGACCGGGCGACAACCCCGCTCCTGCGCGATGCGACGGGCGTGCTGCAACCCGTGGATTGGAACCACGCGCTGACGGTGTTCTGTTCGCGGCTGAAATCCCTGCAGGCCGACCATGGCAAACGCACCGTCGCCGTCCTCAGCACGGGCCAGATCGTCATGGAGGAGATGGCCCTCCTCGGCGCGCTGGCCAAATTCGGCATGGGCATCGCCGACATCGACAGCAACACCCGCCAGTGCATGGCCACCTCCCACGTGGCCTACAAGCAATCGTTCGGCTTCGACGCGCCGCCATTCACCTACGCCGACTTTGAGGAGAGCGATGTGCTCGTGTTCGTCGGCGCCAATCCCTGCATTGCCCACCCGATCATGTGGCAGCGGGTGATGCGCAACCCCGGCCACCCGGCCGTCATCGTCGTCGATCCCCGCCGCACGGAAACGGCCATGGCGGCCACCCTGCACCTGCCCGCCCGGCCCAAGAGCGACCTTACGCTGCTGTACGGCCTCGCGCGGGAGCTCATCAGGCGCGAGGCGGTCGACCCCGCCTTCGTCGCCGCGCACACCACCGGCTTCGCCGAATTCGCCTCCTTTGTCGACGCGTTCACCGTCGCGCGAGTTGCGACTGAAACGGGCCTCAGGCAGGCGGAGATCCTCCGCGCCGCCGAGGTCATTGCCCGGCCCGGCGCCCGCGTTTCCTACTGGTGGACCATGGGGGTCAACCAGAGCCACCAGGCGACGCGCACCGCGCAGGCGATCATCAACCTTGCGCTGATGACCGGCCAGATCGGCAAGCCGGGCACCGGCGCGAATTCCATCACCGGTCAGTGCAACGCCATGGGCTCGCGCCTGTTTGGCAATGCCACCTCGCTGATCGGCGGTTACGACTATGCGAAGGAGGAACACCGCGAGCACGTCGGCCGGATCCTCGGCATCAACCCCGGCCTGATCTCCCACCAAGCCAGCCGGGCTTACGACCGCATCCTCGACGCCGTGGACGATGGCGAAATCCGCGCACTTTGGATCATCGCCACCAACACCGCGCATTCCTGGGTCAACTCCGGTCGGTTTTCGCGCCTGCGCGACAAGCTCGATTTCCTCGTCGTCCAGGACATGTACGCCACCACCGAAACCGCGCGGCAGGCCGATCTCGTGCTCCCGGCGGCGGGTTGGGGCGAAAAGGAAGGCGTCTTCATCAACAGCGAACGCCGGCTCGGCCTCGCCCGCAAGGTCGCCCGCGCGCCGGGCCAGGCCCTCAGCGATTTCGCGATCTTCAAGCTCGTCGCCGAGGCCTGGGGCTGTGGCGCGCAGTTCGCGCGGTGGTCCTCCCCCGCCGCCGCATTCCAGGTCCTCAAGGAACTCTCGCGCGGCCAGCCCTGTGATTTCTCCGGCATCCGCGACTACGAGCACATCGATGCCAGCGGCGGCATCCAGTGGCCGTTCACCGCGGCGGACGCCGCCGCAATTCCCGACTTACGATCTACGAGTGACGATTTGAAGAACCGACAAGCCCAGGACCCCCAGAGCCCGGAAATCGTAAATCATAAATCTGAAATCGTAAATGCTGCCGAACGTCGCCTCTTCGCCGACGGCCGGTTCTTCACGCCCGACGGTCGCGCGAAATTCCTCTTCGATCCACCCGTCCCGCTGCCCGAGCCGCCCGACGCCGGGTATCCCTTCCTGTTGAACACCGGCCGAGGCTCCTCGGCGCAGTGGCACACGGGATCCCGCACTGACAAGAGCGCCGTGCTCCGCAAGCTCGCGCCCAATGTGCCGTGGATCGAAATCAATCCCGCCGACGCGGCGCCACGGGGAATTGTCACCGGTGAAAAGGTCGCCGTCCGCTCGCGCCGCGGCGCCACCACCGCGCTGGCTGTCGTCACCCCGATTGTCCAGCCCGGCCAGGTATTCATGCCCATGCACTTTCCCGAGGTGAATGTGCTTACCTTCCCCGCCTATGATCCCCATTCCCGCCAACCCGCCTACAAGGCCTGTGCCGTGGCGGTCCAGCGGGTGGAAGCAGGGTGAACCCCAGATGGACAGAAGGGATTCCAGATGCTACCTTCGGCTTCCTCTTCCTGCATTAAATGCAGGGTCGGACCCTGGCCCGACCTCGCGCCTGAGGTCGGCGCAGACGCCGACCCCACATTGAATCCTGAAGTTCCATGACCCCTCCCGTCGTCAACAGCCTGGCCCTCCACCGAATCTTCGTTTCGGACGGACACAGCTATGTCGGGCGGCATGGGCTGGGTTCGGCGAATTTCCCGATTCGAGAAGTGGCTAGCGTCGAGTGCGTCGCCGGCCGCGGACTGCGCGGTGACCGCTATTTCGACCACAAGGAGAACTACAAGGGCCAGGTCACTCTTTTCTCGCACGAGGTTTTTGGCCAACTCTGCCGGGCGCTCAAGTTGCCTTCGGCTCACCCCGCGGCCCTGCGTCGCAATCTGCTGGTCAGCGGCGCCGATCTGAACGAATTCATCGGCCACGAATTCGAACTGCAGGGCGTACGCCTCGCCGGCACCGAGGAGTGCAAACCGTGCTATTGGATGGACGAGGCGGTCGGCCCCGGAGCAAACGCCTGGCTCAAAGGCCGCGGCGGCCTGCGCTGCCGGATACTGTCGAACGGATGGCTGAGGACGACGACAGGCTTATGACTGATGGACTATCGGATCACGCCCGAGTCCTGGCTTCAGTCGTAAATCGCAAGTCGTAAGGCAAAAGGTTCGCCCATGATTCCCCCAGGCCAGCTTACCGGTGCGGTCCTGGCGGGCGGCCAATCCCGCCGCATGGGTCGCGACAAGGCCACTCTCCTGATGGACGGCCAGCCGCTCTGGCAGCGACAGGTGCGCCTGCTACGCTCCCTCGGCGCCAACCCCGTCGCCGTCGTTCGCCGGCCGAGCCAGGCCGCGCTGGGCCTGCCTTCGGATATACCGCTCTGGCAGGACACCGTCGCAAACATCGGCCCCCTTGCTGGCTTGCATGCGGCTCTCGCGGCGGCCCGGACCGACTGGCTGGCCGTCGTCGCCACCGACATGCCCGCGCTGGATGGCTCATGGTTCAATTGGTTGGGCAAATCCTGTTCGACCGGCTGTGGCGCGATCGCGCGCCGAAATGACGGAATCTTCGAACCCTTGGCCGCCATTTATCCCCAAGCGGCAATGGGCGAGGTCGAGAGCCGGCTCGCCGGCCCGGACCATTCCCTGCAATCGCTCGCGCGCTGGCTTGTCGCCCAACAACGGCTGGTCGCAGTCCCGTTGCCCGCCGCGAACGCGGGACAGGTCGTGAGCTGGAACACCCCGGCCGACGCCGGCCTCACTGCGGCAGACTGAACGTGGGCGTGAATCGTACCGCGGGTGGAGTCACGCGGGGCAGGCGATCGCGATTCACGGGGCGACCCTCCAAGCGGGCGCGGACCAACTCCGCGTGGAATTGCACCCATTCGGAGGGCTTCAATTGGTCGATCTGGCCGAGGAGATCGAGGGCCGCCTGGGTCTGGCCGAGTCGCTGGCGGATGATGACGAGGGCGAGGAGCGTGCGAGCCTGGTCGTTGAGCGTCTTGAACCGCTCCTGGATCCGGTTGATGCTCGGAATGTCCGGCTGGTCGACCGAGGCCTCGACCCATGCGAGCAATTCGTAGCCCTGGCTCTGCTCCGGGGCGCACTCGAGCGACTTTGCCAGCAGGTGACGCAGGTCGGCCGCCCGCTTGGCGGGCATGTGGTAGTCGAGATTGAAGTTTTCGAACACGGCATTCGACTCGAGCCGGCCGAGCTCGCGAAAAATCGCCGCGTTGGTCGTGCCGAGGTCCATGGCCGCGCGAAAACGTTCGCGGGCGACGCCCGGCTCGTTGGCCCGGAGCGCCACGGCCCCGAGCAATTCGCACAGGCGGCTATCGGGTGACTTTGCCAGCTGGTCGCGGATGAGCAGGTTCGCCTGGGCGCTGTCGGTCATGCGCAGGGAGAGTTCGGCGAGGTGGATGGTCATTTCCTCCCTGGGCACCGGGCGCACCGTGTAGGTTGCCCGCGAGGCAATCGCCGGCCGCTTCACCTTGCGACCTTGGAATCGCCCATAGGTGACGTAATTCTGCAGCTCCTTCAACAGTTCGGGATAGTCCATCCCCAGCAGTTCGCGGCAGACCGCGCGGAATTCCGCGGGCTTTTCCTGGATTTCCGAAGATCCCGCCACCCGCAGGAAGAGGGACATTTTCTCCGGCGGGATCTTGTTCAGCCCGTAGCGGCAGTAGTGCAGGAACGCCCACGATTGGGCGTAAAACATGCCGGTGTGCGCGGAGTTCTTGAAGAGGGGTGAGTCGTACTCGACGGCGAAGAGTTGCTCGAACGGCATCATCTTGCCCATTTGCAGCTCAAACACGCAGGCTGGCACCGGCTGGCCCATTTGCAGCCACTCCTTGTCCTCCTCCATGGTCGAATACAGCTCCGCCATGCCCTCGTTGAACCACGGCGCCGGGTTCTGCTCGGTGATTCGGAAAAGGTAATGGATGTACTCGTGATAGACGACCTCGGTCGCCCTTTCGCGGCTGCGAGCGGGGGCCAGGCTGATCACGGTCCGGTCGGGGAAGTTGTTGCAGAAGCCCGAGAACTTGGAGTCGCCCCCGCGAATGCTCGGCGGCCGGTACCCGTCGAATTCATCGTGGCGATCGAAGTAGTAGATGGTCACCGGCTGGGGCAGCCGCGGCTTGAGCTTGAACGTATCGAGGAACAGCGCGCGCAGCAGCTCCATCCGTTCCAACACGTCCCGCGATTCCCGGTCGCTGTTGGCGCTGTAGAGTTCGAAGTTCGGCGATTCGTAGCGCTGCCACTTGCGGCCGGCTCCCGGGTAAATCTCACCCTTCGCCGCGTGCAGTGACATCGCGGCCAGGGCGAAACCAAGGGCGAGCAACAGTCGTTGGAAGGACACGAAAGGGATAAGTCGGCG
This sequence comes from Lacunisphaera sp., assembly GCA_035549955.1. Lineage (GTDB taxonomy): Bacteria > Verrucomicrobiota > Verrucomicrobiia > Opitutales > Opitutaceae > Lacunisphaera. Next base: position 5,883 of record DASZPS010000086.1, on the reverse strand, counting down.
GCCCGTGAACGCGACGGTGCCCGACCGGCGCGGAGGCCGGCAACAAAAAAGCCCGGCTGAGACCGGCCTGGCTTCGCAATGGGCCCAGCTCCCGCTGGGCCGTGACCCCACGACAGGCTCAGGGCCTTGAGTTTATCGAAACGGCTCAGCTGGAGCTGAGCCCTCCACCAAACACCTCACGAATCGAATCCCAGCGCCTTTGAAACCGCCTCGTACGTGATGCGGCCGTTGCGGGTGTTCACACCCTGGGCGAGGCCCTTGTGCTCGATCAGGGCGCGCTCGACGCCTTTCTGGACCATCAGCGCGACAAAGGGCTCGGTGGCTTGCGTCAGGCCCATGGTTGAGGTGCGGCCAACCAGCGCGGGCATGTTCGGCACCGCGTAGTGGATCACGCCATCCCGCTTGTAGGTGGGCTTCTGGTGCGAGGTCGCCTCGATGGTTTCGACGCAGCCGCCCTGGTCGATCGCGATGTCGACGATCACGCTGCCCGGCTGCATGTGCTTGACCATGCGCTCGGTCACGACGATCGGGGCGCGGGCGGCCGGGATGAGCACGGCCCCGATCAGGAGGTCGGCATCCGCCACCTGCTGCTCGATGTTCGCCGGGTTGGACACGAGGGTGACGACCTTGCCGCGGTATTCCTGGTCGATGATTTCGAGCTTGCGGGTGTCCAGGTCGAGCACCGTGACCCGTGCGCCCATCCCCGCCGCCATGCGCACCGCGTGCGCGCCGGAATTGCCCGCGCCGACGACCACGACATGGCCGGGCATCGTTCCCGGGATGCCGCCGAGCAGCATGCCGGAACCGCCGAGTTGGGATTGGAGGAAATACGCGCCGATCTGGATCGAAAGCCGCCCCGCCACCTGCGACATCGGCTTGAGCAAGGGGAACTGCCCGTCCGGGCCTTCCACGGTCTCATAGGCGATGCCGAGGACGTTCTTGCGGCAAAGTTCCTTGGCCAGGTCGGGGCAGGCCGCGAGATGCAGGTAGGTGAACAGGGTTTGGCCCTCCTGCATCAACGGGAATTCGCTCTCCTGCGGTTCCTTCACCTTCAGGACGACGTCCGCCGCCTTCCACACCTTGGCAGCCGCAGCCACGAGCGTGGCCCCGGCGGATCTATACTGGTCGTCGGTGAAGCCGGCGCTGAGGCCCGCCCCCTTTTCGAGGAGGACTTTGCCGCCGAGCGAGGTCACTCGGCGGCAAAGGCTGGGCGTCATCGAGACGCGCGTTTCACCGATCTTAATTTCCTTGGGAACACCGATGGTCATTTGCCGTTTATGACACCGACCCGATGCCCCGCACGCAACCCATCTCTGCCCAGAAATTCCGCCAAAACCAGAAGCTATCCGAAAACCATGCCGAACAAGATCCTCGCCATGGACGTAGGGGCGCAGTCTTGCTGCGCCCATTCCGCGCGAAGCGCGGAATCCTCAGCCAAAAGACTCATGCAATTGAGGTGGAGCGACCTGCTCCCCAGGGCGCTTCTTTCGCAGCGAACGTCCTCAGCGCGTTGGGGAGCAACGCGCTCCACCATTTGGTGCGAATGTTCCCGTTCTGAAAATATACCTCAACTGCAAGAGTCCGGCTCAGCCCCCGCATGGCCGAACGAATCCCGCCAGGGCGGTTTTGGGCGCAGCAAGTCTGCGCCCCTACGGCAGAAGGACAGAAACTCGGAAGCCTCTTGCCTGTGGCCCGGGCAACTTCCCAGAGAGCTGCCACGCACCCGCCCATCTTCAGCACCGCGACCGCGACCACGCCCACGGTGAGCAGGTAGCCGCGCGATCTGTTAGCCGTGCAGGCCGCATAGCCTGCAACTACCGATAGGTGACCCAGAAGACCGGTACCAAATGATCGAAAGCGGTTTGCACCGATTTGAGTCCGCCGAATACGTAAGAAATACCTGCGGGCGCCAAGGTGGCGCCCGAAGTCACTACCGCCACACAGTTGGCGATCCCACGCGCCAGGGAGGTCCCGCCCTTGGCGGCCTCCATTTCCTGAGCGATCGGTGCCCGTTCCCGTTCACCATCAGGAGGAGGTGTGGAGGACTGGTTTTGTTCCGGCTCCGACATACACGTCTCGGTGACTCAATCTACCCCTTCTTCTGCGCCTTCACCCACGCCTTGATGTAGTCGTCGAGCAGGCTGAGCGGGACCGCTCCGTTCTTCAGCACCTCGTCGTGAAAAAGGCGCACGTCGAACTTCGGGCCCAGCTCCTTCGCGGCGTAGGCGCGGAGTTCCTTGATCTTCAGCTCACCGAGCTTGTAGGCGAGCGCCTGGCCGGGCCACGCGATGTAGCGGTCGATCTCGACGACAATGTCGTGCTCGGACTTGCCAGCGTTCTCCATGAAGAAGTCGATCGCCTGCTGGCGCGACCAGCCGAGCGCGTGCATCCCGGTGTCGACCACCAGCCGGACGGCCCGCCACATCTCGTAGGTGAGCTGGCCAAACTTCGCGTACGGGTCCGTGTAGAGGCCCAATTCCTCGCCGAGGCTCTCCGAATAGAGTCCCCATCCTTCCACGAAGGCCGTGTAGCCGCCGTAGCGCCGGAATTCCGGCAGCTCACCCATCTCCTGCGCCAGCGCGATCTGCAGGTGGTGGCCGGGGACGGCCTCGTGCAGGGTAAGCGACTCCATCTCCCATTTTGGCCGGGTATTGAGGGCGTAAGTGTTGGCGTAGAAGTAACCGGGGCGGCCCACGTCGGGCGCGCCGGGATTGTAGTAGGCCGTGGTCTGCGACATCTCCGCGTAGGCGGGGACCGGAATCACGCCGTACGGTGTGCGCGGCAGGGTCTTGAAGAGCTTCATCAGCTGCGGATCGATCCGCTTGGCGATGTCGCGGTAGGCCCGCAGCAGGTCGTCCTTGTCGGTGAAATAGAACCTAGGGTCGGTGCGCAGGTGGACGAAGAATTCCTGCATCGTCCCCTTGAATCCCGTCTCGGCCTTGACCCGCTCCATCTCGGCCCGGATGCGCTTCACCTCGGCCAGCCCGATTTCGTGGATCTGCTGCGCGGTCAAATCGGTGGAGGTCTCGGTCTTGATCCGCCAGGCATACCACGCCTTGCCGTCGGGCAAATCCGTCGCCGCAATGGAAGTGCGCGTGGCCGGAATGTATTTAAGCGCCAGGAATTCATGCAGGCGCTGGAAGGCGGGACGGACCTCGGTCGCATAGACTCTCGCGGCCTCGGCGCGCAGGCGCATCCCCTCCTCGCCCGACACCGTCGGCGGCAGATTGACAAAGCCGCCCAACAACGGGCTTTTCAGGGGTTCGGCCGGGATCTGGTTGAGCACCTGCTGGGGGACGTCGCGGAGGATGACCTGGGGCGGCGTAATGCCGCGCTGCAGTCCGTCTTCCAGCAAGGCGATGGTCTCGTCCACCGACTTGGGCAGCGCGTGCAGCCGCGCGACCTGGTTCTCCAACTGCGTCATCGTAGCTCCGGGCATCATCTCGAAGACTTGTGCCGCGTCCTGCTGGACGCCGTCCATCTGGGTGAGCAGGTACACGTCGCGGCCGGCGCGGGTGCCGTAGGACGGGAAGCGGGTCTTCTCGATGTCCTCCTCGCCCTGGCGTTTGAAGAGGTCGTAGCTGATCTGGTCGACGGCGCCCAGCTTTGCCCGGTCGATTGTGGCCAGCACCTTGAGCGCCCGGGGTGCGTTGGCCCTGCGTGCCGCCAGTCCGGCCGGCGACTGGTCGGTCCACCGCGTTTCCCCACCCGGGTAACCGAGATAAGTCGCGGACTCCGGCGAAACGGTCATGAGATAGCTCCAATCCACCTTGAACAACTCGTGCAGGCGCTCGGGCTCCGGCTTCCTGCCCTGGGAGGCGATGACGGCCTGGTAGCGCGATTCGAAGTCATCGGCCCGACCAGGAACAAAAGCCGCGGCGATCCCGACGATCGCCGCAGCCAGGAAACGAAGTTTGCTCTGCATGCGCACCAGACTTTGAGTTTGGCGGTCAACCGCAATAGCGAAGCCCGATGAGAAACCTGAGACCTGAAACCTGAGACCTGACAAAGGTGTCCGTCTGCCTGGGCGCTGCCTCGCTTCAGGTCCCAGGTATCGCCGCCTGTCCCCATGTCCAAGCCCATCCAGCTCATTGTCGCCTGTGCCGAAAACCGCATCATCGGCCGCAACGGCCGGCTGCCTTTCGACATTCCCGAGGACAAAAAGTGGTTCCATGACCAAACCGCCAACCAGACGGTGGTCTTGGGCCGCATTTGTTACGAAACGTGGCCGCGCGTGACTCTGGACGGTCGCCAGCCGGTGGTCATCACTTCTCATCACGCGCTGGCCAAGCCGGGTGTCCGGATCGCCGCCAATGTGCCGGACGCCCTCGCCGTCGCACAGACCCTGCCCGGCGCCGTCATGATATGCGGCGGGCAACGGATCTACGAGGAAACGCTGCCCTTGGCCGACCGGATCCTGCTCACCCTGGTGCACGCCGAAATCGACGGGGACACCTGGTTCCCGGAATGGCGCCATCTCACGTGGCGCGAGACCTGGCACCGCGAAAGCGCCGATGCCAACTACCGGTACACGTTCTCGATCCTGGAACGGGAGCGGTAGACGGGAGGTCGAAAGCAGGAGGCGGGCTCACCTCCGCCACCATCGCGGAGCTGGGTCCGGACCAACGCCGACTCAAACAGCCGTCTTCGACGCCCTGAACCAAATCATGGCGACTGCAGGCCTTAGACCTTCGACCAGCTTCAGTGGTCGTGGGCCGTGGTATCGATGTGGAACAGGCTATAGAGTGGACAATAACCCGCGATGGCAGTGATGACGGGCAGCAAGCCGATCAATCCCCACCAGGATTCCTTTTGCACTCCCCACATGGCGATCAAGCAACCGCCGACAAACCTTATCGCCACGTCGTATGAACCGATGTTGGCTTTCATGAATGACTCCTTTTGCCGTAATTCTACGGCCCGGCCGGCGGAGCGTCTCCGCATATCTTGGCAAAAGGATGCCTAGTTGCGGGGGGGACCGCGGCATCCTGACTCGAATTCCATTCATGTAGGGTCGTCGCTTGCGACGACCTCGCGGCCGAGGTCAGCCAAGGTGCGAGCTCACAACCAGTCTCGAAGAACTCCCTACTTCTTCCGCGCCGCGTGCGCCTTGGCGACGGCAACGTACTTCTCCGCCCACCCGCGCAATCCGTGCAATTCATCCTCCTTGAGCGGCCGCACCACCTTCGCGGGCGCCCCCAGGATCATCGAACCCGGCGGTGCCACGAAACGCTGCGTGACCAGCGCATTGGCGCCGACGATGCAATGGTCGCCGATCACCGCGCCGTCGAGGATCGTTGCCCCCATGCCGATCAGGCACTCGTCGCCGATTTCGCAGGCGTGAATGATGGCGCTGTGGCCGATCGTCGTGTAGCGGCCGACCTTGACGCCGTAATCATCGGCCAGGTGCACCACCGCCAGGTCCTGGATGTTGGTGCCTTCACCGATGTCGATCGAATGAATGTCGCCCCGCAACACGGCGCCATACCAAACGCTGCTCAAGGGTCCGAGTTTCACGTCGCCAACCACGGTCGCATTGGGCGCCACGAAGGCCGCCTTGGCCGTATCCGGTTTCTTGCCCAGGTGCCGGGCCAGCCGTTCCTTGATGTCCATGCCGGCACGTTAGGAGGGCTTCCGGCGCGAGGAAATCACGAATTCCGGTGGATCGGGATTTCCGCGGACTGCACGGACCAGCATTCGTTTCGCTCCATGCCCGGAATCCGCCGGGACTCTGGCGCCTGCGCCGGGATCATGCAATTGAAGCGCCGTTTCGCTCGGTAGCGAACCGACCGAAAGGTGGTCGTCGATTTCCATATCGACGACAAGGACTCACGAGGCGTGCGAACCTGGCGTCGGTGTGGAAACCGACGCCCTCCAACTGCA
>DASZPS010000085.1:0-7457 GCA_035549955.1 Lacunisphaera sp. | reverse complement strand
CAGCCATGTCATGCGTCGCCAGTTACGCCGCCTCGTCGCGGTGCTGAAAGCTGGCTCCCCGTTCGTTCCTGACCAATCACTTGCCCACGCTGCCTGAACCCAATTTATGCCTTGCTTCGCTTATAGCCGGCTTGTCTGTGGCGGCTGGATCAGCATCTTCAGCGTGGGGTTCGGGGATCGAAGAGCAGTAGGAGAAGAAACAACGGAATCAGCGCCGTGCAAAGGATCGCGCAACTCCACAACGAGACTCTGACCATGCCGGTAATCGGGCGAATTTCGCCTGTCTTCTTATCTTTGATCGCCAGCTTGCCTGTAAGAAGTCCAATCGACGCGAGTCCGATGCACGTCGGGACGAGTAGGAATATCAGACTGCCGATTATCTTCATGCGTAAAACCTTTCTTCCGCCGATCGACTCAGATCAGCCACGCCCGGCGAGCGGGCAAGCCGTCTCTTTTGAATGACTGGGCCATGTTGAGCGGAGATGACATGAGCGATTAAGGTGAGAGCGAGGGCGTTGTGCTGTGGCGGCTGGTTGGGTCTTTTCATTTGCGCGAGGGGCGCACGGAGGCCGCATAGATACTGAACGCATCGCCATCCTTTCCGATACTCAGCCAGACGTTCTGCTGGCCTCGCCCTTGCAGCGACACAATTGCCAAAGATGGGCCTCCTTCTTCTTCAATCTCGTCCTGAAAAGTAAGCTGATCGCTATCAAATGCCCAGTAGGCCAATTGCTCTTCTTTCTTTTGCGTCCACAACGTGAGCGTAACGCGCTCATCAAACGGGAAAACACAAAGCTCGGCATAGGCTTCTCGGACCGGAAAGCGAAAGCGAAACTCCGTATCTTCATGGTGCGGCTTTTCTGGCTCCGTGGCGAGGAATGCGCTTACTTCTCTGGAATTCCAAGCGAGCATTTGTTTTCAACGTCTCAGCTCAGACACGCCGCGCTAGCGGCGTTGTCTGTGGCGATTGGTTAGCCCTTTATCATCTCCTCGAACTTCCGCATTCCGTCGGCGAAGACCTCAACATTCTGGGTATCTTTTCGCTTCGCAACGTAGCTGAAAGGTGGAACGGAAACCTCACGGTAGGTTGCTTCAGGACGGCTTCCGAACTTCACCATGGATATGCTCTCTCCGAAAGTATCTTCGATGAGGCACCACTCCATCGCAAGTAGCTCGGCCAGCAACATTCCAAAAGCGAAGCCGGCACCAGAAACCACATCTTCGTAAGGCGGACGATCGTCGCGCTTGTCGAGCAGCCATGAGCCACGCAATGCGTCCACGAACTCAACTCGGCAGGGCATGCCGCGCGAGGTGTCTACCATCGGCAGATAGCGCGATGCGAGCCGCTGAAGGACGGGCCAGTGCTTCTCATATAGCGCCTGCCGCTCTTCTTCAGAAAGCTTCCGCTTAACGGTGAGTTGATACTCGCTCATCTTATCTGCCAACGTCCAAGGTCAGACACGGAGGTGAGCGCAGCTCCCCGGCTTGTCTGAACCGCCTGGATGGGCTCCTTTTTCTTCACGGTGAAAATCAGATCATCGAAATCATCGTCGAAATCAAAGTCATTGCATAGGTAGCGCCGACCACCGGCGATATCTTCGGCAATCATCGCCGAGCCTGCGTGCCACCAAGACTGACGGTCGCCGGTCAGCGCCATATTGTAGAACGATACAAAGCCCTTCTTGCTGCGACAAGTGACGGCAAAGGTGAACGGTAGACGTGACTTCGTCCGAGCACGCTCCTCGGGCGGTATGGAGAAATGCTCGAAAACCACAGCCCTCTTTTCTTTCTGCCCGAAGACCTCGACGTCTTCGGAGAAACCAATGCCCTGAATATGGGGAGAGGAGGTGGACTCGATGGTGACGACAAGCTCTTCGCCCAGCGCCGCCGGGAATCGATCGATCATCTGCAACTTGCGACCAGCGTGCTGAATGGGCTGGCCTTTGGATTTGATAAACCGCCCGCCGAAATCAAAGGGTGTGCTCATCGTTGTTCGCCCAACAGTATATTAGGATCAACTGAGTTGATGTATAACAGGTTTGGTGAAACTGCCAAACGACACCGCTTAAGGTGCTGATTGGCAACGTTCGTTTCGGTCGGGTTGAGCTTTTGCCGGTTGATTTCTGCACCTGCAAAAGCTCAACTCAGGATCACACGGGCCCTGCGTGGATGAATGAACGAGAGCCCGTTTCGTTTCCCGGTTGGAAGGCCGCCTTGGCCCAGTCCGACCTTTCGCCGGCAACCCGAGCGTCCCACACTCGCGAGATCCTGACGCTGCTCCACCATTGTAAGAAGTCCCATTCGCCGGTGACAGTGGCTCTGATCAACAATGGCTCGCCGATCGTGAGGCGGCGGTCAACGGACCGGCCCACATCGCCTTGCGCTGGTTTCATCGGTCGACGCCTAAACGGCTATTGGGGAAGCCACGGGGCGCGCCGGAAATTCCCCCCTTGGAGGATGGTGGGACGGACGCGCCCGGCGGCCTGCCCAAGCGCCACGCTCCGTTTGGGAACGACAACGCGCCCGGGACAAGAGGCTCCACCTCCCATCAGCGATCATACCACCAGCGTCCACCCTGGCGCCCAATGAAACCGCGGCCATCCGCACCGTCCAGGAACTGATGGGGCACGACAGCATCGAGACGACCCAGATCTACCTGCACTGCATGCGCAAACCAGGACTGGGCGTGAAGAGCCCGTTCGACCAGCTCGGCCAATGGACCGCACCAGCGCCACCGCATAGCGCTTCAAACCTATGACCAGGGCGGACTACCCTTGGGGTTGAGGACATTTACCAGGAGAAACGGCAGCCGAGGTCAGGCCGGGTATTCCGCGGTGCTGGCTTTGCCGGCCCGTCAGTTCCCGGTCGCCTCTATGTACTCCCGCCATTCCTGGTTCGTGAGGGGCAGCAACGCGGGACGATATTTCGCCCGATCAAACGCCAGCCTGCCGGGCTGGATTTGTCCCGGGGAAGCCGGTCGCAGAAGGGAGACGCGCTGGTGCCAGAGCCAGGCGACGCGGAAGACCTCGCTCCGAATGACGCGGGTCCCCGGTTCGCCGCCAAGGGCTCCCAGCGATTTGGAATCCGGCCAGAATCGCATCGGGCTGAGCACCCGTTCCACCGCCCCCGATCGCTGGTATCTCATGAAGCCCCCGATATCGGGATCGTTTTCCCCGTCGTGCTCGACAAAGTAGCGGTGCAGGTGCCAGCCGACAAAGCCATAGGGCGCGTCACCGATGTCGCAGACCTCGATCTCGCCCGCCCGCAGGGCCTTTTCGGAAATGACGCTGACGGCAAAATCCCGGTCAACCCGGCACTTCTGCTCGAAAACAAACCAGAGGTGAAAAGCCGCGAAGATCAGGACGCCAACCACCCCGGCGCCCCGGGGCAGGCGTGGCCACACCTCCGTGGCTTCGATGCTCCGCGACGGGGAGACGCAGAAGAATGCCAGGATCGCGACGTCGGCGAAATAATAATCCCAGACATCGGCGCGCAGGCTGACCAGCACAGCCGCGGCGAGGCAGGCTGCGACCAATTCCCACCGCACGGTGACCCGCGACAGGAGCAGTCCCCCCAGGCCGGCGGCGATCACGAGATTTGAATACAGGAGGCCGCTCCAACCCTCGAAATTCGGGTGCTCGGCGAATACCCGGGGGAATTTCTCGATGCAGGAAAAAAGGGCGGCTCCCACCAGCAGGACCGCCACAATCCTTGCGGGCAGATTCCGCGCGACGGGGAGGCCCGCCGGGCGCCATTGGAGAACCAAGGCCCCTAATCCTGCAAAAACCGCGCCTACGCCCAGGCCGAGGCCAAGATTGCGCAAGGCTGTTGCCGGTTGGAGCCGCTCCAAGACATGCTGCGTAACCATCCTCTGCGATTGCGTTTCGTTCATGCCCAAGGACAGGACAACGTATGCGGCCAAGGCGCCCCACAAAACCACGGCCGGCCTCGACCACGCGACTTTCCAGTTTTTCGCGCGCGCAAGCTGGTTCAAGACTTCCGCCAGCGGGAGCACAAGCCACGCGACGGCGCTCTGCCGGCTGGTGAACGCGATCGCCAAGGCCAGATAAAACATCCCCCAGCGACGCCGATCTGCGGCCCAGATGGCCCACAGCAAGCAAGGGACGTAGACGACAAGGACGGTATATTCGATCGATTTCCACAAGAGGGGGGGATAGGTCAGGCCCAGCATCGAAATGAAGAGGCTGGCCCGCGGGCTGATGTCCCGTGATCGGCACAGCGCATAGGCGCCCGCACAGGCTGCGATCGACCCGATGACTTGAAGTCCCTGCGTGGCCAGCTGAAAGCTGCCCGATATCCGGTAGAGGATCGCCGAAATCGTGGCCAGGGATGCAGACCAGGACTCCAACCAATCGTCGGTCCATGGCCGGTGACGGTGCACGGTCTCAATGACCGAACGCAGATAGCCAAAGTCGTCGTTCATCACCGCCACGCCCGGCGGCAGCACGAAGAAGATGAGAACCCCGAACCCCAATACCGCCCAACGCACACGCTGACTGTCTGATAGCTGCATTAAATTGACCTGCTCACGGCATCTTTCACCGAGGGCGACGCCCCTGGCAATCGATGAAAGTCGGTGAATTTCATTAGCTCGCCTCGGAAATGGGACGCCGGTAGGCCTGAAGCGCGGGGATCGGGTTGATGAGGGCGAAGGCAAAGAGGGCGAGGCACCCGGGATGCGACGTCGCGGCGGGAGGCAAGCGTGTCGATGCGATCGAAGACGGAAAGTCCAGCTGTCCACCGGCAGACCGGCAAGACTTCTTCAAGGCCGGCCCTTGGTTTCCCCTCACCTCTTGTGCCCGCGCAATCCCTCCCCTCAAGGCAGCGCCACCCGGCAGACGCTGCGGCCGCCGCCAAGGTTGGACGTGAAATAGATTTTGCGGTCACCCGGGCCGAAGACCGGGTGCGGGTGGCTGTCCTGGCAATCCCATGCGGAATGATGCCGACAGAGCGGCGTCCACTCTATCCTGCCGCACGCCCAATCGACCTGCAGGCGCGTGAGCCACTCCCCACCCCACCGGCCGTCCTCCGGTTCGCCCGTAGGATGCCAGTAGCCGTCCGACACGAGCCAGTTGATGTGCCGCGTGCCGGCCGTGAAATGCCCGTACCGGGTGTACTCCCGGGGCAGGGCGATCTCCACGTTATCGCCGCCGGCGGGGCCGACCCGCCCGATGAACGCCACCCCGTCCGCGAATTTGCCATGGTAAATGATGCCGCCACCGTCCGCCTCCCACATTTCGTGGCACACCCAGTCCGCCCGCGAGCGGCCGGCGCCTTCCGCGCGCAAGGGACGGTGCTCCCGCCCATCCCACAGCCAGAGGCGCCGCACGCCACAGTCGGACGGCCATTCGTGGTTATAAAGAATCCAGTCCGACCGCACCGGCGAAAACTGCACGTGCGTCACCCACCCCCGCCGCACGCGCTCGCATGCGACAAGTTCCCCGGTCTCCGTATCGAACACCCGGAGCCACGAACTCAGGTCCTCGCGACGCACTCGCTCGTCGATGTCATAGTCAGGCTTGTCGGTGATGACTTCATTCCGCCGCCCGGCGACCGTGTTCTCGCCGAAACGCGGGGCGGCGGGCGCGTCCTCCGCGAGGGCGCGCGCATCGGTCGTCGGCACGCACAACCGTCGGCCGTCCGCGCTGACGTGCATGAACGCAGTCACCTGGTCGTCCGGCAGCCGGGCCAGGACGCGTTCCCGGCCCGCGAGGTCGACGCGTCGAATCTCCGTGCCCTGAATCCAGTAAACGCGGCCCTGCACCGGGTCGAGGGACACGCTCGCCTTGCCAAAGCCGCGGTTCGGCTGGCCCCGAAAATAGACGTAGGATTTCAGGATCCCGTCGCGCTGGTCCGTTAGCCGGCGTGATTCGCCCGAATCCAGGTCCATCGCGTGGAGATTCGGGTTTCCCGCTTCATCGCGCACGACCACGAGCGTGCGGCCATCCGCGGTGACACTCGGGGTGGTGAAATACAGCAACTGGGTCGGATGCTCGAGTCCGCCCGCCAGTTGCTCCAGTTGCGCGGGCTCCTTCATGCCGGTACCCGGCGACGGGGTCGATCGATCAGGAGGTTGCTGCTATGCGGAGGAAACATCGCGCGAATACAGGAACATCGGGTCGTCGTATTCCCTGCTACCGGGCCGGTCCGAAGCTGGCAAGAAGCTATCCGAAAACCGCGATCGTCGCGCAGGGGCGCCCTTGGCTGCGCCCATTCTTCGCGAAGAGAAGAATCCCCGGTTGAGTTGGTGTGAAGCCCTGCGGACTTGGGCTACCATCAATCCGTCTTTTCTTCCCGGAACGGGCTCTCGAATAGTTTCAAGTCTCACGAGGGAAAGGGAACGGTCTGGCTCGAACGTGGGAGGGGCTTTACGCCCCGACTTGGGTGGGCGTCGGTTTCCACACCGACGCTGTCGCCGGTATGGAAACCGGCGACCACCCGATAGCAACGCGTCGCGGCACAAAAGCCCCTCCCCCATTCAATCGGCAGGGAAATCCGAGTTCCGATTTTTCAATCCGGACGCATGGGAGATTTCCCGATGGTTCTGCCCGGGGATGATGTCCGGAACCCGGGCAGGTTGCGCGATTCTATTATTTCCGGCGGCACTGCGTCCGCCCCCTACCAATGAAGACTTTTCACTGCGACGTCTGCGGTAACCTGGTGTTTTTCGAGAACACCCATTGCGTCAATTGCCACCATGCCCTCGGGTTCATTCCCGCGCTATTGGAGCTCAGCGCGCTGGTGCCGGAAACCGAGGGCGGCGAACGCGTGGTCGCACCGGCCGCCAGCGGCCACCTGTTCCGCCACTGCGGCAATCGCGACACGCCGGCGGCCTGCAACTGGCTGGTGCCGGCAGCGGAAACCGGGACCTTTTGTGCCGCCTGCCGGCTCGATGAAATCATCCCGGACCTCTCCATCGCAGAAAATTCCGAACACTGGCATCAACTCGAAGCCGCGAAACGCCGGCTGATCTACACCTTGCTGAAACTGCACTTGCCGTTTGCCGGCACGGCCCATGGCAAGCCGCCGCTGCGGTTTCGTTTCCTCGGCGACCCGCCGGGCGGTCCCGCCATCCTGACCGGCCATGAACATGGGACGATCACCGTAAATGTCGCCGAGGCCGATGACCTCATCCGCGAACAGCGGCGCGCGAGCCTGCACGAGCCCTTCCGCACGCTGCTCGGGCATTTCCGGCATGAAGCGGCGCACTACTACTGGGAGGTCCTCGTGGAGGGAACGGCCTGGCTCGAACCGTTCCGCACCCTGTTCGGCGACGAACGCGCCGACTATGGCGAGGCGCTGCGCCGCCACCATGCGCACGGCCCCGACGCCGGCTGGGAAAAACACTGGGTGTCGGCCTACGCGAGTTCGCACCCTTGGGAGGACTGGGCGGAAACCTGCGCGCACTACCTGCACATCATCGACACCATCGAGAC
>DASZPS010000084.1:0-74632 GCA_035549955.1 Lacunisphaera sp. | reverse complement strand
GGTCAACCTTTCGGAAATCACGGTGCGCAACCACCGCTGCCGGATCATGGCGAAGCTCAACCTGCGCACGAGCGCGGAGCTGGTGACCTACGCCTACGCCAAGGGATTCGTGCGGCCCGAGTCGCGGCGCGCCATCTCCGTGTAGCCCGCACATTTCACACCCAGAGGTGTGAAACATGCGCCCTGTCGGGCCGACCTTGTCGGGGCGCGCCGCGACAAAGTCGCTCCGCCCGGAGGGCGGACGGACATTTTGCTGATTGGATCGCCCAAGACTGTGAAATGTCCGGGCTGGCCCGGACGTTGCACAGCCGACAAGGACTCACGAGGCGTGCGAACCTGGCGTCGGTGTGTCCCTCGACCGCCTCGCATTGGTCTTGAGGTGGAACCTGCGCTCCGCGCAGGTTCAGCCCGCGTCGAGCGCGGGCTCCACCTAGGGAACAGCAGCGCTGTAGCCGGCCTCGCTGAGGCCGGGCCGGGGTCACCGACCCCGGCTACAAGCACACCGTTTCCTCCTGACCGGAGCAAAACGTGTTTTGCGGCTTGGGGCTGAATGCTCCCCGCGGCGATCAGCCGCTCCCCGGAACCGAAGCCTCAGCCGATTAGGCGGAGGGGATCTTGAAGCGCAGCCGGTAGGCGCAGCATTCGTGGTTAAAACCGGATCGGGGGTTCCCTGGCTTGACGCTCGTTTCGTGAGACCTTGGAGGTCTGAAGACACGCTCTTGATGGGTGTTCCATTCGTGGCGGGGCCTTGCGCCCCGACAGGAAATTGGCGACGCCAGCGTTCGGGGCGTAAAGCGCCTCCTGCGTTGCGGCGACCCGCGCATGGACCAGCCCACAACGTACAAGACGCGAAAGGCAAGATCTGCGCAGTCGGGGGCGCAGGGCTTTGCGATTATAGGAAATACCGGTCCGCGCCGGGCCGGCCCACAGCGCCCATGTCATCACCAAACCCCCGCTTCGTCACCTGCGACGCCAATGAGGCCGTGGCCTCGGTTGCCTACCGCCTTAATGAACTGATCGCCATCTACCCGATCACCCCGTCCTCCACCATGGCGGAGCAATGCGACGAGTGGGCGGCGGACGAGAAGCCCAACCTCTGGGGCGCGGTGCCGCGCATCGTGGAGATGCAATCCGAGGGCGGCGTCGCGGGCGCGGTGCATGGCGGCCTGCTGGGGGGCGCCCTGACCACCACCTTCACGGCCTCGCAGGGGCTCCTGCTGATGATTCCCAACCTGTACAAGATCGCGGGCGAACTGCTGCCGTTCACCATGCACGTGAGCGCCCGTGCCCTCGCGGCGCAGGGGCTGTCGATCTTTGGCGACCACCAGGACGTGATGGCCTGCCGCGCGACCGGCTGCGCCCTCCTGTGCAGCAACAGCGGGCAGGAGGCCCACGACCTGGCCCTCATCGCCCACGCCGCCAGCTACCGCGCGCGCGTGCCGTTCATCCATTTCTTTGACGGCTTCCGCACGTCGCATGAGGTGTCCAAGCTGAGGATGCTCTCCGACGACGACCTGCGGGCGGTGATCGACGAGGCGGACATCGCGGCGTTTCGGGCCCGGGCGATGACGCCCGACCGGCCGACCCTGCGTGGAACGGCCCAGAATCCCGACGTCTATTTCCAGGGCCGCGAGGCGGTAAACCCGTTCTACGCGGGGCTGGCGAAGGTGGTGCAGGAGGTGATGGACCGCTTCGCCGCGGTCACGGGCCGGCACTATCACCTGTTCGACTACCATGGCGACCCGCAGGCGGAGCGCGTGGTTGTCGCGATGGGCAGCGCGGTCGAGACCATTGCCCAGACCGTCGACTGGCTGAACGCGCGCGGGGAAAAGGTCGGCGTGATTGCCGTGCGGCTGTTCCAGGCCTTCGACCCGGAGGCTTTCCTCAAGGTGCTCCCACGGAGCGTGCGTTCAATCGCCGTGCTGGACCGCACCAAGGAACCGGGATCCCTCGGCGAGCCGCTTTACCTCAACGTGGTCGGCGTCCTCGCCGAAGCCCTCGCGGGTGGCCGGGCGATGCCGAAGGTGGTGGGCGGACGGTACGGCCTGGGTTCGAAGGAATTCACGCCGGGCATGGTCCGGGCGGTCTTCGACAACCTGTCGGCCCCGGCGCCCCGGGCGCGTTTTACCGTCGGGATCCTGGACGACGTCAGCGGCACCTCCCTGGCGTTCGATGCGGACTTCGACCTGGAGCAGGCCGATGTGCGGCGCTGCGTGTTCGTCGGCCTCGGCGCCGACGGCACGGTGGGCGCCAACAAGAATTCGATCAAGATCATCGGCGAGCAGACCGACAATTACGCCCAGGGTTATTTCGTCTACGATTCGAAGAAATCCGGCTCGATGACCGTTTCGCACCTGCGCTTCGGCCCGCAGCCGATCCGGGCGCCCTACCTGATCCGCCAAGCCAGCTTTGTGGCGTGCAGCCAGTTTCATTTTGTCGGCCGCACGGACGTGCTCGGCTACGCCGCGCGCGGCGCGACGATCCTGCTCAATTCCCCGTACGGCCCGGACGCAACCTGGGGCAAGCTGCCGCTCGAATGGCAGGAGCAACTGGTCGCGAAGCAGCTGCGCCTGTTCGTGATCGACGCCACGGCGGTCGCCCAGGCCAGCGGCATGGGCCGGCGTACCAACACGGTCCTGCAGACGTGCTTCTTCGCGCTTTCCGGGGTCCTGCCGCCCGACGAGGCTGTCCGGCAGATCAAGTACGCCATCGAGAAGACCTACGGCCGCAAGGGTGAGCAGATCGTGAAGATGAACTGCGCTGCGGTGGATGCCGCGCTGGCGGGGATGCACGAGGTGAAGCTGCCGGCCGCGCCTGACCGCGAGGCCGTGGTGACCCCGCCGCCGACCTACTCGGGTGCGCCCGATTTCGTGCAAAAGGTCACCGCCCGCCTGCTGGCGAACCAGGGCGACCTCATGCCCGTCAGCGCCATCCCGCTCGACGGCTGCTGGCCCACGGGCACGGCCCAATATGAGAAGCGGAACATCGCGCTCGAGATCCCCGCCTGGGACCCGACGATTTGCATCCAGTGCAACAAGTGCGTGATGGTCTGCCCGCACGCCGCCATCCGGGCGAAGTTCTACGATCCCGCCTTGCGGGCCGGTGCCCCGATCGGCTTCCAATCGGCCTCGTTCCGCTCCACGGAGCACCCGGGCCGGCTCTACACGTTGCAGGTGGCGCCGGAGGATTGCACCGGCTGTTCGCTGTGCGTCCAGGTGTGTCCCGCCAAGGACAAATCCAACCCGCGCCACAAGGCGATCGACATGGTGGCGCAGCCGCCGTTGCTCGCGACGGAGCGCGCCAACTGGGATTTCTTCCTTGGCTTGCCCGACCCGGCCCGCACCGCCATCGACAACACGACGGTCAAGGGCTCGCAGTTCCAGCCGCCGCTCATCGAGTTCTCAGGCGCGTGCTCCGGTTGCGGCGAAACGCCGTACATCAAGTTGCTCACCCAGCTCGTAGGCGACCGGCTGCTGATCGCCAACGCCACCGGTTGCTCGTCGATCTACGGCGGCAACCTGCCGACCACGCCTTACTGCACCAATCAGCAGGGTCGCGGCCCGGCCTGGGCGAACTCGCTCTTCGAGGACAATGCGGAGTTCGGCCTCGGCCTGCATCTCGCGGTCGAGCAACGCGCCGCCACGGCCCGCCAGCTGGTCATGAATCTTGCGGGCGGTATCGGCCCGGATCTGGCCGAAGGCCTGCTCAAGGCTGACCAGAGCACCGAGGTCGGTCTCGCCGAGCAACGGGTCCGCGTCACCGCGTTGCGCGCCATGCTGGAAAACGTGCCCGGCGACCCGGCCCGGCGCCTCGAGGCGCTCGCGGACGACCTCGTCCGCAAATCGGTCTGGATCATCGGCGGCGATGGCTGGGCCTACGACATCGGCTACGGCGGCCTCGACCATGTGCTCGCTTCCGGGGCGAATGTGAAGGTCCTCGTGCTCGACACGGAGGTTTACTCCAACACCGGGGGCCAGGCTTCGAAGTCCACGCCCATCGGGGCGGTGGCCAAGTTTGCGGCCGGCGGCAAGGCGGTCGCCAAGAAGGATCTCGCCCTGATGGCCATGCAATACGGCCACGTTTACGTCGCCCGCGTGGCGTTCGGCGCCAAGGACAGCCAGACCGTCACGGCCTTCCGCGAAGCCGAGGCGCACCAGGGCCCCGCCCTGATCATCGCGTACTCGCACTGCATCGCCCACGGTTTCCCGCTGCACCTGGGCATCGAACAGCAGAAGCTCGCCGTCGAAACCGGTTACTGGCCGCTCTTCCGCTACAACCCCGCGGCCGCCGCGCGCGGCGAGGCGGGCCTCAAGCTCGACTCCGGTGCGCCCAAGGGCGACCTCGCGCGCTTCATGGCGAACGAGACCCGCTTCGGCATCCTCAAGAACGTTGCCCCGGAGCGCGCCACCGAACTCGCCCAATCGGCGCAGGAGCATGTCCACCGGCATTACGCGCAATACCAGCAACTGGCCGCGCCGCCGCCGGCGGCCGCCAACCCGCCTGCCAAATCCTGATCCTTCCCCGGCCATGAACCTCCAGACCAACTACCTCGGCCTCAAGCTCGCCAACCCGCTCATGGTCGGCGCTTCGCCGTTCTGTGACAACCTCGACGCCGCGTCCCGGCTGGAGGACGCCGGCGCCGGCGCCCTGGTCATGCGCTCGCTGTTCGAGGAGCAGATCGATTACGAGCAGCGCGCCCTGTCCTTCCTGCTCGAGACGCCGTCGGAGAGTTTCGCGGAAGCGACCACCTACTTCCCCGGCTATTCCGAATACCAGCTGACACCGGACCATTACCTGCGCCAGCTCGGGCATCTCAAGAGCACCCTGCGCATCCCGATCATCGCGTCGCTCAACGGCTGCCGGCCGGGCGGCTGGACGGACTACGCGCGCCGGCTCGAGCAGGCGGGGGCCGACGCCATCGAGCTCAACCTCTACCAGCTCGTCACCGATCCGCGCGCCAGCGCGATCGAAGTCGAGGAAAACATGCGGACCACCGTCCACGACGTTGCTAGCACGGTGAAGATCCCGGTGGCCGTGAAGCTGTCGGCCTTCCACACGGCGCCGGCGCAGTTCGCGCTTTCGCTGGAGCAGGCCGGGGCGAAGGGCGTGGTGTTGTTCAACCGTTTTTACCAGCCGGACTTCGACCTGGAGGAACTGGAGGTCAAGCCGCACCTGCGCTTGTCGGATTCGTCCGAGCTGTTGTTGCGGTTGCGCTGGCTCGCGGTGATTTCCCCCCATTTTGGCGGCTCGCTTTCCTGCAGTGGCGGCGTGCACCACACGGAGGACCTCATCAAGGCCATCCTGGCCGGCGCGCACACCGTGCAATTGGTGTCCGTGCTGCTCAAGCACGGGCCCCCGGGCCTGACGATGCTGCTCGAAGGCCTGCGGCGCTGGATGGAGGGGCGCGACTACACTTCCGTCGAGGAATTGCGCGGCGCGCTGAACCTGCGACGCTGCCCGGACCCGGCGGGGCACGAACGGGCCAATTATATCCGCATTTTGCAGGGCTGGCGGGTGTGAAATCGCCGATTGCCTGTTGGGCGGCAGATGTCACTAAATAGGCCGAATAGGACCTAGGGGACCAATGGGTCTGCATTTATGGCAGACGATGGCTTTATCCCCGCGCACGGTGGTTACACCGATTTAAAGGCCTTCCGGAAGGCGCGCCTCGTCTATGATGGCACTGTATGCTTCTGCGGTCGGTTTTTGAACAAGCGCGATCGCACGGTGGACCAGATGGTGCAGGCTGCTCGTTCGGGGAAACAAAACATCCTGGAGGGCAGCCAGGTCTCGGGCACTTCGAAGGAAATGGAAATCAAACTTACGAATGTGGCCCGGGCGAGTCTCGAGGAGTTGCTCGAAGACTATTTGGACTACCTGCGCACGCACAATTTAAAGCTTTGGGATATGAACAGCCGCGAAGCGCTTTTTGTCCGGAAGCTTGGGCTTCAGGATAGGTCCTATGAGTCCTATCGGCCCTATCTCGAGACCCGTCCGCCCGAAGTCGTGGCCAACATTTTGATCTGTCTAATCCACCAGACAAACTACCTTCTCGATCGATTACTTCGTCGCTTGGAACAAGCCTTCGTGAGCGAAGGTGGCTTGCGTGAGCGGATGACCGCCGCCCGCCGGAAGAGAAGATCCTAGCCCGGACATTTCACAGTCTGGGGCGATCCAATCAGCAAAATGTCCGTCCGCCCTCCGGGCGGAGCGACTTTGTCGCGGCGCGCCCCGACAAGGTCGGCCCGACAGGGCGCATGTTTCACACCTCTAGGTGTGAAATATGCGGGCTAGAACAACCCCAATATCACCGACGGCCACACGCCGAGCGCGACGATCAGTCCGGCGGCGATCACGAGGGCGGCGGCGACATGCAGCGGCACGCTGATGCGGGGTTTGTCGGCGGCCGGAACCACCAGGGCCTGCTTGAGGATCAGGAGGTAGTAATAGAGCGCCACGGCGCTGAGGGCGATGGCCAGGAGGGTGAGCCAGCCCGCGGGACCCGCGAGGCCGCCGAGATGCAGCACATTCGAGAACACGGCGAACTTGCCGAAGAAGCCCGCGAGCGGCGGGATGCCGGCGAGCGAGAGGATAAAGATCGCCAGGCACCTGGCCAGCAGGGGCGAGCGCTGGTGCAATCCCGCCAGGTCGGTCAGCGATTGCACGGGCCCGGCGGTTTCAAGCGCCGCGATCACGCCAAAGGCCCCCACCGTGGCGAGGCCATAGGTGGCCGCGTAGTAGAAAAGCGGCCCGACCCCGTTTAGCCTGGCCGCCAGGACCCCCAGCAACAGCGCGCCGGCATGGGCGATGGCCGAGTAGGCGAGCAGGCGCCGGACATTCGATTGCGCCAGGGCCCCCAGGTTGCCGAGCAACAGGGAGGCGGCGGCAATGAGGGCGACGACGGGAGCCCAGCCGATCGCGATGGGCAGGTGCGCGACCGTGCCGGCGTTGTCCCGCAGGCCGCTCGCGAGCAAGCGCGTAAAGAGCACGATGCCCGCCAGCTTGGAAGCCGACGCGATGAGCGCGGCCGCCGGGGCGGGAGCGCCCTGGTACACATCGGGCGCCCACGGATGAAAAGGCGCCGCCGCGGCCTTGAAGCCGAACGCCACCAACACCATCACCACGGCCACGACCAGCAGCGGAGTCGGACCCTGCGTGGCGAGCCGATGCCCGATCACCTCCAGTTGGAGCGAACCGGTCAGGCCATAAAGCAGGCTGAAACCGAACAGCAGGAAGGCGGCGGCCATGCCGCCAAACAGGAAGTACTTCAGCCCGGCCTCGGCGGACGCGGGGCTGGTCTTGTCGAAACCGGCCAGCACATACAGCGACAGGCTGGCCAGCTCGAGCGCGAGGAAGGCGAGCAGGAGGTGATTGGCCGCGGCCATCAACGTGAAGCCGGAGGTGGCAAACAGGAGAATGGCGGTGAACTCCGCCGGGTTTTTCAGGCGCCGGGGATCGGGCAGCAACGCCAGGGCCAGGGCGGCGAGCCCGATGACACCGGCCCGCGTGGCATTGGCGAGCGGGTCGAGCAGGAACACCCCGCCGTAAATCCGGCCGGAGGCGTTGCCCATGACCGCGGCATATCCCGCCATGAGCAGGGTGCCGAGGCCCAACACGAGGGCCACTTGGTGGCGATTCGCCGGCAGATGCCGCGCGTTGAACAGGTCGACCGTGAGCACGAGCAGCGCGCCAACCACCAGGTGGACTTCGGGCCGCAGGGCGACGAAAAGCCCGATGTAGTCCGCGTTCATGAGGCACCTCCCGTCAGGAAGGCCTGGAAGGCGGGGGACTGCAGCGCCGGGCGGATCCAGTCGAGCAGGCTGTCGGGACGGAGGCCGACGTAGAGCGTCGCGCCAAGCAGCAGGACCGCGCCGGTCTTCTCCGGCCAGGTGACCGGATCGAGGGGGTGGGCGTGGCCGTTGCCCTGACCGGCGCCGTCGGCGGCGCCGCGCTCCGCCTGCCCAAAGAACGCCAGCGCAATGGCGCGGAGCGTGAACGCCGCGGCGACCAGCACGCCCGTGGCGGCGGCCAGGGCCCAGAGCGGGCGGGTTTGCCACGTCCCGACGAGGATGGTCAGCTCGGAGGGAAATCCACTGAAGCCCGGCAGGCCCATGGAGGCGAGGCCGGCGAGGACAAAGACCAGGGCGGGGAACGGCAGCAGCCGGTGCAGCGGCATGGCGCGCAGGTCGGCCAGTTGGCGGGTGTGGGTGCGGTCGTAGACCATCCGGCCGACGACGGCGAAGAGCAGGCCCGCGATGACGCCATGCGAAAACATCTGGAGCACGGCGCCGCTGACGGCGACGGCATTGGCCCCGGCCAGGCCAAGCAGCACGAAGCCCATGTGGCTCACGCTCGAGTAGCCGATGACAAACTTGAAGTCATCCTGCGCGAGCGCGACGAATCCGGCGTAGATGATCCCGATCACGGCCAGCCAGGCGATCCAGGGTTGGAGGACGGCGAACGCCGCCGGCGCGAGCGGCATCGCCACGCGCAGGCAGCCGTAGGCGCCGAGTTTCATGACCACCCCCGCCAGCAACATGGAAACGGCCGTCGGCGCGGCCACATGGCCGGTGGGCGCCCACGTGTGGAGCGGGAACATGCCGGCCAGCGTCGCAAAACCAACGAATACCATGGCGACGATGCCGACCTGTTGCGGCAGGTCGAGGCGCCCGGTGGCGGCGGCCAGTTCCGCCACGCCGAAGCCGGAGGCCCTTCCGGCGGCAAAGGCCCACAGCAACCCGGCCAGCACCAGCGCGCTGCCGGCGAAGGAATAGAGCACGAGCTTCATCGCGCCGTATTCGCGGTTCGTGGAGCCCCATTTCGCGATGAGGAAGTACTTCGGGACGATGGCGATCTCGTAGAACACGAAGAGCAGGAACGCGTCGGCGCTCAGGAACACGCCGTAAACCCCGCCGATCAGCGCGAGGTACAGCGCGAAGAACTCGCCCACGCGCTCCTCGATGTTCCAGGAAAACAAAACGCCGACGGTCGCGGCGAGGCCGGTGAGCACGAGGAGCGTCAGGCTGATCCCGTCAACCGCGAGATGGTAACGGATGCCGAGTTCGGGAATCCACGGTGCGTTCACCAGCTCCTGCAGTTCGGCGGTGGGCACAAACTTCGTCGCCGCGGCAAGCACGAGGCCCCAGGCGGTGAGCGTCGTGAGCAGGGCCACGAACCGCGCCGCCCCGGCCGAGCGCGTCCCCGCCACGAGCGCCAGGATGGCGCCGGTGAACGAAACGTAGATGGTACAGGGCAGGGCGTTCATGACTCGGACAGCCGAGGGCTAAGAGCTGAGGGCTGGGAGCCGGTCAGCCTCGTTCTCGTTATCGTAATCGTTCTTCGGTCTCTCCTTCGATAGTCACACCCACTCTTGCCCATCGAGAGAACGATTAGGATTAAGAGAACGAGAACGATAGGAAGGGGAAGGTTCATGGCATTGACGCCGCCCATTGGGTGATCAGCGGGTTGATGAGGCCGGCGAGCAGCTGCGGGTAGACACCGAGGGCGAACATCAGGGCGACGAGCGGCAGCAGCGTGATGACTTCCACCTTGTCGAGGTCGCGGAAATTCACCCCGGAGCCGGCCGCCGGGCCATGGAAGACGCGCTGCCAGAAGGTCAGGAGGAAGATCGCCGTGGCGAGCAGGCCGAGCGTGGCGACCGCCGCGGCCAGGGGCGCGAGGCCGAAGACCCCGCGGAAAATGAGGAATTCGCCGACGAAGCCATTGAGGCCCGGCAGGCCGAGCGAGGAGAACAGCGAAATCCCGCAGAACGCCGCGAAGACCGGCGCGGCGGCACGGACACCGCCGAAGTCGCCCAGGCCGCGCCGGCCATTGGCGCGCGACTCGAGGACGCCGACGCAGAAGAACAGGGCGGCGGCGGACACGCCGTGGTTGAACAACTGGAGGATCGTGCCGCCGAGGGCGGCTTCCTGCGCCGCGACGGCGGAAGCCACCGTCGAGTGACCCGTCAACGCGACGGCAAACAAGGCGAGCAGGCAGTAGCTCAGGTGGTTGATCGAGGAGTAGGCCACCATGCGCTTGAGATCGGCCTGTTTCATCGCCGCGAAGGCCGACAGCACCACGCCGCCCACCGCGAGCGCGAGCAACGGCATCGCGGCGGCCTGCAGTTGTCCAGGGAACAGCGGCCAGAGCAGCCGGAGGAAGCCGTAGGCGCCCATCTTGGACATCACGCCGGTCAGGAACATCGAGGTGCCCGTGGGGGCGTCGGCGTACGCCGGGGGCAGCCAGGCATGGAAGGGAAACAACGGGACCTTGACCGCCAGGCCCAGCAGCACGCCGAGAAAGACGGCCTGCGGCCAGAAACCGCCGCCGAGCTTCGCGGCGAGGCCCCCGGTGCGGGCGAGCCCGGCGAGTTCGAGGAAGTCAAAGCTGCCCATGGCCGCGTAAAGGGCGGCAAAGCCCAGCAGCAGGAACGCGCTCCCGCCGATGGTGTAGATGACAAATTGGTAGGCCGCGCGGTTGGCACCCGGGCCGCCCCACATCTTGATGAGGAAGTAGGCCGGCACGAGGCTCAGCTCCCAGAAAACGAACCACGGGAAGAAATCGAGGGCGAGGAAGACGCCCAGCGCGCTGCCTTGCAGCACGAGGAAAAGCGCGCCGTGGATGGCCGGGCACCGCACGGAGCGATCGCTGGCGACGAGCGCCAGCGGGGAGACGACGCCGGTGAGCAGGACGAGGACCAGGCTGAGCCCGTCGAGCCCGAGGTGATAGCGGACATTGAGCGCGGCAATCCACGATACCTTTTCCGTGAACTGCATGCCGGTGACCGTCGGATCGAAATAGGCGAGCGCGACCAACCCGTAGGCCAGGGTCGAGAGGCTGAACGCGATCGGCAGGAAACGGCCGAGCGGTCCCGGCAGGTGACGGCGCAGGATGGCCAGCAGCAGGGCGCCGACCCACGGGGTGAAGACGACGTACGAGAGCAGCGGAAAACTCACCGCGCACCTCCTGGCAGCAGGCGGCAGCCAATCGTTCTCATTCTCGGAATCGTTCCTCGTTCTCCTTCCGCCAGCGTCCAGCTCCCGTTCGAGAGAACGATCAGGATTAAGAGAACGAGAATGATGGAAGAGAGGTTCACCACGCACCTCCGAAGTACACGGCGACAAAGACGATCATCAGCAGCAGGACGAAGCCGAGGGCCAGCATCCGCAGGTAGCCATGCGCCTCGCCGGTCTGCGCGCGCGAGTAGGCGATACCGGTGTCGCGGAGCTTTTCACTGGTGGCATCGAAACCGCCATTGAGGCCCTGCTCGTCGTTCTCGCGCGTGACGAGGCCACCCAGCTGGCCGAGCCCGGCGAGAAAACGCACCGCGCCATCCCACGCGTAAACTTCCAGGAACGCGCAAAGCGCCGCGAATCCCGCGGTGAGCCGCCCGACCGTGGCGGCATAGAGTTCGTCAAAACCGAGGCGGTTGGCGAGAAGGGTGAATACTCCCGGCACCCAGGCGGCGATCGGGTCGGGCGCGTCCGCGGACACGCGCGTCCGGCGGCCAAAGAAATACCAGCCGGCGCCGACACCGAGGGCGACGACCACGGTGGAAAGCCCCATCAGGCCGTAGGAAGCTGGTTCATGCTCGTGGCCGGGTGTGAGCTGGTCCTGCAGCCAAGGCCAGTAAGGCGTGCCGAGGAAACCGAGGGCCACGGCGCAGATCGCGAGGATGACGAGCGGCAGGACCATGGCCGGGCCGTTTTCGTGGGCGTGGCTCGCCTCGTCGGAGCGCGGCGCGCCGAAGAACGTCTCGGCCATCAGGCGCGTGTTGTAGAAAGCGGTCAGGACCACGCCGCTGACGGCCGCATAGAAGGGGAAGTGCGACACCGACCAGCCATGGGCGGCGTGGAGGACGGCTTCCTTGGACCAGAAACCCGAGAAAAGCAGCGGTACGCCGACCAGTGCCATCGTGCCGATCGCAAACGTGACAAAGGTGACCTTCATCTTGCCGGACAAACCGCCGAGCCGGCGGATGTCCTGCTCGTGGTGTGCGGCGTGGATGACCGAGCCCGCGCCGAGGAAGAGGAGCGCCTTGAAGAAGGCGTGGGTCAGCAGGTGAAAAATGGCTGCGACCCACGAGCCCACGCCGATGGCCAGCATCATGTAGCCAAGCTGCGAGACCGTGGAGAACGCCAGGATGCGCTTGATGTCGTTTTGCGCGACCGCAATCAGCGCGCCAAGGAGTGCGGTGATCGCGCCGATGAACGCCACGACGCTGAGGGCGTGGACGGGGACGCCGGCGAGCGCCTGGTCGGCGGCCATGAGCGGATAGACGCGGGCAATCAGGAAGACGCCGGCTGCGACCATGGTGGCCGCGTGGATCAGGGCCGAGACGGGGGTCGGGCCTTCCATGGCATCGGGCAGCCACACATGCAGCGGAAACTGGCCGGATTTGCCGACGGCGCCGCAGAAGATCAGCAAGCCGATCGCCGTGGAAGCGGCGAGGCCACAGGGAAGGATCGCGGACAGTTGCCCGAGCGCGGCGGATTCGAGGATGCCCGCGCCGCCATCATAAAACAGCAGTGAACCCCGGGCATCCTGCAACCAGAGCAGGCCGAGCAGGAAGCCCAGGTCGCCGATGCGCGTGGTGATGAATGCCTTTTTCGCGGCGGCCGCCGCGGCGGGTTTGGAGAACCAGAAGCCGATCAGCAGGTAGGAGGCGAGGCCGACGAGTTCCCAGCTGATGAAGAGCAGCAGCAAGCTGTTGGCGACGACCAGGCCGAGCATGGCCGCGGCGAACAGGCTGAGGAAACAGAAGAACTGCTTGGCGTTGGCATCGGCCTTCATGTAGCCGGTGCTGAAAATGAAGATCAGCAGGCCCACGAACGTCACCATCACGACCATGAAGGCGGTCAGCGGGTCGAGCAGGAAACCCAGGCGCAGCGAATTGGCGCCGACGCCGAACCAGGGAAAATTGTAGTGCAGATGCGCGCCGGGTTCGACGAGGGCGCCGTGCAGCGCCGAGCAAGCCAACAGGAACGCAAGGCCCATCGTCCCGATGGCCAGGCTGGCCGCCGGTTTCCACGCTGAACGCGGCAGCAGGGCCGCGGCCGCCGCGGCAGCGAGCGGCAGGGCGGGGATGATCCAGAGGTAGGCGACGAGAGGCATGTGAGGTTTCTCAGCCTTTGAGGCTGTTGGCTTCCTGCAGGCGCACGTTCCGGCGGTGGCGGTGGATGGCGATGATCAACGCCAGCCCGACGGCGGCCTCGGCGGCCGCGACCGCGATGGCAAAAAGGACGAAGATCATGCCCCCGCCGGAGGTCGGGTGTGGCCCGTAGCGCCAGAAGGCGATGAAGTTGAGGTTCGCGGCGTTCAACATCAGTTCGACGCCGAGCAGGACGAGGATCGTATTGCTCCGGCTCAATGCGCCGCCGAGCCCGATGCAGAAGAGCAGGCTGGAGAAGAGGAGGCAGACCTGCAGTTCGCTCATGGCGCGTCCTCCGGTTTTTCGACCGCGGCGATGACCATGGCCCCGAGCAGCGCGACCGTCAGCAGCACTCCCACGATGAGGAGGGCGGGCGCGTACGGCTCGAGCAACAGCAGGCCAAGTTGTTTCACGTTCGGCGCCGGCGGCTCCGCCAGGCGTCCTTCCAGCGGCGTGACCAGGATGGCCGCGACCAGCACGCCCAGCACGCTCCCGACCACCATCAGGCCGAGCACGCCGCGCCTGACGGAATCGGCCTCGACCGGCGCGCGCGTGGCCCCCTGGCGGGTCAGCAGCACGGCGAACAGCACCACCATCGAGACTGCCCCGATGTAGACCAAGGCTTGGGCGAATGCGACGAACTCGGCCCCGGCCCAGAGGTAAAAGGCCGCGATCCCCGCCCACGCGCCGACCAGCAGCAGCGCGCTGTGGATCAGGTTGCGCAGGGCAAAGGCCGCGATGGCTGCGCAGAGGGTGAGGACGGCGATGAGGAGGAGGGGAAGCACGGCCACGATTCTCGATTTATGATTTACGATTTATGATTGGGTCGTCCCCAATGCGGGAACCGCAGGTGGGGTAGGCTCGGGAAATCGTAAATCGAATATCGTAAATCATAAATTAGGACGCGTACCGATACGTCCGCGGCGCGCGCGTGCCGGTCAGACGGCGGCCGAGGAGCAGGAAGGGGCCGACGACGATGGCGGCCGAGATGAGCCAGCGGAGAGGGACCAGGCCGCCGGTCCAGCCGGCGGTCAGGGCCCAGAACGCGCCGTTGGCGAGATTGAGCAGGGCGAGCGGCACGAGGAACTGCCAGGAAAGCCGCGTGAGCTGGTCGATGCGGAGGCGCAGCAGCGTGCCGCGCACCCAGATGAAAAAGACGATCATGCCCGCCAGCTTGAGCATGAACCAGAGGTACGACGGGATGACTTCGAGGACGGCAAGGGGGGCCTGCCAGCCGCCGAGGAACAGCGTCACGCCGAGTCCGCTCAGGGCGGTCAGGCCAAAGTACTCGGCCATGAAGAAGAGCGCATACTTGAAGCCCGAGTACTCCGTCAGGTGACCCGCGATCAGCTCGCTCTCGGCTTCGGGCAGGTCGAAGGGCGAACGGTTGCTCTCGGCCAGGGTGGCGACGAGGAAGATGAGGAAGGCCCCGAGGCCCCACGGCGTGAACACGTGCCAGTGCGGCAGGAACCCGAAGGTCCAGCCCCCCTGCGCGGCGGCGATTTCCCGCGTGGACAACGTGCCGCAGACCATGACGACGGGCACGACCGAGAGCAGCAGCGGCAACTCGTAGCTGATCAGCTGCGCGAGCGCGCGCATGGCGGCCAGCAGCGAGTATTTGTTCCGGCTGCCCCAGCCGGCCATGAAGATGGCGAGCTCCGTGGCGGCGCCGGCCGCGAAAAAGTAGAGCAGGGCGGCGTCCAGTTCGACGGGGATCAGGTGCCGGCCAAACGGCAGGACCGCGAAGCCGAGCAGCGAAAACGCCACGATGAGAACCGGGGCGAGGAAGTGCAGCGCGCGGTCGGCGACGGCGGGGATGACGTCCTCCTTGGTGAGCGCTTTGATGGCGTCGGCAAAAGGTTGGGTGATGCCCCAGAGTTTGAGCGACCGGGACCATGGCAGGCCCGCGCGATTGGGGCCGAGCCGGTTTTGCAGGCGGGCAAGGAGCTTGCGCTCCGCGATGGTCGTGAAGGCGAAGAACAAGCCGAACACCGTCAGGATCACCGTGATCGAAATCAGGTGATGGACGAGCCACTGGAGCTGCTCGGGAAAGCGGGCGACGATCGCATCGCGAACCTGGAGGGGAAGGGTCTCGAGGTTCATGGGAATCGCACCTCGTGCGACACACCCTGGCGCATGGCGCCACCCCTCTCGAGAGGGGAGCCAAGGCAGGTGGGGCGGATGTTGGAGATCCCCTCTGGAGAGGGGTGCCCGGCAGGGCGGGGTGTGATGGTCATGGCGCGGGTGGCGGCTGCGCGCCGGGAGTTGGAGGTGTCGCCGGCCTCGCTGAGGCCGGGCCGGGGTCAGCGACCCCGGCTACAGGGGGGGCGGAAGTCGCCGGTTTTGCGGCCGGGGCGGCCGGTTTGGCGGCGGCCGCGGCCTTGGCCGCCGCGGCGGCTTTTGCTTTTTCCTCGGCGGCCGCGCGTTCGGCGGCCAGGCGGGAGTCGACCTCGGCGGCTTCCTCCGGGCGGATTTCGTGGAAATAACTGTTGGGCTTGGCGAGTTCCTCGCGGTTCAGCAGCAGGCCGGTGAAGCGATCCGTCGCCGCAATGGCGAAGACATGGTCCATCTTGATCGCGTCGAACGGGCAGACTTCGACGCAGAGCTGGCAGCTCATGCATACCGCCGTGTCGATCGCGAACACCGCCGGGTAAAGCTGCATCTTGCCCGCGGCGTCGGGTTTCTTGTCCTTGCTCTTCTCGATGTAGATGCACTGCGGGGGGCATTCCTTCTCGCAGATCTGGCAGGCCACGCACCGCAGCGTGCCCATCGGGTCGGTCGCGTTCTCGGCGACAAGGAAGGGGAAGTTGCGATAAGCCGCCGGCAGCTTGGCCGGTTCCTCCGGATACTGCTGCGTCACCATCCGGGCCGGGTCATGGTAGCTCCCCACGAAGTTTTTCGCGGTGACTGCGAGGCCTTTGAGGATGCCGGTGCCGAGCATGGGAGTCAGAGGTTGGAGGACAGAGGACAGAGGACGGCGGGCGGGCGGCAGACGACGAAACCGGCTCGCGGCAAGCCAGGTTGGACTGTCCTCCGTATTCTGTTCTCTGAGCTCAGGGTTTTCATCGGTCCACTTCCCCCAGGACGATGTCGATGGAGCCGAGGATCACGACGGCGTCGGCCACGGTGCGGCCAAGGCAGAGTTCCTCCAGCAAGGTGAGGTTGATCAGGGACGGCGGACGGACGCGGTAGCGGTAGGGGTTCGGGCTGCCGTCGCTGATGAGATAGAAACCGAGTTCGCCCTTCGGGCCCTCGAGGCGGCCGTAGGCTTCGCCGGGCTTCGGGCGGAAACCGCGGAGCTTGGCCTTGGGGTCCATGATCGGGCCTGCTGGCAGGTCGCGGAAGGCCTGCTGCAATATCTTCACCGATTCGCGCATTTCCAGGATGCGCAGCATATAGCGATCGTAGGTGTCGCCGTGCTCGCCGAGCGGCACGCGAAAATCGAAGCGCGGATAGAAACCGTAGCCGTCAACCTTGCGCAGGTCGTAATCCACGCCGCAGGCGCGCAGGCACGGGCCGGTGATGCCGGCGTTGATGGCGCGCGCGGGATCCATCGCGCCGATGCCCTGGGTGCGCGCGAGCATGATCTCGTTGCCGGTGAGCATGGTCTCGTACTCGTCGAGGAAGCGCGGGAAGTTGTCCACGAGCGCCGCGGCCGCGGCCAGCCAGTCGGCCGGGGGGTCGACGCGGCAGCCGCCGAAGCGCTGGTAATTGCACATCATGCGCGAGCCGCTGAGGGATTCGAAGAGGTCGAGGATCTTCTCCCGCTCGCGGAAGGCATAGAGCAGCGGGGTGAACGACGTGCCGAGGTCATTGAACAGGAAGCCCACCAGGCAGCTGTGGTTCACCAGCCGCGTGAGCTCGGCCATGATTACCCGCAGGTACTGGGCGCGGTCCGGCACGCTGATGCCGCCGAGTTTTTCGACCGCGAGCGCATAGGCCCAGTTGTTCGTCATCGAGCAGAGATAGTCGAGCCGGTCGGTGTAAGGCATCGACGACAGGTAGCTCGTGCCCTCGGCGATCTTCTCGTGGTTGCGATGGAGATACCCGAAAACCGGCTTGAGCTTCACGATCTGTTCGCCGTCGAGCGTGACGACCATGCGGAACACACCGTGGGTGGAAGGGTGTTGCGGGCCCATCGAAACCTCCAGCAGGTCGCCATGGAACTCGTCATGCACGGCCCGGACGGTGGGGCCGGTCGTGGCGCCGCCGAAGAGCGACCGGGCGGACCCGCCCAGGGCATCCCGCATCGCGGCATCGAGGCCGGACTGGTCGGAGCAGCTCATGGCTTCGCCTCCGGGGTCTTCGTCGGCGGGGTTGTCGACCCCGGACCTGTTCCCGCGCCCGCCGCCGCGGACGCACCGGGGTCAGCGACCCCGGCTACCGGGGCGGCCGGCCAGTGGGCCTTCGCGCGTTCCAGCACGTTGCCGTGCGGCGTGGGCTCCCATTCAAAATCGTCCGGCGCGACATAGTCCCGGCGCATCGGGTAATCCTTGAAACCATCCCACATCAGCAGCCGGCGCAGGTCCGGATGGCCCTCGAAGACCACGCCGTAGAGGTCGAAGATTTCGCGCTCCTGGAACTCGCAGGATTTCCAGACCGGGGTGAGCGATGGCAGCGTGACCTGGTCGGAGCGGTTGGCCGTCCGGACGCGCAGGATCACCGGGCCCTGCTTCCGGGAGATGGAATACAGATGGTAGACCGCCTCGAGGCAGCCAGGCTGGACCGTCTTGGCCTTGGTCGCGGGATCCACGACCTCCTTGTCCGGCCAGTCGATACCCGTGGCGTTGGAGCAATAGTCGAGGCGAAGGGCTTCGTCGTCCCGCAGGAAGGTGGCGATCTCGCGCGCATGGGCGGCATCGACCAGCAGCGAGTGTTCGGCCGCCGGGCCGGCATTCATGACCAGTTCCACCTTCGCCCCGTTGAAGCGGGCGAGGAGGCGGGCAAGAACGGCTGAAGGGCTGCAGGGCTGAACGTCTGAAGCTGCGGGTGCCCCCCCGGATGCAGGAGAAGGCGTCGGTGAACCAGCGGGGAGATCCGGCGCGCTCATTTGTCAGCCTTTCCGGCTTTAAGCTCTTCAGCCCTTGGGCTGACGGGCGGCTTGAACAAGTCGGGATTGTTCGGCGGTTCCAAGTCATGCCCGCCGTAGTCGGGCACGGCGAATTCGCTGGCGGGGTCGGGGCGCAGGTGGCGGGCGGCCTGCGGACCGGCCACGCGCTCGGCGCGGATCTTCGCCTGGAGTTCGGTCAGCCCATGCAACAGCGCCTCGGGTCGGGGCGGGCAGCCGGGAATGTAGATGTCGACCGGGATCAGGCGGTCGATGCCCTTGAGGAC
The DNA here is from genome assembly GCA_035549955.1 of Lacunisphaera sp. GTDB lineage: Bacteria > Verrucomicrobiota > Verrucomicrobiia > Opitutales > Opitutaceae > Lacunisphaera. Next base: position 56,145 of record DASZPS010000084.1, on the reverse strand, counting down.
GTTATAGCCTTGCTTGAAGGGACCGCCCGAAATGGCACAGGCGCCCATGGCGATGCAGTATTTCGGCTCGGGCATTTGGTTCCAGAGCCGGACGACGAGCGGCGCCATCTTCTTGGTGACCGTGCCCGACACGATCATCAGGTCGGCCTGGCGTGGCGACGGGCGGAAAATCTCCGCGCCAAAACGGGCGATGTCGAAGCGCGCGGTGGCGGACGCGATCATTTCGATGGCGCAACAGGCGAGGCCGAACTGGAGCGGCCAAATGGAATTGCTGCGGCCCCAACCATAGAGCTCCTCCAGGCTGGTCAGGAGGATGCCGTGCTGGCGCAGATCCTCGCGTTCGGCGTCGGTGAGGTTCCCGGCGGCGGGGAAGGGGGCGGGTCCTGGCGTGGAAGGAGCTTCGCTCATGCTATTTCCACTCGAGGTGCCCTCGGTGCCAGGCCCAGACCAGGCCCTCCGCCAGGAGCAGGATGAACACGAGCATGGCGAGGATCGCCCCGGCGGGGAGGTCGGTCAGGGCGACCGCGAAGGGCAGGAGGAACAGGACCTCGACATCAAAAATCAGGAAGAGGATCGCGTAGAGGTAGTAGTGGGCCTTGAACTTGATCCACGGGTCGCCGCTGGCCGGGAGGCCGCACTCATAGGTGGCGTTCTTGTCCGGCCCCGGCTTGGGCGGCTGGAAATAGATCACCCAGAGCCGGGCGACCGCGAGGAGCAGGAGGGGAAATGCGAGGGCGACGCCGAGGAAGAGGGCCAGGAACGCGTGGGGATGCTCACTCATATTTCCGAAGGATCTCCAGCATCGGGAAAGACCGCCTGGTTTCAACGGTTAAGCGGCTCCTTCCTTTGCGAGAAACTGGGCATCCCTTGCACGCTCGTCGGCCGCAGGATTGCGGGCGCCGGTCTGCCCCTCCGGACGGCTGGTGGAATGCCCGCGCCCGCCAAGATATGCGATGCCCTTGTCAACCGATGACGTGCCAGCGCGAACGGCCGCTGGCATCATGGGCCAACCCCAGATAACCTTATGGCCACCCTATCTGACCGTCTCCCTACCAACGTCGCCGGACGATTCTTCGTCGATTCGTCCTGCATTGATTGCGACCAGTGTCGCACCGACTCGCCGGAGCTCTTCGCCCGGGATACCGACAACGGAACTTCCTATGTGAAGCGCCAGCCGGTGACCCCCGAGGAATTCGCCGAAATGCAGGCGGCAATCAACAACTGCGCCACCTCTTCGATCGGCGACGAGCAAGCCTGAGGCGATTCGGCGGTCGCAAGTCTCGCCGACCTTGTAGGGGCGCAGTCTTGCTGCGCCCATTCCGCGCGCAGCGCGGAATCGGGATCGTTTCCTTTCGGGGTCGAAGGAATCCCGCCGGGGCGGGATTGGACGCCGACTCGCCGGAGCTCTTCGCCCGGGATACCGACAACGGAACTTCCTAAGGTGAAGCGCCAGCCGGTGACCCCCGAGGAATTCGCCGAGATGCAGGCGGCAATCAACAACTGCGCCACCTCTTCGGTCGGCGACGAGCAAGCCTGAGACGATTCGGCGGTCGCAAGCCTCGCCGACCTTGGTAGGGGCGCAGTCTTGCTGCGCCCATTCCGCGCGCAGCGCGGAATCGGGATCGTTTCCTGTCGGGGGTCGAAGGAATCCCGCCGCGTCGGGATTGGACGCAGCGAGACTGCGCCCCTACCTGGCAGGCAGCTTCAGCCCTTCGCCCACGGCAGTTTGTCGAGATCGACGTTACCGCCGGTCAGGATCACGCCGACGCGCCGGCCTTGGGCGGGCACTTTCCCTTCCAGGATGGCCGCGAACGGCACGGCCGCGGAGGGCTCGACCACGATGTGGAGCGTTTCCCAGAGCGCCCGCATGGCGGCGACGATGCCCTCCTCTGAAACCGTGGCCACGTCGTCGACCCACTCGAGGATCAGGGGAAAATTCTTTTCACCCGTACAATTGGTGCGCAAGCCGTCGGCAATGGTGGGCGGCGTGGCGATCGCGACCCGTTTTTTTGCCCGGAAGGACTGGGCGACGTCATCCGCCAGCGCGGGCTCGACGCCGATGACCCGTGCGCCGGGCCGGAGCGATTTGGTGGCGACCGCCGTGCCGCACAGGAGGCCGCCGCCGCCGACGGGACAGAGGATCAGGTCGAGTTCGGGGGCATCCTCCAGCAGTTCCACGGCGGCGGTGCCCTGGCCGGCGGCGACGCGCAGGTCGTCGAAAGGATGGACGATGGTCGCGCCGGTCCGCGCGGCGACGGCGGCGCAGGCCGCCTCGCGGGCGGCGAGGTTGGGTTCGCAAAACGTGATCCAACCGCCGTAGGAGCCGACGTTGCGGACCTTGGACTCGGGCGCCCCGGCCGGCATGATGATGTGGGCGGTGATGCCGCGCAGTTGGGCTGCGCGGGCAAGGGCGGCGGCGTGGTTGCCGGAGGAATGGGTCACCACGCCGTTGGCGGCCTCGGCGTCGGTCAGCGAAAACACGGCATTGCAGGCGCCGCGCGACTTGAACGCGCCGGCCTCCTGGAAGTTCTCGCACTTGAAGAACAGGTGGCAGCCCGCGGCGGTGTCGAGGCGTTCGCTGGTCAGCACCGGCGTGCGCTTGATGAACGGCCGGATGCGTTCATGGGCGGCTTGGATGGCGGCGAGGTTCAGCGACATTTCCTAAAGTGTGTTCACAAAAGGCCGGAAAGAGACACACTAAAATCCCGGACAGGAATCACCGCACAGAAGGTAACGGAGAGAACAAAGGGCAAGGCTCGGATACATCGGTACTTTGTTTCCTTCGTTGCCTTCTGTTAAATGGCTGGGCGTGGGAATTCGCGTGATTCGCGGGGGAAGTTGGCTAGGGTGCGCGCATGACCGTCAAAAAGCTCCTTCACACCCGCATGCGGGTAAACGACATCGAGCGCTCGGTGAAGTTCTACACCGAGGCGCTGGGCCTCACGGCCTCCCGCCGGCACACCTCCCCGCGCGGGGCACAGCTGGTGTTCCTCACCACGCCGAACAGCGACGAGGAGATTGAGCTCTGCCAGATGCCGCCGGGCGCGGAGTCCGTGAAGGTGCAGCCCGACCTGATGCACCTCGCGTTCGAGGTGGACGATTTGGAAGCGTTTGCCGACGCGGCGAAAAGGAAAGGCTACGCCCTGAGCGACGGCCCGACGAAGACCGGCAGCGGCTCCGTGATCGCCTTCATCGACGCCCCCGAGGGCTACGAGGTGGAGCTGATCCAGCGCGGGAAGTGATCCTTCGGCAGGGGCCGAGCTCGCCCGGTCAGTTTCCGACTCGAGGCCGTAGGGGCGCAGACTCGCTGCGCCCAATCCCGCCCTGGCGGGATTCCATTGGTTGGGGAGGCGATCTCAATTCCACGCTTCGCGCGGAATGGGCGCAGCAAGACTGCGCCCCTACGGATTTGAGATCGTCAGCGTCCGCCGAATTTGCGTTCCCAAGCGAAGAGGTATTGCTGCGCCAGGCCGGCAAGGGGGCCGAAATGGGTGCGCCCGAAATGCGCGACCTGGGCCGGTTTCCAGCCTTCGAGGCCGTAGCGCCGGGCGAGCGACCTGAGCACCCACGTGTCCACCGGGAAGGCCTCGAGCTTGCCGGCGCCGAAGAGGAGGACGCAATCGGCGACCTTTTCGCCGACGCCCGGCAGTTCCAGCAGGCGGGTCTTGGCGGCGAGGTAGGGCAGGTGTTCCGTTGCTTCGAGCCAGCCGGGCCGGGCGGCGAGAAATCTCGCGGTTTGGTGAATGTAACGGGCCCGGAAACCGAGGAGGCAGGCGCGCAGGTCTTTTTCAGGAATGCTGGCGAGTTGCTCCCAGGTGGGGAGTTGCCGCAGGTGGGCGGCGCTGACCCCCGCGTCGCTGAACGCGTTGCGGTCACCGCGTTCCACCAGGGGCGAACCATGCCTTTGGGCCAGCAATGCCACCATCTGCTTGATCTGGACGATCTGCTTCGTCGCGCTGCAGAGGAAACCAAGCAGGGTTTCGCCGAAGGGCTGGCGCAGGATGCGCAGGCCGGGAAACGCGGCGATGCATTGGGCCAGATGCAGGTCGCTCCACCACGGCAGCGAATCGGTCAGTGCCGCCCAGTCGGAGTCGAGCGCGAGGTAGCGCGTTACGGCGGCTTCAGCGGACGGGCCGGTTCCCCGCCATTCCAAAGCAGCGTCCTTGAGGCGGATTTGAACAAGATGGTCGGACCAAGTGCCGGTCCAAAGGCGGTGGACGCCGGTTTCCCCACCGGCGCCTGTCGCCGGTATGGAAACCGGCGACCACCTAAACGACTGTCCGCCATCGAGGGTCTCGGCGAGGACGGGTGGGGGCGGGTTCCAGCCCGGAAGCGGCTGCCAGTCACTCCAGGAAACCACCTTGCCGCGAGAGGTCATTCCGGATGCAAATTATTTGGCCATTCGCTGCCCAGCGGGAGCTGGGCCCTCCAGCAAGCCCCTCATTTCGCCGCGGGCTTTTCCCAGAGGTAGCTTTTCTCGGTGGCGAGGACATGGCCGTCGGCATCGACGAGTTCCAGTTTCCAGGCGACGGGAGTGGCGGTGCCATCGGGCCAGTCGGTGCCGGTCAGCCCGAGGTGGAACACCGTGGAGCCGGGTTTCAATTCGGCCGGGAAGGTATAGCTGAGCGGCTTGGCGTTGGTCGCCGTAATGATCTCGAGGTTGGCCTTGATGGGCCGCGCGGCGCCGGAATTCGCGGTGCGAACGAGGAAATAGTATCCGCTGCGCTGGTCCGGCTGGGTGCGGATGATCGCCTCGCCGCCGGAGTTCTCCTTGCCATTAAAATACTCCGAGATGCGTTTGAACGACGCGGCCTCCCGCCAGCCGGTGAAGACGCGGACGATGCTGACGTCAGCCGCAAACGCCGGGGCGAGTCCGAGCAGGAGGAAGAGGATGCAGCCACGAATGGACACAAAGAGGGTTTTCATCGGGTGGACCATTACAGGCAAGGATTGAGTAGCAGCGGGGATCCGGTCGGAGACCGGATCTACTGGAGATAAACCTTCTTGTATTGGTGGAGGCCGAGCAGGGAGGGCTCCCAGCCGTGGACCGCCGGATGGATCAGATACGTGCGCACCCCGAAATAGACCGGAGCCACGGGCGCTTGTTCGAGCAGCAAGGCTTCGGCTTGCTGGAATAATTCCCGGCGGGCCGCCGGGTCGCCAGTGACGGCGGTCTGTTGGATCAGGTGGTCATAGGTGGGATTGGCCCATCCGGTCCAGTTGTTGCCCCCGCCGGAAACGAAAAGGTCGAGAAAAGTAACCGGGTCCATGAAGTCGCCGATCCAGCCCGCTCCCGAGAGCGTGTAGTTAAGGCTCTCCTGGTTCGCGACCCAGGTTTTCTGCTCGAGCGGAATGATCGTGATATTCACGCCGAGTTCCTTCTGCCACTGCGCCTGCAGCACCTCGGCCACCCGCGGTTGGTATTCGTCGTTGCGCACTTGGAACTCGAAGGACGGCAAGCCGCGGCCTGCGGGGAAACCTGCCTCGGCGAGCAAGCGGCGCGCGGCCGCGAAGTCGGTTGGCACCCCGGCCTGCGCGGTGTAGCCGGCACAATCCGGGGGCGTAAAGCTGTGGGCGGCCTTCTGCGCGCCCCGGAGGACGCTGGCGGCAATGGCGTCGCGATCCACGGCCAGCGACAGCGCGCGCCGGACGCGGGCGTCGCCGAAGGGCGCGCGCGTGGTGTTGAATCGCACAAAAACCGTCTGGAGGAACGGGTCGAGCCGCAGCGCCGCGCCGTTGGTGGCGCGGTAGTGGTCGAGCTTGGTGGTGGGCAGGCCGTAGGTGAGGTGGACCTGGCCGGCGCGAAAGTTGCGCTCGTCGACTTCGGGGCTTTCGGTGGGGAAGAAAACGATGCGTTCCAGGCGCACCGCCGCGGCGTCCCAGTACGCCGGGTTTTTGGTGACAACGAGCTGGCTGTTCGGCGTCCATTCCGCGAGGGCAAACGGACCGTTCCCAACCAGGCTGCCGGGACGGGTCCACGCGGGCAGGCGCTGGTTGACGTCGCCGAATTTCGCGAGCACGCGGGGGTTCACCGGAAACCAGGCCGGCTGGGCCGTCAGCGCGGGCAGGTAAGGCGTCGGGCGTTCCAGGGTGAGTCGCAGCGTATGGTCGTCGAGGGCCGCGGCGCCCAGCGCGGAGAAATCAGCCAGCCTGCCCGTGTTGAGCGCGGCCGCGTTCTTCAGCGGATAGAGCAGGTAGGCGTATTCCGCGGCGAGGGATGGCGCCAGCACGCGACGCCAGGACATGACGAAGTCCTGGGCGGTCAGCGGCTCCCCGTTCGACCATTTGGCAGTCGGCCGCAGGTGAAAGGTGTAGGTGAGTCCGTCCGCGCTGACGTCCCAGTTCGCGGCCGCCGCCGGGACCGGTTGGGAGGTGCGCTCGTCGAGCGCGCACAGGCCCTCGAAGAGCGCGACGGCGATATTTTGGTCCGTGTAAGCCGAGATGAGCTGCGGATCGAGTTCCTGGGGTTCCGCGAGATTGCCCAGGAGCAGGGTGTGGGTGCGGATCGCCGCCTCCACGGGTGTTTGCCGCCGGCTGCAGGCGGCCAGGAGAAAACAGAGGACGGAAGACAGCAGCCAGAGAACCGGAATGAAGCGGCGAAACATGGTCGGTTCCAAGGTGTTGGAACGGTGCGAGGGCGCAAGCGGCGAGCGTGCGCCGGGGCCCGTTTGCAGCCAAGTTTGCGGGGAAAAGTCCGATTAACAGGGAGATAGTGAACACCTCTCCTCCCTCGTTGGCTGCCGCGCGTGCCCCGGCCAGCGTCGCCCCGGCATTGCTGGAGCGGCACAAGGCGGCGCTGCGCAGCTACGTCCAGGCACTGAGCCGGGGCGACGCGGCCAGGCAGGAGCCCATTGTCGAAGCCGTGTGGCAGGACGCGCACGCCGCGGAAAACGCCGAGTTTGAAGACGACCCCACCGTGTGGCTTTTCGCGAATGCGCGCCGGCGCGTGCTCGGCGCCGGCCAGCGCGATGTCTTGTCCGATGAAGCCGGCGGCAACGCCGCGGACGACGAGGCCGGCCCGGAAGGTGAGGAGCCGCGCGTGGTGGTGCATCGCACGATCGGCAGCCTCACCGCCAAGCAGCAGGAGGCGCTGCGGCTGAAATTCCAGTTTCACCTGGACCTGCAGGAAATCGCGACGATCACCGGCCAGGCGAAATCGGGCATCGGCTGGTTGTTGCACCAAGCGGTGGCGCGGATCGGCCAGGCGTTGGGCCGGCGGGACGATGACGACTCATCCCTCGCCCACGACCCGCGGGTGACGGCCTACGCTTTGGACGAGATGGACCCGAGCGAACGGAAATTCTTCGAAAAGGGCGTCGTTAACGGCAAGGCGCTGCTCGAGCGCGAAAAGGCCATTCGCACCTGGGCCGGGCATATCACCGCGGTGCTGTCATCCGGTGCGCCGGTCGCCCGGCGTCGGAAGCGGAAACGCGCCGCGGCTTGGTGGAAATCCAGAGCACTGTGGGCTGGGCTGGTCCTGGTGTTTCTCGCCGGACTGTTCCTGGCGTATCGTGGCCGCTCCGCGGCCCACCCCGGCCGGCCCGACCCAAACAGGGTGGCACCATCCCGCGGCGAGGCGACACGCAGCGAAGATGACGTGACTTCATCCGACCGCGTCGCGCCGAGCGACGCCGGCGAGGCTGCCCCAGTTCATGGCATTTTCCAAGGGGCGCAGGAGACACGTCCCATTGTCGCGCGCAGTGTGGCAAGCCCGCCGGCGGCGGTCCCGGACGGACGCGCGCAGGGGACGGCAGAGGCGGGACGCGGGACTTTGAAACCGGCCGGCGCGGCGGATCCCGATGAGGATTTCTTCCGCGCCGGGAAGGACCGGACGAAGCCGTCGGCCCCGGCGGGATCCGATTTGCCGGGTGAGCGCCCCGCGGCGACAGCGCCGCTCCGGACCGACACCGGGGCGTTGTTTGCCAGGAAGCCCGTGGCCGAACCGGCCGGGGCGCGGGACGGTGAAGCGCGAGGGGAAATTGAAATTGTGGGGGACCAGCCAGGGAAGGGAAAGCCCGCGGAGGACATCGCCGTGATCCCCGCGATGGGCGGCTTGCCGCGTCAGCTCGCGGCGAAGCAATGGCCGAAGCGCGAGCAAGTTCGACTGGCGGAAATGCTCAAGAACACGCCCAAGGCCAACGGTCCCATGTCCCATCCGATCGAAACGCACGTGGAGTTAATGCGTTCGCCGTGGGATGGGAGGAAGCAGGTCGCGCGGGTGTCGTTTCGCGCCAAGGATGCCCCGGCGCCCGCTCGCGGCGCGGCCAACATCGTTTTTGCCATTGATGTCTCCCAATCGATGGTGGGGCCCAACCGGCTCCCGCTCGTGCAGGAAGGCGTGCGCCGTCTCGTCGATCGATTGCGCCCGGACGACCGGATTTCGGTGGTGACGTATGCGGAGAAATCCGAACTCGCCCTCGAAGCCGCACCCGCCGCGCAGGCGGCGGAGTTGCGGGAATGCCTCGGCGGGCTCGAGGCGGCGGGCCGCACCAACGGTTCGGAGGGCCTGCGCCTGGCGTACGCGACGGTTCACCGGCACTGGATCGAAGGGGGCATGAATGTCGTCGTGTTGTGCACGGATGGGAACTTCAACCTGGGCACCACGGATGAATCGGCGCTCGCGGCCCTGGCGGCGGCCCAGGCGGCAAAAGGGGTGCAGCTAAGTGTGTTTGGCTTTGGCCGCACCGATCGCAACGACCTCCGCCTGGAGGTGCTGGCCCGGAACGGCGGGGGCCGCAGCTGCTACGTCAATACCGAGGAGGAAGCGGAGCGACAACTGGTCGAGCAGATTGACGGCCTGTTTGCGCCGGTGGCCCGCGAAGTGCGTCTCGAAGTGGAGTTCAACGATGCGGCCGTGGCCGACCATCGGCGGATCGGTGATGGCCCGGACAAGGATACGAAGGCGGAAGTGGCGGCATTGCTGCCAGGTCGCAGCGTCACGGCGCTGTTTGAAGTCACCCCCCGGCAACCCAGCGGAACGGGCGGGCTGGGTCGGTTGGATCTCGCTTATGTGCTGCCGGAAACGGGCGAGCGAAAGGTTGAAACCTTGGAGTTGGCGCCCGCCGAGCAGGGGGCGGCGAAGACGGCGGTGGAATTCAAGTTTGCGGTGGCCATGGCGGAGTTTGGCCGGATCCTGCGCGCTGGCCGGCCGAAGGACACAGTCGACCTCGACCGTTTGGACGACTGGGTGCGCGCCAACCTGGCAAACGATGCCGGGGGGTACCGGACAGAATTGCTGGAGAATCTCGCCCTGGCCCGGACGCTGGTGCGGAGCGAGGCAGGGCGGAATCCTTGAGGGAAGGGGAGGTGGAACCTGCGCTCCGTGCAGGTTCAGCCCGCGCGGAGCGCGGGCTCCGCCCTAACCCGGACATTTCACAGTCCTCCATGCGCGACCGACACACCCCGGCGCTGCGCGCCACCCCTCTCCTAGAGGGGAATCCAAGCCTGCGCAGCCGAAGTCCCCTCTAGGAGAGGGGTGCCCGACAGGGCGGGGTGTGTTGGTTCGTTTCCAAGTGTGAAACATGCGCCCTGTCGGGCCGACCGCGTCGGGGCGCGCCGCGACAAAGTCGCTCCGCCCGGAGGGCGGACGGACATTTTGCTGATTGGATCGCCCAAGACTGTGAAATGTCCGGGCTAACGCCCTGGAGCCCAAGGGCACGGACGCGATAATTCTATGTCCAACCCCTAAGAAAACGGGCAGTTATGCGTCTAAGGAGCAAGGTCGCTTGAAAAACGAACCCGCAACATCCCATGCCAGTTCCGACGCCAGCTCCTTTGTACAAGCGGCGGTGGCCCGCCATCAAGGCCCGCTGCTCCGCTATGCCACGCGGCTGCTCCACGGCGATGCCGACCGGGCTCGCGACGTGGTGCAGGACACGTTTGTCCGCCTCATGGCCCAGCCGCCGGAACAGGTGGACGGCCACGTCGCGGAATGGCTCTTCACCGTGTGCCGCAACCGTTCCCATGACGTCTTGCGGAAGGAAGGGCGCATGAGCCGGTTGGCGGAAGGACAGGTGGACCGCATCGTGGCCGGGGAACCCAGGCCCGGCGCCACGTTGGAGCGCTCCGAGCAGCACGCCGCCGTGCTCAAGCTCATCAGCCAGCTCCCGCCCAACCAGCAGGAGGTCGTGCGGTTAAAATTCCAGAATGGGTTCAGCTACCAGGAGATCAGCCGCATCACGTCGCTATCCGTCGGCAACGTCGGCTTCATCCTCCACACCGCGCTCAAGGCCTTGCGGCAAAGCCTGGCGGCCCAGCCCGAATAACCGAGGACGGAACACAGGGAACCGGAAACACATGAATCAGAATCCAATTTCACCTGACGACCAGCGCCTGACGCTCTACGCCCTCGGCGAGATGGAGCCCGCCGAGCGCCGCGAATTTGAGCGACTGCTGGCGCAGGATCCGGACGCCCGACAGGCCGTGGCCGAGATTCGGGCGCTGGCCACGACCGTGACGTCCGCCTTGGAACTTGAGGCCAGCACAGGCGAAGTTGAGACCGTCGATTCGACCGGAATGGCGGCGATTATTCCCGGGGGAGATCTGTCCAAGCTGGATGGCGGCGGTCAGCTGAAGGAGCGTTTCAGCCGGCCGATTCGGTTTCCCCAGTTCTATTATGTGGTCAGCGGCCTGGCGGCGGCCTGCTTCGCGCTTTTCTTTGTCTACTGGCAGCAGAACCGGCCGAAGCATGACGTGCGTTCCTACCAGGAGGTGGATCTGGCCCAGGTACCGTCGGCCGAGGCCTCGAGTGAGGAGACCAAGGCCAGGAAGGAGCTGGAACAGAAGGCAATCCTCGATGCAGAGAGTCGCTCGAACGCGAGGGGGGGACTCTACAATCTCGCCAAGCTGGAGCCAGCGGACTCGAAGGTTGCTCAAACATACAGCACGGAGGCCTACGGCTTTCGGAAGGACAACGACTACCAGCGCGTGGCGGATCAGCCGCTTTCCACCTTCGCGGTGGACGTCGACACGGCGTCGTATGCAAATGTCCGCCGCTTCCTGAAGCAGGGGCATCGTCCGCCGGCCGACGCCGTGCGGGTCGAGGAAATGGTGAACTATTTCCCATATGATTACGCCCCGCCAAAGGGCAGCGTGCCGTTTGCGGCCCACCTCGAAGTGGCTTCGGCACCCTGGGAGCCGGAACACCGCCTCGTGCGGATCGGGCTCAAGGGGCTCGAAGTCACCGACGCCCAGCGCCCTTCCGCGAACCTCGTCTTCCTGCTCGATGTGTCGGGTTCCATGAACCACCCGAACAAGTTGCCGCTGGTGAAACAGTCGCTCCGCCTGCTCGTGGACAAACTCCGCGCGGACGACCACGTCGCCATCGCCGTTTATGCGGGCGCCTCGGGCCTGGTCCTGCCTTCCACGGTGGCCGGCCGGAAGGCGGACATCCTTGAAGCCATCGACCGGCTGGAGGCGGGTGGCGCGACGAATGGCGCCATGGGCATCCAACTCGCCTACGACATTGCCAAGGCCAATTTTATCCCGGGCGGCATCAATCGCGTGATCCTCGCCACCGACGGTGACTTCAATGTCGGCGTGACCAGCGAGGGCGAACTCACCCGCCTGATCGAAAAGAAGGCGAAAAGCGGCGTGTTCCTCAGCGTCCTTGGCTTCGGCATGGGCAACCTGAAGGACAACACCCTCGAGCAGCTCGCCGACAAGGGTAACGGCAACTACGCCTACATCGACACCCTGGCCGAGGCGCGGAAGACGCTGGTGGAGCAGGCGGGCGGCACCCTCATGACGATCGCCAAGGACGTGAAGATCCAGGTCGAGTTCAATCCCGACCAGGTGCTCGCGTACCGGCTGATCGGTTACGAGAACCGCTTGCTGGCGAAGGAGGATTTCAACAACGACAAGATTGACGCGGGCGAGATCGGCGCCGGCCACACCGTCACCGCCCTCTACGAAGTGGTGCCGGCCGGACGGGAAATGCCCGCGGTGGCGCCGGGAGTGGATGCGCTGAAGTACCAGCCGGTCGAAGGGCGAAAGTCGAAAATCGAAAGCCCGAAATCCGGGGAATTACTGACGGTCAAGATCCGCTACAAGGAACCCGCGGGCGATGTCAGCAGCAAGCTGGAGTTCCCCCTGAGCGACAGGGGGACCCAATTCGAGGACGCGAGCGTCGATTTCAAGTTCGCGGCCGCCGTCGCGGGTTTCGGCATGGCGCTGCGGGATTCTCCCCACAAGGGTTCATTGTCGCTGGCGGCGGTGGCCGACTGGGGCCGGGCCGGGCTCGGCGACGATTCGGGCGGCTATCGGACCGAGTTTCTCGGCTTGGTGCGGCAGGCCCAGGCCCTCGGACAGTAATCCCTCGGGCAGGCGAGCGCAGGGCAGGAGCGCGTCAGGTGGCGCGCTCCTTCGAGTAGTACCATTGGAGCATCTCGGTCGACGACCCTTCGTCGGTGTTTTCGAGGGCGAGCATGGCCGGCCCCTTTTCTGCCGGCAGGATTTCCCTCAGTTCCCAGATCCGGTCGTTGCGGCCCAACGTCCAGTACTCCACCCAGGGTTTCACAAACTCGTCCTGATGCTGCACGGCGCCATCCCGCCGGGCGATGACCTGGGCATGCGCGCTGATGCGGGCGGTAAACTCGTCCAGCCCGCGCTCATGGCGGTTGTTGACATGGATGATCTCCACCTTGCGCACGCACAGGTTGCGGTATTCCACGCGCCAGTGGTTGCGCGCATTGGCCTCGTTGACGGCGCGGAAGTGGGCAAGCAATTCCGGCGAAGCAGCCACGCCGGTGAAGGATTCCGGGCGGCCATCCTGCCAGGCCAGCAGCACGCCGGTGTAGCAGCGCCGGGCCGCGGCGAGCATCGCCTCGCGGTCCCAGATCTTGTCGGTGGCGTACAGGAAGTTCAGCAAGCGGTCGATATTGGCGTCCTTGGCGTGCACCGCCGCGGGCAGGTTGGGGCCGAGGGGGCCGGCCTTGCCCGCGGCTTCGCCATAAACCTGGTCCCGGCCGGCCTCGGTGAACGATTCGAAGAAGTTCTCGCTGCGGAGCAGATCCGATTCGCGGGACTGCTCGATCTCGCGCAGGCGCCATTGCCCTTCCCAGAGCTGGAAAGTCCAGAATTCCTGGAATCGCGCGGGCGCGCCGTCCCCGCGAAGAAACTCCCCGCTGCGATCATCAACGTAATAGTCCCGCAACCGGACCGTGAACAGGGCGGCAAAGGAACGGTTTTCCTTTCGGTCGGTGTAGTTGAGATGGACGAGGTCGACTTGTTCGATCACGAGGTCCTCCAGCCGGTTGATCTCGTGGTTCTGGCGCAGGCCGCGCAACTGGTCGCAATGCTGCGCATAGAGGTCAGGCATCAGCCGCGATTGCATCGGGGCGTAGTCGCGGGCCGTCCAACTCGCCTGCAACTGGCGGAAGGTGTCGCTCGCGGTTTGCGTGAGCGCTTGCGGATTCACGCTGGAGTCGGTGCGGGCGATGAACTCGAGCAACGTGCGGGTTTTGTTGGCCTTGGGTTCGATCTCCGCGCGCGCAAAGCAGAAGTCGAGGTTTTCGTCGCTGCCGCCGCCTTTACGAAGGCTGATAATCACAAGGACGACGAAAACCAACGCCATGACGCCGATAACGGGTAGGATCTCCCCGCCCCCCGAGGACGCTCCGCCGCCTCCTCCTCCTCCGCGATAGCTGTGTCCGCTGCTGCGGAAACCGCCGCCGCCCTTGTTGTGCACCACAAAGCCATCCGCGATGAAAGTGTGCGGTCCGGCGACCTGCAGGGTGTAGACCGGCCCGGATTCGACTCCGGCGGTCATCGCCAAGATTTCAGCAGTGTCGCCGCCCTGAAACGCGAGGCGGGCGCCGGGGCGCAATTCGCCGGCCGCCTCGAACCTGCCCTCCGAAAGGAGGAGGGGGTGTTCGTCAGTGGTCCGGAGATCGCCCCGGGAGGTGTGCAGGACGAGCAGGGGCGCGAAGTTCAGGTAGACGCCGCTGATTTCCGCCGCGACGAGCCGCCCCTGCGCATCCGGAGCGAGCACCCTTTCGCCCAGCGCCAGGGTTTCGATGCGCCGAGGGCCGGAAGGCGTGGCGATGACGGTGCCCGGCGCAAAGCAGCCGCCGCCCTTGTTGTGGACCGCGATGCCATTCGCGAGGTAGGTGTGCGGGCCCTCGACTTCGAGGTTGTAGACGGTGACGCGTTCGCGCCGCCGTTCCATCGCGAGGATCGCCTGGGCGGCGAAGCGTTCCGTTCCATCGTAGGCGTGGATGAAATCGCCGACATGGAGGGCTTCGAGAGTCTTGAATGTACCGTCCCCGACATAAAAGGGATGTTCTTCCGTGACGTGCAATTCCGTTGAGGCGGTGCGAACGACGAGATAACTTTCCACTTCATGGGTCAGGACCCGGCGGACCGTGGCCGCCTGCGGCAGGCCGTCGGGTGTGAATGCCAGCACGCGATCCCCGACCTTGATCCGGCTGATCGGACGCCGGTCGCCATCGGCCAGGGTGATGGGCGTGTCGGGCAGGAAGCAGCCCTTGTTGTGCACCAGCAGCCCGTTGGCGAAGAACACGCCCCCCGGGCTGACGAGGAGGTTGTAGGCCCGGCGGTCGGCGGCAACGCGCTGAATCCGCACCAATGGGACGCGCGCGCCGGAAGTGAACAACGTCGATTTCGAATCCAGGTCCCCGGCACGCACGAAGACCCCCGCGGATGTTTCCACCGGGTGTTCGGGCGTAAGCTGGAGGATCCGATCGCCGGCGGTGAGCTCGACAAATTCCGCGGGATCCACGGCGTATACCTCCTGCACGGTTGCGCGCACCCGCTGCCCGACCTGCAGGCTCCAGACTTCGTCGCCGGGGTGGAGGGTTTCCACGGGCCGCGGCCCGGTCGGGGTGTCGATCCGGCTGCCGGCAGCCACACAGCCGCCACCCGCGCGGGCCAGCAGGCTCGCGACCCCCAGGCCCAGGTAGAGGCCAAGGGCGATCAGTCGGCGCCACATGGCAGTCCGCTCGCTCAATGCAGGGCGGCGATGACCCCGCCGAGGACGGCCGCAGCGATCACGAGGCTAACCCCGAGGATGCACGAGCCAACCACCAGGCCGAAATAGATCGCCACGGCCTGGTTGCCCCGGGCGATCTCCTTGCCCTCATCCAAATGGGGCGTCAACCGGTCGATCAATCGAGGCAGGTAGGAAGCGGCCAGCAGCACCAGGCCCATGCCAACGATGCCGCCGATCACGACATACACCACAGCCCAGCCCAGCCAAACATAGGGGTCCCAGTTCATATGCGCGGCAGCATGCCGCTTGCGCCGGGCTTGGGAAATCATTTCGCATTCCACGGGCTGACGCAGATTCGAAGGGATGCGCGCGGGCGGGCCGGACCCGCGCAGCTTAGGCCTTGCGGGAAAGCCCGCGCGGGCAATCCTGCCCACATGGCTGTTTTCGGTTCGTTCTCCACAATTCGGGCCCAGCTGGGTCACGATTCCCGGTTCAAGGCGGCGCTGGATTACCTGGCCGAGGCCCAGGCGGCAGACTCCGCCATCCGCCGCCGTCTCGGCGCGGTCGCCGTGGGCGCCACGGAGCGCATCGAGCTGGCCGGCGGCTCATTCGCCTTGGAGCAAGCGTACCTTTCCAAGCCGCGCCCGGACGCCTTTCTCGAGTCGCACCGCAAGTATATCGACGTGCAGGCGGTGTTCGCCGGTGAGGAGATCCAGGAAGTGGTCGACATCGGCCGGATGAAGGTGGATGCGCCGTACGATGCCGGGCGGGACCTGATCAAATACCAGGATTTCACGGACACGTCCCTGCTCAGCGCCCGGGATGGCCTTGTGGCCGTCTTCTTCCCGGTGGACGGGCACATTTCCCGGGCGATCGCGGGGCCCGTGTTGGTACGCAAGACGGTGGTGAAGGTGCCCGTTGGGTAGGGCGGTCACTCCGCTGACCGCCGTCGTTCGCCACGGAGCGGAGTCCGCGCCCTGCCTTGGGCCAACGAAACATGAACTACCGCCACCACTACCACGCGGGGAACTACGCCGACGTCTTCAAGCACGTGCTGCTGTTGCTGCTCATCCGGGCCATGCAGCGGAAGGAAAAGGGTTTCCTCTATCTCGACACCCACGCGGGCCGCGGCGGTTACGACCTGGCCGTGCCTTCGATCCTACCCGACGGCCGCATCCGCGAGCCCGAGCATCCGGCCGGGATCGGCCGGCTCTGGGGAGCGAGCGGCTTGCCGGCGGCCGTGAACGACTATTTGGAGCTGGTGCGGCGATTCAATGAGCGTCGCGGTCATTCCCTGGCGGAGGAGGCGGGTGAACAGGAAACGGCTCCGCCGTTGCCATACTATCCCGGATCGCCTTGGGTCGCCAAACTGCTGCTGCGGGCTCAGGACCGGATGGTGCTTTGCGAACTGCGGCCGGATGATGCCGAGGCCCTGGACTTCGATTTCGCCCGCGAAAGGGGCGTCAAGGTGCTCGCAATGGATGGGTACGTCGGCCTCAAGGCGCAGCTGCCGCCTCCGGAAAAGCGGGCGCTGGTGCTCATTGATCCCCCGTTTGAGACCAAATCCGAATTCAGCGACATCCAGCGCGGCGTAACCGAGGCGCTGCGGCGCCTGCCCGGGGCGGTGGTGGCGGTGTGGTATCCGATCACGGAGCGCGCCCGGACGGACGAATTCCTTCACGCCCTCCCGGGGATGGGTGTGCCGGCGCTGTTCGCGGAAATGACGATTGCCAGCGACAAGTCGGCCTTACGCATGAAAGGATGCGGCCTGCTGATCCTGAATCCGCCATGGCAGATCGAGGCCGAAATCAAGGCGGTTTTGCCGGTGTTGGTCGAACGGCTGCGAGTCGAGCCCGAAGCCAGGGCCATATGCGACTGGCTGGTGCCGGAGAAGTGAGAAGGGGTCGCCGATTTTCCCATCGGCGACAGGCGCCGGTCTGGAAACCGACGCCAACCTAAAACCTGCTCAGCGCTGCGCCGGGCGCGAGGTGAAGCGCGCAGCCATGAAGGGCAGCGGGTCGATCTCGACTTGCGGGTCGGCCAGCTTGGGCGCCTTGAAGACGTGCTGGTTCCACAAAACGTCGCGAGTAAAGGCCTGCCGCACGGCTGCAAACGCCCGGACCGCCGGGGAGGCGGAGCGCTTGAGGGGGTGATGCGGGAAGTAGTTCATGGTGCTTGTTGAGATGCGGCCGGGTCAGGACCACATGCGAAATAAGAACCCCGCAAGGGCCACGTTGTTCCAGAAAAAAACCGCGTGGTCGCAGAATCGTAACCTGCCCCACGGGCGCACGCAGAGGAGGCGTGGAAAATCGAACCCGTGCGCGCGCCGCCCTCGCGACGCGCGCACGGTTACCATTCAGGGTCTATGCCACCTGGCGCTGCGGTGCAGACCGAACGACATTAGCCGGCCGGCGCTTCGGCAGCACGATGGTGAGCACGCCCTTGGCGATGGAAGCGGTGAGAGTGTCGAAATCATACCCCGCGCCCAGGCGCAGCGTGAGCCGGTAGTCGCGCTGGGCGGATTCGAGGTGCAGCGCCTGCCAGTTCACCCGGACATGGTGGGGTTTCCGGGCCGTCATGATCAGGTCAGTGCCTTCAGTGGTGAGGTCCACGTCGGCGGCATCCACCCCGGGAACATAAATGGCCAGGCGCAGCGACTGCGGCAGATCAATGCACTCGTAGTGCGGCGAACGGAAGTCGCTTTCGGACATCTCGGCCCGGGCCCGAGACGGGCTCAGGGAGGGGAATCGATCGTTTTCGTTGCGGTGGATTATCGTATGCATGGGCGGAAAGGGTTGGGAAGCTGGTAAAAATGAAAGGACGGGGCGCGTCGGTGGTGGCACCGGCGGTCTCCTGGGAAGCGATTACCTTCGGGTGGTATCGCGCTAGGCCAGGCAGCCCGCCACTAGGTGTTTTTGGACCCAGATGGCCGCGCACTGCTGCTGCGACTGGCGCAGGCCAAAGCCCATGGCGGTCTTCGTAAACGAAGCACCGGCATCGGAGCGTTTGACTGGAGTGGCGTTGGCCATGGATCTGGTAAGAAAGATGCCCGGAGGGGCCCCTTTCTACAAGCACCAACTAAAGCCGGAACCATGCCAACCGTGCCATTTCCCATGATCTTGCACCGGCACAGTTTACGTCACAGGTTCCGGGCCATGAAACCTATGACCGACGCAAACACCCCGGTAAAAGAGCTGCGGAAACGCGTGCTGGCCTTCGCCCGGGCGCGGGATTGGGAGCAATTCCATTCCCCCAAGAACCTCAGCATGGCACTGGCCGCGGAGGCGGGGGAATTGATGGAGCATTTCCTTTGGGCCGAGTCCAAGGCGTCCGCGGGAATCCTGGCGGATCCGAAAAAGCGGGAAAAGATCGAGGACGAACTGGCTGACGTGGTGATTTACGCCCTGGAGTTTGCGAACATCGGCGGGATCGACCTTTCGCGGGCCATCGAGGCGAAGCTGGCGAAGAACGCCGCCAAATACCCGGTGGAGAAAGCGAAGGGACGCTCGGACAAGTACACGGAGCTTTGAGAATATTGTTTTTGGATTCGCGATCTTCGATCAGGAACGCGGAACCGCGGTTTGCCGTGTGCCGAAACCGGTGACCAGCCACGATGACCCAGGGAAAGGGCGCACCAGGGTGCGCCCAATCGAAAACCGAGAATCAAAAATCGAATATCCCTAGGGTTTCCCGCCGAAGGTCACGTAGTCATCGAGCTCCAGCCAGTCGAACCAAGTGGCGATGTCGTCACGCTGCGGGGCGTTCTTACGATGCACGTCGTTGAAAAAGGCGCGGGTGTCGGGCGGCGTGGGGGTCAGTTGCTCGAACCACTGGGACCACGCGGCGATTTCCGACGGATGCCGCTTGGGCTGGGCATTCGCCATGACATACGCGAGGATTTCACTGTCGGACTTGCCGGCCTTGATCTCGGCAAACAGGGCATCGGCATTGAGGCCGGTGAACACCAGGAAGCGCTGGTCGATGGGACAATTGTAATGGAAGTCGCCGTTCTTGCCGGCAGCGACGGCCCGGGCCTTGTCGATCAGGCGGGGCAGGTGCACGAACCCGCCCAAGCGGGTGCGGGGGCTGCGCGGGGGATGGCGTGTCAGGTCGGGCGTGCTCAGATGCAGTGCGCCGGCGGCGTTGGCGGATGGCTGGGTATAGGCGTTTTGGAGGGATGACATGGTGAAATGGGTGGATGGTTCAGGATTTCCCGCCGAAGCTGACGAAGTCGTCGAGGTCGAGCAGGTCGAACCAGCTGCCGATATCCTCGCGGCGCGGGCCGACGGCGGTGTGCAGCTGGTTGAAATAGGCGCGGCCTTCAATCGCCATGGGCGGACGGCTTTCGATCCACGCCGACCACGCGGCGATTTCGCTCCGGGTGCGCTTCGGTTGCATGGTGGCAAACACGTGGTTGACGAGATCGTAGTCGCATTTGCCGGTTTTCACTTCGGCGAGGAAGGCGTCCGCGTTCAGTCCGGTGAACTCCCAGAACAGGGCGTCGGTGGCGCAATCGTAATGATATTCACCCTGGGTGCCGGCGAGGGTGGCGCGGGCCTTGTCGATCAGCCGGGGGAGGTGGGCGAAACCACCGAGGCGCACGCGGGGGCTGCGCGGCGGATGCTGGGTCAGATCGGGGGCATGGTAGTTGATCATAAGATCACGGCGCGGGAATGCGCGGGCCGCTGTGGCAGGCGCAGCCCGGCGCGCACGCCGCCGCGGCGGGCGCGGATTTGGTGCCGGCCTTTTCCATGTAACCGAAACCACCGCTGATCACGCGCCGCACGGGTTCGCCGGTGTCGGGATGCCGGGTGAGCGGCGCATCCTTCATGCTTTGCACGACCTCGAAGCGGCGGGACGGGTCACCGGCCTGCCGGGGTATGGTCTCGTATACGTAGGTCGCCATTGCGTGCTCAAGTTGGGAACGCAGATTTTCGCTTTTGGCAAGAGGGGAACTTTCCGCCATCGCGGGCGCATGAAAGTCTCCGCGACGCTCGAACGCCACTATGTCCTCCCGTGTTGCCTGTTGCTGCTCAACCTGTGCAACGAGATCATCTCCTATAAGGCGCGGCTGATCGGCGATCCCCTCGTGCGGACGCTGTTTATCATGGGGATGGTGCTGTTCGGCGCTTCGCTGGTGGCGTTCGCGGTCGCGCCGGGCATCGTGTGGCTCGTGCAAGCGCTGCGCCGCTCCAGCCGCACGGCCGCGGGCAGCGCGGGCGAGATCGCGTTCCTCTGCGGCCTGGGGGTGGCGATTTTCTGGCTCTACTACCGCAACTACATCCACGGGACGGAGTCGATCCTGCTGCCGGCATGGCGGAATCCGCACGCGCACTAGCCTGAATATTTCACGCTCTTCGATGACCGACCCACACACCCCGTCGCTGCGCGCCACCCCTCTCATAGAGGGGAATCCAATCCTGCGCAACCGAAGTCCCCTCTAGGAAGAGGGGTGCCCGACAGGGCGGGGTGTGTTGGTTCGTTTCCAAGTGTGAAATATTGCGGCTAACCCGGCCATTTCACGGACTTCCCTGCGCAACCTACGTACCCCGACGCAGCGCACCCCCCGCTTTATCCGGAACGATGCAGGAGGAGTAATAGGTGGAGCGCCTTGACTCCAAGGCGCTGGCTCGGAGCGGCTTCGCCGCAACGCGCTGGGTCAGCGCGTTCCACGTCTTGGTGGTCGGCGATTTCCCAGCCGCAGCGCAGGCTGTGCGATTGATTCTTGGCGGCGAGCACGCCACATCAGGAAGCGAACAACCGGACATGTCGCCGGTAAGGACTCACGAAGCGTGCAAACCTGGCGTCGGTGTGGAAACCGACGCCCACCTACTGCATGGTTCCGGCTTCGGGACACTTCCTCGCGGGACTGATAGCCCCGCTTCCACCGTCGCCTAGCCCAACGCGATCTGGCGGAAACGGGAGAAGATCTCGGCGCATTGCTGCGCATTGCCCGGACCCCGGACGAGGTTTTTGCCGCTGGCCGCCACGGCTGCGACATGGGCCGTATAAATTTCGGCGAGGGGTTTATCCCGACACTGGATGGAGATCCCTTGGTTGACCACCCCGCTGGCGCGGGCGTTGTTTACGAGATTCTGCAGGTCGTCGGCGAGCCCGGTGACCAGCCACGTGTTGTCGTTGAACCGGCTCACGAAAATGAAATCGAAGAAGCCCTCGGCGGCGATCGCCGCGGCCCAGACTCCCTCCTTCCCGGAATAGAGGCGGCAGCAGAACTCGACGGCATCATCGAGATCCGAGGCCTGCTCCCATTCAAAATCGCCCTGCGACTGAAGGCCGAGTTTCCCCAATTGGACGCCGAGTTCGGCCAATGCGACCGGCAGCGGGAATTCGTCCAGGTCGTCGCTGCCCGGCAGCAAGTCACAAAGGACGACGCCCAGGAAGCCGGAGTCGAAATACTGCTTCTGGTCGAGCGCGGACGGAGCCAGCGTCGCGGTCGCCTTGGGGGCTTGGGGATGGGCGGCAAGCACTTCCACGCTGGCCGGAAGCCAGGTGTTGTGATGCTCGTCCTCGATCCGCGTCGTGGCCTTTTCACGGCGGCAGAAGAGGGCCACGGCCCCGTTCCACTCGCTCATGGGCGAAAGCGCCGCGTAGCCATAGTTGTCCAACGAAACCCCGGCCGGCGGGCGCAGCTTGCGGCCTTCGGTCCAGGATTCGGCGAACACGCTGACCAAGGTGAGCCCGGCGGCGGGCACATTTACCTGGAAATACATGCCGGCTTTCAGCCCGAGCTTGGCCAGGGCCTTGGCATCAAGATTCACCACTCCGGTGTCCCAATAGTCGCCGAACCAGGCGAGGGCCTCGGCGCGGTTACCATCGACTTGGTAGCGGCCGATCCAGTCGCTGCCGCGCCGCTGCTGGAAGGGGAGGAGGCCGGTGGCGGCGTCCGACTTCTTGCCGCCGGGTGAAAGGAGGATGACCTCCTGCGGGCCGGTCCATTGCAGCTTTTCGCGTGAAAGCGCCTCGTGGTCGACTCGGAGCAGGGTGAGCCGGTAGTCGCCAGGGGGGACGTCAACGTGCGCGCCTTGGTCCGTGGGTTCTTCCTCGCCGATGCGGCTGGCGTCATTTGATTCAACGCAAAGCCGGCCGGACGGCAGGCGCAGCCAGGCGGTTTGCGGTGCGAGCCAACGGGCGACGGCCAGCTCGGCCTCGGTGAAGGGCTTGCCGACATGGACCTCGACATCAAGCTCGTCGTCCTGGTGCAGGCCATACCCCACGACCTGGCCCGCGCGTGTCAGATCCGCAAATGCTCCCGGCATGCCGCCCGAGGCTGAATCAGGCGCGGTTGACCGGATCGCATCGCGGTTGGCATCGTCGTAGAGCCAGACCTCGAGACCGGAATTGAAGACATGGAGGCGACGGCCGTTGGGGCGAATCAATCCCACCTCCGCCGGCTTCAGTGCCCTGGCCGACTTCGCCTTCTTCGCCGCGCGATTGCCGGCCTTCGACGCGGCGAATTTGGCGCCTTTCGACCCGGACCGGCGGGTTTGCCGGGAGGCCTGTCCGTCTGGCTTTCGTTTTGGCCGAGGCATGGGATCAAAACGTTGGCGTGGTGTGCGCTTTGGCTTCCAGATGCCTAGCATGTCGACGGAGAGTGACAAGCCCGCATCCCCGCGTGGACGCCGGATCCGCATCCGGGCCGCCCAAGCCAAGTTAAAGCGTTGGATGGCATTAGGACACCCGTCCGTGGAAAATCTGGTTGCTCCCCGGGGGGACGCCCCGTTTGGTTGGGCGTTCCGTCCCTATGCTTCGCACCCACCACTGCGCCCAGCTCACCAAGTCCAACCTCGGCGCGACCGTGTCGCTCGCCGGATGGGTTGATTCCGTCCGCGATCATGGCGGCATTATCTTCGTCGATCTCCGCGATCGCGAAGGCGTGACCCAGGTAAAATTCGATTCCGCCCTGCGCGAAAAGGCGGCCCAGCTCAAGGACGAGTCCGTCATTGGCATCACAGGGAAGGTGGAACCCCGTCCCGACGCGATGGTGAACAAGAGCCTGCCGACGGGAGAGATCGAAATCGATGCCGCGGAGCTGGTGATCCACAACCTTGCCGACACGCCGCCGTTTCCGCTGACCGATGCGGGTGGCGACAAGGTCAACGAGGACCTGCGCCTGACCTACCGCTACCTCGACCTGCGCCGGCCCAAGATGCGCCGGAACCTGGGGGTGCGCCACCGCGCCACCAAGTCCGTGCGCGATTACTTCGATTCCCAGGGCTTCTACGAGGTCGAAACGCCGGCCCTGTTCAAGAGTACGCCCGAAGGCGCGCGCGAATACCTCGTGCCGTCGCGCATTCATCCCGGGCAGTTCTACGCGCTCTCCCAGTCGCCCCAGCAGTTCAAGCAGATCCTGATGGTGGCCGGCGTGGAGAAATATTTCCAAATCGCGCGCTGCTTCCGCGATGAGGACTTGCGCGCCGACCGCCAGATGGAGTTCACCCAGATCGACGTCGAGGTGTCGTTCATCGATCGCGAAGGCATCTATTCCCTTTTCGAAGGCATGCTGAAGAAAGTGTGGAAAGATGTGCTCAACCACGACCTGCCGACGCCGTTCCCGCGCCTGGCGTTCAAGGATGCCATGAATCGCTACGGCGTCGACAAGCCCGACACCCGCTTCGCGATGGAGCTGGTGGATTTTAGCGAGACGTTCAAAAGCTCGGGTTTCAAGGTGTTCGCCTCGACCGTTGCGGCGCACGGTTCCGTGAAGGCCTTCAACGCAAAGGGACTCGCGGACATCACACAGGGCGAAATCGGCTCGCTCGAGGAAATCGCCAAGACCCTCGGCGCCAAGGGCCTCGCGTTCATCAAGGTCGAGAACGGCGAATGGAAGTCGCCCATCGTGAAGTTCTTCGCCGACGGCGAGAAGGCGGAGCTGACGAAACGCCTGAACATCGAGAACGGTGACATCATTTTCTTTGCCGCCGCCCCGTGGGAACGGGCCTGCGCCATCCTCGGCCGCATCCGCCTGGAAGCCGCCCAGTTGCTGGTCAAGCGGGGCAAGCTGACATTGCGGCCCGACCAGTGGAATTTCCTGTGGGTCGTGGATTTCCCGCTCATGTCCTATGACGAGGAAAAGGGCAGCTACGCGGCCACGCACCATCCGTTCACGGCCCCGGTCGCCGAGGACACCGCGCTGCTCGACAGCGAGCCGAAGGCCGTCCGCGGTCAGCACTACGACGTCGTCCTGAACGGCATGGAGCTCGGCGGCGGTTCGATCCGCATCCACCAACCCGCGCTGCAGAAGAAGGTATTTGAGGATGTGCTCAAGATCCCGGCGGACGTCGTCGAGAGCCGCTTCGGCTACATGTTGAAGGCCTTTACCTACGGCGCACCGCCTCATGGCGGCATCGCGTTCGGACTCGACCGCATGTGCGCACTGCTCTGCGGCACCACGAGCATTCGCGATGTCATCGCGTTTCCAAAGACCCAGAAGGCGCAGGATCTTATGGCGCAGAGTCCGACCCCCGTTACGGCCAAGCAGCTCAAGGAGCTCCATATCCAGACGGTAATCCCGCAGCAGTAGGGCCAGACGGTAACGGGCCCGGGACCGGCCGGAGACCGCTCCTGCTTGGGGTAATTGCAGAGATGTAAGCTTGCGCCGGTGAGGCCTTTGTCGTTCGCTGTCTGTTGAAATCGATTCGCCCAATGAAACTCATCACCGCCATCATCAAGCCGTTCAAACTGGAAGCCGTTAAGGAAGCACTCACCCTCGTGGGGGTCGAGGGCATGACGGTCACCGAGGTCAAGGGATTCGGCCGGCAGAAAGGCCACACCGAGATTTATCGGGGCAGCGAATACACCGTGGACTTCCTCCCGAAGATCAAGGTGGAGTTGGTCGTGTCGGACGAAATGAAGGACAAGGTCGTGGCCGCCATCATCAATGGTGCGAAGACCGGCAAGATCGGCGATGGCAAGGTCTTCATTTCGCCGGTCGACGATGTGATCCGCATCCGGACCGACGAGCACGGCGACGCCGCGATCTGAGGCTAGCTTCTTGTGGAGGCCCGGCTCCTGCTGGGCCGCGGTTCAACAGGAGCTGAGCCCTCCAGCCGCCTTCCCATTGGGTCACCGGCTTTTTGCTTTTCACCGGGGTTTTGTGCCGTTGATGTCACGCAGGAGACCACGCGATGGCATCATTCACCCAGATCAAGGTCCTCGACACCCATACCGGGGGCGAGCCCACCCGCGTGGTGCTGGATGGCGGGCCTGATTTGGGCAGCGGACCTCTGACGGAACGCGTGAAGACTTTCCGGGAAAATCATGACCGGTTCCGCCGGGCGATTGCTGGCGAGCCGCGCGGTTCGGACGTCTTTGTCGGTGCGTTGCTGGTCGAGCCCCACGACCGGGCCTGCCAGTTTGGCGTCATCTTTTTCAACAACGTCGGTTTTCTCGGCATGTGCGGTCACGGGATCATCGGGGTGGCGACGGCCCTGGCCCACGTCGGGGCGCTGAAGCCGGGCTTGGTGAAATTCGACACTCCCTCCGGCGTCATCGTTGCGGTGCTGGCGGAGAGCGGCTTGGTGACGTTTGACAATGTCCCGGCCTATCGGCGCGAGAAGGCCCTGCCGGTTTACCTGCCGGGCGTGGGGGATGTGAATTGTGATCTCGCCTGGGGTGGCAACTGGTTCGCGGTGATCGATGAGCACCACCAGCGCCTTGAACGTGACAACGTTGGGCAGCTTACCGACTACTGCTCGCGCGTCCGCCAGGCGGTCACGGACACCGGTTTCCCGGAGATTGATCACATTGCGCTGTTTGGCCCGGCCACCGTGCCTGGAGCGAGCAGCCGCAACTTCGTTCTCTGTCCCGGCAAGTCCTATGATCGCTCCCCGTGCGGCACTGGCACCAGTGCCAAGCTCGCGTGCCTGGCGGCAGACGGCGCGCTGGCCGTTGGGGCAGAGTGGGTGCAGGAAAGCATCGTCGGCACCACCTTTCGCGCGAAATACCGTCGGCAGGGCGACAAGATTGTACCGACCATTTCCGGTGTGGCCCACGTCATGGGAGAGTCGATCCTCCTGCTCGATCCGGCCGATCCGTTTGCCTGGGGGATTCCATGAAGGGCTTGCGAGCAGGGGCGGTCGGTGACCCGCTTCGCCTTCCTGGCCACGGAGATTGGGCCGATTGGAGTGGGTCCCGCCTATTGTCATGACGCGCTCCAAATCCGTCATCATCTGCGGCGGAGGAATCGTGGGGCTTTGCACCGCCTACTTCCTGGCGCGGGAAGGTTGCCAGGTGACCCTCGTCGAGCGCCAGGCGGAGGGCCACGACCACTGTGCGCTGGGGAGCGCGGGCTATGTTTCGCCGAGCCATGTCATCCCGATTGCGGCGCCGGGCATGGTTTGGAAGGGACTGAAATGGATGCTGAATTCCCGCAGCCCGTTCTACATCCAGCCGCGGTTGGACACGGACCTCATGCGCTGGGGCTGGCATTTCTGGCGGGCCTGCACGCCGGGTCGCGTCGCGCGCGCGGCTCCCATCCTGCGCGACTTGTGCCTGCACAGCCAGCGGCTCTTCGAGGAGCTTAACGATCTCACGGGCGACAAGTCCGAGTACCAGCGGGCCGGCCTGCTCAATGTCTGCCGCACGCAACAGGGCCTGGAGGATGAGGCGAACGGACTCGCGCGCATCGCGAACGAACTGGGGATCGAGGCCCGCGTGCTCGATGCCGCGCAGACGGCCGCACTCGGATTGGGTGTGAAGCTGGACATCGCCGGCTCGGTTTATTTTCCGATCGACGCGCACCTGACCCCGGTACGTTTCGCGCCAGCGCTGGCGGGATTGCTGAAGGAAATGGGGGTGCGTTTTCAGTGGAGCACGTCGATCTATGGCTGGCGCACGCTGGGCAATCGCATCGCCGCGGTGCAGACGACGGCCGGTGATCTGATCGGAGACGAATTTGTACTGACCGGCGGTTCCTGGTCCGCCGGCATGATCGCGGGCCTCGGCCTGCGCCTGCCGATGCAGCCGGGCAAGGGCTACAGCCTCACGCTGCCGAACCCGCGCTTCCGGATCACAAAGCCGTTCATCCTGAAGGAGCGCCGGGTGGCGGTGACGCCGATGGGCGACACCCTCCGCTTTGGCGGCACGATGGAAATCGACACTCATCGGGACCGCGTCCGCTCCGAGCGCGTGGAGCAGATCAAGGCAGGGGCGATGGCCTACATGCCCGAGCTGACCCACGCGGATTTTGAAGGGGTGAAGCCTTGGTTTGGCTACCGGCCCGTGACCCCCGACGGCCTGCCCTACGTCGGCCGGTTTGGCCGCTATGCCAACCTCACCGCCGCTTGCGGCCACGCGATGTTGGGCGTCACCTTGGCTCCGGGTACGGGCCGCCTCGTGTCGGAAGTCATCTGTGAGCGCAATCCCTCCGTGGATCTTACGTTGCTTAACCCGGATCGCTATTCATAGTTTTCCGGCTTATGAAACCTGATGGCGGCTCCCTGATTGGCTTTGGCTCCAGTGGTTTGGGCGGCGACATGTTCAAGGCCTACGACCCGGCCAAGAACGTCCAGCTCGAGCCTTCCTTCACCTCGGCAGTGGTCGAGGACGTCGAACGTGCCGCCCAGCTGGCCGCCGCGGCGGCGCCGGCCCTGGCGCGCCTGTCGGGCGCCGCCCGAGGCAAGTTTCTCCGCACCATTGCGGCCAACCTCGAAACCAAGGTCGATGACCTGGTTGCGCGCGCCATGCAGGAAACGGCGCTGCCCGAGGCGCGCTTGAAGGGCGAAGTAAGCCGCACCGCCGGGCAACTCCGACTCTACGGCGAGGCAGCAGAACGCGGCGACTGGCTCGACGCGCGAATCGAGACGGCGAATCCGGACCGCAAACCGCTGCCCAAGCCCGACCATCGCTCGATGCTGCGTCCGCTGGGACCAGTGGTGGTATTCGGCTCCAGCAACTTTCCCTTTGCGTATTCGGTGGCCGGCGGCGACACGGCCTCGGCGTTCGCCGCTGGCTGTCCCGTCATCGTCAAGGCGCACCCGGCACACCCGGGTACGAGTGAAATGGTCGGTCGCCTGATCCTGCATGCCGTGCGCGACTGCGGTCTGCCCGAAGGCACTTTTTCGCTGCTGTTCGATGCCGGCTTCGAGGTGGGGCAGGCGCTGGTCAAACACCCGGTCGTCAAGGCGGCCGGATTCACGGGATCCGTGAAGGGGGGGCGAGCGTTGACTGACCTGGGGGCCGCGCGGCCGGAGCCGATTCCGGTCTATGCCGAGATGGGCAGCGTCAATCCCGTGTTCATTTTGCCCGGCGCGATCGCCGAGCGCGCGCCCGCCTTGATCGAGGGCTTGTACGCCTCGTCGACGCTCGGCGTCGGCCAGTTTTGCACCAACCCCGGCTTGATCGTGCTGCAACGTTCCCCGGCCGCCGAACAGCTGGTCGAGGACATGGCCGTGCGTCTGGCCGCGACGTTGGAAGGCGTGATGCTCACGCCTGGCATCCGGAAGGCGTTTGTCGCCAACACCAGCGCCCGCGCCCAACAGGCGGGAGTGAAGATCCTGGCCCAGGGCAACGCGGTCTCGTTGTGCAGCGCGGCGCCCGTCTGGTTTGAGACCGGGGCGAGGGAATTCCTGGGCAACCATGCGTTGTCCGAGGAGATTTTTGGGCCGAGTTCGCTGGTTGTCTGGTGCAAGGACCGCGCCGAGATGCTGCAGGTGGCCGCGCAAATCGAAGGGTCGCTCACGGCGACGGTTCAGGCCGGCGCGGCCGAGGCGAAAGACCAGGCCGATCTCCTGGAGCTCCTCGCCACCAAGGCCGGACGGCTGGTGTTCAACGGCTACCCAACGGGCGTGGAGGTGAGTCACGCCATCGTCCACGGCGGACCCTATCCTTCGACCAGCGATGGTGGGCGCACCACGTCGGTCGGAACGCGCGCGTTGGGCCGCTGGGCCCGTCCCGTCTGCTACCAGGGTTTTCCCGACGAGCTGCTTCCGGTTGAACTGCAGAATGCGAATCCACTGAAGATCCAGCGGCTGGTGAACGGTGAGCTGACCCGGCAACCGCTCTAAGCCAAAAGCTGAGGTGGAGCGACCTGCTCCCCAGGGCGCTTCTTTCGCAGCGGACGTCATCAGCGCGTTGGGGAGCAACGCGCTCCACCATTTGGTGCGACCGGTCCCAGTCTGAAATTGGACCTCAACTGCACCTTCCGGCTAAGCGCCGCGCTCGCGGGGACTGGCCGCGGAGGCGGTTCCGCCGCGGGAAGGCGAATCAGCGGGCGAAGCGTGGGTCCAGCGCGGCGGCTTCGTCCAGGTGCGCCTTGGCTTCCGTGATGCGACCCAGTTTGTGCAGGGCCAGGCCGAGGTTGTAGTGCGCGGCGGCCGAGTCCGGCTGCAACGCGAGGGCGGCCTCGTACTGGGGGACGGCCTCGTCCGGGCGGGACAGCGTGAACAGCGCGGTGCCCAGCTGCAGCCGCGCGTCCACGTCGTCGGGAGAAAGCTTCACGGCCGCCTCGAACTGGGGCAGCGCCTCGGACACGCGCCCAGCGCGGGCGAGCGCCAGGCCAAGATTGCGCCGCGCCGCCACATACTGGGGATCGAGCGTCACGGCGGTTTCGAACCGTGCGCGACCTTCCTCCGCGCGGCCAAGGCCCATGAGCGCGATGCCGAGGTTGTTGTAGGCAGCGGCATATTTTGGCTGCAGCTGGATGGCACGCTCCAGCGGCGCGAGGGCTTCGCTGGCCTTACCCAGGGCCGTGAGGCAATTGCCGAGATTGTTCAAAGCCTCGGGATAGTCCGGGCGGAGCGCGAGGGTGCGCTCGACGTGGGGCAGTGCCTCGGCCGGCCGGCCCTGGTCGGACAGGATCGTGCCGAGATTGTGGTGGGCCAGCCAGGCATCGGGATTGCTCCGCAGCGTGTGCCCATAGAGCGTGACGTTGTCGCGGTAGACCGCAGCCTGCTGCCAGGCCAGGATGCCAAGCAAGGCGGCGAGGAAGATGGCCGCGGCAATGCCGGCGGGACGGGGCAAAAGCGCCAGACCGGCGCCCGCCAGCGCGAAAACCGCCAGGCTGGCGAGGTATTGGAAATGGTCGGCGACGAAGGAAAAGACGAACGGATAGACATTCACGAAGCCCAACGCCGGGAAGAGCGAGCCACCGAACAAAAGCGCGGCGGCGAGGGGAGCACGGCTGCGGCGACTCCACCAGGCGAAGCCCGCCAGCAATCCCAGGCCGGCGGCGGGGAAGAGCCATTGCCACCAGACTCCCGCATCGACGTTCCAGCGGGGATAGACGAACACCAAATCGGCCGGCCAGGCCAGCTTGGCCAGGTAGAACCAAAAAACGCGCCCGGCGAGCACCAGACGGTCCAGGGCTCCCAGACCGAAGTCGGCACCCTCCGCGCCGATGCCCACCCGTTCGAAATGGGCGGTGAACAGGCCGCCGCCGACGCCCAAGGCGAACCACGGCAGAAGCGGAACCACGTCCTCGCGCCAGCGAAGCGTTCCGCGGCGAAACCAAATCAGCACCAGAAGCGCCGCCGGCAAGGTGGCGGTGACGGTTTTGGTCAGCAATGCCGCCACGAACAGGCCGGTGGCGAGGGCGTAGGCGCCCTTGCCACGGGCGGTGTCGAAGCGCAGCCACGCCAGCGCTGCCCCGAGATAGAGGACCAGGGAAAGGGTGTTCTTTTGTTCGGAGATCCAGGCCACCGATTCCACGCACACGGGATGAAGCAAGAACAACAACGCCGCGGTCCAGGCGCCGGGCAGGGCCAGGCGACGAAGCAGCAGGCCAAACAGGAACGCCGCGAGGGCATGCTGCAGGACATTGACGAGATGGTATCCTGCCGTGGCGTCGCCCCAGAGCACGTGTTCCAGCCAAAAGGCGGAATGGAGCATGGGATAGTATTGCTGCGTCGTGCCCGGCTCGGACCAGATCCGGCCCAGGCCCGAAAGCGATTGCAGCGCGGGGCTCGTGACATGGCCCAGGTCGTCCCAGAGGAAATCGCCGCGCAGCGCCGGCCAGTAAACGACGAGCGAGGCCAACAGGAATAGAATCAACCAGCCGGATGCGGAACTGCGGTCGCCCGCCGCCGGGCGAGTCGGGGGCGCGGAGGCCGGATGCGGGTTCGGACGGGGCACCGCAAATTGCTAGGGCAGCCCGCGGGCGCCCGCCACCAAAATGATTGGCCGGGACGGAGCCGGCCAAGTTGCCGGGGACCCTCGGGCCAAAATGAAAAACCCCCGGCCGGCCACCGAGACCGGCCGGAGGTTGTACCCTTCTAGCCCTGGCTAGAGATCAAAGCTGGCGCTCAGGATGAACTGTCGCGGATCGACGATGCGATAGGTGGAAGCGGTGCCATCGAGGAACGCGCCGGTTTTTTGCAGACCGCCGCCATTTTCCTGGACGTTTTTCACGTTGAGCTGGTACCGCGCCCGCACTTTGTCGCCGAACATCTTGGTGCTATAACTCACAAAGAGGTCCACATAGGTTTCGGCCGGCGAGTATATCGGGCGGTTCGTGTCGAGCTGCAGGATTTTGTTGGCGGCGAGGTGAAGATCCTTGGCCGGATCATAGCCGAGGCCATAGAAGCCGATGGAACCCTTGTCGGTCCAGCGCACGGAACCGCCGATGCTGACGTTCTTCAGGATCTTGTTCTCGGTGAGGCCGGCGAGGTTGTACTTGGTGTTGAACTTGGCGGTGTATTTTCTGATCTGAGGCCGGGGGCGCCCGATCAGGGCGCGGAACACGGCCATCGGGGCATCGACATTCCCGGCGAAGTTGGTCGCGGCCGAGTTGGTGGTGTTGTAGCCGGCAAGCGTGCTGAACTGCCCGCCGAGGATATTCCACCAGAGCAGGTGGCCGGTGGCGCCGACCGGGAGATTGTTGGGGGTGTAGGTGCCGACGGTGCCGTTGGGCGCAGGCGTATAGGTGGTTTGCGTGAAGCGCGGGTCCTCGAGGGTGGTCCAGATCGGCATGCGCGCCGCGATGAAGTCATCGACGGCGGAACCTGCCGCCGTGTTGATCGCCTCGGTCTTGGTAACCGACGCGCTGACCGTCCAATGGCGGGTGGGGTTGTAATTGATTTCCAGTTCATCGCCCTTGGACTGCATGTCATTGACCGCGGCATACGTGCCATTGGCGGCAATGGTCTGCAGCCCCTCGAACTGTTCGATGGGCATCTTGATGGCGGCGGCAATTTGCTCGTCGGTCGCCGTTCCGCCCATCCAGGCCGTCACCTGTTTCCTCAAGTTCCACGCGTCGTTCGCAATGAATCCCTCATACCGCAATACCCGCTGGGCCATCGTGCTGATGTCGCCGTTGCGGAGGTTGAGCTGCTTGGTGTCGAAGTGATTGTAGCGGAGGGAGAGTTTCCCATCCAGGACGGTGATCCAGAAGCCGGCGTCGTTGGTGGTGCCGGTTTGATTGGGCAGTTGGTTGAGGAACAGGTCGTAGGCCGGCCCCTGCGCAATGAAGTTGTCCGCCTTGTTGTAGGTGAGGCTGAGGCTGCTGGCGGCTTCGGCGAGGAACTTGCCGATCGCGCTGCCGTGGTCCACCTGCTCGCGCAGGAACCGGACATCCCGGAATGAACGCGCCACGAGCGAGACCGACTTCGTCTTGCCTTGGGCCGCCCGCCAACCGGGGCTCCATTGGCTGGAGGCAGCGAAGTCGTATTCGCGGAGGTCGGGGGTCAGGGTGGCGAGGGGTGCGTTGCGATCATACACCTTGTCCTCCCGGAGGCCAAAGGTGCCGACCAAGCGGCCGCTGAAGAAGGTGCTTTGGAGCACGCCGCCGGTGGTCTTCACGACGGTCTGTCGGTTGGCGCCGCCGCCACCGCCATCGGGGCTCGGCGTAAAGCCGATCGCGGACACGTCATGGTTCATCGCCCCGGACGAGGGCCCCCAGACGAACGGCACGCTGACGCCCTCCGGGAAATAGCTCGGGGCGTATTCGATCCCGCCCGCGAAGGTATCGCCGACATAATATTGCTCGTTGATCCGGGAATAGTTGCCCGGCGCAATCGGGTACTGCAGGTCGACGTTGGATTGCGTGCGGTTGCCGAGCGGAGTGTTCAGGGCCGCGTATTTTTGCTCCCAAGGCTTGTCCAGGCCCAGGGCGGAATGCCGGTAGGCAAATTGGCGGTTCTGCTGGTTCTTGTACTCATAGTAGCCGAGGACCTGGTGGGTGCCGATCCATTTGGTCCAGCCATCGTCCTGCGAGAAATCGAGCTTGTAGACCGCTTGCGCGCGGACCGTATCCCAAAGTTGCGGCCGATCGCGCAAGAAGGGCTCGTTGCTGCGGAGGTAGGGGCGGCCGAAATAGGGATTCAGGGAGCCATCCAGATTCAGCTGGTTCACGTCGACCTGCAGCTGGCCGACATTGCTGTTCACGCTCGCCGGGCCCATGGGCTGGTTTTCCAACCTCTTCACGTCCTCCCGCATGAACGTGCCTTGAAAGGCCAGGGTGTGCTTCGGCGTGTTGAAGATGATCTGGTCGAGCTGGGCCAGGTAGGTGTTGACGTCGTCCCACGCCTTGCTGTTGCCCGCGACGTTTATCTCGGTCCAGTCGTAGATGGACTGGTCGGAGATCGGGCGAACGACGGAATTGAACAGCGGTTGTTGCGTGGCGGAGTAGGACTGTGAGGCCCCCGAGTTCAAAAGGCCGACACCGGTAACGGAGGCGGCGAACGGATCCGTGGCTGCCAATGGGCCGGACGTGTACCGTGGCGTGGTCCAATAGGGATTTTCTCCGGGGGCACCGATCCGAAACACCGAGCGATTCTCGACGCCCGCGAAGAAGGCCGGCGTGGCGGTATAGGGGGTGGTCGACCCGAGCACGTTGCCGTTGCCGTAAACCTCCCCGTTGGCCAGCGTGACGAGGCGGGTGATGGGATTCCAGCCGGGTTTGCCGGCTGCGAGCCAATCCGTGTAGTAGTCGCGCGGAGTGGTGTAGTTCGGCCGCACGGACTTGTTTTTGTACCCGTACCAGGAAAGGGAGAGGGTGGTGTTCTTCGTGGGCTGGGCCTTGACCTGGAAGCTCAGGCGACGAGCGTCTTCGCCCGAGGGTTTACGGATGAAGGCGGTGTGCTGGTAGGCGTAGCTGGCCCGCACGGCCAGCCTGGCGTTCAAAGTGCGGTTCACGTCGAGCGAGCCGCGCCAGCCGCCATAACTGTCAGCCCGCAGCTCCACCCGGCTGAATTCACGGGTCAGGTTGGCGGTGGCGGGAACCTGGTTGACCGTGCCGGAAGCGTTGCCCAAGCCGAAGATGTTGGCGTTTGCGCCCCGGCTCAATTCGAGCGAGTCCAGCCAAAGCGGGTCAACCGGCACCCGGCCAGTCATGGCGATGTTGTTGAAGGCGATGTTGGCGTTGCCGATTCCGCGGACGCGGTTGGCGTTGTTCGGGTCAAGGCTGACCTGGTCGACCACGGCGCCGGTGCGGTCGGTCTCGAACAGGGAATAGGAACCGGTGCCCTCCGTGCTCGCCATGTAGTCGAACACGTCGTTGATATCGATCATCGCGAAGTCGACCATCTGTTCCTTGGTCATCACGGTGATCGACTGGCCGAGGTCCTCGATCTTCGAATTCATGCGGGTGCCGGACATGGTGTTCGACTGGAAATATCCGGTATTGTCGGCGGTGACGGTGAACGGCGAGAGCTCCAGGACCTTTTCCTTTTCGCCACCCCCATTCGACTGCGCGACCGGGGCTTTTTTCGCGGGATTGCCCTGGGCGCTGGAAGCCGGCGCGGGGGCGATTTGGGCGGGGGCGAGGCTGGCGACGGCTAAACTCAACAACACGCATCGCGGAGCCGTCAGGTGTCGGCGCCGCAATGGGGCGGAAGGATGGGGCGAGTACATGGGACGTTTTGGGTGCGAGAAGGAACAACGACCTGCGCCGTCAGCGCGCACGGAGCTGCCTTCTGGGGTTAGGGTGACGACAAGCGGGGATGAGACTGACGACCGAGCCTCGCCGATCAAACGACATAGGCTGACGAATTTGTCATCCGACGGCCGCGCCCTTGGCATACCACGGTGCGCCGTCGAATTACCGTGGACGGCCGACCCACGCGGTCGTGTCAGGATTCAACTTATCTCCACTCCGGGTGGAGATCCGATGGCGTCGACCGTATTGGCCGGTGCGTGCCTCGGCGGTCCTACTGGGCGGGCGGTCGATCGAACTGAAGGAAAGACGAGCCGGATTCGGGTCGAGCGCCAGCGCCGGACGAATTCCGACGGGGACGACAATGTCGCTGCAAGGTTGGTGTGCGGTTTGGGTACGGGCCGGCTGGACTGGCGGGAAATGGACGGTGTTACTCCCCGGGGCGGATTTGGGTCGTGTCAGAATGCGAGGAGCAATTCCGCGCAATGAATCGACGCGACCCGGGCACTACCTTCCGTCCCAAGTGAAACTGCCGCCGGCCGGGAGCGTCAGATCGCGAGCGGCTGCGCCGTAACGGAGCTTGGTTGTGCCTCCGTGTGCGGTGCGAACGGTTGCGGTCGTCAGCTGTCCGTCGGCCCAAGTCAGGTCGACTTCGAAGCCACCGCGGGCGCGGAGACCAGTGACACTGCCGGTGGGCCAGGCCTTGGGCAGCGTGGGCAGCAGTTGGAGCTCGAAGGCGTTTTCGGGGCCGTTCTCCAAGGGTTCGTGCGACTGGAGAAGCATCTCGGCGATGGCGGCGGTGCCGCCCAAGTTGCCGTCGATTTGGAAGGGCGGATGCGCGTCAAACAGGTTCGGATAGGTCCGCTCGGGCCCGAGGAGCGCGCGCAAAATGCGGTGGGTGCGCTCGGCGTCCTGCAGCCGCGCCCAGAGGTTGAGGCGCCAGGCAATGGCCCAGCCCGTGGAAATATCGCCGCGGGTCTCGAGGGTCTGCTTCACCGCCGCGGCCAGGACCGGCGTGCGGCGAAGGCTGATCTGGTTGCTGGGATAAAAGCCGTACAGATGTGACACGTGCCGGTGAGTTTGCTCGGGAGCGATTGCATCCCAGTCTTCCAGCCATTCCTGCAGCTGCCCGCCCGCGCCAATCTGGCTGGGCGGGAGCCGGTCGCGGGCGGCGGCGAGGCGGGCGGCGAAATCCTGGTCGAGACCGAGAGTCCGCGCCGACCGGATGCAGGCGTTGAACAGGTCGCGGATGATCTGGTTGTCCATAGTCGGCCCGGCGATGTTGGTGACGCCCCGGTGGTGGCTGTTTTCCGGCGACATGGAGGGACTGGTGACGAGCCAGCCGTGCTTGGATTCCTCCGTCAGCGTATCGAGGAAGAACTCCGCGGCGCCTTTCATGAGCGGGTAGGATCTGGCGAGGAACTCGCGATCGGGGTCGAAGAGATAGTGCTCCCAGAGGTGGAGCGACAGCCACGCACCGCCCGTGGGCCACATGCCATAGTTGGCGGCATCGATCGGTCCCGTGGCGCGCCAGAGGTCGGTGTTGTGATGGGTGACCCAGCCCTTGGCGCCATAGTGTTCGCGCGCGAGCCGCGCGCCGGTTTCGGCAAGGTCGCGGACGAGGGCGAACAGGGGTTCGGCGCACTCGGCGAGATTGGTGCTTTCCGCCGGCCAATAGTTCATCTCGGTGTTGATGTTCACCGTGTATTTGCTGCCCCACGGCGGGTTGAGGCTGTCGTTCCAGATGCCCTGCAGGTTGGCCGGTTGGGTGCCCGGCCGGGAGGAACTAATCAGGAGGTACCGGCCATAGTTGAAATAGAGGGCGGCCAGCGCGGGGTCGTCCACGTCCGGCGATTGGCGGACACGTTCGTCGGTAGGCAGCTTTTCCATCGCCTCGTTCCGGCCGAGATCGATGGCAACGCGTCGGAACAGCCGCCGGTGCTCCGCGAGGTGGGCGTCGCGCAAGGCATCGAAGGACTTTCCCATCGTCGCGGCGAGGACGGCCTGGGTGAGGGCGGGCGGATTGCCGCTGACGTCGTCGTAGCGCCGGTAACTGGTGGC
The DNA here is from genome assembly GCA_035549955.1 of Lacunisphaera sp. Taxonomy (GTDB): domain Bacteria; phylum Verrucomicrobiota; class Verrucomicrobiia; order Opitutales; family Opitutaceae; genus Lacunisphaera. The sequence goes on along the minus strand of DASZPS010000084.1, from coordinate 19,306 downwards.
CGCGGCGAGGCGCAAGATAACGGAGGTGGCGCCGGTCACCTGGAGCTGGCTGGCGCCGGCGGTGACCGTGCCGCCCGCGGCGGAGACGTGCAGCCGGGCTTCGAACTTCAGGGCCCCGGCGACGCCGTACGCCGCGCCATTTACGCCGCTGAGCACCAGGACGTCGGCTCCTTCGGCGCGGACCGTGGAGTTTTGCGCCGATTGGAAACCCAGGTTGACGGCAAACGTCGCGGTGCGATCACCCCGCAGGTCGCGAACCGAGAGTCTCACCACCATTACCTGGTCGACCGGGCTGACGAAGACCTCGCGGATATGGCGGACGTTGCCGATCGTGAACTCGGTGCGGGCGATGGCACTATCGAGATCGAGTTCACGGCGGTAGTCCCGAGCATAGTCACCGCCCGGCAGGGTGATGAGCAGGTCTCCGACCGTCTGGTATGGCATTTGGCGGATCGGGCGGGACATGAACTTTTGCTGCACGAGATTCTGGGCGTTCAGCAGGTCGCCGGCGGCTATCAAGCGGCGGATTTCCGGCAAGGCAGCGGGTGCCTCCGGATTCGCCGGGTTGTAGGGACCGCCGGCCCAAAGCGTGTCCTCATTGAGCTGGATCCGCTCGAGTGAAATGCCGCCAAACACCATGCCCCCGAGTCGTCCGTTGCCGACCGGCAGGGCCTCGACCCACTGGCTGGCCGGCTGCTTGTACCAAAGGACCGGAGGCGAGCCAGCATGGACGAAGGGCAGCGAGCTGGCGATGAATGAAAGGAACAGCAGCGGCAGGGGACGAAGGGTCATGGAGAAATGCTTGGGTTCTGGTGGAAGGTCGGGCCCTACCCATGCTAGCAGACCGCCGAAAAAAAATCCCAGCCGGAACGGATCCAGCTGGGATTTTGACACTTGAAGCAGCTTACAGGTCGAAGCTGGCGCTCAGGATGAACTGGCGCGGATCAACGATGCGGTAGGTTGCCGCTCTCCCGTCAAAGAAAGCAGCCGTCGGCTGCAGATTGCCGCCGCTTTCCTGCGCGTTCTTCACGTTGAGCTGGAAGGTCGCCCGGACTTTGTCGTTGAAGAGCTTGGTCCGATAGGAGGCGAACAGGTCGACGTAAACTTCGGATGGCGAGTAGATCGGCCGGTTCGGATCGAGGGCCAGGATCTTGTTCGCCGCCTGCGTGAGGTCCATGCCCTGGGTGTAGCCCTGGCCATAAAAGCCGATGGCGCCCTTGCTGGAGTAGCGGACCGAGCCACCCACGCTCACGTTTTTGAGGTACTTGTTTTCGGTGAGGCCGGCCAGGTTGTACTTCGTGTTGAACTTGGCCTGGTATTCGCGGTTTTGCGGGCGGGGACGGCCGATCAGCGCGCGAAACACGGCCATCGGCGCGTCGACGTTCCCCAGGAAGTTGGTGGCGGGGGAGGACGTGGAGTTGTAGCCGGCCAGCGAATTGAACTGCGCCCCGAAGATTTGCCACCACAACAAGTGGCCGGTGGCCCCGGTCGGGATCGTGTGCGCGGCCAGGGGAGTCGTGACACCGTTGATGGTCGCCGTCGTCGCGGTGAAACGCGGGTCCTCGAGGGTGGTCCAGATGGGCATGCGCGCGGCGATGTAATCGTCGACGGCGGCACCCGCGGCCGTATTGATCGCCTGGGTCTTGGTGACCGAGGCGCTGACGGTCCAGTTCTTGGTCGGGTTGTAGTTGATTTCCAACTCGTGGCCCCGGGACCGCGCATCATTGACCGCGGCATAGGTGTTGTTGGCCGCGATGGCCGCCAGTCCGTTGTACTGCTCGAGGGGCATCTTGATGGCATCGGCGATCTGCTGGTTGGTGGCGGTGCCACCCGTGCCGAGGCCATTCAGCCAGGCGGTGGTCTGGGACCTGAGGTTGTAGGCGTCATTGGCGATAAAACCCTCATACCGCAGAATGCGCTGGGCCATCGTGCTGATGTCACCGTTGCGCAGGTCAAGCTGCATGGTGTCGAACTTGGAATAACGGATCGTAAGCTTTCCATCCAGCAGGGTCATCCAGAAACCATAGTCCTTGCTGGTGCCAGTCTGGTTGGGCAGCCGTTCCAGGAACAGGTCGTAGGCCGGCCCCTGCGCAATGAAGTTGTCCGACTTGTTGTAGGTGAGGCTGAGGCTGCTGACCGCTTCGGCCACGAAATGGCCGACGCCGCTGGTGGTGTCGAGTTGGGAGCGGACGAAGCCGAGATCCCGGAACGGGCGGGCCACCACCGAGGTGGACTTCGTCTTGCCACTGGCCGTGCGCCAGCCGCCGCCGGAATTCCACCGGCTCGCTTGCTCGAAGTCGTATTCCCGAAGGTTCGGGGTCATCAAGGCGAGGGGGGAATTGCGGTCGTTCACGATGTCTTCCCGGTAACCGAAGGTGCCAACCAGCTTGCCATCGAGGAACGTGCTTTGGGCAACGCCACCGGCGGTCTTGACCACTTCGTTGAGGTTGTTGAGACCGCCGCCCTGGCCCGGGGTGAAGGCGACGGCGGAGGAGTCGTGGAACATCGAGGTGGCATTGGGGCCCCAGACATAGGGAACAGTCACGCCTTCCGGGAAGTAGTTCGGGGCGTATTCGACGCCGCCGCCCACGGTGCTGCCGACATAATATTGTTCGTTGAGCCGGTCATAGTTGCCGGGAACGATGGAGTTGCCGTTGATCAGATACCGGGGATCGGTGTTGGTTACCGTCTGGAGGGCCATCAGCGTATTGGCATATTTTTGCTCCCAGCCCTTGTCCGTGCCGATCGCGGTATGGCGGTAAGTGTAGGTCCAGTTCTGCTGATCCTTGTATTCGTAGTAGCCCAGAATCTGCTGCGTGCCGAGCCACTTGCTCCAACCCTTGTCCTGCGAGAAATCGAGGCGGTAGACGGCCTGGACCCGCGCCGTGTCCCACAGGAGGGGCTTGTCGCGCAGGAAGGGTTCGCTGCTGCGCAGGTAGGGGCGGCCGAAGTAGGGATTCGGGGTGCCGTCCAAGTTCACCATGTTCACGTCGGGTTGGAGCTGGCCGACGTTGCTGTTAACACTCGCGGGGCCCATCGGCTGGTTTTCCTTCCGCTTGGAATCTTCGCGCATGAAGGTGAACTGGGCCGCCAAAGTGTGCTTCGGGGTGTTGAGGATAACCTGGTCGACTTGGAAGAGGTAGGTGTCGACGTCGTCCCACGCCTTGCTGTTGCCGGCGAGGTTGATCTTGGTCCAGTCGTAGATGGACTGGTCCTGGATGGGGCGAGCCACGGAGTTGTAGAGCGGCTGCTGCGTGGCGGTGTAGGTATCCGAAGAACCCGTGCTCAACAGGCCGATGCCCGTGGCCGCCGACGCGAATGGGTCCGTGACGGAGAAGTTATTCCCCGCGGGCGAGGAGGGATTGGAAGTATAACGGGCCATCGACCAGTAAGGCGCTTCGTTCGGCGTTCCGATCAGGAACGGGGAGCGGCTTTCCGCGCCCAGGCTGGGCAGGAAGAAGGTCGCGGTCGCGGCGGGGGTGCCCGAATAGGGCGTGGTCGAGCCGAGGACGCCGCCATTGCCGTAGACCTGCCCATTGGCGAGCGTGATCAGGCGCGTGACGGGATTCCAACCGGGTTTCCCAGCCTTGATCCAATCCGTGTAGTAATCGCGCGGGGTGGTGTAGTTGGGCCGCACGGAGGCGTTCTTGTAGCCAAAATACGATCCGGAAATGGTGGTATTCTTGAACGGTTGATATTTGACCTGGAAGCTGAGGCGGCGGGCATCTTCGCCCGAGGGCTCGCGGATGAAACCGGTGTGCTGATAGGCGATGCTGGCCCGCACGGACACCTTGTTCTTGATCAGCATCCGGTTCACATCGAATGAGGTGCGCCAGCCGCCGTAACTGTCGCCCCGGACTTCCGCCCGGGTGAAGTCGCGAGTGAGGTTGGCGGTGGCCGGGACTTGGTTGACCGTGCCCGAGGCGTTGCCCAGGCCGAAGATGTTGGCATTCGGGCCGCGGCTGAGTTCCAGCGAATCCATCCACAGGGGATCAACGGGCACGCGGCCGGAGGTCGCGATGTTGTTGAAGGCGATGTTCGCGTTGCCGATGCCGCGCACGCGGTTGGCGTTGTTGGGATTGAGGCTGACGTTGTCGACCACAGCCCCGGTGCGGTCGGTGATGAACTCGGAGTAGGTGTTGGTGCCCTCGGTGCTCGCCATGTAGTCGAACACATCGTTGATATCGAGCATCGCGAAATCGGTCATCTGCTCCTTGGTCATCACGGTGATCGACTGGCCGAGGTCCTCGATCTTCGAATTGAGGCGCGTGCCGGACATCGTGTTGCCTTGGTAGTAGCCGTTGTTCTCGGCCACGACCTGGAAGGGCGAAAGCTCCAGGATTTCCTCCTTGGGTTTTTCGGAGGTGGACGCCGCTTCAACCGGCACTTTCCTTTTCGCATCGGCCTGCAGCGCTTCCAGCTCGTCGGGATCCAACCGGCCATTTTGGTTTTTGTCGTACTTGGCCAGGGTGGCGGCGTCGACGTCGGTCGTCGTCTGGGCAGGCGCGAATCCGGCGACGGTGATCAATGACAACGCACAGAGCGGCGCCAGCAGCTTTCGGCACCGCGAAGGGTTAAGGGCTCGGTGTTTCATAGGGTCTAGGTTCAGGGGTGGGTCTTGGGGTTGGTCTAGGCAGGCACCTGCGCGAGAGGTGCCCGGGGTGGGGTAGCAAGCACAGGTTAGGGAAGATCTGGGGTTAGCTCTACCGCTTAAATAGCATAAATTTCCGGAATAGTAATGTAGTAAAAAGTAACGACAAAGGGGGGCTTACGGACTTGGGGTGGGCGAAACCCAAATTGACATCCCGTCGCGATCACGGGCACGCCGCACGATGTGCAAGGGGTTATATTGCAATGAGATTCGCACGTTGCAGGTATCGAAAACCGCAGCAGGATGACAAAGGGGTGGAAGCCGGGGTGCCGAAGGCTTGCATGCATCCTTGCTTGGCAACCCGGTGGTCACGAGCGGGGTGTTGCGCTCATCGTTGACTAATTTGGGCCAATGCCCGGCCCATTTTACGGCCGGGGCGGAAGGGTTCGGCCTTCACGCCATTCGCCCGTCAGAAGGACTTCGTGCTGGTTGGTGGCGGGCACGCCCGTCTCGTTGCGATGCAAAAGCCCGACCAGCATCTCAACGGCCAGTGCTCCGATGATCGCTGGATCGTACCGCACGCCGGCGCAGCTAAGTTGCGGATGATCCTCCAGGTCGACGATGCCGACGTCGCGTGGTACGCTTGCGCCCAGCCGTTTGAGCCAGTCGAGGACTGGCCGCGCATGGGTGGCAATCAGGGCATCAGGACGACAGCGTTTGAACCAGCGGACAAACTCCGTCTCGCTGGTCGGAATCGGTGCACACGCGGGCAGGCGATCCCGGGCACGAAAAGCCCGTTGCTGCAACAGGTATGCGCCCAGCCAGCGCTCGCCGACGCGCGGGCTGTCGTTCGCTTCCGAAAAGACGAAGCCCACTCGGCGATAGCCGCGCTCCAGGCAGCGCTGCATCGCCTGCCAAACCGTGTCGAAGTGATTTTCGGTGACATGGTGCAGGACCGGCGACCGCAACGTCATGCCGAGGGCCACGCACGAGAATCGATTCCACTGCAGCTCGAGCGAATTTTGTCCGGGAGGAAGCCGCCCAATGATGAGGCCGTGGATATTGCGCGCGAGAAGGATGTCGCAAAACCGCGCGGGGGTCATGCCAGGTTCGGCCAGCCAGAAGTCCTCCAGGTTGTAGCCCAGTTCCCGCGCGCGCTTGGCCGCGCCCGGAAAGAAATCGGGGCGGTCGTGATGGAGGGGTTTCCAACCATAGCGCGTCGGGTAGTTGGTGACATAGGCAAGGGTGACGTGCTTCACCGGGCGTCCGAGCCGGCGCGATTGCATGAGGGCCGCCACGAGGGGATTAATCTGGTAGCCAAGCCGGGCGGCGGCGGCCTTCACGCGCTCGCGGGTTTCCGGCGGGATGCGCGGATGATCGCGGAGCGCCAGCGACACCGTCGTGCGATGCACGCCCGTCTGGTCGGCGACGTCCTGCAACGTGACTTTGTCCGGCATGGCCCCAGAACACCGCCGCCCACGCCAGCCAGTCCAGCCAAATGTGGGCCGCGCCCGAATGCCCCTGCCCGCTTTCGTCCTGCACGGGGCGCAGGTTCCGCCGCGCCCCTGGATCCTTCGCTTCACTCAGGATGACGATGGGGACAAACTATCAGTGGACGCAAAGATCCTACCGCACCTGCGCGGCAGCAGGAGAAACCCCGGCGCCCAGCGTGATCACCGGACGCGTCGCGCCCGCCATTCCCGACTCGACAACAATGCCCGTGGATCCTGCGCCGTCGACCGACAGGAAAGGTGAGGCCGCGGACGGCGATTCCTTGATGAAGACATCCCGGGCGTTGTTCAGCACGTAGGCGGGACCTTTCCGCGGGGAAATCCGCACGCGGTCGAATCGCAGTCCCTGTACGTGCGTGGCAAAGGCGCCCTCGGTGGACGCCACCGTCATGTCTTCAAAGGTTATGTCCTGGATGGGCGAATCGTCGAGACCAACCATGCGGATCGCCACCGGCGCGCCATCGGCCGTGATGTTTTTCAGGTGAATGTTGCGAAAGAGCGGGGCTTTCTCGTTGGCGGCTGCGTTTCGGTCGGCGCTGTAGTCCATGTTCATGATCACGACCTCGGACTGCATGTTCCTGACGCGCAGGTTGTCGATCCAGACGTTTTCCACCACGCCGCCACGGCCGCGGCGCGACTTGATGCGGACGGCCCGGTCGGTGCCGTCGAAGTCGCAATCGTACAGGTAGACGTTGCGCACATCGCCGGACATCTCGCTGCCGACGACGAGGCCGCCGTGGCCGCGCTTGCTCGAGCACCAGCGCATGACCAGGTTCTCCATCGGCCGGGCCACGCGCCAGCCATCCTCGTTGTAGCCGGACTTGAGCACCACGCAGTCGTCGCCGGTGTCGAACACACAATGCTCGATCAGGACATTGCGGCACGAGTCGGGATCGATGCCGTCGTTGTTCGGGCCGTCGGTCAGCACATGCACGCGGCGAACGATGACATTCTCGCAATAGACCGGGTGGATCGTCCAGTTGGCGCCGCTGCCGATCGTGAACCCTTCGAGCAGCACATTGCGGCAGTTCATCAGCACGAGGAAATTGGGGCGGATCGCCGCCTCCGGCGTGCCGAAGATGCGTTTCTCGACCGGAACGCCCTTCGGCGCGAGCTGGAAGATTACCCTGGTTTCCTTCGTCTTCCACGGATGCCAGGCCGTGGCATTGCCGTTCAATTTGCCCGGGCCGGTAACAGCCACGTTGACGCAGTCGAGCGCATAAACGAATGGCGAGTAATTGTAGAGTTCGACGCCGCCGACGCGCACGAGCACGGGTGGCAGGTAGTCCTCGAACCGGTCGCTGAATATGATCTCGGCGCCCTCGGCCAGGTGCAGCTCCAGGTTGCTGCGCAGGTGGATGGGTCCCGTCAGCCACCGGCCGGCGGGCACGAGGACGCGGCCACCGCCGGCACCGGCGGCCGCGGCAATGGCCTTGGCGAAGGCTGCGGTATTCACCACTTCGCCCCCGGGGACCGCGCCATGGTCGCGGATGTCGACGGTGCGCCTGGGGAAAACGGGTCGTTGCAGCGACGGCATCGGGAACGGGGCCTTGATCGGCGCGATGGGCTCAAGATCCGCAGCGGCTGCGGCGACGGCTAGGAACAAGCTTGTGACCAGCGAGCCAAAGGGGAACCGAAACGGATTCATTGGGGGAACCATACACGGACCGGGTCAGCTTTCCAACGGCTGAACGCGGACCCAGTCAAAGTCGGCATGGCCACGACTCGCGGTCGCCGTCGGCGTCGCGGCGAAGAGCCCGAACTTCGCGCCCACCCAATGTCCGACGGTCGCGGCGAATTCCCGATCGGCACCAACGAACCGTGCCCCATCGGTGCTGTAGGCGAAATGGCATTTGCCGCCGGGTCGGACCACGAGGCGAAGCCAGAGCGAACCCGACGGCAGTTCCGCCAGCTGGGATTCCGACTGGGCCTCGCCCTTGGCCGCTTCCGTGCGCAGGGCAAACACTAATCGGAAGCCGTTTTCGACCGAGCGCACGCCAATCCAGGCATAGTCATAGCCGAAAACGACCAGCCCCGCGTACTCGCCAGAGGCGTGGGTTTGAAACTCCAGGCGAGCGGTCACCACGAAGGCCAAGGCCGGGAATTTTTGCAGGAGCAAATGCGGGGCATGATACAGGTTGGCGGGTTGGGGCTCCGGTTGGCAGTACAGGCGAAGCCAGCCCGGACGCGCCGCGAGCGAATGCCAGCCGGCCGCCGGATTGGCCTGCCATTGCCACTGCAGGGCCAGGCGTCGCTCGTCGAATTCATCGCTGGTGGCAGGGTCGGCGAGCGGTTGCGACGGGACTGCCGGCTTGGCATGGCGCAGCACCGGTTCACCGGTGCCGTCGCCGTCAGCATCCGAGCCAATGACGGGCCAGCCGTCGCGCCACGCGACCGGCTGGAGGTGGACGACACGTCCATAAGGCTGCTTGTCCTGAAAGTGGAGGAACCACCATTCGCCCGACGTGGTGTCGACCAATGCGCCCTGGTGCGGGCCGTTGATGGCGCTCGCGCCCTGCGCGAGGACAATGCGATGTTCGTATGGGCCCCGAATTTTCCTCGCGCGAAAGACGGATTGCCAGCCGGTGGCGACGCCCCCGGCGGGAGCGGAAATATAGTACCATCCATCACGTTGGTAAAACTTGGGTCCCTCCAGCGTGTCGAAACCCGGCACGGGCACTTTGGATCCATCGACGACGATGCCGAGATCCTCTTCCACCCGCCGGGCATCCGCGGTCAATCGGAGCAGCGTGAGGATGTTCTTGATGCCGGAACGGCTTTTGGCCCAGCCATGCACCAGGTAAACGCGGCCATCGCGATCCCATAGCGGGCAGGGATCGATGAGCCCCTTCCCACCCTTGACCAGGACCGGCTCGCTCCACCGACCGGCGGGGTCATCGGCGGTGATGACGTAGAGGCCGAAGTCGGGATCGGGATAGAAGATCCAATACTTCCCGTCGTGGTGGCGGATGGACGGCGCCCAGACCCCGCCGCCGTGTCGCGGCGCGGAAAAATGCAGCGTCGGCACCAACGCCGGCAGCGCATGGTTGATCAGGCGCCAGTTGACGAGATCGCGGGAGTGCAGGATCGGCAGGCCGGGCACGCAGGTGAAACTCGAGGCGGTGAGGTAATAATCGGAGCCGACGCGCACGACGTCGGGATCGGAATAGTCCGCGTGGAGCACCGGATTCCGGTAGTGGCCGTCGCCACAATCGGACGACCAGGCCGGCGGGGAGAAAGGGGATGGACTGGGGAGCGTGGCAGGCATCGCGGGAAAATCAGGTGGCGGCCCGGGACGGAGCGCCAATGCGCGGGACGAGCAGGTGCATGATGAGGAGGGCGCTCAGGTACATGACCGACGCCGCGGCGAAGATGGACGCGTAGCTGCCGGTTGACTTGAGGACGCGGCCGATGACCTCGGTCATGAATCCACCGGTGAAGTAGGCGATGAATCCGCCGAGCCCGACCAGCGAGCTCAGCGCGTGCCGGGGCATGGTGTCGGATGCGAAGCTGAACTGATTGGCTGACCAGCCTTGGTGCGCCGAGCCCGCCAGCCCCACGATCAGCACCGTGAGCCACACGTTGGGCACATGGGGTGCCAGGTAAATCGGCAGCACCGCCATCGCGCAGATCAGCATGGTGGTCTTCCGCGCGGAGTTCACCGTCCAACCGCGCCCGAGGAAATGCCCGGCGAGCCAGCCCCCGGCCACGCCGCCAAAGGAGGCCACGATATAGAAGAGCGCGGTCCAGTTCCCAACCTCGACCAGCGGCAGGCCATAACGCTTTTGCAGGAAGTCGGGGAGAAAGAACATGTAGATGTTCCAGACGGGCCCGGCCAGGATGCTCATCGCGAGGTAAGCCCACGTCGCCCGGTATCCCAGCAGGGCTATCCAACCCACCTTGGCTGCGGTTGCGGTCGAGGGCGCCGCAGCCTGGCCGGCGCCGATGTATTCGCGCTCGGCACCCGAGAGTCGCGGGTGGGATTCGGGGTTTTCGTAGAACCGCCACCACGCGGCCAGCCAAAGCAGGCCCAGGCCGCCCGTCACATAAAAGGTCAGCGGCCAGCCCCAGGCCTCGTACATGCGCGGCACCGCGAAAGGACACAGCACGGCGCCCACATTGCTGCCGGCATTGAACCATCCCGTGGCGAGGGCGCGTTCCTTCTGGGGAAACCATTCCGCCACCGTTTTGATCGCGCCGGGGAAGTTGCCGCCTTCCGCGAGCCCCAGCACGACCCGCGCGCTGATGAATCCCCACACGGTCAACGGCAGCGCGAGGACGAGGGCCTTGCCCGCCCCGCCGAGCCAAGGCAGGTTCAGCGTGACCGATTCGTTGACCGGCAACAATGAACACAAGCCATGGGCCGCAGCCGCCACGCTCCATACCGCGACGGCGATCGGCAGGCCGCGCTTGATACCGACCTTATCCATGAATCGCCCGCCGAGAAGGTAGCCGAGGGCATACGCAAACTGGAAGGCCGAGGCCACATGGGCGTAGTCGATGTCATTCCAACCGAGCTCCCTGCTCAGCGGCCCCTTGAGGATGCCAATGATGTTCCGGTCAATGTAGTTTAACGCGACCGAGAAGAACAACAGTCCGCAGATGCCCCAGCGGACGTGTCCGCCGGAATTCGGCGCGCTGGGGGCGGGGGCGTTCATGCGGTGAGTGTGGGAAACGGAAAGTGAATCGATCCAACGATTGGGACGGCGCCGCCCCCACGAGGCGGAGCGGGCAGGGAAAGCGGGGTACGCGCCACGCTGGGGAGCGCATCGGTCCAGGCAAAACCCCGGCCGGGCTCATTGTTGACTGGGTATACGAATGCCGGGTGAGGAGGTGGCGCCGCGCGGCATACAACCCTGCCGTGACAATCTTCGCCGGCCCGCTAGGCTGGGGCGATGTTACCCGCCCCTTCATTTATCACCGCCAATTTCGTTGCCCGCCAGATCGGCTATCGCATGGAGCAGGGATGGATGCAGGGCGACCAGGCCACGAACGAGTGGTTCGCGCCACTCGAGACTTTCGCGGCCCGCTTCGACGCGATGCTGGGGGAGATCAAAGCCCTCGGGTTCTCGTCCCTCGACCTGTGGTGCGCACACCTGCATTGGCGATGGGCGACCGTGCATCACGTCGAAACAGCCAGGCACCTGCTTGGCAAACACGGCTTGGCGGTGCGGAGTTACCCGGCGTGGGTCATGGGCGGACCGGCCGACTTGGACGCCGCGTGCCGGCTGTGCGCGGCCCTCGACATCCCGTATTTCGTCGGCAACTGCCAATTGTTCACGGACGACCGTGCCGCCGCGGTCGCGATCCTCCGCGAACATGGCGTGGGTTATGCCATCGAGAATCACCCGGAGAAGTCCTCCGCGGAACTGCTCGCGCGGCTCGGCACCGGGGACGAGGATGTCGTCGGCATCGGGCTGGACACCGGTTGGTGCGGTACCGCGAGGTGGGATGCGCTGGCGGCGGTGAAGGACGTCGGCCCCCGGTTGTTTGCCATTCACCTCAAGGACGTGAAGGCACCCCGGCCGGAAAGGACCGGCCTTTCGTTTGTCGACATGGGCCATGAAACTTGCCGGCTGGGCGATGGCATCGTGCCCATTCGCGCGATTGTCGAGCACCTGCGCGCCACGGGATTTCGCGGGGCGATCAGCATCGAGCATGAGCCCGAGCGCCACGATCCGCGGGAGGAAATTCGCGAGAGCCGCGAGCGCGTCGAACGGTGGTGGGACGGCTTGGCGACAAAGGAAATCGCGCCGCCGCTGAAGGTCGTTGTGGTCGGATGCGGCAATATCGCCGGGCAGTACGGCGAGGCGCTGCGGCGTTGTCCGGAAATCAGGATTCTCGGTGCGCAGGACCTCGATCCGGGGCGCGCCAGGGACTGGGCAGCGAAGCATGGCGGGCGCGCCTACGCGTCGTTGGACGAAGTGCTGGCTGACCCGCAGGTCGAGGCCGTGGTGAACCTCACCATCCAGCAGGCGCACGTCGAGGTCGTCACCCGGTGCCTGCAGGCGGGCAAGCACGTGCACTCCGAGAAGCCGCTGGCGCCGACCTACGCTGAAGCGAAGAAGCTCGTCGACCTGGCAGCGGCCCGGAATCTCCGGCTCAGCTGCGCGCCCGTGACGTGGCTCGGTGAATCGCAGCAAACGGCGTGGAAACTCGTCCGCGAGGGACGGATCGGCACCCCCCGGGTCGCCTACGCGACGGTCGATTGGGGACGCATCGAATCGTGGCATCCCAACCCGGCGCCATTCTATGCGGCGGGCCCGGTTTTCGATGTGGCGGTTTACCCGCTTTCGTTGCTGACGGCCTGGTTTGGACCGGTGCGGAAGGTCACGGCCGGCGGTGGCTTGCTCATGCCGGAACGGAAAACATTGGAGGGAAAACCCTTCACGATCACGACCGAGGACTGGCTGGGCGCGGTGTTGGAGTTTGCGGGCGGCCTGCAGTGCCGGCTGACCGCCAATTTCTACGTGATGAATGCCTCACAATGGCAGGCGACCCTGGACCTCCACGGCGACACGGGCTCCATCAACACGGAATGGTACACCGCCACGGCACCGGTGCGATGGTGCGCCAACGGCGGACGCTATCGGCGCATCCCGTTGGTGCGCGAAGCCGCCGGGACGGGCCGCTGGTACGTGGACTGGGCGGCGGGAGTCCTCGGGCTGTGGCGCGGCTTGCGCACGGGACAGCCGCATCCGACCGGCGGCGCCCACGCGGCGCATGTGGTCGAGATCATGGAAGCCGTGCACACGTCCGCCCGGGAGGGACGCGCAATCACGCTCACAAGCACGTTCCCCGCGCCCCCACCACAAGATTGGGCCGGGTGAGTGTTGGGTAGGGGCGCAGTCTTGCTGCGCCCATTCCGCGCGAAGCGCGGAATCCGGATCGAACCGTGGGCTGTAGGGGCGCAGTCTTGCTGCGCCCATTCTTCGCCCTGCGAAGAATCCAGTTTCTCCCCTGCATCGCCGGAGAATCCCGGCAGGCCTGGATTGGGCGCAGCCAAGACTGCGCCCCTACCAGGAACTACGCCTTCTTCTTCTCCGGCAGCGCGCGGGTGGTGACCTCGGTTTTGAAGCGGGCCAGGACGTCGTCGACCTTATGGACGCCCTCGTCGCCCTTGGCGCGGGAACGGACGGAGACGCTTTGGGCTTCCGCCTCCTTTTGCCCGAGCACGAGCACGTAGGGCACCTTGTCGATTTCCGCGCGGCGGATCTTGGCGCCGAGCTTGTCGGAATGGGTGTCGAGCACGACGCGCAGGTCGGCGGCCTGCATTTGCGCGAGGACGGCCTTGGCGTAGTCCATGACCTTGTCGCTGATGGGCACGAGGCGGACCTGCTCGGGCGCGAGCCACAGCGGGAAATCGCCGCCGAAATGCTCGATCAACACGCCGCAGAAGCGTTCCATCGAGCCGAAAGGCGCGCGGTGGATCATGATGGGCCGGTGCGCGGTGTTGTCGGCGCCGACGTATGTCAGGTCGAAACGTTCGGGCAGGACGTAGTCGACCTGGACGGTGCCGAGCTGCCATTCCCGGCCGATGACGTCCTTGATGACGAAGTCGATCTTCGGCCCGTAGAACGCGGCCTCGCCGGGTTCCTCGGTAAAGGGCACTCCGAGCGTCTTGGCGGCCTCGCGGCAGGCGGCCTCGGCGAGATCCCATTTCGCGTGGTCGCCGGCGAACTTCTTGCCGTCGGGGTCGCGCAGGCCGACGCGCACGCGGTAATCCGACATGCCGAGGGTGGTGAGGACAGTCTTTACCAGCGAGAGGCAGCCGAGCACCTCAGGGCCGACCTGTTCGGGCGTGCAGAAGAGGTGGGCGTCGTCCTGGGTGAAGCCGCGGACGCGGGTCATGCCGTTGAGTTCGCCGGACTGTTCCCAGCGATAAACGGTGCCGAATTCGGCCAGCCGCACGGGGAGATCGCGGTAGGAATGCGGCTGCGAGGCGAAGATCTTGATGTGGTGCGGGCAGTTCATCGGCTTCAGCATGAAGCCGTCGATGAGTTGGTCGTCGGGCAGCACGCGCTCCTTGGTGATCGTTTCCTTGCCGGTGCGCGCATTGACGGTTTCGGCGAATTTCTGCGAAACGGCTTCGATGCGGTTGGCCATCTCGGCGCAGGAGCATCCCGAGGAAACGAGCTGGTCGAGGAAGTCACGTTCCACGATGGGCGGGAATTGCGATTCCTTGTAGTAGGGGAAGTGGCCCGAAGTCTTGTAGAGCGCGAGCCGGCCGATGTGGGGAGTGAAGACCTGCGAATAGCCCTGCTTGCGGAGTTCGTTGGCGATGAAGGTCTGGAGCTCCTGGCGGATGATCGAGCCCGCCTGGGTCCAGAGGATGAGGCCCTGGCCGACGTCCTCGTCGATGTGGAAAAGCTTGAGGTCCTTGCCGAGCTTGCGGTGGTCGCGAAGCTTGGCCTGCTCGAGTTGCGTGAGGTAGGCGGCCAGTTCCTCCTTGGTGGGGAAGGCGGTGCCATAAATGCGCTGGAGCTGCTGCTTGGTCTCGTCGCCGCGGTGGTAGGCGCCGGCGATGGAGAGGAGCTTGAAGGCCTTCAGCTTGGAGGTGTAGCGGACGTGCGTGCCCGCGCAGAGGTCGGTGAACTCACCATTCGTGTAGAAGGAGATTTTCTCGCCCTCGGGGATGTCGGCGAGGCGGCCCAGTTTGAAGCGTTCCTGGCCGCGGGACTTGATGATCTCGACGGCTTCCTCGCGCGAAACCTCCTTGCGGTCGAAGCGCTGGTTTTCGTCGGCGATCTTCTTCATCTCGGCCTCGAGTTTCACGAGGTCGTCCGCCGTCAGCTTGTGCTCCAGGTCGATGTCGTAATAGAAGCCGGTGTCCGTCGGCGGCCCGATGTCGAGCTTGGCGTCCGGGAACAGACGGAGGACAGCGGTGGCCAGCACGTGGGAGCACGAGTGGCGCAGTTCTTCGAGCGGAGTCATCGACATGGCATATGTGGGTTTGGTCCTACCTACGATTGCAGGGCCGGCGGACCCCTTGTCCCGCGGGTGCGGGGGAGGGCCGAAGGGGCAGCTTGGGGGGTGGATTTGGCGGGTGTCAATGCCCGGTTGGCCCGGCCGGATTTTCGCCGGGAACAAACGTTGCAGGGGGCCTGGCCGCCGCGGCGGGTGGACCGGATTTTAACCAGGGTTTTGGTTTGAAGTGCCAATGCCTCTTCGAATGCTCTCCCGCTTTCATGCGGACCTACGCTTTTCGTTTTCCCCGGGATTGGTGGTGGATCTGGAAAAACCGGGACAGCCCGGTGAGCCGGTGGGCCTTGTTATGTTGCTGGTGCGCGATCCGGCTGGCCGTGGCCTCGTCGGCGCCCGTCGCGCGCCTTGGACCGATGCGGATCAGGGCCGGGAGCCACAACGATCTGGCCTTCGGCTTCATGGAGATGTTTGTGAAGGATGACTACGGGGTCAAGCTGCCCACCAGCACTCCGACGATCATCGATTGCGGGGCGAACGTCGGGATGGCGCTGCTCTATTTCAAAGCGCGTTATCCGGCGTCCAGGGTCATTTGCTTCGAGCCAAACCCCGCCAGTTGCGAATTGATCGAGTGGCATATCCGGGAAAATCGGCTGCAAAACGTGACGCTGAACCGGGTGGCCTGCGGCGCAGCGGCGGGCGAGGCGAGTTTCTTCGTCAATGCGAAGGATTCGATCGTGAGCAGTTTCTACCGCGAACGGGCCAATGCCGACGTCGAAATCAAGGTTCCCGTGGTGCGGTTGTCCGAATCCATCAAAGGACCTGTCGACCTGTTGAAAATCGACGTGGAAGGGGCGGAATGGGACATCATTCAGGACCTGATCGCTTCCGGGAAAATGCCTCTGATTAAGTCCATGATCATCGAGTATCACCACCAAATCAAAGGCCAGCGGTCGGCCTTGAGCGGTTTCCTGCGCATGATCGAGGAGGCGGGGTATCGCTATGAAGTCACCTCCGAGATATCAAAGCACCGGCGGCTCACGGGAGGCTTCCAGGATGTGATGATTTATGCCTCGCAGCGCGGGTCGGCTCCCGCGTTCCGGACCAGCTCAGCTCCGCCCGTCTGATCCATCGGGCTGGTTTGGCGCGGGCTTCGCGGCAGCGCCTTCGTCGGCGATCTTTCGTGGCCGGCGGGCGAGGCCTGCGGGCCGACAACCCGCTATTTCTTCACCGGTTCGAGCCTGTATCCGTCCTTGCCGTCCAGCATCGACCAGCCGGCGGCCGCGATTTCCTTGCGCAGGGCATCGGCGGTGGCCCAGTCCTTGGCGGCCTTCGCGGCCCAGCGCTTGCCCGCCAAGGCGGTGACTTCGGCGGGCGCGGATGCCTTGGGCGCTTCCGCGGCGTTAAGGTCGAGACCAAGGGCGAACATCACGCGATCGAACGAAGGGAGATCGGCTTCGCCGCCTTTCCGGTTGACGACGGTGAACAGCGCACCGAGCGCGGCGGGCGTGTTGAGGTCGTCGTGGAGGGCGGTGATCACATGGCCAAAGGTGTCATGGGCGCCGGTCGTGGCGGCTGGCAGGCTGGCACGGTATTCGCGGAGAGTCTTCAACGCGCTCTCCGCGGCGTGAAGGCCATCGAGGGTGAAGTTGAGTTGCTTGCGCGGATGGCCGGCGAGCAGGGCGTAGCGCAGCGCCATCGGGCTGAAGCCCTTCGCTTTGAGGTCATCGAGGGTGTAGAGATTGCCGAGCGACTTGGACATCTTCCTGCCGTCCACCATCAGGTGTTCGCTGTGGTACCAATGGTGGGCGAACGTGCAGTCGTTGCAGCACTCGCTCTGGGCAATTTCGTTCTCGTGGTGCGGGAACAGCAGGTCCACCCCGCCGGTGTGGAGGTCGATGGTATCCCCCAGGTGTTTCTTGCTCATCGCGCTGCACTCGATGTGCCAGCCCGGGCGCCCGGCACCCCACGGACTGTCCCACGAGTTGCCGCCATCCTCGGTCTTGTGGGCCTTCCACAACGCAAAGTCCGTGGCGTCCTCCTTTTCGTCGGCGTCAATGGCCTGGGATTTGTGGCTGAGGGCGGAGCCGGTCTGCAGTTCGCGCTCCTTCACGCGGCTCAATTTGCCGTAGTTGGCGAAGGATGAGACCTTGAAATAGACGGTGCCGTCGGCGGCGCGGTAGGCATTCCCCTTTTTCATGAGGACTTCGATCATATCGACCTGCTCCCGGATGTGGCCGGTGGCGGTGGGTTCGACATGCGGCCGCAGGCAGTTCAGCGCGATGCAGTCGGCATGAAATTTATCGGTCCACTGCTTCGTGATGTCCGCAAGCGGGCGCTTCTCGTCCTGGGCGCGCTTGATCGTCTTGTCGTCGACATCGGTCAGGTTGCGGACGTGCTTCACTTTGTCGGGGCCAAACTCGAGTTCGAGCAACCGGCGGATGACATCGTTGATGACAAAGGTGCGGAAGTTGCCGATGTGGCCCGCGGCGTAAACGGTCAGGCCACAGTTGTAGAAGCGATAGACGCCGTCCGGCTGGGCCGGCTTGAGTTCGCGCAGTTGGCGCGTGAGGGAGTCGTGGAGCCGGATGGGCATGGGGGGTATTTGCAGGAAAAGGAAGCGGACTATCAATGCCGGATTGGAGCGCGTCGCAAGCCGAGCTATTCCCCCTTTGGGCCGCACAAAAGGTTGGCGGGAACCCCGTGCGCCGGCCTAAGTCAAAGTCCACCCATGCCCGCCAACCCCGCGTCTCGCGTCCTTCGATCAAGATTGGCTGGTTTGGCTCTCGGTGCGGCCCTGCTGGCCGGTCCGGTCCGGGCCGCCGACGAAAAGACAGTGACGCTGCCGAAGTTTGCCTATCCCGAGGCGCTGCCGGCACTGCTGGCCGCGGCAGGCAAGTTCGGTGTGCCAGTCGACATCAAGCAGCGCCCGGCGGCTCGCCAGGCCGCGCAGGCGGGGGACACCCTGACCTTCCTCGTTTCGCTGCGCGACGGCGAGAAACTGAAACAATGGGTGCTGGTCGCCGAGACGGCCGATCTGACCGCAAAGGAGGAGGCGATGCCGCCCTTGAAGGGGTTTCACGCTTACACTTCCACCGGGCAGGAAGTGAATCTCAGCGGGCGCCGCGCTGCGATCGAAATGACCCTGATCGGCCCAGTGACCAGGGAGGAAGCGGACAGGGGCGAAGTTAAGCCGGAAGTGAAGCGCCGCCGCCTGCTGGTGAAGGCCGATTACCTCTCGCTCGGGTTCGACGCCGGCAGCGAGGCGGGCATCAGCTTGCGGAGCGAGGAAAGCCGGAAGGCCATCGCCGCCGGTTTTTCGACCAAGGTGGGCTCGAAGCCATTTACGGCGGAGGTCGCGCAGAAGAACCAGTCGCTCGCGCAGCAGATCGGTTTCACGCCGGAGCGGGAGCGGGCCTATTGGGGATCAGTCCCAGTGCTGCTGGAGTTCGTGAACATTGTGGTGAAGACACCCGGCCTCCAGGACATCCTGAAGGAAGTGATCGACGTCTCCTGGTGGTCCATCCTCTCGAGCGGCGGCAAGCCCAAGCTTCACATCCAGGTCGTCGGCCGCTACGTGCAAAAACTCAACGACGACGGGTCGAACCGCCCCGAGCAGTATCTGTTTCCATTCGTGCTGGAAGTGAACGACAAGCCGGCGATGGCCAGCTGCCTGATCGTCACGAAACCGACGGCGCCGCTGGCAACGACCGGGGGCGTCATCGGCATCCAGGCCGGACGTCCCTACGCGGACCACCCGCAGCTTACGATCCGCCTGATTGCCATGGCCTGCCACGATCCCGCCCCATCCCCACCGACGCCCGCGGCCGCTCCGCCCGAGGCCAAGGACCGAGGGCAAAATTGAATGGCGCCGCGATAAATACCGTGCAGTAATGCCGCTCCTGCCATGGCCAAGACACCCAAGCTCGAACTCGTCCATCGTCCGCGCCGCCTTCGGCGCCATTCCAGCCGCCGCGCCCTCGTGGCCGAGACCGTGTTGCGGGCGGAAGACCTCATCGCGCCACTGTTCGTCGTGGATGGCAAAGGCCGGCCGGAAGCCATTGCGTCGATGCCCGGCGTCTTCCGGCTGAACATCGCGGACCTGGTCAAGGAATGCCGGGAACTGCACCGGCTTGGCGTGCTGGCGGTGGCTTTGTTTCCCAAGCTCGATCCGAGGCTCAAGGACGACGAGGGCACGGAGGCGCTGAATCCCGAAACGCTGGTCCTTCGCGCCGTGCGCGCCGTCAAAAAGGCTGTGCCGGAGCTCTCCATTATCACCGAC
>DASZPS010000083.1:0-2058 GCA_035549955.1 Lacunisphaera sp. | reverse complement strand
GTGTGACATGAAGTCACCCAAGTAGATGCTCAATATGCGTGATCCACCATAGATGAGACTGCGGTTCCACCCGCAGCGACCTATCGGCACCGGCGCGGCTGGCAACGGCCGGGTCGGAAACTGCCGAAACAAACTCCATCGCCACGGCGAGCGTTAACGCAGTGGGGATGTTCGGTCCGGTGACACGCCCAATGAAAGTGAACTGCGAACAAAGCATCGTTAAGCCGGAGGAGCCAAAGACGCTGACAGGCTCTGACCAAAAGGTGAGCGGCCGGATGTCCCTGCTAGCTTCAGGGGACACGTGGACAGAGAGCCGCCGGTGTAATGGCAGGGGCTACATCACCAAGGACGCTACTTGGATGAAACATGGTAAACCCGTCGCCTCGCTTCACAGGAAGCAAAGGCCACCGTGAGGTGGTCCGATGAGGTGGCGGGCAGAGGATGCTGGAGGAAGCGAACGCCGCTCCGTAATCGGGCGGATAGAGGCAATCCTCGCCGCGAAAGCGGGCCGACTTCCAGCAGGTCATCAACCACGAGAATCAATGCAAAACCATCGAACGGGGGAATCGCAAATGGGCGGAGCGCGAGCTCCGTGTGCACCCCCGAATCCGGACGCCGCCGCGTGGGATCGAATCCCGTGGCCAGAATGCGAGCGCCGGGTCAGACGGCTGCAAGAACGTATCGTGAAGGCAACACGGGAGAAGCGCTGGGGCAAGGTGAAGTCCTTGCAATGGTTGCTCACCCACTCGTTCCACGCGAAGGCCCTCGCCGTAAAACGAGTAACAGAAAACAAGGGCAAGAATACTCCGGGAGTGGACAGGGCGACTTGGCGCTACCCGGAAACAAAATACAGAGCGATAAGGACGCTGCGACGGCACGGGTATCGGCCGCAGCCGCTGCGACGGGTCCATATCCCGAAAAGCAATGGGAAGCTCCGACCGCTGGGCATCCCAACGATGAAGGACCGGGCGATGCAGGCTTTGCACCTGTTCGCCTTGGCGCCCGTGGCGGAAACGCACGCGGACCCGAACTCCTACGGCTTCCGGGCTGGACGCTCGACGGCGGATGCGATCGAAGAATGCTTCGTGCTGCTCGGTCGTTCGGATGCGGCGGAGTGGGTGTTGGAGGGCGACATCAAGGGCTGCTTCGATCACATCAGCCATCGATGGATGCTCCACCACATCCCCGCCGATGCGGAGGTGCTCGGGAAGTGGCTGCGTTGCGGCTACGTCGAGAGTCGGAATTGGTTTGCGACGGTGGAAGGCACGCCGCAAGGCGGCATCATCTCGCCAACGCTGGCCAACATGACCCTCGATGGACTGGAGGAACTCTTGCAACGGGCTTTCCCGCGGAAGTGGGCTCCCGGCGCGAAGTTCATGCGACACCCGAAGGTTCATCTGGTGCGTTATGCGGACGACTTCATTGTCACCGGGGCTTCGCGAGAACTCCTGGAGAACGAGGTCCGTCCGTTGATTGAAAGCTTCCTGCGCGAGCGAGGTCTCACCCTCTCCACGGAGAAGACGACGATCACGCACATCAATGATGGCTTCGACTTCCTTGGGCAGAACATCCGTAAGTTTGGCGGCAAACTGCTGATCCGGCCGGCCAAGAAAAACACGCACGCGTTCCTTGAAAAGATACGCACCATCGTCCGCGAAAACCGCGCCGCGGCGCAGGAGCGGCTGATCTGGCAGCTCAATCCCGTGATCCGGGGTTGGGCGAACTATCATCGGCATGTCTCCGCGACACGCTCGTTCGAGCGGGTGGATGGCGCAATATGGAGAGCGCTCTGGTTTTGGGCGAAACGCCGGCATCGCAAGAAGTCGGTCCGATGGATTGCGCGGAAATATTGGCATCCCATCGGCGCTCGGAACTGGACGTTTGCTGCGCCCGTCGAAGGCGAACAGCGATTGTTGATGCCGGAATGGGCTCGGCTGCATTATGCCGCCGAGACCAAGATACGCCGGCATCTCAAAATCCAAGCGAAGGCGAATCCGTTCGATCCCGAGTGGAACGGATATTTTGCGGCGCGACAGCACCTCAAACAACACCGCCTCG
>DASZPS010000082.1:0-2575 GCA_035549955.1 Lacunisphaera sp. | reverse complement strand
GTTTCGCTGCCGCGTGGCGGGAGCGAGGAGGCGGAAGAGGGCTGCTTGAGCTTGCCTGGGCTGTATGGCCCCGTCACGCGGCCGAAGCAGGTGCGGATTAATGCCTATTCGCTCGATGGCCAGGAAATCAAGAAGGATGTCACGGGGCTATTCGCTCGCTGCGTGCAGCATGAGGTCGATCACCTCGACGGCGTCCTGTTTCCCGACCGCATGAGCCCCTCGGCCCGGGCCGACATTGTGGAAGGGCTCGACGAATTCGAAGCGGAGTTTAAAAGTCGGCGGGACACGGGGGGAATTCCGAATGATGAGGAATTGGCAAAGCAGTGGGCCGAGTGGGACGCGAAATACACCTGATCATTCGTTGCCTTCGCAATACAAAACGGAGTGCCGCTAGGTATATTCAGCCGGCTCGCATTTAACCTGCACTTTCTGAAAACGTGGCGTGGTCAGGCGGCGAGTTGTAGTAGGCGTTCGTAGAGGGAGCGAATTTTGGAGGAGAGTCGATGCATGGCAGAGAGGGTCGAATATTCGTTCTGCAGCGTCTGACGGCGTAAGGCTTTGCGGCGATCGGCATGAGACGGGCGTCGGTCGGGGTCGTCCCAGGGCGACTGGCTGCGGTCGCAGAGTTTGTCCGCCGGCTTGTACCAAGCCCAACCTTCCACCAGGGTGTGGACCCACAGGTTCAGGTTGAACACCGCCACGTTGGTCCAGATGTTGCGGACTTGCTGTTGGCCAGCGCCCCAAACCTCCTTCACGTCGTGAAAGTCCTGCTCGATAGCCGCCCGGTCGCCGAACGCCTCGATGATCTCGCGGGGCAGCGCGTCGGGATCGGTGCAGAAGAAAAACTCGCAGCCGTGATCTTCCTTGACAATCACCACGCGAATCAGCCCATCGGCCGGCGGGTAGGTCGCCAGAAAGGTCTTGATCGTCTTGGTGACTTGTTGTCCATACACACAGCATTCGACTGGCTGCCAGCCCAAGGGATGAGCAGCCCGACGTTTCAAATGAATCCGCTTCGTCCCATACTTTCGCGGCCGGCCCCGCCGTCGCGTCTTGGGCTGCGTGGGCAAGCTCCGCAGAGCCGCGTCCTTCCGCAAACGGCTGACGACCGTCACGCCCATCCTCCGCAGCGGCCTCAGGAAGGGGCACTTGGCATAGGCCCCGTCGGCCACAATCCAGACGATCTTTCCCGCAGCAATTGCCAGTTGCACCAGCGGGCGCAGCGATTGCACTGCCAGTTCCAGTTTGGTGCGGAACCCCCAACCATGCTTCTTCGGAATCTTGACGATGTCTTGGGCTCGCACATAAAGCAGCCCCAAGAGTGGCAGGCCAATTGTCTGCCACAAGGGATGCCGCAGCACCAGCGAGATCGTCACCCAGATATGGCCATACAGGAACTTCTGGTCGGCCGGGCCGGGCGTGGGGTTGTGGTGGATGCCAGCCCCTTGCACGTGCGGGCCGTACCGCTTGGTGGGCGAATCGTCCACGGCCAACAGCACCCGCCGGTCGCTGACCACCCGCATGAGCAGCAACATGAACAACCGCTCGGCCAGAGCTTTGGACTTGCGTCCCAGGGGCTGCAGGAAGTAGTAATAGTCGGAGAAGTCGTCCGTGATTCCAACGGCTCGCAACCAGCTTGTGACGGTCCGCCGACCACGGGCAAATACCATCCCCAGGAGAATCAGCGACAACCGCCAGCGACTGCGACCGTGCAATCCTGCGGACAACCACTCCACCCACTGCTGCCAATCCTGTGGCGGCTGATACGGAACCATCCTTGGCTCTCCCATTGTGCGGTATGTTTACCAACCGCAGCATGATGGAAGAGCCTTTTTTCATGACAGATCAGTTTCTACTCGTGAACTTCTCAGAAAGTGCAGTGATATACGACTTGGTCAAATAAATGTGCAGGATTGTGAGTTGCACATTTAATCGCTGGAGCTCTGTCAATTCAACAATTAGGGTTGCGTGTCGAGCCGATGGCTAAAGCCACGAACGAGAAGCCGGCTCAAGCCGGCTGAACGGTGTGTTGTTTTACTTCGTTTACCCCGGCTGAAGCCGGGGCCTGACAGGGTAAGCCGGCTGAAGCCGGCTGCATTCAGGACACATTCACACGCTACTCAGTATTAAGTACTCGGTGCAGCGAGTGAGTTTGCGGTCGGCTGAACCCGGCGGCTACAATCAGTGGTGGCTGGGGAGGCTTCTATGGACCATTATCGTTCGATTTGTGCAGTGGCCCTGTTACTGGCATGCCCTGGGCATGCACTGGTCGTTGGGGAAGACGATACTCAGGCGGCCGACGCTGCGCGGGCGGCGATTGTTCGTCGCGTTGATGAGTTGGTTGATGCCAAAATTCGGTCGGTTGGTTTTGATCCGGCTGCGAGGGCGAGTGATGCGGAGTTTCTGCGCCGGGTTTATCTCGATCTGACGGGTGTGGTGCCGCGGGTTGCGGAGGGGCGGGAGTTTTTGGCGGACCAGCGGCCTGATAAGCGATCGATACTGATTGATAAGTTGCTGGAATCGCCGGGGCATGCGACGCATTTGGCGAATACGTGGCGGAATGTTCTGCTGCCCG
>DASZPS010000081.1:0-5575 GCA_035549955.1 Lacunisphaera sp. | reverse complement strand
AAGTTCGACGAGAACGGCAAGCCGCACGACGAGCTGCTCAACACCAACATCAACATCGGCGTGGTGGAAAACATCATCCTCAGCCACGTCGACGTCACCGAGCAATACGCCGGCAGTTCGTACCGCCCGCCGCGCTGGAAGCCCTACGACGGCTCGCAGCGCAAGGCCGCCCCGATCGTCGCCGGTTACAAGCTGCCCGATGCCTCGGCGGTGCAGGGTGGACTGACTTTCAAGCTGCCCAACGGCAAGCATACAGGTTACGTGAGGAATGTTGTCTTCAACGACGTCCATTTCCTCGCGAAGGGCGGCAATCCGAAGACCGATGAAGCCAACCAGCCGCCCGAACTCGGCGTCGGCCAGTACAACGCCTCCAATCTCGGCGTGCTCCCCGCCTACGGCCTCTACGCCCGGCACGTCGAGGGGCTGACGTTGTCCGGCTGTACCTTCAACTACGAACAGCGCGACAGCACGCCGGCGCTCCTGTTCGACGACGTGATCGGCGCCCGGCTCAAGGACGTGAAACTGGTCCGCGCCCGGGACCAGGAGGTGCTGATCCGGCTGAAGGATTCGCGCAACGTCTCGACGGCGAAGGTGGTGTATTTCGACGACGCCTGGGGCAGCGCCCCGGCCGAGTTGCCGCCAGTTAGCAGCGCCACCACGGACGTGAAGGCCACCAGGTAGTCCAAGCCGGAACCATGCGGTGGAAGGTGGAGCGCATTGCTCCTCAATGCGCTGTTTTGGAACCACCGGGGCCAAGCGCGCTGGGGAGCAGCACGCTCCACCCGACGCCGCATTCGCGCGCGCCCGGGGCATGAACTTTCTCATGAAGGCCGTGTTAGGTCTGCTGAGTGGCGGCATCATCCTGCAGGCCGGTAAAAGAGGCGCCGCGTATTCATTCCTCTTCGTGCATCCGGATGGCGGGCAGCTCGCGCAAATCGGCGCGCTGCTCGAAACGGGCAGAATCCGGCCGGTGGTCGACCGGGTGTTTACATTTGATCAAGCGAAGGAAGCGTTGGACCCGGTCCAGGCGGGTGGCGCTAATCCGCGACGATCACCACAATCTCAAAACGCTCAGACGCACCCGGATCGCTCTGCCGGGCCAATCTTGATATCAATTCTTCAGCCGGACCCCATTTGGTCGCGCTGAGTTCGCTGGAGTTCGATTCTGCCACGTTGGGAGGGTCGGATTTCTGTAAAAAGGCCGCCCACCACGCCCAAAGCCAGGTCAAACATTTTCGCCAAGGTGGCAGGCCCGTTCGTTCGTCTTGGTAGTGAGCTTCCCTAAACCCGGGTTCGCCAATTTAGGGCAACCCCACCCAGACTCCGTCCAACGACAGCGAAGGTCTGTGGCGGGGAGAGGCCGATTTCATCCATGCCCGGGCTTCCGATTCGGCGCTCGTCGATTTCCGTCGCGAGAACAAACGGGTGCCAGACCGGAATTCGGCTCTCGCTTTCAAGTTGCCGAAGTCGGAGTCTGTCTTTTGCCCGGATTCCATGCCCCACCGTATCCTGCTGGCCGAAGATCAAAACGACAATCGCGCGATTGTGCGCGGGGTGCTGGAGGAGCATGGCTTCGAGGTGGCGGAGGCCTCTGACGGGATCGCGGCGCTGCAGGCCTTGCTGGAGGCGCCGTTCGACGCGGTCATCACCGATATCCTGATGCCCCGGATGGACGGCTACCGACTTTGCCATGAAATCCGGCACCATCCGCGACTCCGGTCGCTGCCGATCATCGTCTACACCGCCACCTACACCTCGGCGTCGGACGAGCAGTTGTCCCTCGACCTCGGGGCCGACCGGTTCCTGCGCAAGCCGGCGACCGGGCCGGAGCTGATCCGCACGCTGCGGGAGTTGCTGGGTGATCGGCATAGGATCGCGCCGGCCGTCACGTGTGAACTGGGCGAGTTGGGCGCGATGCACGAATATAGCCAGGGCCTGGTCGACAAGCTGGAGGACCGCAGCCTGCAGCTCGAAAAACAGGCACAGGCGCTGCGCGCCAGCGAACTCCGCAGCCGTCAGGTCTTCAACGCCGCCAACGATGCCATGTTCCTCGTTTCGCTGGACGGGCAGGGCCGCCCCGACCGGGTGGTGGACGCGAACGAGGCGGCCTCGGACCTGCTGGGCTACTCACACGAGGAATTGCTCGGCCGGCCGGTGCATGAACTGGAGGTGGCGGAGGGGGAGGAGCCGACCATCGCGGCGTTATCCGACCGCCTGAGCCGTGAGAAGCGGCTGGTCTTCGAGCGCACGCTAAAGTCCAAGGACGGCCGGCGCATCCCGACGGAACTGAGCGTGCGGTCGTTTCCTGCCGAAGTCGGGCCGATGGTGATCGCCGCGGCCCGCGACATCACGGAACGAAAGAGGGCCGAAGAGGCGCAGCGTCGGAACGCGCAGCAGTTGCGCGACATCCTGGACGGTCTGTTTTCGTTTGTCGGCCTGCTTTCTTTGGACGGCATTCTGCTGGAGGTGAATCGCGCCGCGCTCGAGGTCGGCGGCTTAAAACGCGAGGATGTTGTCGGGACGTATTTCCCGCAGGCCTATTGGTGGTCGCATTCCCCCGACGTGCAGCTGCAGCTCAAGGATGCTTTGGCGCGGGCCATTCGGGGCGAGTTTATCCGGTATGACGTCGCGATCCGGGTGGCCGGCGGTCGGGAAATGATCGTGGATTTTGCCGTAAGCCCGCTGCGGGAGGAGGGCGGGAGAGTCAGCCAGCTCGTGGCCACGGCGGTGGACATCACCGAGCGCAAGAAGCTGGAGCAGCAGTTCCTGCGGGCGCAGCGCATGGAAGCAATCGGCACGCTGGCGAGTGGCGTCGCGCACGATCTGAACAATATCCTGGCGCCGATGCTGATGGGCGCGGGCTTGCTGAAAAACAAGCTCACGAGCGAGCGGGAACAGGCGATCCTGAACATCATCGAAACCGGGGCGCAGCGGGGCGCCGGCATCATCCGGCAACTGCTCACGTTCAGCCGGGGCACCGAGGTCGCGCGCAGCTCGGTGCAGCTCCGCCATCTGATCAACGACATGCATCATCTGGCGCAGGAGACCTTTCCGCGGAACCTGGAACTGGAACGGAAGGTGCCGGCCGATTTATGGGCGGTGAAGGCCGATCCGACGCAGTTGCACCAGGTGCTGATGAACCTTTGCGTGAACGCCCGGGACGCCATGCCGGACGGAGGCAGGCTTACGCTGTCGGCGGAAAATGTCCGCCTCTCGGAGGCCCAGGCTAAACTTAACCCGCAGGCCAAACCGGGACCCTACGTCGTGTTGACGGTTGCAGACACGGGAGAAGGCATCCCCCGGGAGATCATCGAACGCATTTTCGATCCGTTCTTCACGACGAAGCCGGTGGGCAAGGGCACCGGGCTGGGCCTGTCCACCGTGCTGGCCATCGCGAAGAACCACGGGGGGTTCGTGACGGTTTACAGCGAGCCGGGCAAGGGCAGTGTCTTCAAGGTTTACCTGCCGGCGGCGGAGACGCCTGGAACGACGGTCGCGGCGGATGCAACCGATGTGCCGCGGGGCAATGGTGAGCTGCTGCTGCTCGTGGATGACGAGCCGGGGCTCCGCGAGTCGACTCGCCTCGTGCTGGAAGAAAACGGCTATCGGGTCCTCACCGCGACGAACGGCGAGGAGGGCGTGCGCGAGTTTCTGGCGCGGCGCGACGAAGTGCGCGCTGTCGTCACCGACATGATGATGCCAGTGATGGATGGCGTGGATATGATCCGGACGATCCGACTCGTGGCCGAACGGCTGCCGATTGTGGGCATGAGCGGCATGGATGAAATCAAGCGGCGGGACGAATTGGCGGCCTTGGGCGTTCGGGAGGTCTTGATGAAACCCTGCGAACCAAGGCTGCTGCTACAGGCGATTCACGCCGAGCTGAATGCCGACCCTCGGATGAAATCCGATGCGCACGCGTAATTGAGGGAGGAGGGCAAGGTGCCGCCGGACAATACGAGCGGATTGCTTTAGCTTTGGGTCCATATAAAGCCCCCTGAAGAATAGATCAAATTCCTGGCGAAACTGATGAAACCATTCCCTTGGATTCTTTGATCTGCGCCGGAAATTCCTGATAATTGGCCTTCTGGGAGATTCATCAGGGTTCGAATATCTCCAGGCTGCCGGGCAGCCATTTCGACCGGCTCACCGGAACAGCAGCGGGGCGACCTCGTGCAGGTAGCGGCGCCAGACCATCCAGGTGTGAGCGCCGGGGGTTTCGTGGAGGGAGTGTTTGATCTCGTGCGGGCTTGCTTAAGGCTGAGTCATCCGGGCGCGGAGCGTGGCGACCTGGGCCGCCGTTACTTCCGCGGCGCCGGGCGCGTAGTTGCGGCGCAGGTAGTTGATGACGGCGGCGAGGTTGGCGTCGCGCAGGATCGCGAAGGGAGGCATGACGTTGCTGAACTTTTCCCGGTCGGCCGGCAGCACGGCAGCGGGGCCGCGCAACAGCACCTCGATCAGGCGGCTGGGGTCCCCGGCGACGACGGCACTGCCGGCGAGGGCGGGTTGCATGCCGGGCACGCCGCTGGCGTTGGGCATGTGGCAGGCGGCGCAGAATTGCTGGTAGATTTTGCCGCCGGGCGTGTTGGCTCCGATCGGCGCGGCCACCGGGTCTCAGAGAAGGGGTCATGCGGCGAATAGTTGGATGAGTATCTCGGAGTGGGTCGCGAGTTCGGTGTCGTTGCCGTAAGCTGGTTGCATTGGCAGACAGCGCTCCGCCCGCGAACGTTGTAGCGCGGCAGACCGTGCGCGCCGGCAACGCCCAAATATTCGCAGCATGACCCTTTTTTGCCGCCCTCCAACGAGAGGCACGGAGTTGCGCCACGACCTGAAGCAATCAAAGTAATTGGGACGGGGGAAGGGGCCTTTGGGTCCGCGACGTGAGGAACCTCGGCGTGGCCCGCATGGCATTTCACGCCGACTGTCTAACGGGATAAGCACGGCTCCGGTTGTCCTCTCCCGTCGGGCTGATTGGTTCGATTTCATGAGTTCCATCCCCCGCCTCACGCCCCTGGTTTCCCTGAGCCTCGCCTTGGTGGCGGCCGCGCCCGCCGTCGCTAGCTACGATTTCGGCGCGTGGCCGGCCGGCGCCTCGCCGCAGGAGATCGGCCGGCGCGTGGCGGACCGCTTCCTTGCCAGTCCCCACCAGAATTTCGGCCGGCCGACGCCGCCCAAGACCATCACCTATCCGGAGGTTTGCACCTGGTATGGCGCCCTGGTCTTTGCCGCCGCGAGCCAGGATCGCGCCCGCACCGCCTGGCTCGCCGCCCGCTTCGAACCGCTGTTCCGCGAGGAAAAAAGCATGGTGCCCGTGCCCGACCATGTGGACTACACGGTCTTCGCCGCCGTGCCGCTCGAGCTCGCCATCCAGACCGGGGAGCAGCGCTACCTCGCCCTCGGCGAGTGGATGGCCTACAAGCAATGGAGCGAGCCATTCGGCAACCGCCCGACGGCCGAATCGCATGAATTCCACCGGCAAGGCTACACCTGGCAGACGCGCCTGTGGATCGACGACATGTTCATGATCACGGCCGTGCAGGCGCAGGCCTGGCGCGCCACCGGCAACCGCGCCTAC
>DASZPS010000080.1:0-3059 GCA_035549955.1 Lacunisphaera sp. | reverse complement strand
GCCACTTTTCCACGGCCTGTTGCTTGTACTCCTCACTGTAGGGGGTCCTGCCCGCTACCGGTTTCGTGATCTGCGTCTTCATGTGGACTCCTTGGGTTTTGATCCCCAGTCCACTGTCCGTCAAATCAGGGCAACCTCAGGTCGCTTGACGCCCTAAGGTGCGTCAGTTCGGGGGCCGGGACGGTGCGACGTTTCATGACCGATACCAAGTGGCTGACATACTTGGCGGACCCCAGATTTAGGCGCCGGCCCAGCCAGCGATTGGAAGCTTGGGTTCGTTCCTTAAGGAAGATAGCCAGCGCAACCTTCCACCGCGCGGACCTTGCCGCGGATGCCAGGTCGGCATCGGTACGCCGCATGGCTTCGAGAGCCCGGCGGCAGGCCATTTCCCAGGCAAGCGCCCGCACTTCCTCGGCTCCTTTGCGTTCCCAAGCCCGAGCGGTTGCGGCCACGGCATGATCTGCAATCAGTGCCGCTTTGAACCCAGTGCTGCCCAGGGCCCACCCCTTGCTTAGCGATACGTAAGCGGCTGAATTGCCCGCGGGCCCTTCTTCCGCCTGCCACACCAAATAGTCGCGATAGCTGTCCCAACCCGCGGGATTATCGGCGAGTTGTCCGGTTGCGGCGAGCATCAGGTCGAGGCGCAAACAGGGCGGCCGTTTGCGGGGCTGGCGCAGGTACCAGTAGCTCGAATAGCGGTATTCCTCCAGCCTTGCGACCGAAAGCAGGTGGGCCCGGACCGGATTGAGATGAACGTAGGCGCTGACGAGTCCGAACGGCTCGCCCTCCTCCACCAAAATGGCTTTGTATCGTCCCTGGAACAGATGTCCCCGTTCGTTTCGCAACCGGTTGAAACGAGTGGCAAATGTACATTGCAGCCAATGCATGCCACTGACCAGGTTCCCGTCCGGGGTTTCCACCGCCAGGTGGAAATGATTGCGCATGATCACAAAGGCATGCAGGCGCCAGCCCGATTTCGCCCCCGCCTCGAACAGGCAATCTTCAAAGGCCGCTTTCGTCGCCGTCGCCTTGAAAACGTCGGTCCGGTAGTTGCCGCGATTGATCACGTGGTAACAGGCCCCGGGAAATTCCAGACGTAACTTGCGCGGCATGGCGGCGATTCCGGCCACCAAGCCGGGCACCGGCCACCGCTACGGTGTAATTAATGCGTAAGCCCGCGAACGATCGGGCATCAAGCGACCTGACCCCCTGCCATGAGGCTCCGTTCTCTCCGTTTCCTCCTGTGAGAATCGGTTCGGGTGACCGACCGGGTCGGGCCCGCCAGCATTGGGGCAGGCTATTGCCCGGCCGCGACTTGTCCGCCCGGGAGCTTGAGCGCGAAGGCGTGGCGACAGGGGGCGTTGTCGGGGTTGAGGGCGGGCAGGGTTATCTCCACGTCGTGGCCGACGAGGCGGTAGGCCAGGGAACCCTCGACACCCAGCAGGGTGATGGCCGCGCCGGCGGGGACGGACACATCGCGCAGGAGGAGCTTTTCGCCGGGCCAGCCGGCGGTGATGGCGTAGAGCGCGCCGGGCTTCTGCGTGAAGAAAGCCTGCTTCACCGCGTGGCCGTCGCGGGGGGCCTGCCCGACCTGGTCGAGGAGCGCGTACTTGATCTTGTACTCGCCGTATTGCTGGTCCGGCCGCGGGCCCTCGGTCCACTGGCAGGAACGGACGGCGGGCCGCGTGCCGTAGATGGCCTCGCCGTTGACCTTCAGCCAGTCGCCGATCTCCAGCAAGCGCTCCTCCATGATCGGCGGGATGGTGCCGTCGGCGGCCGGGCCGATGTCGAGCAGCAGGTTGCCGCCGCGGCTGACGAGGTCGACCAGCACGAGGACCAGCTCGCGGGCGCTCTTGTAGTCGCCGATCCGCTCCGCGCGGTTGAGACCGTAGGAATGGGCCAGGCCGCGGCTCTCCTCCCACGGGTGCGCGCCATCCTGCAGGCCGGCGGTGTACTCGGTCGTGTAGTAGCCGCCATGATGGTGGCGGGTCTCCTTGCCCCAGCGGTCGTTGATCACGACCTCGTCCCGCGAGGGCGACTCGTTGAAGAGCCAGGCCAGCAGCGCCTCGCTCTTCCATTCCTGCGAGGTCAGGTCCCACTCGCCGTCACCGAAGACGAGCGCGGGCGCGTAACGCGTGACGGCATCCTTGAACTGCGGAATCATGTGCTCGTCCACGTAACGCGGCCGGTCCTTGAGCCAGAGCGGATTGAACCACTCGTAGAGCGAGTAATAGAAACCGAACTTCAGACCCTCCTTGCGCGTGGCGTCGGCGAGTTCCCGCATCAGGTCGCGTTTGGGCCCGATCTCCATGGCGTTCCAGGGCCGGCCCCAGGTGCGGCTGGCCTCCGCGCTGGGCCAGAGGGCGAACCCGTCGTGGTGCTTGGAGGTCGGCACGACGTAACGCGCACCGGCGCGGGCGAACAGCGCGGCCCACTGGCCGGCATCGAAGAGCTCAGCGGTGAAGCGCGGCGCGAAATCCTGGTAGGGAAAATCCCTGCCGTAGTGGCGCGCGTGGAATTCGCGCCAGGCGGGATCCTCGGCGTTGGGACTGGCGACGTGGCGCCAGTACCATTCCGCATACTCGCCGACCTTCCCCCAGGCGGGAACGGAATACACGCCCCAGTGGATGAAGACGCCGAACTTGGCGTCCAGATACCATTCCGGCATCGGACGGGCATCGAGCGAAGCCCAGTTTGCCTCGTAGCGGGCGGTGGCGGCGGCAACACGGTGGTTCATGACGGAGGACAACAACACGAGGACCGAAAGGATGACCTGGCAGGAGCGCATGGGAACGAAAGTTGGGTTTTAACCTGAGCGAAACCGCGCGCGACGACGAGGCTGGATTGCGACGCGGCCCGGCGGAACCGTGACCATGCCTGGGGTCAGATTACGGACAATGGACCATGCCTGGGGTCAGGTTGAGGTTGCCCTGATTTGACGGACAGTGGACTGGGGATCAAAACCCAAGGAGTCCACATGAAGACGCAGATCACGAAACCGGTAGCGGGCAGGACCCCCTACAGTGAGGAGTACAAGCAACAGGCCGTGGAAAAGTGGC
>DASZPS010000079.1:0-76888 GCA_035549955.1 Lacunisphaera sp. | reverse complement strand
GGCGCTCTGCAATAAAACGCCGGCGTGCACCAACCAGATCTTCAGTTTTCCAGGGCATAGATGCCCGTAAAACTGTCAGCGATGTGTGGCACCTAAAGTGTCAGCGATGTGTGGCATCATGCCAAGACTGCGCCCCTACGCAGAAAGACGGCTTGGGGGGTTGCTTCCCCCCAAATGGAAAGCCCGCGGTTAGCTGCGAACCGCGGGCTTTCTGCGATTTAGGCCACTGACCTGGCCTAAAAGTTATTTCGACATATCCGTGTGGTTCGCGCCGTTCTGCGCGTTGAGTTCGGACTGGCTCAGGAAGCCGTCCTTGTCGGTGTCGAGCTGGTTGAACATTTCAACGGAGCTGGACGCGCTGGTGACGTCGCTGTCGGTCGTGGAGGTGGCCTTCTTGTCCGACGAATTGCGGTTCCACCAATGCTTCTTCTCGGTCTTGCCGGTGTCGTTCTGGCCGCTCTGGAGCTGCGGCGAAGCCAGCGTGAATTCCGAACGGGAGATCTTGCCGTCATTGTCCTTGTCCAGGTTGTTGAAGCGCTGGCCCGCAATGGTGCTGGACTGGCTGTTGTAGCTGCTGGTGTTCGAACGGCTCGTCGAGTCATTCGTTGACGGGCTCATCGTGTCATTCTTGGACGACTGGCTGGACGAGGTTGAAGACGAGGGCCGGGTGGTCGATGACTGGGAGCCCTTGCTGGAATCCGGGTAGCTTTGCGCCGGCGCGGACAGCGTCAGGCAAACCAGACCACCGAGGAGGGAGAGGTATTTGGAGGAAGTTTTCATGATATATATTATGGATGATTGATGAGTTTGTTTCTTGTAGCGTGCCTCCACTCTACCAGTCGCGTGGCGCCCCCGCCACCGGGCGGGTTCCGGTCGCCGCCACCGGTATGCGCGCGGCGACCCCGCCCCGCCGTGCTCCCTATCCGAATTATCCCGACCCGGGCCCGGGGAAGGCGCCCGGTGGCGTCAGGTCGTCGCGAACGCTACGTTGCGGGCATGAAATCCACTTGGGAACTGGAACGCGTGCGCCGCCACACCCGCCCGCTCGTGAACGAACGGATCGACCGCCGGACGGCTGCCACCGTCCTCGCCTATTCCACCAAATCGGAGGGGGCGCTTACCGTGAAAATTGACCAGCTCGAGCGCGAATGGGACATCGAGCGCTGGCTGCAGACCAACGCCTCCGCGCTCGCCCTGTTGGGCGTGGTGCTGGGGGTCACGAGGAACCGGCGCTGGCTGGGCCTGACCGGCGGCGTGCTGGGTTTTCTGTTCCTTCATGCCACCCAAGGCTGGTGTCCTCCCCTGCCCCTGCTTCGCCGGCTTGGCGTGCGCACCCGCGCCGAGATCGACCGCGAGCGCGTCGCCCTGAAGTTCCTGCGCGGCGACTTCGACCACGTCCGCCTGCCGTCCGGGGAAATCAACCTCCGCAGTCTGCTGCGGGCCACGGAGGTGTAGGTCTCGTCAGCTTGGTTGCTCGTCGGCCATCGCGTACACGCCGCGCTCGAATTCTTCCTTGGCGAGGACCAATTGAAGGCGTTCATGCAACCAAAGCGCCACGAAACCGCGAATTGTTTCCGTCGCGAAAGTGGCGCGAACGAGACCGGGAACGAGCCTGGCCTGGACCTGAAGCTGCCACCCACCCAACTTACGTGAAATCCGGACCTCCTCGCAGGTAACCTTTACCAGGCTCAGGCGGCAATTGAGCTGGTTCAACAGGCGATCACGGACCGAAATGTCCCGGCCGCGAGCCGACCGCGGCACCGCGATGCTCACCCCGGTGAACTGCAGGAAATACGGTGTGGCATACACATGGGTGGCCGCGGGGATGGTCGGGGAGCGAAACTCGAAGCAGGCTTCGTTCAGAGGGGTCACAATATAGCCGGCCGCCTCGAACGCTTGCCGGATCGCCCCCAGCTCTGCGGGCGACAAGGGTTCGTCGTCGGCACGTCGTTTCCTCATGGATTGGGAGGGCAGCAGTCAGGCATGGATCGGCGCGCGGGATGGGAACAGAAATGCTGAAGGCGCTCAAGCGGCGAGTCGAAAGACGGCGCGGACCGGGGCTTCCCCAGCGGCGCCATACCCACATGATCGCGCTTCTCGATGTCACGCTTTTGAGCTCTCCCGGTTGCCACAGCCCAAAAAGGAGACCCCCGCAGGAATTAACCTGCGGGGGTCCGGGGTGCTACCAGGCGGGTGAAGGAGCGGCCGCTCGATCACCGACGGAGGGCGTGTGCGTCCCCGTTGCCAGGTAGTAATTCTTCAGTTGCGGCCCGCGTCGGTCGTCCGCCCCGAACGCACCCGGATGCGCGCCCGCAAGGGCGGGCGGGCACTCATACAGGTGGTGAGGTAAGCCACGGCGACAAAGGCCACAAAGAAGAGGAAATTGGTGATCATCAATTTTAGTGGATGGTGACGGTGGCAGCCGCGTCGTTCACGGTCCCGACGTTATAGCCGGTGCCGTCGAGCAGACAGAGGATGGCGGTTTGCGGGTTGGCGCTGGTGGTGTTGGCGATCGCCTTGATGGTGATCGTCGCCGAGGTGGCGCCGGCCGGAATCGTGACGGTAGAGGGCATGTCGCCCTCCGGCCGGCGGTAATCGCTCCACTTGGCGGCGGTGCCGTTGAACTTGAAGTTCACCGTGATCGCGCCCGCGGTGTTGCCCGCGCGGGTGAAGGTCCACGTGGCGGTGTCCGTCGTGCTGCCAATCGTGGCGCTGGCATCGGTGGCGGCGACGGTGACCGTGGGCAGGCCGTTTTCGGCAAACAGGTTCGCGCGGGCGACCGCGCGGCGGCCGTCCGGCCACTGGGCCTCGGCCTCGACCCATTGCGCGCCGTAACTGCCGGGCGTGAACGTGTACGTCTCGCCATAGGCGGGCGCGGTCCCCTTCGCTTCCCACAGGATGCGGGCACCTTCCAGATCCATGCCGGCCACCTGCAGGCCGACGGTCAGCGGTGCGCCCAACGCGGGCGAGGCCGGGATGCCCGTGATCGTGGCGGCGGCGGATTTCCATGCCTGCGACTTGGCGGGCGTCATGGAGGCGAGATAGGCGAAACTGGCGAGGCCGCGCGCCTGGTCGAGATGCACGAACTCCGTGGTCACGTTGAACGTGTCGCTCCAGCGGTCATAGAAGCCGTGGGGCGCGCTGCCGGCGTTGTCGCGCGGGAACGTCAACGCGGCGAGTTCGGTGCCGTAAGTCGCGGTGTAAATCGGGCCGGTCTGCAGGTTGCCGAGCGGGATGCCGTTGGGCGGCAGGGCGCGTTCGTCGTTCTGGGCGTACTGGTGGACGATCTCCTTCTGGCGCTTCCAGCCGAGGCCGGTCAGGTAGGACACGTTGATGGCGTTCGAGCCGCCCTCGTAGTTGAGGTTGCGCACCATCGCGTCGACGTAGTCGGCGCGCGCGTCGAGCTGGCGGGCCACGGCGAGGTCGAAGGACTGTGAGCCCGAGAAGTACCAGCCGGCGCTCTGCACGCGCTTGCTGTCATCGGGGAAGCTTGTGCCGTAGGCGCTGTGCTGGGACCAGGTGAGCGCGTCGTTGGCGGCGCTGCGGACCTCGGCCTCGCACTTCGCGAGATAAGCCGCGTCGAGCTGGCCGGCGGCAAGGCGCCCGCTGCGGGCGGCGAAGGCATAGGTGCGGTTGGCATTGCCCCAGCCCATGAAGCCGTGCCACCAGCCCCAGCGCCACGTCGCCGGATCGGCGGGGTTGTACCAGGACTTCAGCGTGCTGTGGATGCTGGTGTCGCCGGTGGCCACGAACATCGCGGCGGCCGCCCAGGCGAGCTCGTCGTCATGGGCAAAATCGTCGCCGTAGTGCGTCAGCTTCTGGTAGGCGCCGGCCTTGCCATACTTGGCAATGGCGTCGGTGAGGAACTTCCAGCCCGTCTTCGCCTTCGCGAGGTAAGCGGCGGCGGCCTGCGGGTAGGCGGTCTTGAACTTCGGCGACGAAGCGATCTCGGCCAGGGCGGCCACGGCGGCGGCGGTGGCGGAGGTGTTCTTCGGCCACACGACCTGCAGGTCGCCGCGGTCGGGCGTGACGTTGTTCTCGTACTTCCGCTCGCGCGGATAAACGAGGAAATAGAAACCACCGTCGGCATCCTGGAGCTTGGCAAGGAAATCGGCTTCGATCTTCGCTTCCTGGAGGACATCGCTAATTCCGTCGCCGCTTTCCGGCAGCCCGAGATTGTCGAAGGTGGCGATGCCGCTCATGGAATCCACGGCGAACATCAGGGTGTGCACGAGCGTGGCGCTGTTGATCGTGTATTTGCTGTAGTCGCCGGCGTCATGGTGGCCGCCGGACACATCGATCGGCCCCTGGTTGACGAACGGGTAGAGCTGAGCCGCCGGGCTCGAAAGCACGGGCGCGGTCTGCGCCGGGTTGGTCGTGCTCGTATCGCCCGCGATCGTGTTCCAGGTAAAGGTATAGCCATTGGTGGAAACCGGCACCGTCGCCGGCGCCAGGTGGCAGGCCGCATGGGTGTGCCGCGTGAACGGCAGTTCGTTCGGCAGGCCGCAGCGCTGGTGATAAAGGCCCTGCGCGTACGTGCGGGCGAAGGCCATGCCGATGCCATCGTCGATCAGGAACGGCAGCGAGGCGCCGAGGCCCGGCACCACGAGCTTGTACTCACCGACGGCCGCGAAGCTGCTGAAGTCCGCCTCATAGACCTTTTGATAAGGTGTCGGGGCATAGGTCCAGCCGGTGTCGGGCCGCGCGACCAGCGCACCCTGGTAAACCACCCGGCCGCCGACCGCCTCGACGATGGAGAATGTCAGGTTGGGCACGGCCATTTCGCCGAGATTGCCCAGGTAGTAACCGACCGCGGCCTTCTTGGGCAGCGACGGCACGTAGCCTTCCTGGTTGACGTGGATGGCGGGGCTGTAGCGCATCGCCTGGGCGACCGCCTTGAAGGTCATGGCCGCGGGCCACAGCGTGGCGTCGGCATTCTTCACCTCGACGGTCTGGCCGTCGGCCACCGGGGAGGCCAGCTGCAGCACGAGGGTGCTTGCGATGCGCAGGTCGCGGCTGACGAGCGGGGCGTACAGCGGCCGGCGCTTGAATCCGACCGACTGCACGGCGACGGCCTGCCCGTTGACGGTGACCGCAAGCTTGTTGGTCGCGGGCGCCGTGAAATTGCCGGAGGCGTCGACGAAATTCCAGCTGTCCACGGCCCCGCCCGCCGGCGCCGTGTTGATGCGGACCAGCTCAAGCGTGGTCGGAGAAAGGACGTGCAGGAGGCTGCTGCCGACGGCCGGGATCTGGAGCTTCGTGTAGTCCACGATGCTCACCGGATCCGCCGAGGCGTCGACCGTGCCGCCCGTGGTGGTGCCGCCGGTGCTGCCGTTGCCGCCCGTTGAACCACCGGTGCTGCCGGTGCCGCCGGTTGAGCCGGCACCGCTACCGCCCTGCGCGACGACGGTGCCGGCGGGAAGGAAGGTAGCGGTGCCGCTCCGGGCCGACCCCACGGCATACGTGGAGTCGGGAGCCAGAGTGACGATCATCGTTTGGGGATTCGCATTGGTGGCATTGGCAATGGCCATGATGTTCATGGCCACGGAGGCGGCGCCGGCGGGAATGGTCATCTCCACCGGCATGTCGCCCTCGGGGCGACGGTAGTCGGTCCATTTCACCGCGGTGCCGGACAGCGCGAATTTCACCTTCAACGCCGCGGCGGTGCTGCCCGAGCGGGTGAAGCTGAAGGTGGCATTGTCCGCCGAGCCGACCATGGCGGACGCGTCAGTGGCCGCCACGGTGACCACCGGCAAACCGCCGGTGGTCGGGCCCGTGGCGTTGTCCAAGTCAAAAATTGACAGGGGAATGTTCGCGGAATTCACCGCCCGGTCCCAGGACGTGGAGGAAGTCTGGGTGACCGGGGCGGGAACGGTCTGGCCGGGCAACGTGATCGTCGCGGTGCCCGATTTCTGGGTGCCGATCGAGTACGCGGCATCGGAAGCGACAGTCACAATGACTGTCTGCGGATTGGCGCCCGTGGTGTTGGCGATCGCCTTGAGGTTCATGACCACGGAAGCGGCGCCGGCGGGAATGGTCATCTCCACCGGCATGTCGCCTTCGGGGCGGCGGTAGTCGAGCCACTTCACGGCGGTGCCGGAGAGCGTAAACTTGACCTTGAGCGCGGCCGTGGTGCTGCCGGTACGGGTGAACGTAAACGAGGCGTTGTCCGTGGTGCCGATGACGGCATTGGTGTCCGTCGCGGCCACGGTCACCGTCGCGGCCCCGCCGGTGGACGGCGGCGGAGTCGTCGCGCCGGCCGGCGCCCGGCCGATGCTATCCCAGGTGGCGCGGCCGCCAAAGAGCCCGAAGCTCATGCCCTTGACGACCTGGCCTTCGAGGCCGACCTGGCTCGCGGGCACCTCGAGCCGCACCCACTGGCCGGTGGCCGGCAGCGCGCCGACCTGGCGGCGGCTGGCGGTTCCGTTCGTGCCATAGTTGATGCTGTTGGCCCCCCAATAGGCACGGTGCTCCCAGTTGTTCGAGAGCCAGCTGATCATGATCTCGGTCGGCGGATTGGCCGGATCGAGGTAGATGTAAGCATAGAGCATGTCGCCCGTGGCGACGGACATCGTGGCGCTGGCCCAGTTGAACGAGTGCTCATGCAGGCCGGCCGCGATGGCCGACTGGTGGGCCTTGGTACCGGAATACGGCACCGGGTTGCTCGTCACCCAGTTCCACGTGTCGCCGCCGGAGCCGGAACCCGTGGCGCCGGCCGGGAGGGCGTCATCCACCCAGGCACCCGAGGAAGTCGCGGGCGGAGTGCTCGGCGGCGTGACGGTGGTATTGCTGACCGTCACGCTGACGCCAGCGGAGGTGGTGATATTGCCAGCAGCGTCGCGGGCGATGGCGCGCAGGGTATGGGCACCATTGGAAACCGTGCTGGAGTTCCACGGAGCCGTGAATGGAGCGGCGGTGTCCTCGGCGCCGAGATTGGCGCCGTCGAGCTGGAACTGGACGCCGGCCACGCCGACGTTGTCCGAGGCGCTCGCGGTCAGGGTGACCGCGGTGCCGCTGACCGTGGAGCTCGCGGCCGGGGCCGTCAGCGAAACCATCGGGGCTGTGGTGTCACCGCTGGACGGGGGCGGCGTGGAACCGCCGACTTTCCAGAGCAGGCCTTGGGAAGCGTTGAAGTAGCTGCCGCTGGGCGAAACCTCGTGCTTGATGGCGCGGACCATGTAGATGGCACCGGCGGGGGCGCTGGCGTCGACGTAGGTCGGGACCGTCAGCAGGGAACTGTTCAGCTTCGTGAAGGCCGCGGTGTCGGAAGCGGCGCGATAGACGTTGTAACCGACGATGCTGTCCGTCGAGGGGGTCCAGGTGAGCGTGACGACGCTGCCGGCGGACGCGCCACCGAGCGCGGCGGGCGGGGCGACCGGATGGAGACGCAGGGTGGGATCGCCCATCAGCGCGACGTGGACCATGTTGGCCGAGTTGTTCTGCATGTTGCGATACAGGCCGGTGTTGTTCTGCGTCACGCGGGTGCCGGCGCCGATCGTCTCGCCGAGGCCCATCCCGTGGATGAACCAGTGCGGACGGCCGGACCACATCGACGCGAGGCCGTTGGTCCGCGTCGCGAGCGGGGCGCGCAGGAGGCTGTCCTCATGGTCCCAGTCGCCCAGCCAGCTGCCGAAGAGCATGTTGAAAACGCCGTGGGCGTCATTGCTCACGATTTCCACCGTGGTGGTGTCGTGGTAGTTACCGACGTTGCCGAGACCACCGATGCTCCGGTAGCTGCCGGCGCCGCAGCCATAGGCGAAGAGATAATCGCCGGCCGCGACCGCAGGCGTGAAGACGCCCTGCTGGTCGTTGTATTGGGAATTCAGGTTGGTGACCTTGTCGCTGCCGACGAACGTGGCGGCGTTGCGGTAGCCACTGGCGGCAAAAGCTTCGCCGCTGCGGATGCCGAAATAGTCGCCGACGATGGCGCGGCGCTGGACGTTCATGATCCGGTGGCGGAAGTTGTGGTCCTTGTTCAGGTACTGGCGCAGGAGTTCGGTTTCGCTCGCGAAGGAGGCGGGCGAATTCCAGGCGGTGAGGCCGGGCATCTTGGAAAGGTCCACGCGGCCGACCTGGAGCTCGATGGCCGAGGGCAGCGTGGTCTGGTCGAACTTGCCGTCACCCGGCTTGTTGGTGAGGCGGGCGCCATCGGCGGTGTCGCTGTTCTGCGCCTGCGTATAGTTAACGGAGCTGTCGGTCCAGTTGCCATCCACGTCACCATAGTAGGCGTCCGCCGGCCAGGCGCCGGTGTGGTCCGGGTGACCGTCGGGGTTCAACTGGCCGGAATACGGCACCGGCACGTGGCCGAGGAGGAAAACCGCCTTCACGTTGGCCGGGTCGGAATTGTAGGCCGAGACGATCTGGGCCTTCACAGTCGTCACCGAATCGGTGCGGGAGACATCGCGGCGGATGACGGTCCAGCCGTCACCGCGCAGGTCGTCCTGCAAGCGGGTAATTTCCGTGGCGAGCGGCGCGGCCTGGGTCTGGTCGACCACGAGGACGACCTTGCCCCGGTTTTCCACCAGGGGAACGTCGATGCCCGATTGGATGTAGCCGTAACCCTGATAGCCACTCGCGGCGCGCACCACCTGGTATTCATAGGCGGTGCCGACCGTGACGTTGGTGTCGGTGTAGCTAAGGGTGCTACCCGGCAGCGCGGTGCCGGTGCCCCAGAAGGTGGCGCCGACGGCCTTGCGGTAAACGGTGTAACTGGACGGAGTGGACGTCGAATCTTGCGTCCACGAGAGGGTGATCTTGGCGGGGGATGCCTGGACCGCCGCCGTCACTTGGACGGCGTAGTTCCAGGTTCCCTCCACGGCGCGCGCGGCCTGGACAAAGACGGACATGACCAGGGCGGCGATAACTGCGCGGATTGAATATTTCATGGCCGCGAGAATAAAAAAATCTCGCAAGCCCCTGAATCAGCGTGGGCCTGATAATCCTGTCAGCGTCCACCGATCCCCCCTGTCCGTGTCAGGACTACATTCCGGTTCCACCCAATGCCCCTTCCCTCGGAGGCCCTGCATGGCTGCTAAAATGTTGTAAGCAAAAGGGCAGCAAAAGTCGCCAATCTGGCCGCGCCGGGAATGGGGCTTTGTGGGACTTTCGGCGCGCTCAACCGTGCGTTGCGCCAACGCGCCGCGATCTGCGCGCGCACCTTGGAGCGCGTGCCCCCGGTGGAGCGCATTGCTCCCCAATGCGCTGGTTCGTTGCTCCTCCGCGATTCTCCCAAAAAACGTGCCTGGGCAAAAGCACGCCCACCTCGTGGACTAGTGGGAGTTAC
This sequence comes from Lacunisphaera sp., assembly GCA_035549955.1. Classification (GTDB taxonomy): domain Bacteria; phylum Verrucomicrobiota; class Verrucomicrobiia; order Opitutales; family Opitutaceae; genus Lacunisphaera. The sequence continues at coordinate 67,605 of DASZPS010000079.1, read as the reverse complement.
CCAAAGAAGAGACGGTTGCTTGAGTAGGGCCAGTCTGGGACTGGCCAAATTTCCCGAGCGGGAAGGCCGGTCACAGATCGACCCAACAACCCAAGGTCGCCTAACATCGATGGGCGATCCCCAAATTGGAGGACCCGCATCGCCGCGGGCCGCGCCCCCGGCGTCAACGACCCCGGCGATAATCGACCGGTTAACGCGCGCCCACAGGCAGGCGCGTCGCGGCGATGGCGTGGCATTCCTCGGCGGCGCGCCGGCAGGCCGTGGCGCAATCGAGTCCGCCCGGTTCCACGGTGAATTCGTTGGCGCAGGCGCGGCAAATCACCGTGCCGAGCGCGCAAACCTGGATGGAAAACGCCGAGCGGAGTTTCAGCTCCTCGATCACCAACCGGCACAGCCGGATGCTGGACTGACAAAGCTCGGTACAATGCGAAGCCTCCACGACTCGGTTGGCATGGGTACTCAGGTCGAGCCAGGATTCACATGCTTGGATGCACGCCTGGCATGCGGCCACACAGCTGGCATAGGTTTTGTCGAGCATAGGCAAAAGATGGGGACGCGAGACGGACACAGGAACCGGGAGAATGATCCTTTCGAGCATCGTATCAGATCCAAATTCGCCCGCCCATCGTGCAACCTGCTGATGGAGAAAGTGGTTTCTTACCGGGTCCCCATCAGGAATCGCCCGGGCCCGGCGGGCGGGATTGTCCTGATACCCCGGCTGGCGGGCCCATGCTAGCTTCCCCGCCCGGCACCCGACGTCCCCTGCCCGCCCCAGCGCGGCCGGCAGGGCGGACGCAGAGTGACGGACCAACAAACCAAACCGAAAACCAATACTAAACCATGAAAACCTCTGTTGTCATCCTCTGCCTCGCGGGGCTCGCCAGCCCCTTCACTCTGCTTGGCCAAACCAGTGTGGATACCTCCGAGTCCGACGCGCAGGCCGCCGGCGTGCGGGAATTCACCCTCGGCGGCAGCGGCCAGAGCAACAAGCACATGGACGATTCGATGGGCGGAGTGGACTTCTCCTACGGATCGTTCCTCTCGCCGAACTCCCAGTGGGCCCTCCGGCAGTCGATCAGCTATGCTAATCCCAATGTGGGCGACTCCGGCTGGAACGGGGCCACCCGGCTCGTCTACGATTACAGCTTCAACCATGACGGTTTCGCCCGACCCTTCATCGGCGCGGGCGGCGGCCGGATTTATGGCGACACCGTGAACGATGCCTGGACCGCGGGTTTGGAGGTCGGCTCGAAGTTCTTCGTGCGGTCCCGCACGTTCATCTACGCCATGGCGTCCTATGACTGGCTGTTCGACCGCGGCAGCCAGATCGACGACCGCTTCGACGACGGTCGCATCGGCTGGAACCTCGGCATCGGCTACCAATTCTGAAAAGGCCAAACCTGAAAACCCGAAACTTGAGACCTGAAATCCCTGCAGATTCCCCTCACTCGGAAATCCCACGCCTTTTCAGGTTTCAGGTTTTCGGGTCTCCGGTTTCCCCAACTCCTCACTCCCATGTTAAGCTATACTCTTCTCTTCCTGTTTATTGCGATCATCGCCGGTGCCTTGGGCTTCTGGGGCATTTCGGGCATCGCCGCCTCGGTGGCGAAAATCCTGTTCCTCATCTTCCTGGTGCTGTTCATCGTGTCCCTTTTCACGGGACGCAGCCGACCGCCGGTCTAAATCCTTGGTCTCCGGCATTTTTCCCGCCCGGGTGGGGCCCGACCCCCGCAAACATGGGTCGCTTACCCCATACGGGCGTGGACGCGAAACGTCTACAGTAGCGCGTAAAGGCTAAACAGCACCCCTTGTTTTATGTTCCAGAAGACCTCCGAAGAACCGTCCGACCGCACACCGGAAAACGACGAAGAAGATGACGCCAGCCTCGTGCGGCGTTTCAACGCCGGCGATGAAGCCGCCTTCGCGACCATCGTGAAGAACCATTATGCGCGCGTGCTCGCCCTCGCCCGCCGCTCCATGAACAACAACCAGGACGCCGAGGACATCGCCCAGATCACTTTCATCCGGGCCCATCGCGGACTGGCTTCGTTCCGCGGCGACTCGGCCCTGTCCACCTGGCTGGCCCGCATCGCCCTGAACCTCGCCCGCAACCGCTACTGGTATTTCTTCCGCCGCCGGCGCCAGGACACCATCTCGCTGGATCACCCGCACTCCATCGCCGACATCGTTTCAACCGAGGAGGCGACTCCCGCCCAGCATGCGATCCACAGCGAATTCGCGGAGCTCGCGGCCAAGTGCCTGGACCAGCTCGATGCGCCGCAGCGCGACATCCTCCGCATGCGCTACCAGCAGCAGTACTCGTACGGCGAAATCGCCGACGAGCTGAAGATCAACTTCGGCACGGTGAAGAGCCGGGTCGCCCGCGCCCGGGAAAAGCTGCGCGCCCTGATCCTCGCCTCCGCCCCCGACTTCGGCAACAAGGCCTCCATGGGAAATTTCTTCGAGCCCGTCCGCTACCCGCCCGCCGCGGCCACGCCCGTCGCCTAGGCACCGGGAATCGACCGGATGGACGCACGCGCGTCCAGCCGGATGGCGAATGGCTCGCCCGGCCAGTATCCTACCCTCGCCATGAAACACTATCGCGCCCTTGCTTTCGTCCGCCGCGCGACCTGCGCCGCCGCCCTGGCGTGCGTGGCCGCACTCCCCGCCACCGCCCAAGTGGAGTCGCCTCGGCCCCGGCCGTTGCCGCCCGCCTCCCCAGCGGGGCCGCTGCCCCCTGAGGGCTTCAATGCCGCGGATCCCACGCCCATCCCGAGCCGCCAGGTCGAACGCTTCATAAGCAAGATTTCGATTCTCCAGACCGAGGAAGCCCAGCTCTCCGCGATCGCGTCCCAGCGCGCCAGCAGCGAACAGATCCGCTCTTTCGCCAGCCAGGTCCGCAGCTCGAGCCAGACGCGCGACCAGGAGCTCGCGCAACTTGCCCAGGCGCGCCGCGTCCTGCTGCCGACCGGCAAGGCCTCCAACGACCTCGCACAGGAGAGCGAGACGTGGCAGAAGAAGGACGCCAAGGATTTCGACGAGGACTACGTGAAGCGAATCATCCGCGTGCAAAAGAACGCCATCAATACGTTGGATGACTACGCCCGGGAAGCCGACGCGGATCCCGAACTGGCCGCCTTCGCGCAAAAGCACCTCACCGCCCTGCGGGAGAGTGTCCGCCAGGCGGAAGCGCTCGAAAAGCAGGTCGACTGATTTCCCATTCGTCCCGGGTTGGCCCGGGCAGAACAGGCGGGCTCCCCACGCGGGGCCCGCCTTTTGCTTGGCGCACTGTCTTCCGTCCTGCCTGGGCGGAAAATCGTTCTCTTTCTCCTAATCTTAATCGTTCTCCGCTGCGAGCCCTTGGTCGGGGATGGACGCAGGAGCCCAGAGGTTTTCTCGTTCGTGCCGCGCACCCGGACGTGGTGGGGCAAGGTAAAGCAGCCATGGCACAAGGGCCTTGCTCTCGTCTGAATCTCTCCTGACATTTCCGCTCCACCTGGTCCCTATTCAAAAGCGGCGGCTCCCACGCCCGCCGGGCGCGGCTGATCCGAGTCGTTGGGCGAATGCATGAATCAAGACCCCATCTTCACTGTTTCCGGAAACGATCCGGAGATGAATGCCGCTATCAAAAAGGCGCAGGATAGCTTTCCCGAATTTATCCGAGAACTGGAGCTTGAATCCCGGAGAGTGATTCCCGCCTTGGACGAGGCCATCGTGAAGGCCTTCTTCTTCGATCCCGAGTCCCCCGAAGAAGGCGAGCATATGTTCGTGGAAAGCATTCGGTTCGAGGATGGGATGATTCACGGGGTCTTGTCCGGCGAGCCGCAGCATTTGCAGAGCTACTCCCTTGGACAGGAAGTCAGTTTTCCTGTCTCCCGCGTCAGCGACTGGTTTGTCGTGATCGGGGGGCGGGGGAAAGGCGGGTACACGCTGGAGATCATCGCCCGCCGGATGCCCGCGACAGTCTATCGAGAAGCACGCAGCCAGCCGCCATTCTCATGGTTCGACTTGAAGCCGCGGCCATGGTGGAAACTCTGGTGAGGAAAGCCCATCAGTTGTGACAACCAATGCCAGTGGCGCGAGTTCGCTGAATCCAAAGGCCAAGTGAAGTGTATTGCGACCTTTCCGGCGTATGAACTGGCGAACAGTCGCCAGCTTGACCTGCTGGCCGCGAACATCGATGCGGTGGTCTGGTACGTGCCGACCGGGCCAGACCAGGTTTACCTGGGCCGTTTGCCGATTTACGCCCTCCTGGTGTCTTCCGAGCAAGTGGAGGAAGCATTCGAACTGATCCGCCTCGTGGCGGAGGAAGACCACCGCTGCCTCTACGGCTGCCCCGCTTGCGGATCGTCTGCCGTCATCGAGCTCAGCCAAGGTGCGGGCGTCTCGTTTTGGCTTCTCATGTGCGTGACCTTTGCGCTCCCTGGCCTCGTCACCATGTTATCGATGCGCGCCCGCGGCCGCTCCTACGAGTGTCTCAGCTGCGGAACGGGGTATCGCTTGAAGCCCTGAACCATGTCCCGTGGCCAGTTCGCGGAGCGGCGGTTGGCCCTCCGCCCCGGGAAAACGCGAGAACGGGCGGCCGCCAATCAGGCGGCGACCGAGCGTCGCGTGCTTTTGCGCGCGGCGCGGCTGCGGAAGCTCCGGTCGACCCAGAGCTGCAGCATGGCTTCCCGCCGGCAGTCCGGCAACGAGGACGGCGGCCGTCCTTCGTGCTGCAGGATCATCCGGGCATAGCATTCGATCTCGTCAAAGGTGGGACGCAGCGCGTCGATCAAACGGGGAAATTTTTGGGAAAGCATGGCGACGAAAGCGGGGGAAAAAGTTACCGGCCGGGTCGCGTGCCCTCGGCACACGCACAATCTGCTTAACAGAGCCGCGCAACCCTGGCCGGTAACAGGCGCGAGAATAGCCGGGCGCGGGGTTTCCTCGCAGTGGGCGTGCGCCCCAAAATGCGGTGGGTAAACACCCCATGGACGATGAAGCCGGGGAATCTTGAAAACTGCTGGAGCGGTTCAAAATGAACAATGGCCGTTCCAAGTGCCCACACCCCATTCTCTCCACCGTCATCCTGCTCCCGCGGCCGCGGGCGAAGGATCAAAGGGGCAGGCGCTGATTGCATCGCCAGCTTGGATCCTTCGCGTTGCTCAGGATGACGGGTAGTGGGTTTCAGTCCGATGTTGGGTCGGACCTTGGTCCGACCTCGCGCATGAGGTCGGCGCCAGCGCCGACCCTACATTCAAATCACCGCGAAAGAACCCAATGGTCCCACTACCGGATCACGGAGGCTGGGGATTTGTTTTTGTCCAGGCATTGCCGGCTACGACATTTTTGACACCGCTCTAATCGTGAAATCGCTCATCGTGAACATGACGGGCGCGGCCGTGCACACCCCAGCGCTGCACGCCACCTCTCTTCATTCGAAACGATTCAGCCCCGCGCCGCAAAAACACGTTTTGCTCCGTTGTAGCCGGGGTCGGTGACCCCGGACCGGCCTCGGCGAGGCCGGCTACAGCGCCGCTGTTACCTTGGTGGAGCCCGCGCTCCGCGCGGGCTGAACCTTCGCGGAGCGCAGGTTCCACCTCAAAACCGATGCGAGGCGGTCGAGGGGCATACCGACGCCAGGTTTGCACGCTTCGTGAGTCCTGGTCGGCGATATGGAAATCGCCGACCACCAAAAGGTGGAACACGCTGACTTCAGTGCGTTGCCGCGAAGCCGCTCCGAGCCAGCGCCTGGGGGTCAAGTCGCTCCACCGTCTGCTGTTCCCGCTCAAGAGAGATCCAGACTTCGGTCGCGAGAATCCTCTCCTGAGACGGGTGCCCGCACCGGGGGGTTCGCGATACCCCGGCTCCTTCACGCCATCGTCGCGCCTTTCATCCACTGGATGGCGTAGCGCACGAGGTCCTTGCCCGACTCGAGCTGGAGCTTGAGCTTCAGGTGCTCGCGATAGGAATCGATCGTCTTCACGCTCAGGTTGAGCTTCGCCGCCACCTGGCGGGTGCTGAAGCCGTCGCCGATGAGCTGGAAGACCTCCATTTCGCGGTCGCTCAAGGTATCGATGCTGAAGCGCACCTCTTCCTTCCGGTTGCTCACCAGGCGGTGCAGCATGCGTTCCTTCATCCGGTCGCTCAGGTGAAGTTCGCCGGAAAGCACGGTGCGGATGGCGGTGAGCACCCGGCTGCTCGCCTCCTGCTTCATGATATAGCCACGGGCGCCGGCGCGCATGGCCCGCTCGGCGTAGACGCCTTCGTCGTGCATGGACATGACCAGAACCGGCATATCCGGCGCCAGCACCCGGATGTGCTTCATCAATTCGATGCCGTTGGTCGTCTTCAGGGTGATGTCGATGATGGCGAGGTCGGCGGGCTGCTTTTGCAGCAACGCGATGGCGGCGGGCGCGCTGTCGGCTTCCCCGATGACCTCGAGGTCCTCCTCCTGGTTGATCAGCACGGCGACCCCCTGGCGGGTGATCGGGTGGTCGTCCACGAGCAGGATGCGGTGCTTAGCAGGCGACTTGGAGGTTTTGGGCGGAGGGGTCTTTTCGAGAGTGGTGGGTTTCATGGTTGGCAAAGGTGGTGAAATGGCAGCTGACACGGGTGCCGCCGCCGGGACGGGATTCTAACGAAAGTACTCCGCCGATGATGTTGGCGCGGTAGCCCATCAGGCGCAGGCCGCTGCCCGGCGCGCGACCACGCGCGGAGGCATCGAAGCCCTTGCCGTCGTCGTTGATCGTCAACCGGTGCTGGTGCCGGCGGGAGAAAAGCACGATGCGGATGTGGCGGGCCTGGCCGTGGCGCACGGCATTGTGGATCGCCTCCTGCGTGATGCGATAAAGGTGCAGCGACGTCAGGTGGTCGCAGGTCGGCGGCGTGCCCTTGACCTCGAAGCGGCACTGGACGCCGTGCAGCGTCTGCGACTGCGCCGCCAGCTCCTGCAGCGCGACAAGCAAGCCGGCGTTTTCCAGCTGCACCGGGCAAAGGCCGCGGGCCAGGGCGCGGGACTGGGCCACCGCCTCGTTGGCGAGGCGGGCGATCAGTTCGGCCTGCGGGGCCTCCGACGGATGGGCCTTGGCCAGCCGGTCGCGGAGGGCGGCCGCCAGGCAGGACAGGCCGGTGAGCTGTTGCCCCAGCCCGTCGTGCAAATCGGCGCCAATGCGCTGTTGTTCCTCATCGCTGATGGTGAGCAGCCACCGCTCGAGGTTGCGCCGCGCGCTGATGTCGCGGCCAAAGAAGGTCGCGCCCGCACCCAGCGCGGCGTCGAACATCACGAAGAAATCCGCGTGCCACTCGTTTTCCTGGTGGCGGCCGGAAAGCGTGCAGCTGGCCGACCCGCCCGCGACCGCCTCGCGCACGGCGTCCGCCGCAGCCGGATAGAGTTCCGTGAGGATCTTCCCGGGCAATGCATCCGGCCGCAGGCCCGCGTGCTCCAGGCCGCGGCCGCTCGCTTCCACCACGCGGCCGTCGGCATCGATCCGGCCCACGATCACGGGCAGGTTTTGCAGGATGCTGTCGAGGAGCTGCGTGGTTTTGCGATGCTCGTTCTCGACGCGGACGCGTTCGCTGACGTCGAGCGCGGTGAACCCCCGGAGGCGCCGATGGTCCGACCCGGCCATGGCGAAGGAATTGACGAGCCAGTGCCGGCCGCCCTGCACGCAGGCGCGGGGTTCCGGGTCGAAGCCGGACGCCAGCGCGCCGGACTCCGGGTCGTCGCTAAAGAAACGGTCGTGGATTTCGTTTTGGAACAGCAGGCGGCCGTCCTCGCCGCGGATGGCGACGGCGCAGGGCACGCTGCGCATGAACAGGTCCAGCTGCTGCTGGCTTAGCCGCAATTCCGTCAGGATCACCGCCTGGTGCAGCGCGTAGCGGATCGCGCGCTCCAATTGCACGGGATTCAATTCGCCTTTGGCGAGGAAATCGACCGCGCCGGCCTGCAGCGCTTCCTCGTCGATCTCCGGGGATTGGTGGCCGGTCAGCAGCAGGATCGGCATGGGCGAGCCGAGCTCCGCCGCCTCGCGGATCAACTCGATGCCGGTGCCCTGCCCGAGGTCGTAGTCGAACAGCCCGACATCGTATCCGCCGCGGAGGAGGGCCGCGCGGCCCGCGGCGTAGCTCTCGGCGCGCTCCAACACATAGGTGGAGGAGCGCATCTGCGCGAACATCATGGTGAGGAAAAAGTAATCGTCCCCGTGGTCTTCCACCACGAGTACCCGGATTGTCTTGTTCCTCGTTTCACGCATTTGTCGGGGCCGGCCCCTGTCGCCGCCACATCCCGCGGATGTCGCGCCAGAGTCCTATGCACCCATCTCGATGGACACTCGATCCACGCGGTGGAGCCGGGACTTTTTTGAAATTTTTGAATTTCGTTCAACTTGGGCCCCAAAGGATTAAATCGCTTCGTCCGCGCGAGAATTCACCCCATCGGGAGGCGCGGACCTACCTGCCGCAGGTCCATCCGGCCCCCGGAGATCGCCCGGCGATTGGGGTGATCCCCGCCCCGGGCGCGATGCCCGGTGATTTCCCGATGGCCCTTCCCCGATGGGGGCGGCGGGAGGTGGCACGATTGTCGGGACCCCGGCGACGAGCTATTTTTTGCCCACGCGGCGGGTGGATCAACCACGCGCCGCCCTTCGAAAAATGAAAAACCAAAAATCCCGTCTCGTCTCTCTCCTGATCCTCGCTGTCGCCGCCCTGGGCCCCGTCTTCAGCACGGCTTGCAGCTCCACCGCCACCCGCCAAAGCACCGGCGAATATATCGATGACGCCGCCATCACCGCCAAGGTGAAGGGCGCCTTTGTGAAGGATGAAGCCGTCAAGGCCCTCGATGTGCAGGTCGAAACCTTCCGCGGCGTCGTCCAGCTGAGCGGCTTCGTCGACAGCGCCTACCAGAAGTCCCGCGCCGAGCAGCTCGCGCGCTCCACCAATGGCGTGCGCGATGTCAGCAACAACATCCAGCTGAAGACCGACCAAAATCGCTAAGGGCAGCGCAGCGCCCACTGTCATGTCCCTCACCATCCCCTCCTCCAGCGTGGCCGCGGCGTTCGAACAGATCGTGCGCCCCCGCCGCGCGACGCCGCACTTTCGCAGCGAGGAGGTACCGCCGGCCGTGATCGCCTCGGCGCTCCACCTCGCCGCCGAGGCGCCCTCCGGCTATAACCTGCAACCGTGGCGCTACGTGGTCGTGCGCGACCCCGAGGTTCGCGCCCGGCTCCGGGCCGCGGCCTTCAACCAGGAAAAAATCACCGAGGCGCCCGTCGTGATCGTGGCCTGCGCCGAACACGATGGCTGGCAGGAGCACGCGGAGGAAATCTTCCGCACCCGGGCCCGCCACCAGGGCCGCGCCGGTGAGGACCAGGCGAAACCCCGCCAGCAGGCGCTCGACTTTGTCGCCACCCTGCCCCGCGAGGTCTGGCTGAACCGGCATGTCATGATCGGTTTCACTTACCTCATGCTCGCCTTCGAAGCCCTGGGCTGGGACACCGCCCCGATGGAGGGCTTCGATGCCGCCGCCGTCCGCGAGGTCGTCGGCCTGCCTCCCAACGCCGCGGTCGTGGCGCTCCTCGCCGTGGGCCTCGCCGCCGGGACCGAACCGCCTCACCCGGGACGCCTCCCCATCGCCGACCTTGCCAGCGGCGATCGCTATGGCGCCCCTCTCCACCTCGAACAACCCGAACCCGCCGCCACCCGATGAAACGCAAAAGCCAGGGCAAGCTCCTCCTCCACGGCCAGGGAATCGGCGACCTCAATGATGAGGACGTCGAAAAACGCGCCCGCGAAATCGCGCGCATCCGCGGCCGCCCCGACAGCCAGGTCTCCGATGATGACCGGCAGCAGGCCCTCGCCGAACTCCAAGGCGAAATGCTGCCCGAAACCACCGACACCGACGGCGAATCCCGTGGCGCCATCACCCGGGATCCCAGCGAACCGGTCTCCATCCCCGGACGACAGGCAGCCAACTACGAGGGGGACGACGACAACGAAGCCGTCGAACGCCTGGCCACGGAAGGCGTCGAGGAGGCGCAGCACGACCAGATGCTCGCATCACGCGCCCGCGAACACCGCCAGGATCGGCGCTGAGGCCGCCGGCCGGGACGCCCTTTCCCGCATGGCCGCCACCTCGACCACGCCCGCCGGCTTTGAGGCGCCGTTGGTGACCGGACCGCTTCGCTTTGGCCTGCGCGTCGCCTCCATCCTGCGCCGCACGGCGGTGGCATTTCTCGAGGATGATGTCAGCCGGCTCGGCGCGGCCCTCGCCTTCTACACCACCATTGCCGTCGCGCCGCTCATGGTGCTGAGCGTCAGCTTGGCCGGCATCTTTCTGGACAAGACGCTGGCCCGGGAAACCGTGGTGCAGGAGATCCAGCATGTGATCGGCGGGCCGGCGGCGGAGGCGGTGGCCTCGATCGAAAGCCCGCTCGCCCGGCCGGAAGGCATCACCGCGACGGCCATCGGGGCGCTGACGCTGCTGTTCGGCGCCCTCGGGGTTTTCCGTCACCTGCAGGATGCATTGAACTCGATCTGGCGCGCCCGGCCCCCGCGGCTCGATTTCTGGCCGATGGTTCGTCACCGCCTGTCCTCGATGGCGATCGTGCTCGCCACGGGTTTTCTCCTGCTGGTTTCCCTGATCCTCAGCGCCGCGCTCACTTGGGCGGCAACCCGCGCCTTGAACCAGCTGGGCCTGCCGGTGATCTACTATGAGCTTGGCAACACGGGCCTGTCGTTCGCGGTGATCACCTTGCTCTTTGCCCTGCTGTTCAAGCTGCTGCCCGACACCAAGGTGCCCTGGCGGCATGTCTGGCTCGGTTCCGTGGTGACCGCGGCGTTGTTCACCGCCGGAAAGTCCGTCCTGAGCCTCTACCTGGCCCATGCCCGGGTGACATCGGCGTACGGTGCGGCGGGCTCGCTCGTGGCCCTGTTGCTCTGGTGCTACTACGCCTCCCAGATCGTATTTCTCGGCGCGGAATTCACGCGCGTGACCACCCTCAGCCGCGGAGGGCGCGATTTCAGCGCGTTGGAGCAGCCGCTTGAGCGCGTGCGCCTGGCGCACATCCCGCCGCCGGGGGTCCTCAACGGTCCAGGCGGAACAGGGCGGCGTCGGCGTTTGTTTGCCCGACGCAAAGGTCCCGGATGATCTCCGCGGCGACCAGGCTGAAGGTGATGCCATTGCCACCATAGCCCAGCGCGAAATAACCGCGGGGAAATGACGGATGTGCGCCAATGAAGGGCAGACCATCCTTCGTCGCGGCGAACGTCCCGGCCCAGGCATACGCCACTTCGAGTCGCAGGCGCGGGAGCCAACGGCGGAATTTGCCCGCGAGGTGCCGGATCTTGGCCGGCAGCAGGCGGTCCCGGCGAACGGGATTGATGAAGGGTTCGTCGGCCCCGCCGAACATCGCGCGGTTGTCCGGGGTCGTGCGCAGGTAGAAGTACGCCGGGCGGGCGGATTCCCAGATCACGCGCCGGCCGGGCCAGCCGGGAAAGGCCGGCAACGGTTCGCTCACCAGCGCATACGTGCTCTGCAGCCGGAGCCCGGGCAGGCGCACGAAGTTCGCCGCTTCGTACCCGGCGGCAATCACCACGCGCCGGGCCCTGACCACCGCGCCCCGGTCGGTGTGCAACACGACCCCGGTGCGCGTCGCATCGTAGTTGCGCACCGTGGTGCGGTCGAAAATGCGCGTGCCCTTCCGCCCGGCGGCCTGCAGCAGGCCGTGCGTCAGCGCGTGGGCGTCCACTTCCGCTGCCGGCCGTGACACGAGGGCGGCGCGGAACGGCAGCGTGCTGGCCGCCTTGACCCGGGCCCGGTCCCAGAACTCCACTGCAAACCCGTGCCGGCGGCGCATGAGGTATTCGGCTCGCAAGGGGGCGACGTCGCACTGCCGGGATGCGCCATAAAGCGATTCCCGCGCATGAAAGCCGCAGCGCTGCGGCAGCGTATGCGCCAGCCGCTTCAAGCGCTCGAGTGCATCCGCGCAAAGCCGATAACTCCGCACCGCCGCTTGCTCCCCCACCCTGGTCGCCAGATCGACCATCGGCACGTCCAACTCGTATTGCAGCAGGCTGGTGCTCCCGGCGGTGCTGCCCATACCGATGTCCCGCCGGTCCACGACGACCACCGCACAGCCGGCGGCAGCGAGCTCATGCGCAATGCACGCGCCTGTAATCCCGCCGCCGATGACCGCCACGTCGCATTCGGTCGACTGCTCGAGCGGGGGATAGCTCGCGATCAGTCCGTTCCTGACGGGCCAGAAGGGGCTGCCGGAAAGCAAATCCATGGGAGGGAAACTTGAAACCTGAGACCTGAAATCGGATCGGCTGCCTTTTCAGGTTTCAGGTCTCAGGTCTTAGGTTCTGCTTTCTAAGCTTTGCCTGACCTTGGCACCTTCTTCTGGCTCTTGTAGTCCTGGACAAAGATATTGATCACCAGCCAGAATGCCCCGCCAGCGGCGGACATGAAGCACAGGATCGCCAGGCCGGGATAACCGAAGAGTTCGAAGCGGGTCTGCACCCGCATGAGGAGCGAGGCCCCGACGATCAGGGCGGCCAGCACGAGGCCCGCGGTGATGCGGTTGGCGATCTTCTGCATGCCGTCGAGCATCACCTTGGCGTCGACCGCCTTCACCTTCAGCTCCAGCTCCGAGTTGCTGACGGCGTCGAGGATGCGGTTTACCCGCCCGGGCAGTGCCTGCACGAAATCCTTCGTCTCGAGGACCGAGCTGAAGAAATTCCCCCGGGTCAGGTCCTTTCGCACCCGGCGCGACATGAGGTCGGTCACGTGCCGCTGGATGGCCTCGGTCGGGTTGAACGAAGGGTCGAGGGTGCGGCCAACCTCGTCGAGCTGCAGCAGCGTCTTGCCCAGCAGCGTCAGTTCACTCGGGACAAAAAAGCCGTTGGCGCGGGCCCGGTTGCTGACGTCGAACAGTGACCGGCCGACGTTCATCTGCTCGAGTCCCTGGTCCCGCTTGGCGGCCACGAGCCGGGTCACCTGGCGCCGGAATTCGGCCTGGTCGGACTCCTCCATGCGCTCGCTGATCCGGAACACGACCTCGGCGGCCTCGTCGCCGTTGCCCTCGCTGATGGCCAGCAGGAGCTTCAGGAGGTGTTCCTGCATGCTGGGGGTGGTGTGACCCACCATGCCCAGGTCGATCAGCGCGATGCGGTTGTCCCGGGTGATGAAAACATTGCCCGGATGGGGATCGGCGTGGAACAGCCCGTCGACGAGAACCTGCTTGAGGTAGGCTTTGAAGAGCTCGTCGATGATGGTCCGGCTGTCCAGGTCCTGCCGCGCCAGGGGGCTGAGCGCGGTGATCTTGTCGCCATCGACATACTCCATCGTCAACACGCTGCGCGTGCAGTAATCCCGCACCGGCTGGGGCACGACGATGTGGGGAAACTCCGCCAGGTTGCGGCCGAGCACGATCAGGTTCTGCGCCTCCATTTCATAGTTCAGCTCACGGGCGAGCGCGGTCCGAAATTCCTCCACCACCTCGCGAAAGCGGTGTTTCTTGCCGGCGGGCGTGTGGGCATCCAGGGCGGCGGCGAGGCCACCCAGCGCCTCGAAATCCTTGCCCACCTGCTCGCGCACGTTCGGGCGCTGCACCTTGACGACCACTTTCCGCCCGTCCCGCAGTTCCGCGTAATGCACCTGGCCGAGCGAGGCCGCGGCAATGGGCTCGGGGTCAAAACGCGTGAAGGCCTTCGAAATGCGTACGCCGAGCTCCTTTTCCACGATGTCCATGGCCTCGGCCTCGGAAAAGGGCTTCACGCTGTCCTGGAGGCGCGACAGCGCCTTCAGGTAGGTTTCCGGCAGAAGGTCGGGCCGGCTGGCCAGCACCTGGCCGAACTTCACGTAGGTGGGCCCCATTGCCTCGAGGTCCTTCACGAGCTCCTCGGGATCGGGTCCGGATTCATCCATCGCTTCGTCGAGGTCGTCGGTTCCCATTTCTTCCGCCGACTTCGTTTTCCGCACGAGGTTGGAGCGGCCGTATTTCCAGAACAGGCGGCCGATTTCCTTGTAGCGCTTGAGATGCTGGGCGGTGAATTTCATGGGATGGGGGGCCTGACTACCTACCGACCGCCGCGGCGCGCTGGTTCTCCCGCCGGCGGCGCGAATTCCTGGCGGATCCGGCCTCCGACCGGACTGGCCGGCCACCGTCCGGCCCGCCTTGGCGTTTCGCCCGGCCCCCGGATGAACCGAATCCGGGGACCGGGCGTCTAAACCTCGGACCTCACGGTCCCAACGGAACGGAAATATTGATGTTTTGGTCGACGTTTGCCGCGCGCGCGCCGGCGTTGACGCCGACAGTGCGCACGAAGGTGGTGACGATCAGGTCAAGGTAGCGCGCCAGCAGGTGATACGGCGTGCGCGGCACATAGACGATGTCGTTGGGCTCGAGCAGCACGTTGGGCGCCGTGCCACTGATGATCGCCTTGTAGTCGTAAACGGCGATCGCCGGCTCGCTCACGCCGCCGCGGACCACCGCGACTTGCGACAGGTGGGCGTTGTCAGCCGTGCCACCGGCCGCGGCAATGGCAGAAATGAGCGTGGCCTGGCCGGGAAGGCGGACCGCCCGGGCCTGGTTCACCTGGCCCAACACGTAGATCTCCTGGGAGCGCGGCGATGGCAGGTAGATCATGTCGTCGGGCTGCAGGTAGATGTTCTGGCTCATGTCGCCCTCGTTCAACAGGCGCTCGATGTTGACCGGCAGCGGCTGCCCGTTGCGGACCACGAAGGCCTGCCGCAGGTCACCGGCATGCTGGCGGGGATTGGCGAAGGTCAGCGTGCCGCCGTTGGGCAACTGGGTGACCGACTGCGCGGCCGACGGGCCACCCGCCGCGGAAATCGCGTCGAGCAGGGTCGTCGGGCCGTTGAGCGGATACACGCCGGGGGCGCTGAGCCGGCCCAGCACCCAGACATTCTTGCTGCCGACCTCGAGCAGGTTGATGTTCACCTTCGGGTCGCCGCGGTAGTAGGTCTTCAGGGCGTTTTCCAGCGCGGTGCTCGCCTGCGCCAGCGTCTGGCCCCAGACATCGAGGCCGGAGAGCATCTCATAATAGATTTTGCCATCGGGGCCGACGACGGTCTCGACGCGCGAGCCTTCCTGGCCGACGACGGCGATGGCCAGGCGATCGCCCGGGCCAAGGGTGAATTCATTGGCGGGCGGCTTGAGCCAGGCGGCATCCACGGCGCCGCGCGCTTCGGCCACGGCCACCGGCGCGGCGGGCACGGGCCGGCGGGTCGTCAGGTGCGTGCAGCCCACCAGCGCAAGGACAACCAGTCCCGCCAGGACGCGGATGAAGGGAGTGCGGGCTTTCATTGGAGGGGAACGACGGGGACAACCTTGTCACTGGTCCAGTAGACGACGAATGCCTGGGTGAAGGCGGAAGCCGCCTCATCCAGCAGGTCCTCGGCCTTCCACCACGGCCGGGCGCTGACGTAAACGATGTCGTGTGGCTCGAGCATGACGTCGCTTCCGCGGCCAGCCAGGACATCGCTGAGATTGACGCTAATGGCCTTCGGCTGGTTGAGCGAGCCGCGCACGACCAGGACGCGGTCGCGCCACGCCTTGTTGGTGAAGCCGCCCCGCGCGGCGACGGCCCGCAGGGAGGTGCTCCGTTCCGCGAGGGTCGCGGGGCCGGGGTGTTGCACCTCCCCCAGCACATAGACCTCCTGGACGTCGGCGGGCGGGAAATAGAAATAGTCGCCGGGCTCGACGGCGATGTTCTGCGACAGGTCGCCGTCGGTGAACAGCCGGGCAAAGTCCACCTGCTTGCGTTCGCCGTTGCGGATCAAAAAGGCATGCGAAAGGTCCGCGAGTTCGGTGACGTCGCCCGTCACGGCGCTCGTTTCGAATCCGCGCGCCCGGGCAATGGCCTCCACCACCGTCATCGGGCGGTCGAGGGTGAACGCGCCGCGCTGCGCCACCAACCCGAGCATGTGGTATTTTTTGCTCCGAAAGGCCACCGGGCTGACGGTGGTGCGCGCGGAGCGGCGGTACTCGCCGAGCCGGCGGTCGAGCTCCGCGCGGAGCTGGTCGACCGTCAGGCCGTTGGCCACGACATCGCGGGCCTCCAGGTAGTTGATGCGCCCGTCCGGCTGGACCGCGATCTCGGCGCGCGTCGCGGTGGGCTCGCCGTAGAGCCCGATCCGGAGGATGTCCCCGGGGCCCAGCGTGAGCTGTTGCTGCCAGGCCGCGCGTTGCGCCGGGGAGACGATGGAGAAGGACCCCGGCAAGGCGGCGCCGGCATGCGGCACGCCGGCCAGCAGGAACGCGAGCGCGAGGGCCGCCATGGCGGGAACGGGCGAAGCCACCGGGGCGGACGCCGGCATCCAGCGGGCGAAACGGTCGCCGATCGGCTGGCCCTGGCTGCGGTTCACGACGGCGCCCACGAGGTTGCACCGCGCCATCCGCAGGGTCTCGATCTGCTGGCGCGTTTCCAGGGCGGTCGCCTTGGTGGTGTCGGACAGCCAGAGCACGTTCGGGAGGTTCTGCGCGAGCAGCACGGCCTCGGGGGACGACGCCGGGGGAAGTTCCACGAAGACCACGGCGTTCTCGTTGGCGCCCCACGCGTGGAGCGAGGCCAGCCACTCCTTGCGGTGATCGAGATCCCAGACCCAGCCGGGGAGCGGGATCTGGACGATCGACGGGCCGGAGTCGGCGGGGAAGATCTGGTTCGCGGCTTCCTCCGGATCCGCCAGCAACGTGTCGGAAAGCGTGGCTTCCTCGACCACCACGGCATCGGCGGACTTCGGCTCGCCCCGGCCCGTGCGGAAGCGGACCGATGCGCTGGCGGCGGCGGAGGCGGGCCGGCCTTCGCGGCTGCCTGCAGCCGACTCGCTGGCTTCACGCGCGCTGAGGATCACGACCCGGAAGCCGCATTTGCTCGCCGCGTCCGCGAGGAGCTTGATCCACACCGAGCGGCCCTCGCCCGCGGAAGATGAGGTGATGCCGCAGACAAGTCCCCGGTTGGGCGTCGCACTCAGGCGGCTTTGCAGGGCGGTCCAGGTGCGGAAGGCCCAGCCGGCCAGGGCCTCGGACGACATCGCGTCCACCCGGCCGAGCCGCGCAATCACCGGCAACCGCGTGACGCGGCGGATATCGTCCGCGGTGCGGAGACGGGGGTCGAGCGCCTCGTCGGTGACGGCACCGACCAGCGCGACGACGAGGCCGCACAAGCCGAGAAACGCGGCGAGCAGCGCGATCTTCAGCGCCGGGTTGTTGCGCATGGCGCGATCGGAGGAGGCGGGGGAAAAGATGCGGTAGTGGCCGAGCGGATTCGCCGCCAGCATTTCGGTGATCTGCAGGCGGTTCACCAGGTCGCGGCGCTGGTTTTCCGCGGTCCGGGCCTTCTCGCGCAGGAATTCCAGTTCACCGGGACCGGTCGCCGCGGAGGCCGGGGTGGCCGCGGCCGCGACGTTCGCCGAGGAGGCGCGGCTGGCGGCGATCTGCTTTTCGATCGCTTCCACGCGGGCCATCTGTTGCTGCACCAGCGGATGCTGGTCGGTGTACCGGGTCTGCAGGTCGAGGAGCTCGTTGCGGGCGGTTTCCAGGCGCGCCTGGAAGGTCGAGGGTGCGGCCGCCGCGGCCGGCGCGCCGATCTCCGAGAAGCGGGCGGAAAGGCTGGCGCTTTCCTTCTCCAGTTCGGCAATTTGGTGCCGGAGGTAGCTGGCGGCGTCGCGGGCGTCATGCGCCTGCATTTCCCGCGTGAACTGGACCGCCTCTTCCGCATAGAGGTTCGCCTGGCTGACGGCGAGCTCCGCGGTCGGGGCCGTGAGGGCGACGTTCACCAGGTCGGTGTTCGGCACCGGGGTCACGCGGGCGACCGCCCCGATGGCCTCGGCGGAGCGCGCCGGCGTCAGCTTTGCACCCACGCGGGTGCGCACCTCGGCGGAGCTGACCATGCCGACCAGCGTGGCGGGATTGATGGTGCGCGGCTGGAAGAGCTGCGGATCGGGCGTGTCGTAGCGGACGATCTGCGCGGTGGCGACGTAGGAGCCCTGCCACATGCGGCGGCCGATGCCGGCGCCGATCGCGGTGCCCACGAGCGCGCCGACGACCAGCCACAGCCAGTGGCGGCGGGCGGCGACGGCGAGCTGCCACCACTGCGGCGTCTCAGCGGCCGGGCCGGCGGGGTCCTTGCGCCGCCGGCCAGAACCGGCGTTCGCGTACGGCGCGCCAACGCCGAGGGAGTCCCGCTGCACCATACCCACGGCGGAGGCGGCAACGGGAGGAACTGAATTGGAATCGACTTGGGATTTCATGCAGCTGAATTCGCAGGGGATGGGCCGCGCCGGCCTTGCAGATCAACCGCGCCCGACGCGGGCGACAAATCGGCTGCAATCTTTCTGGCACTGCTGTCCTGCACGGTTCGACCCTACCGGCAGACTCCGGTCCGGGTGAGTGGGTGATGACCTCCAATCACCCCCGCCATCACCCCACGGGAAAAAATCCGGGGCCCTTCTCCCGCGGTCCGGCCCCGCGGGCGAGTTCCGAAGGCGCTCCCTGCGGCGTGAGCTCCCCCGGGACATTGGGGACACTGCCGAAAATCTCCCGATGAATCCCCCGGGAATCGGCCCGGGCCCGGGGAATTCCCCCGGCGCCGCCGCGATCCTAGGCGACCAACTTGTTCTGGATCGCGTAGTGGGTCAGCTCCGCGTTGTTCTCCATGACCATCTTCTCCAGGATGCGCGTGCGATAGGTGCTGATGGTCTTGACGCTCAGCATCAGCTCGTCGGCGATCTGGCTCACGGTCTTGCCCGAGGCAATCAGCCGGAGCACGAGGAATTCCCGGTTCGACAGGCGCTCGTGCGGCGCCACCTGGAAATCCGTGTTGAGGTGCGCGGCCATCTTCTCCGCGAGCCCGGGGCTCACATAACGCCCGCCGTTGAGCACCTTCTTCACCGCGCCGACCAGCTCGCCCGGGGCGCTCTCCTTCGTCATGTAGCCCGAGGCCCCGCACTTCAGCACGCGCATGGCGAACTGGTCCTCCGGGTGCATGCTGAGCACGAGCACCGGGAGCCGGGGCTTCGACTTGCGGATCTCCCGCAGCGCCTCGAGGCCGCTGCGGCCGGGCATGGTGACGTCGAGGATCACGACGTCCCATTCGTCGTTCCACACCTTGTCGAGGGCCTCCTGCGCGTTGCCGGCCTCGCCAAAGGTGGCGCGCCGATATTCATCGGCCAGAATTTGCTTCAACCCCTGCCTCACCACGGCGTGGTCGTCTGCGATCAGGATTTTCATGGAAGGACAGGCCCGTGTGGGCCCGGCGGCTAAGTGGTATTCTAACGGTGACAAGGGTTCCCCGGCCGGGTTCACCCGTAATTGCAAATTCCCCCCCCAGGAGGGCGGCGCGTTCCTCCATCCCCACCAGGCCGATCGAGCGGCGGTCCTTGATTTCCCCGGGGAGGATGCCGCGGCCGTTGTCCCGCACCGTCAGCACGAGCGCGCCGCCCTCCTGCGTGGAATGCACGTCGACGCGCGTGGCCCCGGCGTGGCGCATGATGTTGGTCAGGGTCTCCTGGAAGATGCGGAAGAAGGCGGTGTTGAGGTCCGCATCCAGCATCGTGTCCTGCAGCGTGCTGGTGACGTGGCACTCGATGCCCGTGCGGCTTTGGAATTCGTTCGCCTGCCATTCGAGGGCGGCCACCAGCCCGAGGTCGTCGAGGATACCCGGGCGCAGCTCCGTGGCGATGCGGCGGACCGACTGGATCGTCTCGTCCACGTGCCCCGACATGGTCTCGATCTTTTCCAGCAGCGGGCGCTGGCTGCGCGGCAGGCGGCCGGCCAGCCAGGCGAGGTCGAGCTTGAGCCCGGTCAGCGCCTGGCCGAGTTCGTCGTGCACCTCGCGGGCGATGCGCGTGCGCTCCTCCTCGCGCACGTATTGCAGGTACACGGAAAGCGCCCGCAGCTGCTCGTGCGACTCGCGCAGGCGTTCCTCGGCGCGCCGCCGCTCCGCGCGCGATTCCGACTCGCGCAGGGCGCGATGCACCGCCGGCACCAGGTGCGGCAGGCTGTTCTTCAGCACATAGTCGCTGGCCCCTCGCTTGAGCGTCTCGATCGCGCGCTCCTCGCCGAGCGTGCCGGTGACGAAGATGAACGGCGTGTCCGGCACGAGCGAGCGGGCGAGGTCCAGCGCCTCCAGCCCGTCGAAACCGGGGAGGTGGTAGTCCGACAGGATCAGGTCCGGCTTGTTCTTTTCGATGCTCTGCAGGTAGTCCTCCCGCCCCTCGACCCGCTCGAGCAG
The DNA here is from genome assembly GCA_035549955.1 of Lacunisphaera sp. Classification (GTDB taxonomy): domain Bacteria; phylum Verrucomicrobiota; class Verrucomicrobiia; order Opitutales; family Opitutaceae; genus Lacunisphaera. Next base: position 47,367 of record DASZPS010000079.1, on the reverse strand, counting down.
GTGGGGCAGGCCGGACTGGCCGAGCGCGTACTTGACGAGTTCCGCGTCGGCGACGTTGTCCTCGAGCAGGAGAATGTGCAGTTGGGGCTTCATGCGAAGGGTGGGTTCGTGGGATGGAGGTTGCGCGAGGCGGGGCGCAGGCTGTGGTTGCAGTCCGCCCAGAAGGTCTTGATCGCACCCACCACTTCCTGGAAGCGGGGGAACTCGATCGGCTTCACCACATAGGCGTTGGCCCCGAGGTCATAGCAGTGGCGCACGTCGGACTCGCGGGCCGACGAGGAAAAGATCACGACGGGGATCGACTTGAGGCGCTCGTCGGCCTTGACCTGCCGCAGCACCTCCCACCCGTCGACCCGCGGCATGTGGAGGTCGAGCAGCACGAGCGCGGGGCTTTCGCCCCGGCCCTGGCTGTAGCGGCCGCGGCCGTACAGGTAGTCGAGGGCCTCGCCGCCGTCGTGCACGAAGCGCACGGCCGGCGACCGGCCGCTTTCGTTGAGCGCCATCTCGATCATGCGCAGGTCGTTGTCGTCGTCGTCGGCCACCAGGATGATTGGTTTCATGCGGGGGGAACCTCCTCGGCTGCAGGCAGGGAGAAAAAGAAAGTCGCGCCCTTGCCGGGTTCGCCCTCCGCCCACACGCGGCCGCCGTGGCGCTGCGTGATCAGGCGCGCGGTGGCCAGGCCGATGCCGGTGCCCTCGAACTCGCTGTCGCGGTGGAGGCGCTGGAAAACGCCGAAAAGCTTGTCGCTGTAGCGCGGGTCGAAGCCGACGCCGTTGTCGCGGATGTGCGCGACGACGTGCTGACCCTCGCGGTGCGCGCCGATCTCGATGCGCGGCACCGGCCGCGGCCGCGTGTATTTCAGGGCGTTGCCCATCAGGTTGCCCAGCACCTGCCGGAGCAGCTCCGGGTCGCCCTGCACGTCCGGCATCGCCTCGATGCGCCAGTCCACCTGCCGGTCGCGGGCCTCCGGCTGCAACTCGGCCTGCACCGATTGCACGAGCTGGTTGAGCGACACGGGCTGGCGGTTGAGGTCGGCCCGGCCCGTGCGCGAAAAGGTCAGCAGCGCCTCGATCAGCCGGGTCATGCGGGTCGCCGCGCCCGAGATGCTGCGCAGGAGCTCGGCCGATTCCTCGTCCAGCTTGCCGCCGATGCGCCCCTGCAACAGGCCCACGAAGCCCGTGATGTGGCGCAGCGGCGCGCGCAGGTCGTGCGAGACCGAATAGCTGAACGACTCCAGCTCGCTGTTGGCGGTCTCGAGCTCCGCCGTGCGGTCGCGGACGCGCTGCTCGAGCTCGGCGTTGAGGCGGTTCACCTCCGCCGCGGCGGCCTTGTGCGCGGTGATGTCGCGGATGACGGCCGAATAGCGCGTGGGCTCCGAGCCGGCGATGCGCGCGATGCCCATCTCGATCGGGAATTCCGAACCGTCGGCCCGCCGCGCCGTCATCTCAATGGGGCGCCCGATGAGGCTGCCCGCGCCGGTCACCAGGTATTGGGCGAGCCCCTGCTGGTAGAGCTGCATCAGCGCGGGCGCGGCGATCAGCGTGTCGATCCGGCGGCCGACGGCATCCTCGCGCGAATACTGGAAAAGGCGCACGGCGGCGGAATTCCATTCCCGCACGATGCCCTCGTGGTCCATCGAGATGATGGCGTCGATCGCCGACTCGAGCATCGCGGTGTGCTGCGCCGCGCTGCGCCGCAGCTCCTCGGCGGCGCGCCGGCGCTCCGTTTCGTCCCGCATGATGACGGCGAAGCCCTGCAGCGGCCCGCCGGTGTGCGGCAGCGCGGTGAGCGTGGTGCGCGCGAAGAAACGGGAGCCGTCGCGGCGCAGGCGCCAGCCCTCCTGCTCGGTGCGGCCCTGTTTCACCGCCGCCTGCAGCGCCCGCTGGGCGAGCCGCTGCTCGGCGTCGACCGGGGGAAACAGGCAGCTGTAGGCCCGGCCCAGGATCTCCTCCGCGCGATAGCCGATGATGAATTCCGCGCCCTGGTTCCACGTCGCGATGTGGCCGTCCACGTCGAGCCGGAAAATCGCGTAGTCCTTCGCGCTTTCCACGAGCATGCGGAAATGGTCCTCGCTCTCGGTGAGCGCCTTCTCGGCCTCGCGGCGCAGGCGGCGCTCGTCGGCGACCCGCAGCGCCCGCAGGACCGCGGGCACGAGGGAATCGAGGCGGTTCTTGAGCACATAATCGGTGGCGCCGCTGCGCAGGCTCTCGATCGCCACCTGTTCGCCCATCGATCCCGTCACGAAAAGGAACGGCACGTCGGGACAATGCTTCTTGGCCAGCTCGAGCGCGGAGAACCCGTTGAAGGCCGGCAGGTCGTGGTCCGAGAGAATCAGGTCCGGCGGGTTGTCCCGCAGGTTGCGCAGGAATTCCCGGTCGGTGGTCGCGAGATGCACGCGAAAGGACAGCCCGCCCTTCCGCAGCTCACGGTTGATGAGCACGACGTCCGCCGGCATGTCCTCCACGATCAAGATCTGTAGTTCTCGTTTCATAGCTGGCCAACGCAAGGGCGCCACGTTGTCCCGCGCCTGACACGATAGCCTGATTGGGTCTATTGCCTCAGGGGGTGAACACCCACAAACGCCGGGTGCGACACCCATCTCCCCCCCCACCCCAGGCCGCTGGCCTCTACCGGCCCCCCTTTCCCCATCGTTCTCGTTCTCGTAATCCTAATCGTTCTCTCCTCACTCAGCGTGGCCAGCGTGGTTCTTCCTCACCGGCATTCGAGATTACGAGAACGATTACGAGAACGAGAACGAATCGAGCTTCGCCCTGGCACGGCGTACCCGTCCTCCCTCCCTCAGTTCGCGTGGCGGGCGCGCCGACTCGCGACGGGCATCGGCGGCAGGCTTCGACGGATTTCCTCCACGCACAGCCACTGCTCCTCCCGGCGGCGCCGCAGCATTTCTTCCACGGTCGGGGCAAGATCGGTCAGACGATTGGGGTCAACCCACACGTCGAGTCCCTTGGCCACCAGCGAGGCTTGCGTGTCCTCGTCCAGCCCGCCGCTGATCAGCGCGAACGGCATGGACGCCTGGAATTCCCGCACCTGCTGCAGCACGGCGAAACTGTTGAATTCGCTGCTGGCCTGGTCGCAAATCACGAAATCGGGCGCCAGCCGGGTCAGCTCCTCATCCAGTTCCTCCTGGGTGCTCACCCGCCGGATGTCGTGGTGGCAACCCAGCCGGTTCAGCGCGCGGACAATCTTTTCGTAAACAACCTCATCTTTCTCGACGACAATGATGTAGTAAGTCTGGCGCACGGTGGGGTGCGCATACTCTCCCACAGCGGGACACCCCGGCCCAGTAGGTGTTTACCCACCGGGCCGGGGGGAATGAACCCGCTGGCCGCGAACCGATCACCGGTCTCGCTATGGCTGCGTCGCCGTGTTGCGGCCGATCTTGTCCCACGTCACGCGACCGTCGTAGAGGCTGAAACTCATGGAGCGGACGGTCGAGCCAACCAGACCGACGCTGGCGGCGGGCACTTCGAGCCGCACCCAGCCGCCGCCCGTGGGCACGGGGCCGACGTAGAGGCGCGACGCGGTGCCGTTTTGCCCGTAGTTGATCAGGTTCTCGCCCCAATAGGCGCGATGCTCCCAGGAACCGTTGTTCCACGACACCATGATCTCACGCGGCGGATTCGCGGGGTCGACGTAGACGTAGAGGAACAGGATGTCTCCGGCGATCGGCTGCAACGTGACCGTGGCGTTGGAGAAACTGTGGTCATGATAGCCGGCGATGAGATTGGACTGGTGCGCCTTCGTCCCCGAGACGGGAGTGGGATTCGCGGTGATCCAGTTCCAGGCGTCCCCGCCGGCGGTGCCGGTCCACGCGCCGATGGGAATACCATCCTCGACCCAGATCACATCGGTGCGGGCGGGCGGCGGGCCGGCGGGCGGCGCTCCGGCCGCGGCGAGCGCGAGATTGAGGTTCAGCCGGCCGCCACTCACGGTGTAGCCGGCGAAGGCCGGGATCGGGTCGGTGTGGCCGACGATGCATTGGATTACTTCGCGGTAAGTCAGGGAAGGATTGTGCGCCCAGATCAGGGCCGCGGCGCCCGCCACGACGGGCGACGACTGCGAGGTGCCGTCGAGGTAGCGGTAGTCGCTGTCCGAGCCATACCAGGTCGAGAAGATGGGCGCGCCGGGCGCGGCCAGGTCAACCGAGGTCGCGCCGTAATTCGTCCAGTTCGCCGGCGCATCCGTGCGGGTGGTCGCGGCCACCGAGATGATGTTGTCGTAGGGATAGCTTGCCGGGTAGAGCGGGTTGACATCGTTGTTGCCCGAGCTGTTGCCCGCCGCGGCCACGAAGATGATGCCCGCGATATTCAGGTTGGTGATCGCGTCCTGCAGCGCCTGCGACGAAAAGCCGTAGCCGCCCCAGCTCGCGTTGATGATCTTGGCGCCGTGCGCCCGGGCGTAGTCGAGACATTCGATCGCACCGGAGATGGTCCCCTGGCCGTGTTGGTCGAGGAACTGGCAGGCCATCAGCTGCACCCGCCAGCAGACGCCGGTGATGCCGATGGAATTGTTGGCGGTGGCGCCGATGATGCCGGCCACGTGCGTGCCGTGGCCATGCACGTCCATCGGGTTGCCGCTGTGGTTGAGCGCGCTGATGCCGTGGACATCGTCGATGTAGCCATCGTTGTCGTCGTCGATGCCATTGGTGCGCTTGTCGAGCCCGTTGGCGTCGGTGCCCATCTCCCCGGGGTTGTTCCACATGTTGCCCACGAGGTCCTCGTGGGTGTAGCGGACGCCCGTGTCGACCACCGCCACGATCACGTCGGCCGCGGAGGTGCGGGTATCCCAGGCGTTGTCGGCATCGATGTCCGCATCCGGCGTGCCGCCGTAGATGCCGTTGTTCTGCAGGTGCCACATCGAGTGGTCCCAGAAACGGAAGTCGTTCGGCTCGGTCGTCATGGTGCCGATAATGTAGTCCGGCTCGGCATATTCGACGAGGCCGCTGTCGCGATAGGCCTTCAGCAGCCGGTCCCGGGCGCCCTTCGGCACCTCGACGAGCTCGAGGTCAAGCCCCTTGGCGCGGGCATGTTTCGCGAGCTTGCGGGCTTTGGTGCCGAGCTGACGGTGCAGCTGGGTGGCATCCTTGCCGGACTTCAGGCGAATGATGATGCGGTCGCCGTCGGGCACGGCGGCCCGGGCGGGCACGGCCCCGACTCCCGTCGCAAACGACGGGGGCCGGTTGGGACCAGCGGCGGGCAGCCACGCGGCCAGTCCCAGGGTAAGGAACAAACCGAGGTAATGAAAAGGGCCGGGACAAACGCGTGCCGGCCCACGGGTGGGAAGGGAGGATGAACTCATGGATGAAACGGGAAAAGGGCTCAACGCAGGACCGGCGTGCTCGCCGCCAGGACCGTCGTGCCAGCCGGCAACTTCAGCTCGATTGCCGGCGTGGCCTGCACCGTATCGGGCCGGATGCTGCGCTGCGGGGCGCAGATGCTGGAGGCCAGGACGAGGACAATTATCCCCGCCACGAGGTGGGCGGCCAGCTGGGTCACGGAATCGGATCGGATCAGGAAGAGATGGTGGTTGTTCATGGCTGCTTCGGTTAAATTACAAGGTATCCCATCGGACATTTTTCTTAAGGGAGGTGAGCACCTGCATGTGGCGTGGCGGATAACCCACACCGGGCGCGGGTATGGGCGCCGCGGCTGGCGGCGGCGCGCGCGTAGGTCGCCATCGTGGCCGCGGCGTTCCTCTGCCAATGGTAGTTCGCGGCGTGTTTCAGGCCCACCGCGCGCAAGGTCGCCCGCCAGGCGCCGTCCATGGCCAGGCGGCCCAATTCCCAGGCGATGCCGTCCGTATCCTCCGGCTCGATGATGGCGGCCGCTTCGCCCAACGTTTCCGCCAGCGCGCCACGGGCCGAGGACGCGACCGGGCACCCACAAGCCATGGCTTCCAGCGGGGGCATGCCGAAGCCCTCGAACAAGGAGGGGTAGATCATTGCGCCCGCCGCCTGGTACCACCGCGGCAAGTCGGCGTCCGGCACAAAGCCGAGGCGGCGGATATCGGCCGCATGCGGCGAGGCGTCGACCGCGCGATGTATCACCCCGGCGCCATGCCAGTCGGACCCGCCGAGCACGAGCAGCCAGTCCGAGCCGGTCCGGGTCTTGAACTGGTTGAACGCCTCGATCAGGCGGAGGTGATTCTTGCCCGGATGCTCCAGGCGCGAAACGTAGAGGAAAAAGGGCCGGTTGACGCCCTTCGCCTCCGCCCAGGCGCGGGCTCCGGCCGCCGGCGCCGGCTTGAACCGGTCGTGGTCCAGGCCATTGGGAATCACCGTGACCTTGCGCGAATCCAGTTGGAAAAACCGCGCGAGGTCCCGGGCCGTTGCCTGGCTCACGGCGATGATTTCGTCCTGCTGCCGCGCCAGCTGCCGCGCCACGACGCGGCCGTAGAACATGCGCGCCCAGTCGTATTTTCCCGCGACATGGAAGGCGGCGAGATCGTGGATTGTCGCCACCCGCGCGCAGGGCGCCCGCCACAGCATGCGGCGGTAACTGGGCACGTGGAGCACGTCGAGGCCGAGGCGGGCCGCCATGCCCGGCAGCTGCAGCTGGTGCCAGGCAATGTCGGCCACCGGCCGCCGGTACCGCTCGGGCACGGGGACGATTTCCATCCGGCCGGCCGCGAAATCAAAGAGCGGCCGGTCCTGCTCCAACACGAACAGCGTGAAGTGGTGTTGCGCCGCGTGCGCCTGCAGGGCGCGCACCAGGGCAAAGACGTGCTGCGCGACGCCGCTGCGGCCGCGCTGGATCACCGAGGTGGAAATCCCGATCTTCATGCGCGCCTCCGGCCAAAGCCATCGCTCGTTTCCAGGTGCCACAGGCCCGCCTCGCGCAACAGCTGGCGCACGCGGCGATTGGGCCGGAACAGCACGAGCCGGCGGCCCGCGCGCCGCAACCGGCGCTGCCACACGGTCAGCGCGGCGATGCCGGTGCTGTCGAGGGAATCGACGTCCGCCAATTCCAGCCGGCAGTTGCGCGCGCCCTCACCCAGGCGGTCGCAAATATCCGCCGCGCGCTCGAGCGCGGGCCGGTCGAGGACCCCGGTGGCCCGCACATGCTGCCAGCGGGCGTCGGCGGAGACGATGCGGATCGATCCCCCGGCCCTCGCGCGCGCCTTCGCGCGGACATTCCACCATTGCGCGAGCAGCGCCCCGCCAAAATACCGCACATCGGTCCAATACCGCCGGAACAGCCGGCGCGGCTCCTGCAGCAGGCGGTAGGTCCATTCCAGGCCGCAGCGGCGCATCCAGGCCGGCGCCCGGCGCACGCGCCCGGCCAGGAAATCAATCGTCGCACCCAGGCCGAGGCACACCGGCACGCCGAGCGCGCGATAATTCCGGGCGATCCACCGCTCCTGCTTCGGACAGCCGAACGAAATCAGGAGAATGTCCGGCTCCGCGGCGCGAATGCGGCAGATGAGCGCCTCATGGTCCATGTCCTCGAACGCGCAGATCGGCGGCGCGTAGGACCCCGCCAGTTGCAGGTTGGGATGGCGCTCGGCGAGGCGGCGGCAGGCCTCTTCATTGGCCTCGGGCGTCGCCCCGAGGAGATAAACCCGGTGACCTTTCCGCTCCGCCTGTGCCAGCAGGCGCGGGGCAAGGTCGGCGCCCGCCACCCGCTCGGGCAGCGGATTGCCGAGCCAGCGCGACGCCCAGACCAGCGGCTGGCCGTCGCAGAGGACGAGGTCCGCCTCGCAGAGGATGCGGTGCAGCTCCGGGTTCGTCCGGGCCTGCACGAGGAAATCCACGTTGGGCGTCACGACATAGTGCGGCCGGCCGCTGGCGACCATCGCGTCGATGCGCGCCAGGGCCTCGTCCATGGTCACGGGATCCAGCGGCACGCCGAGGATGCAAACCGGCCAGCGGGATCCGGCCGGGGCGTTGTCCGGCACGCGCAGGGCGGCGGCCGGGGAAAAATCCAGACTGAGTGAGGGCGACATCCCTTGAGCGTACCGGACTGCGCCCGGGAAAATCAGAGGGGAAAAGACTGCTTTGCCTGAGGCCCGGACGCGCACTTGCGCCCGGGTTTCCACCTCCCGGGAAATTTCCTTGGGGTGATAATTCCGCCACGGGCAGGTTCTCACCCACTCCTGACATCGGGGACTTCCGCATAATCTCCTACCCCGAAGCTCCGATGACTGCCCTTACTCATCACGCGTATCCGCTTTCACCGCTGCAGCAGGGCTTGCTGGCCCATTTTGCGGGCAACTCCGCGGAAGGCGTGGATGTGGTGCAAATCGTGATGCATCTGCCCGAGGCCCTCGCACCCCGGGCGTTCGCGCAAGCCTGGCACTGGCTGGCGCGCCGCCATGCGATCCTGCGCACCACGTTTGACGCCGGTGACAGCCACCGGCCGCCGTCGCAGGAAGTCCAACCCGACTTCCAGCCCGATTTCACCTGGCACGACTGGCGCGGCCTGCCCGCCGACGAGCGCGGGGCCGCCTGGGACCGGCTCATGGCCGACGATCGCGCCCGCGGCATCGATCCCACGAAGCTGCCTCTGTGGCGCATCACCGTCGCGCAATTCTCGGACCAGGACCACCGCGTCCTGTTCACTTTCCACCATCTCCTGATCGACGCGCGCGCCCTGCTGGTCATGTTCCCGGAACTGTTCGACGCCACCGCGGCGTTCCAGGCGGGCGGCGAACCGGCGGGCGGCGAAGTGCGTCCCTACCGCGACTACATCGACTGGCTGCAGGCCCAGGATGCCGCCCCGGCGCTGGAATTCTGGCGGCAGAACCTCGCCGGGTTTCAAACGCCCACCCCCCTTCCCCTCGCCCGCATGGCCGGTCGCGCCGGGGGGCGGGCCGTGGCCGGTGCCCACCACCGCGTCGTGCGCCTCGACGCCGCCCGCACCACCGCGCTGAAGGAATTTGCGCGCGCCAACGGCGTGACGATGAACACGCTGGTCCAAGGCGCGTGGGCACTGCTGCTCGGCCGGTGCAGCGGCGAACCGGAGGTCGTTTTCGGGGCCGTGCGCGCCTGCCGGCACGCGTCCGTCCCGGGCGCGGAAAACCTCGCGGGCCCGATGATCAACACCGTGCCGTTGCGCGTCGCGCTGCCGGCGGGCGTGCGGGTGGCCGACTGGCTGCGCACCCTGCGCCACCAGTGGGTGGAGATGCGACCGCATGAACACGTCGCCCTCTCGGCGATCCGGCCCTGGACCGACGTCCCCGCGGGCACGCCGTTGTTCGACACCGTGGTCAGTTACCAGGAACCGGCGTGGGACGACGCCCTGGCCGCGCTCGGCGGGGCGTGGGCCGCGCGCCGCTTCGACGTGCACAACCAGCTCAACCATCCGCTCGCCCTTGACGCGGCCGGCGGCCCGACGCTGCAGCTCCGGATTTCGTTCGATCCCGCTCACTTCAGCCCCGCCAGCATCGACCGCATGCTCGGCCATTGCGTGACGCTGCTCGAGGGCATGGCCCGCCACCCCGATCGCTTCCTGGCCAACCTGCCGCTCCTGGCGCCGGAGGACGAAGCCCAGTTGCTGCGGGAGTGGAATTCCACCCCGGTGGATTTCGGCGAGCTGTCCTGCGTGCACGAACAATTCGCCCGCGCCGCCGCCCGCCAGCCCGACGCACTGGCCCTCAGCGATGAGCACCACTCCCTCACCTATGGCGAGCTGGACGAACGCGCCAACAAGCTCGCCGCCCGCCTCCAGTCGCTCGGCGCCGCGCCGGGCACCGTGGTCGGCGTCTGCCTCCCGCCGTCGGTGGACCTGCCTGTTGCCCTGCTGGCCGTGCTCAAGGCGGGCGCCGCCTACCTGCCAATGGATCCCGCCTATCCCGCGGAGCGCCTTGGTTTCATGGTGGGCGACGCCGGCATCCGGCTGTTGGTGACAGAGCGGAAGCTGGCCTCCCTTTTCCCGACCGGTTCGACGCGGCTCGTTCATCTCGACGCCCCCGGGATCCCGGGGACCGAAGCAGCCCTGCCGGCCGCCCCCGCGCTCGAAGCCACGGCGTACCTCATCTACACCTCGGGATCGACGGGCGTGCCCAAGGGCGTGCCCATCCGGCATCGCAGCCTCGCCAACCTCGTGGCGTGGCACCAACAGGCCTATGCCGTGACGCCGGCGGACCGGGCGACGCAACTCGCCAGCCCCGCCTTCGACGCGTGTGTCTGGGAACTGTGGCCCTACCTGACGGCGGGCGCGAGCGTCCACATTCCCACGGCTGAGGTGCGCGTCTCGCCGGAGCGTCTCGTCCGGTGGCTGGCTGACCGCCGGATCACCCTGAGTTTCATTCCGACCCCGCTGGCGGAAGCCCTGCTGGACGAAACCTGGCCGGCGGAAACGGCCTTGCGCGCCATTCTTACCGGCGGTGATCGCCTGCGCCGCTGGCCGGGCCGGCGCCTGCCCTGCCCGCTCTACAATCACTATGGCCCCACGGAAAGCACCGTCGTCGCCACCTGCGCCTTGGTGCCCGCGGAACCCGATGGCTATGCCGCGCCCGCCATCGGTCGGCCCATCGCCAACATTGATGTCTACGTTCTCGACTCCCATCGCCAGGCCGTGCCGATCGGCGTGCCGGGCGAGCTCTATCTCGGGGGCGCGGGCCTGGCGGACGGCTACCACGGCCGCGGCGACTTGAGCGCCGAGAAATTTGTCCCGGACCTCTTCGACCACCTGGGCGAGAGCAAACTCTATCGCACCGGCGACCTGGTGCGGTGGCGCGACGACCGCCAGCTGGATTACCTCGGGCGCATCGACCAGCAGGTGAAGATCCGGGGCCACCGGATCGAGCCGGGGGAAATCGAGGCGGCGCTCAACGAGCATCCCGCGGTGCGCGAAAGCCTGGTGCTCGCCTGCGCGGACGCCCTGGGCCAGCCGCAGCTGGCCGCCTATTACCTGCTCCGCCCGGGTGCGACGGAACCGACCGCGGCGACGCTGTCGACCGCGCTGCATCGCCGGCTGCCCGCCTACATGGTGCCCGCCTCATTCGTTTCACTGGAAGCCTGGCCGCTGACCGTACACGGCAAACTCGACCGCAGCCGTCTGCCTGCGCCGGCCAGCTCCGCCGCCGCGGAAACCGTCGCGCCGCGTCCGGGCCTCGAAACGACCATCGCCCATGTCTGGAGCGAGGTTCTCGGCTGTCCCCGTCCCGGCGCTTACGATGATTTCTTCGCCCTCGGCGGACATTCCCTCCGGGCCGCCCAGGTCGTCGCCCGCCTGAACGCCCTCGTGCCGGTAGCGCTCACCGTCCGCCATCTTTTTGAACATTCCACGATCGCCGGCCTGGCCACGTTCATTGAGCAGGCCGCCCGCACCGAGGACAAACCGGCCCCGCGCGTCGAAGTGGCGCTGGCGGCCCAGACCTGACATGAACCTAGCCCCCTCATCGCTTTTGCCCGTTGCCCCGCCCGCGCCTGCGGTCGAGGTCGTCCCCGCCTCACCCGCCCAGGAGCAACTGTGGGCGTTGCTCCAGAAGTTTCCGGACCGGCCGCTGGGCAATCTTCCCCTCGCCGTGAACCTCGACGGACCGCTGGACCCCGCCGTCCTGGTCCAGGCGCTCAACGACGTGGTGGCGCGGCATGCCATCCTGCACACGAGCCTCGAGTTCAACGGCGGCCGCCTGACCCAGGTGATTTCGGCGCCGTTGCATGTCCCGGTGCCGGTCATCGATCTGCGTCTCCTGCCGCCGCCCGCGCGCGAGGCCCAGGCGTTCCGGCTCGCGCGCGAGGATGCCGCGCGGCCGTTCGACGCGCGCCGCCTGCCCCTGTTGCGCGCCCAGTTGTTCCTCCTCGACCAGTCGCGCCACATCCTGGTCTTCACGCTGCACCGCGGGATCTTTGACCACGAGTCGCCGGGCATCCTCCTGCGCGAACTCTCCGCCTGCTACGAGGCGCGGCGCAACGGCAATGTCCCGCACCTGCCCGCCCTGCCCCGGCAATATCCCGATTACGCCCGCAGCACCGGCGAGCCGCCGGCCGAGGCCGACCTCGCCTGGTGGCAGGCCCGGTTCTCCAGCGAGCCGCCCCCCCTGCGGCTCCCGCCCGATCGCTCGCGCTCCGGCACCCGCGGCGGCACCGGCCGCAGCGAAAAGATCGAACTCTCCGCCGCGCTGGGCTGTTCCGTCGGCATTCTCGCGCAACGCGAGGGCACGAACGTGCTCACCATCCTGCTCGCCGCCTTTCAGGTTCTCCTGCATCGCTACACCAACCTGCCCAGCTTCGTCGTCGGCCTCGGTGGCTCCGACCGCCACCTGCCCGGCATGGAGGACCTGCTCGGCCCCTGCACCCGCATCGTGCCGTTCCGGCCGGACCTGTCGGGCAACCCGCGCTTCCGGATTCTCCTGGAACGCGTCCGCCAGGAGATCCTCGAAACCTACGCCCATGCCGCGCGCCTGGGTTTTGAGAGCCTGCCCGGTCGCTACCGCAACCCGGCGCTGGCGTGCCCGGTCCAATTCATCCACGAGCGGCGGTCCGCCGAGCTGGTCAACTGGCCGGGCCTGCGCCTGCAGGAGCTCGAACTCGACACCGGCGCCTGCGGCTGCGAACTCTCGCTGCGCCTCGTCGAAAGCACCGGCCGCTGGAGCATCCGCGCGGAGTACGATGCCGAATATTTTTCCCCGGCCGGCATCCAGCAGCTGCTCGCCCACTACCAGGTGCTGCTGCAGGCCGCGGTGAGCCAGCCCGCCGCGCGGCTGTCGGAGCTGCCGCTGCTCACCTCCCTCGAGCGGTCCCGCCTGCTGCATGAATGGAACAACGCCCGCGTGGCCTACCCGCGGGACCTCGCGGTGTCCGACGTCGTGTCGGCGCGCGCCGGCGCCGAACCGGAAGCGACCGCCGTCACCTGTGGCGAATACCGGCTCAACTACCGCGACCTCGACCAGCGTTCCAATCAGCTGGGCCGCCACCTCCGCGCCGCCGGCGTCCGGACCGGCCGCGTGGTGGGATTGTACCTCGATCGATCCGTCGAACTGGTGGTCGCCATCCTGGGCATCCTGAAGGCCGGCGGCGCCGTTTGCCTCTTCGATCCGTCGTTCCCGCCGTCACCCAGCCAGGTGGAACGCGCCCGGCTGGACCTGATCCTGACCCGGACCGCCCACCGCGAACTATTCACCGCCGACACCGACCGCCTGCTCCTGTTGGACATCGAGGCGGCGGATATCCAGCGCGGAGACGAGTCGGTGCTGGCGCCCATCGCCGGCCCGGATGACATCTGCTGGGTCGCCTGGAGCGCCGGCACCGGCGGTCGGTCGCGGGCGGTGGAGTATTCGCACCGGGCCCTGGTCGGCATGCTCTATGCCCAGCGCTGGCTGGGCGGGATCGGCGCGGGCAACGGCGTGGTTTCCACGACGCCGCTTTCGCTGGTCGGCGCCGCCACGGAACTGCTGCCGCCACTCGCGTTCGGCGGCCGCGTGGAACTCGCCACCGCGGAAGAACTCGCCGACCCCGCCGCACTGGCCGCCCGGCTGGCGTCCAGCGATGCGACGGTGCTGCACGCGTCTCCCTCCTTGTTGCACCGCCTGCTCGGCACGGGATGGACCGGCGGCAAGGCGCTGCGCATCCACAGCACCGGTGAGCCGCTGTCCCGCGAACTGGCCGACCGCCTGCTCGGACAGTGCCGGGAACTCTGGAACACCTACGGCACCGCCGAGACGGCGGGCGCCTGCGTGGCCGCCCCGGTGACACGCAGCCCGGCCAAGCCCCTCGCCGGCCGGCCGTTCGGGAATGTGCAGATCCATTTGCTCGACGCCGGGCTCCAACCCGTGCCGGTCGGCCTGCCCGGGGAGATTTTCGTGGGCGGCGATACGCTGGCATCAGGCTACCGCGACGACCCCGCCGACACCGTGGCCCGCTTCCCCGCCGATCCGTTCCGCCGCCTGCCGGGCTCGCGTCTTTTCCGCACCGGCGACCTCGCCTGCCGCCTGCCCAACGGCGAGATCGAATACCTCGGCCGCCTGGACTTGCAGGTGCCGATCCGGCCGCAACCGCGATTCATGCCCGCCGCGCAAACGGTCAACGCCGGCCGCCGGCCCGTCGTGGCGGCGCTGACCGCCGCCGCCGCCGCCTTTCTTCCCTCCCCCTCCGTCCTCCTGCCCCGCGCCAGCTGAAAATCGCCCGTCCCTCCGTCACCGACCCATCAGCCACCATGGAAACCGACGCCACCGTCCTCCCCGCCCCGGAACAGCCCGCCCCAGCCGCGGTGATTCCCGCATCATCGGGCCAGCGCCGCTTGTGGTTCCTGGAGCAAATGGAACCCGGTTCCCCGCTGTACAACATTCCCTACCTCATCCGGCTGTCCGGTCCCCTCGACGAGCCGTCCCTGCGCCGGGCGCTGAACGCGGTGGTAGCGCGCCATGAATCGTTGCGCACCAACTTCGCCGCGGTCGGTTCGGAACCGGTGCAGGTAGTGCGGCCGGTCGCCGAGCTCACCCTGCCGGTGACGGACCTTGCCTCCCTCCCCGAGGCCGACCGTCCCGCGGAACTGCTGCGCCTCGCCGCCACCGAGGCCCGTGCGCCCTTCGACCTGGCGCGCGACCTGCCGGTGCGCGTGCGGCTCTACCGGCTTTCCGCGACGGAGCATGCCCTGATGCTCGTGATGCACCACATCGCCTCCGACGGCTGGTCGATGGGCATCGTGTACCGCGAACTCGGCCAGTGCTACGACGCCTTCCTGCAGGGTCGCGCACCCCAATTGCCGGAACTGGACATCCAGTACGCCGATTTCGCGCTGTGGCAGCACGACCACCTGCAGGGCGCCACCCTCGATCGGCTCACCGGCTATTGGAAAAAGCAGATGGCCGGCGCCCCCGCCCTGCTGGAATTGCCGACCGATCACGCGCGCCCCCCGCTGCAGTCGCACCGCGGTGAAACTGTCAGCCTGCGCCTCCCGCCCACGCTCGTCACGCGCCTGAAGCAGCTCGGGGCCAGCCACCGCGTCACGTTTTTCATGACGCTGCTCGCCGGCTTCAAGGCGGTGCTGCACCGCTACACCGGGCAGACCGACCTCGTGGTCGGCTCGCCCCTCGCGGGCCGCGACAGCGCGGAGACGGAAGCCGTGGTGGGCTTCTTCATCAACACGGTGCTCCTGCGCACCGACCTGTCCGGCGACCCGACGGTCGCCGAGCTGTTGGCGCGGGTGCGCGAGGTTTCGCTGGGCGCCTTCGAGCATCGCGAGATGCCGTACGAGAAACTCGTGGAAGAACTGCAGCCGCAGCGCAACCTCAGCTTCGATCCCATCTGCCAGGTCTTTTTCGCCCTGCAGAACATGCCCACCACGGCGCTGCGGCTCGGCAACCTGAAGCTCGGCATCGAGCCCGTCTATACCGGCACGGCCAAGTCCGACCTCACCGTCTGGGCCGCCGAATCCGACTGCGGCTCGCTGGACGTCACCGCGGAGTACGCCCTCGACCTCTTCACCGCGACGACCATCCGCCGGTTCCTCGGTCATTTCGCCAGCCTGCTGGGCGGCATGGCCGACAATCCCCGCGAGCGCCTTTCGGCCCTCCCGCTGCTGACGGCCGCCGAGCGCACGCTCATGCTCAAGGGCTGGAACGCCACGGCCGCCGATTATCCACGCGAAGCTACCCTGCCCGCCCTCTTCGAACAACAGGCGGCCAGGACGCCGCAGGCGACCGCGCTCGTGTTCAACGACGACGAGCTGACCTACGCGGAGCTGGATGCCCGGGCGGAATCGCTCGCCGCGCAGCTGCGCAAGCACGGCATCGGGCCGGATGCGCTGGTCGGCATCTGCATGGAGCGGTCGCTCGACATGATGGTCGGCCTGCTGGCCATCCACAAGGCGGGCGGCGCGTACGTGCCGCTCGATCCGGTCTACCCGAAGGAACGCCTCGCCTTCATGCTCCAGGACTCGGGGGCGACGGTGCTGCTCACCCAGCTGAGCCTGCTCCCCAAGCTGCCGCCGCACCAGGCAGCCGTCATCTGCGTCGATGCGCCGGCACCCGTCAACGGCGTCCACCCGGAATCCACGCCGCCCTTCAGCGTCGTCGGGCCGGAACACCTCGCGTACGTGCTCTACACCTCCGGTTCCACCGGCAACCCCAAGGGCGTGATGGTGACCCATCGCAACGCGGTGAACTTCTTCGCCGGCATGGACCGCGCGCTCGATCATTCCGCCGCTGACACGCCGGGCGTGTGGCTGGCGGTCACCAGCATCTCGTTCGACATTTCCGTGCTGGAGCTCTTCTGGACCCTCTGCCGGGGCTTCAAGGTCGTGCTGCTCGCCGACGAGGCGAAGCGGCCAGGCGTCGCGGTGGCGCGGGAGGCCGCGCGCCCGAAGCGCGTCCTGGACTTCAGCCTCTTCTATTTTGCCAGCGAGGCCGGGGGCAGTGGCGACGACGCCTACCGCCTGCTGCTCGAAGGCGCAAAGTTCGCCGACCGCCACGGTTTCAAGGCGGTCTGGACGCCCGAGCGGCACTTCCACTCCTTTGGCGGGCTCTATCCCAACCCCTCCGTCGTCAGCGCCGCGATCGCCGCCGTCACGGAGCGCGTGCAGATCCGCGCCGGCAGCGTGGTCTCGCCGCTCCACCATCCCGCGCGTATCGCCGAGGAGTGGTCCGTGGTGGACAACCTTTCCCGCGGCCGCGTGGGCATCTCGTTCGCCAACGGCTGGCATGACCGCGATTTCACGCTCAGCCCGGCGAATTTCGCGGACCGCCGCGAGATCATGCGGCGCAACATCGCCACGGTGCGCTCGCTGTGGCGCGGCGAAACCGTGGAGTTCCCCGGCGGGCGCGGCAACGCCGTGCCGGTGAAAATCTTCCCGCGCCCCGTGCAGGCGGAGCTGCCGGTGTGGATCACCGCGGCCGGCAACCCCGAAACCTTCCGCCTGGCCGGCGAGATGGGCGCCGGGATCCTCACCCACCTGCTGGGCCAGGAACTCAACGATCTCGCAAAAAAGATCCAAATCTACCGCGAGGCCCGCAAGGCCCACGGCCACGACGAAGGCTGCGTCACCATCGCGCTCCACACCTTCGTGGGCGAGGACCTCGCCGCCGTGAAGGAGAAGGTCCGCGCGCCGCTGTGCCGCTACCTGGCCGACTCCGCCGACCTCCTCAAGGGCCTGTCCCAGGCGCTGTATCCCGGCGCCGAGATGAAGAATCTCGCCGCGGAGGAAATGAACGCCCTGGTCGAATACTCGTTCAACCGCTACTTCGACCTGTGCGGCCTCCTCGGCACGCCGGCCACCTGCCAGGCCGTCCTCCAGAAACTCGCCGCCCTCGGCGTCGATGAGGTCGCGTGCCTGATCGATTTTGGCGTGGAGACCGAGGCGGCGCTCAAGAGCCTGGAGCTCCTCGCTCGCGTCCGCACGGAATTCCAGGCCGCGGCGACGGCCGGCACCGAGGCAACCCGCCCCGCGCCGGCCCGCGCACCGCGGTCCGTGGTCGAGCAAATCCAGCGTCATGGGGTCACCCACCTGCAGTGCACGCCCTCCTACGCGCGCCTGCTGGCCGGATCGCCCGAGACGCTCGGCGCCCTCAAGGCGCTGCGGAAACTCATGGTCGGCGGCGAGGCCCTGCCGGTGGGCCTCGCCGCCCAGCTGACCGCGGAACTCCCCGCGACGGTGCTCAACATGTACGGCCCGACCGAAACGACGATCTGGTCCACGACCAGCCGCGTGACCGGCGAGCCCAACCCGTCGGGCGCCGTGGACATCGGCCACCCCATCGCCAACACGCAGGTCTATGTCCTCGACGCCCACCGCCAGCCGGTTCCCATCGGGGTGCCCGGCGAACTCTGGATCAGCGGCGACGGCGTCGCCCGCGGCTACTGGCACCGGCCGGAACTCACGGCGGAGAAATTCACCGCCGATCCGTTCCTGCCCGGCAACCGGATGTACCGCACCGGCGACCTCGTGCGTTACCGGGCGGACGGCGTGATCGACTTCCTCGGCCGCATTGACCACCAGGTCAAGCTGCGCGGCCACCGCGTCGAGCTGGGCGAGATCGAATGCGCGCTCATGCAGCACTCGGGCGTGCGCCAGGCCGTCGTCGTGCTGCGCAGCGACGACCCCGCCGACCCGCGCCTTGTCGCCTATCTCGTGGCGGCGGAGACCGAGCCGACGGTCGAGGCATTGCGCGAGTTCCTCCGGCAGAAACTGCCCGAGCACATGGTGCCGTCCGTGTTCGTGACGCTGCCCCAGCTGCCGCTCACGCCCAACGGAAAGGTGGATCGCAAGCAACTGCCCGCCCCCGCGGCCAGCCGCGCCACGCCGGGCGCAGGGTTCGTCGCCCCCGGCGCCGGGATGGAGCAGGCCATCGCCGCCATCTGGAAGGACATCCTCAACACCGAGACGATCGGCGTGGACGACAACTTCTTCGATTTCGGCGGGCACTCCCTGCAGGTCGTGCAGGTCCAGAACCGGCTGCGCGAGGCGCTGCAAATCGACGTGCCGGTCCTGAAGCTCTTCCAGTTTCCCACCATCCGGATGCTCGCCGGCTACCTGGCCGAGCAATCCCCCGGCCGCACGGATTCGTTCCGCAGCCGGATCGAAGATCGCAACCGCGTGCGCCAGGCCGCCGCCATCCGCCGCCGCCCACCGGTCGTCACCGCCCGCCCATGAGCAACGATCCCACCCCCGAGGCCGTAGCCATCATTGGGATGGCCGGCCGGTTTCCCCAGGCGAAAAACCTGGCTGAATTCTGGCAAAACCTGCGCTCCGGCCGCGAGGCCGTGTCCTTCTTCAAGGACGAGGAAGTGCAGTGGCTGCCCATCGAGAACCCGCCGCGGCTCGATGACCCGGCCTTTGTGAAGGCGCGCGCCGTGTTGGAGCGTCCCGAGTGGTTTGACGCGGCCTTCTTCGGCATGAACCCGCGCGAGGCGGCCGTCATGGATCCGCAGCACCGCGTGTTCCTGGAATGCGCGTGGGAGGCGCTGGAGGACGCCGGCTGCAATCCGGAGACCTTCCCCGGCGCCATCGGCGTCTTTGCCGGCGCCAGCATGAACAGCTACCTGTTCTCCAACCTGCTGACGAACCGCGGGCTGGTGGAGAACCTCGGCTTCTTCCCGACGTTCCTGGCCAACGACAACGATTTCGTGCCGACGCGGGTGTCGTACAAGCTGAACCTCCGCGGCCCGAGCATCAACGTGCAGACCGCCTGCTCGACCTCGCTGGTCGCGGTGTGCCTCGCGGTGCAAAACCTGCTGGCCTACCGCTGTGACGCGGCCCTGGCGGGCGGCGTTTCCATCACCTTCCCCGCGCGGCGCGGCCAGTATCATCTCGCGGGCGGCATCCTGTCGCACGACGGCCATTGCCGGGCGTTCTCCGCCAACGCGAGCGGCACCGTCCTCGGCGACGGCGCCGGCGTGGTCATGCTGAAGCGCCTGGGTGACGCCCTCGCCGCCGGCGACAACATCCGCGCGGTCATCCGCGGCACCGCCATCAACAACGACGGCGCGGTCAAGATCGGTTACACGGCACCGAGCAGCGACGGACAGGCCGAGGCGATCGCGCTCGCCCACGCCGAGGCGGGTTTTCCCCCCGAGACCGTTTCCTACATCGAGGCCCACGGCACCGGCACGCCCCTCGGCGATCCGATCGAGGTCGAGGGATTGAAGAAGGCGTTCGGCCTGCAGGGCGAACGCGGCCAGTTCTGCGGCCTGGGTTCGGTCAAGACCAACATCGGCCACCTCGACATCACCGCCGGCGTGGCCGGGCTCATCAAGACGGTGCTCGCCCTGGAGGCGCGCGAGTTGCCCCCCAGCCTGCATTTCGACCAGCCCAACCCGAAGATCGATTTTGCGCACAGCCCGTTCTACGTCGTGAACTCCGTGCGGCCGTGGCCGCGCGGCGCCACGCCCCGCCGGGCCGGCGTGAGTTCCTTCGGCATCGGGGGCACGAACGCCCACGTGGCCCTCGAGGAAGCGCCCGCGCGGCCCGCGTCCGCGCCGGGCCGGTCGCCGGAACTGCTCGTGCTGTCGGCCCGTTCGCCTGCCGCGCTGGACCAGGCCGCCGCGAACCTCGCGCACCATCTTGAGGCGCAGCCGCAGCTTAACCTCGCCGACGTCGCCGCCACGCTGCAGACCGGCCGCAAGGCGTTTTCGCACCGTCGCATCGTGGTTGCCGACGACGGCGCCGATGCCATCCGCCGGCTGCGCGCCGCGTCGGAACCGGGCACCGGCCTGGCGGCCGGGACCACGCCACCGGTCGTATTCCTATTTCCAGGCCAGGGCGTGCAGTACGCCAACATGGGGCACGGTCTCTACCAGGCCGAGCCCGTCTTTCGCCAAAGCGTCGATGAATGCTGCCGCATCCTCGCGCCGCGCCTTGGCCTGGATCTTCGCTCCCTCCTTTTCCCGGCTGCCGCCCATCACGAAACCGCCGTATCACGGCTCAACGAAACCTCGATTACGCAGCCGGCCCTCTTTGTGATCGAATACTCCCTGGCGCAGCTCTGGCGGCGCTGGGGAGTCAAACCCGCGGCCCTCGCCGGCCACAGCCTCGGCGAATACGTCGCCGCCTGCCTCGCCGGCGTCTTCTCGCTCGAGGACGCGCTCCTGCTCGTCGCCGAGCGCGCCCGGCTCATGCAGGCGCAGCCGCGCGGCACCATGCTCGCGGTGCGCCTGCCCGAGGCCGAGGTCGCCCCGCTCGCCACCGGTGCAGTCGCCCTCGCCGCGGTCAATGCGCCGGACCTCTGCGTGCTCGCGGGCCCGCACGAGGCGATCGACGCCCTCGCGGAATCGCTGGCCGCCGACGGCGTCGGCGTGAAACGGCTGAACACCTCGCATGCCTTCCATTCGGCCATGATGGAACCGGTGCTCGCCCCGTTTGCCGCCACGCTGCGCCAAGTCCGGCTGCAGGCGCCCAACATCCCGTGCCTCTCCAATGTCACCGGCACGTGGCTGACCGCGGCGCAGGCCACGGACCCGGGCTACTGGACAACGCACCTGCGGCAAGCCGTCCGGTTTGCCGATGGCGTGGCTACGCTTTTCCAGGAAATGCGGCCGGTGCTGCTCGAGGTCGGCCCGGGCCAAGCGCTCGGCACGCTGGCCCGCCAGCACCCGGCGGCCGCCGGCCAGGCGATGCCCGTGTCCTCGCTCGGCCGCGGCGGCCAGCCCGGTGACACCCGCAGCATCGCCGAGGCCCTTGGCCGCCTGTGGATGGCGGGCGTCGACGTCGACTGGCCGGCCTGGCAAGGCGCGCCGCGCCGCCGCGTCCCGTTGCCCACCTACCCCTTCGAACGCCAGCGGCACTGGATCGAGCCGGGGAAGACGGAGGACAGAATGCGGAGGACAGAGGACGGTCACGTCATTGCAGCGGAGGCGCCGTCTTCCGGCCACCCTCCGCTGTCCCCTGATTCCTGTCCTCCGTCTTCGGTCCTCCGTCCTCCGTCCTCCGACGTGCGCTCCCGCCTCGCGGCCCTGCTGACGGAGTTCGCCGGGCACGACTTCACCGGGGACAATGCCGGCCGGACCTTCCAGGAGCTCGGCCTCGACTCCCTGCTCCTCACGCAGCTCAGCTTCGCGCTCCAGGACCGCTTTGCCGCGCACGTTACCATGCGCCAGCTGATCGAAAGCTATTCCTCGCTGGACAAGCTCGCGGCGCACCTGGAGGGCTCCGCCGAGCCGTTCGAGCCGACCTGCGCAGCCGCAACCGCGGCCCCGGCGCCCGTCGCCGACGACCTGGTTCCGCTGACCGAAGCCCAGCAGGAGATTTGGTATGCGTCCCAGCTCGGACCCGATGTGTCGGCCGCCTACAACGAATCCTTTGCGCTCCAGCTCCACGGCCCGCTCGATGAATCCATCCTCCGCGCGGCGCTGACGGAGCTCGCCAACCGGCACGAATCCCTGCGCAGCACGTTCCCGGCGGGTGGCGGCCAGCAACGCATCGCGGCCGCGGCCACGCCGGATTTCACCGTGATCGATCTCACCGGCCTGCCCGCCGGCGAGCAGGAGACCCGCCGGCAATCCGAGCAGGACCGGGTCATCCGCGAGACCTTCGACCTGGTCAACGGGCCGCTCTGGCGCGTGCGCGCCCTGCGCACGGCGCCCGACCGGCATGCCCTCGTGTTCGCGGTGCACCACATCATTTGCGATGGCTGGTCGCAGGGTGTCATGGCCCATGAACTGGCGGAACTTTACAGCGCCCGCCGCGCGGGTCGCACGCCGCAGCTGCCCCCGCCCGCCCGTTTCAGCGACTACGCCCGCCAGGAAGCGCGCCGGCTCGAGCAGCCTGAGACGGCCGCGGGCGACTACTGGGCAAGCCGCTTCGCCGATGGCGTGCCCGTCCTGGACTTGCCCGCGGACCGTCCGCGGCCTGCGATGCGGACCTACGCCGCGGCCCACCTGCATCGCCGGCTGCAACCCGCCACCGCCGCCGCCATCCGCCAGCTCGCGGCCCAGACCAATTCGACCCACTTCACCGTGCTGCTCGCGGCGTTCAACACGCTGCTCCATCGCTTGAGTGGACAGGACGACGTCGTGGTCGGCGTCCCGGCGTCACCCCAGGTTCTCGCGGGGCTCAAGACCCTGGTCGGCCATTGCGTGAACCTGCTGCCCATCCGCAGCCAGCTGGGCGCCGGCCAGTCGGTGGCCGACTTCCTGCAGGCCACGCGGCAGGTCACCCTCGACGGATTCGAGCACTGGCAGCATCCGTTCGCCCGCCTCCTCCGGCGGCTGAACCTGCCGCGCGACCCGAACCGCGTGCCGCTCGCCAACGTGACCTTCAACGTCAGCCGCCACCGGGGCATGCTCGCCTTCGACGGCCTCGTCGTGGAAGCCGCGACGAACCCCAAGGGCTTCGTCAACTTCGACATCAATTTCAACGTCACGGAAACCGACCGCGATTTTGCGGTGGACTGCAACTACAGCACCGAGCTCTTCGACGCCGACACCATCGCCCGCACGCTCGACCGTTACGAGCTGGTGCTTTGCGCCGCCGCGGCCAATGCGCAATGCCCGGTGGAACGCCTGCCGTTCGTCACCCCCGCCGAGCGCCAGAAGATCCTGTTCGATTGGAACCAGACGGAAAAGGAGTATCCCCGCGACCAGTGCCTGCATGAGTTGTTCGAGGAACAGGCGGCCCGCACCCCGGACGCCACGGCTCTGGTGTGGGGCACGCAA
This sequence comes from Lacunisphaera sp., assembly GCA_035549955.1. GTDB lineage: Bacteria > Verrucomicrobiota > Verrucomicrobiia > Opitutales > Opitutaceae > Lacunisphaera. Next base: position 24,314 of record DASZPS010000079.1, on the reverse strand, counting down.
CGCTGGACCTACCGCCAGCTCGACGAGCGGGCCAACCGGCTGGCGCATCTGTTGCGGCGCGTTGGCGTCAAGCCCGAGACTCCCGTCGGCGTCCACGCCGCGCGCACCCCGGAAACCGTCGCGGCGTTCTTCGCCATCCTCAAGGCCGGCGGCGCCTACATCCCCCTCGATCCCGCGTATCCCGCCGACCGCGTGAAATACATGCTGGAGGATTCGCGGGCCGCCGTCCTCATCACCGACCGCAGCCGGGCGGGGGCGCCACCGCCATTCGCGGGCACCACCATCGACCTGGGGGACGCGCAGGACACCATCCTGCGGGAGGCGCCAACCAAGCCGATCTCCTATCCGCATCCGGGCAACCTCGCGTATGTGATCTACACTTCCGGCTCCACCGGCCGGCCCAAGGGGGTCGCGATTGAACACCGCAACGCGGTCAGCCTCGCCTACTGGGGCCGCGACGTTTTCTCGCCGGAGGAACTCTCGGGCGTGTTCGCCGGCACCTCGTTCTGCTTCGACCTCTCGATCTTCGAGCTGTTCGTGACGCTCGCCTGGGGCGGCACCGCGCACCTCGCCGAAAACGCGCTCGCGCTGGGCACCATCCCCACGCGCCAGGAAATCACCCTGATCAACAGCGTGCCCTCCGTCGTCGCCGAGCTCGTCCGCCTGTCGCTCATCCCGACCTCCGTGCAGACCATCTTCATGGCCGGCGAGGCCACGCCCGACAGCCTGGCCGAGCGCCTGCTCGCGATTCCGCACCTGCGCAAGGTGTATGAAGGCTACGGCCCGAGCGAAGACACGACCTTTTCGAGCTGGGGCCTGCGCCAGCCAGGGGTGCGCAGCAACCTCGGCCGGCCGTTCCCCAACACGCAGTTCTACGTGCTCGACCGGAACCTCGAGCTCGTGCCGCCGGGTGTCGTGGGCGAGATCTGCATCGCCGGCGAAGGGCTGGCGCGCGGCTACCTCAACCAGCCCGGGCTGACCCAGGAAAAATTCGTCCGCAATCCCCACAGCTCCGCCCCCGCGGCGCGCCTTTACCGGAGCGGCGACCTGGCCCGCCAGCGCCCGGACAACGGCCTGCTGGAATTCGCGGGGCGCCTCGACCACCAGGTGAAAATCCGCGGCTTCCGCGTCGAGCTCGGGGAAATCCAATCCGCCCTGTGCCGCCATCCGCAGGTGCGGCAGGCCGTCGTGGTGGTGCATGAGTCCACCCCCGGCGACAAGCGGATCGTGGCCTACGTCACGCCCCCGGCGCCGGACCAACTGCCGGACGCCGCGGCATTGCGCGCCCACCTCGCCGCGCAGCTGCCGGAATACATGGTGCCCGCCGTCATCCTCCCGATGCCGACGTTCCCGCTCACGGCGAACGGGAAGGTTGACCGCAAGGCACTGCCCCTGCCGGAAAGCGCGGGCGCCGTCCCCGCCGCGACCTCGCCGGCGCCCCGCACGGTGACCGAGGAAATCCTGGCGGAAATCTGGTGCGACGTGCTGCGCGTGCCCCGCGTGGGCGTCCATGACAACTTCTTTGAACTGGGCGGACACTCGCTGCTGGTGACCCAGGCGCTCGCTCGCATCCAACAAGCGTTCGAAATCGAGCTGCCCCTTCGCCTCGCCTTCGAGGCGCCCACCATCGCAGGCCTGGCCGGCCACCTGGAGCAGGCCCTGGCCGGGGAAATCGAAGCTTCCTCCGAGGAAACCGAATCCGCGTCTGCCGTAGCCTGAACCAACGTGATCACCGAAACACCCGCCAACCCTCGTTCCGACCGATCCAGCGCCAATCGCGCGCTGCTGGAAAAGCGCCTGCTGCGCGCCCGCCAGGCCGCGCGTCCCGGCCAGCGCCCGGCGATCGCGCCGCGGGCCTCCACCGGCGAGGCACCGCTTTCGCACGGCCAGGAAAGGTTGTGGTTCCTCGACCAGCTCCTGCCGGAGCCGGGACTCTACAACCTTTTCCAGGCGATGAAGGTCACGGGGCCGCTCGACCCGGTCGCCCTGCAAAAGGCCCTCGATGAACTCGTGTGCCGGCACGAGATCTTCCGCGCGGCGGTCGTGCCCGGCAAGGACGGCCCGGTGCAGCGCATCACGCACCCGGCGCGGCTGCCGCTGGTGCAGGCCGAAATCTCGGGCGACGCCGGCGGAACGGCGGGCCCGGCCCCTGACCGGACCAGCGCGGCGGAACGTGACGAAAGGCTGCAGCGTCTCCTCACCACTGAAGCCCGGCGCCCGTTCGACCTGGCCCGCGACCAACTCATCCGTGCCCTGCTCGTGCGCCTCGGGCCCGAGGAACACATCCTGCTGCTGAGCATGCACCACATCGTTTCGGACGGCTGGACGCTCGGCCTGCTTTTCCGCGAACTCGGCGTGCTGCTCGGCGCGTATGCGGCCGGCAAGGATTCCCCCCTGCCGGCCCTGCCCATCCGTTTTGCCGACTACGCCGTGTGGGAACGGGAGACGTTCCAGGGCGATTTTCTGGAGAAAACCCTGGGTTACTGGCGCCGGCAGCTCGCCGGGGCCGCGCCCCTGGAGCTGCTCACCGACCGGCCGCGCTCCAACCGGCCCGCCGCGCAGGGCGCGACGCGTTCGCGGATCCTGCCCGCCCAGCTCCTGCGCGACCTGCGGCTGTTCAGCCAGCGCGAAGGGACGACACTCTTCATGACGCTGCTCGCCGGATTCAAGGCGGTGATGCACCGTTACACCGGGCAGGACGACATCGTCCTCGGGTCCTGCGTCGCCGGCCGGCCGCAGGTTGAACTGGAGAACCTCGCCGGGTTCTTCGTGAACACCCTGGCGCTGCGGACGAATGCCGGTGGCCAGCCGAGTTTTCGCGAGTTCCTCGCCCGCACCCGGGAAACGGTCCTGGGCGCGATGGCCCACCAGGACCTGCCCTTCGAGAAGATCGTCGCGGCGCTGCAGCCCGACCGCACCCCGGCGCGCAACCCGCTGTTCGAGGTCATGTTCGTCCTCCAAAGCGCCGCGGGGGCGCCGCCGCAGTCCCCCGGCCTGCGATTCCAGCCGCTCGAACTCGACAACGGCACGGCCAAGTTCGACCTGACGTTTTCCCTCACGGAATCCGCCGAAGGCCTGGTCGTCTCGGCGGAATACCGGACGGACCTGTTCGAGGCCGCCACCATCACGCGCCTGCTGGGCCATTACCAGGTGCTGCTGACGGGCGCCGTGGCCGACCCGCGGCGGCGCCTCGCCGAGCTGCCGCTGCTCACCCGCGACGAGCGCGCGCAACTGCTCGACGAATGGAGCGGCCACCGCCGCGGCGCGACGCAGGAGGTCACCGTCGTCGACCTGTTCCGCGAACAAGTCGCCCGCGCGCCCCACGCCCTGGCCCTCGTGGATCCGACCACCCGCCTCACCTATCGCGAGCTCGATGAGGAATCCAACCGGCTTGCCCGCCTGCTGCAGCGCCGCGGCGCGGGCCCTGGCTCGCTGGTGGCGTGCTGTCTCGAGCGCACGCCACAGGTCGCGATCGCCTTGCTGGCGATCCTGAAGACCGGGGCGGGTTACGTGGCCCTCGATGCGACCCACCCCCCGGCCCGGCTGCAACTGATGCTGGCCGATTGCCAGCCCGTGGTGGTGATCACGCAGGAGCGCCTGCGGCCCCAGCTCGAGGCGGTGCTCGCGCTGAACGGCATCGCCACCAAGCCCGTCCTCCTTTCCCTGGAAACGGCCCGCGCTGACATCGACCGCGAGCCGCCGATGGCCCCGCCCGCGTGGATCGAGCCGGGTTTCACCGCGTATGTCTGCTACACCTCCGGTTCGACCGGGCGCCCCAAGGGTGTCTGTTTGCCGCACCGGGGCGTCGTCCGGCTGGTCACCGGCACCGAGTGGATGCATTTCGGCCCGGAGGAGACGTGGCTGCAATTCGCGCCCGTGGCCTTCGACGCTTCGACGCTCGAAATCTGGGGCCCGTTGCTCAACGGCGGCCGGCTTGCCGTCTTTCCCCCCGGCCTGCCCTCGGTGGGCGAACTGATCGACTTCATCGTGGAACAGGGCGTCACGACGCTTTTCCTCACCACCGGCTTGTTCAACCAGGTGGTCGACGGCCCGCTGGAACGGCTCGCCGGGCTCCGGCAACTCATCACCGGCGGCGAGGCCATGTCGACCGTGCATGCCGCGCGGGTGCGGGACCGGCTGCCGCACGTGCGGCTCGTCAATGCCTACGGCCCGACGGAAAACACGACCATTACCACCGCCCACACCGTCGTCAGCGTGCCTGCCGGCGGTCGCTCGGTCCCCATCGGACGCCCCATCGCCCGGACATCGGTTTACCTGCTCGACGCGCTGAGGCAGCCGGTGCCCATCGGCGTGCCCGGCGAACTTTACACGGGCGGCGATGGCCTTGCCACGGGCTATCTCGGGCGGCCCGACCTCAATGCCGATCGCTTCGTCCCCCATCCCTTTGGGGTCAACGGCGGTAGCCGCCTTTACCGGACCGGTGACCTCGCCCGCTGGCTGCCGGATGGCACGATCGAATTCCTGGGCCGGGTGGATCGCCAGATCAAGCTCCGGGGCTTCCGGCTCGAACCAGGTGAAATCGAGGCCGTCCTGCTCCGTCACCCCGACGTCGCGCAAGCCGCCGTCATCCTCGATCGCAACAACGGGACCGGCGACCGGCTGGTGGCTTATGTCGCCGGCCGGGCCAAGTCCGCGCCCGAACCAAACGCCTGGCGTGAGCACCTGCTGAAACACCTGCCCGAGTTCATGGTGCCCGCCGTCATGGTGCCGGTGCCGGAAATACCGCTCAACGCCAATGGCAAGGTCGACCTTACGGCCCTGCCGCCGGTGAGCAGCGCGCCCGCCGCGGGCCGGCCCACCGTCATGCCGCCGCGGAACCCGGTCGAGGCGCGGCTGGTGGCAATCTGGGAGAAGACCCTGGGCGTGTCTCCCGTCGGGGTGCAGGACAATTTCTTCCTGTTGGGCGGCCACTCGATGGCCGGCGTGAGGTTGTTTTCGCGGATCGAGGAGGAATTCGGCGTGCGCCTTGCCCTGGCCACGCTATTCGAGTGCCCCACCTTGGAGCAACTCGCCTCCCGGCTCCGCACTCCCGAGGCCAGCGTTCCCTGTTCCTCGCTCGTGGCCCTCCAGGCGCGCGGCACCCGTCCCCCGGTGTTCTTTGTCCACGGCGCCGGCGGGGGCAATCTCTGGACCTACACCAACCTCGTGCCCCACCTCGGGCTCGACCAGCCGGTGTACGCCCTCGAGTCCCGCGGCATGCGCGGCCTCCCCGAATTCACGCAAGTCGAGGAAATGGCCACCCACTACCTGCGCGAAATCCGGACGATCCAGCCGCAGGGCCCTTACTATCTCTCGGGCTATTGTTTTGGCGGCAATGTCGTCTTTGAGATGGCCCGCCAGCTCGACGCCGCCGGCGAAAAGATCGCCTTCCTCGGGTTGCTCGACAGTGCCGCGTCCAACAGCAGCTACCAGCGCCTGCCGTGGTGGCGGCCCGAATTCTACGCGCGCTTCGCCGCCAACACCCTCAACTGGCTCGGGGATTTCACCCGCCAACCGGTCCGGGACCAGGTTCGCTACGTCCGCCGCAAGGCCGGGCTGGTCGCCAGTCGCCTCACGGGCCGCCTGCTCGGCCGGAACACGCCCCTCAGCGTCGAGGAGGTCATCGACACCAGCATCTTCCCCGAGATCGAGCTGAACCTGTGGAAAACGCACATCGCGGCCCTGTCCAGCTACCGGCCGGGGCCGTACAACGGCCGGATCACGCTGTTTCGCACGCGGGGCCATCCATTCCTGTGCTCGTTCGACCCGCTATTCGGCTGGGGCCCGCTGGCCCGGGGCGGTGTCACCGCCGTGAACCTGCCCGGCGCGCACGAGGGCATCTTCATGGAGCCGCACGTCCACGAAGTCGCCCGTCTCTTTCTTGAACAACTAGCCCAAGCCCAACGCCACCACGCCTCCCTCCTTCCTTCCTGATGAAACTGCTCTCCTTCCTCTTCCACCGCTGCCGGCGCATGATCGTCATCACCGGGGTCGCTGCCCTGCTCAGCGGCGCCTGCAATGCCGGCCTGATCGCGCTGATCAACCAGGTGCTGAACGATGCGCAGCGCCACACCACCCTCCAGCTCACCGCCAGCATTTTCGTCCTGCTGGTGTTCGGCAAGCTGGTGACCGGGTTCTTTTCCCAGCTGTGGCTGATCCGCTATTCGCAGGAGGCCGTGGCCGAACTGCGCCGCCAGCTCGTCCAGCGCATCCTCGGGGTGCCGCTGCGCCGCCTCGAACAGGTGGGCGCCGCGCGGGTGATGGTGGCGCTGGTGGACGACGTAAACAGCCTGATGACGGCGCTCTTCGCGTTTCCCACGACGGCCGTCAACCTCGCGGTCCTCCTCGGCGGCGCCGCCTACCTGGCCTTCCTTTCCTGGCAGATGCTGGTCGCGCTCGCGCTCCTGATCGTTTTCGGGGCCGGCTGCTACCGGCTTTTCATCTCGGCGGGTTTCCGCTCGCTCGTCCACGCCCGGGAGGCGGAGGACCGCCTCTATGGGAACTTCCGCACGCTCACGGACGGCATCAAGGAGCTGAAGCTGCACCGGGAGCGCCGGTCCGCCTTCCTGAATGAGGGCGTGAGGTCCAGCACCACGGATTTCCAGCGGCACACGGTGGCCGCCGAGACCCGCTTCATGCTCGCCCACAACTGGTCCCATTTCCTGTTCTACGTGCTCGTCGGGCTGATCCTGTTCCTGTTGCCCGCCCGCGGGGAAACCGACCTCAAGACCCTCTCCGGGTACGTGCTCACGGTGCTCTACCTCATGGGGCCGCTCGCGGGCGTCATGAACAGCATGGCCGTCTTCACCCGCGCCGACGTGGCGCTGCGCAAGATCGAGACGCTCGGGCTGTCCCTCGGCGCGGATACCCCGGAGGCTCCCGCGGTCAACGCCGCGGACGCGAACTTCACCCGCCTCGAGTTCGAGGGCATCGCCCACACCTATCGCAACGAGCAGAGCGACGAAAAATTCGTGCTCGGGCCGATCGACCTCAGTTTCCGGCGCGGCGAGCTGGTCTTCGTCGTCGGCGGCAATGGCAGCGGCAAGTCCACGCTCGCGAAGATCGTGACCGGCCTTTATCCGCCGGAGGCCGGCCGGATCCTCGTCGATGGCCGTCCGGTCACCGATGCCAACCGCGATGAGTACCGGCAGCTTTTCTCGACCGTCTTCGCCGACTACCACCTGTTCGAGACGCTGCTCGGGATCACGTCGCCCGACATGGAGTTGCAGGCCGAGGAGTTCCTCGCCCAGCTTCACCTCAACCACAAGGTCAAGATCAACGGCGGCCGGCTCTCCACCACCGCCCTTTCCTCGGGCCAGCGCAAGCGGCTCGCCCTGCTCACGGCGTACCTCGAGGACCGGCCCTTCTACGTGTTCGACGAATGGGCCGCCGACCAGGACCCGCTTTTCAAGGAGATCTTCTACCGGCAGCTACTGCCGGATTTGAAACACCGGGGAAAGACCATCCTCGTCATCACCCACGACGACCGGTACTTCGACGCCGCCGATCGCATCCTCAAGCTCGACTACGGCCAGCTCATCCCCGCGACGCCCGCCGCGGCCGGGTCCTCGGTCGCGCCCCTCCTGCCCCGCCGCGGCCTGGCGGCGCTCCGCCCCGCCTGAAGGCCAACCATGATCGAGGACGAGAGGATAAACTGGCGGATCCCGGAACGATTCCCGGCCCTGCACGCGCGTGAAATCCACCTGTGGTGCGCCCGGTTCGGGCCGGAAGACGGCGCCGCGCCGGAGGATCGCGCGAGCCTCAGCCCGGATGAGGTGGCGCGGGCCGACGCCTTTCACTTCGCGATCCACCGGCACCGGTTCATCGCCGCCCGCCGGAACCTGCGCCAGGTGCTGGGCGCTTACACCGGACACGATCCCGCCCGGCTCGCCTTCCACTACGGCCGGTTCGGCAAGCCGCTGCTGGCCCATCAAGCCATCACCACCGACCAGCTGGGACCCGCCGTGAGCGACCTGATGTTCAACCAATCCCACTGCGGTGCGCTGTGGCTCCTCGCGGTGGCCTGGCACCAGCCGCTGGGCCTGGACGTCGAGCAGGTGCGGGAAATGTCGGATCTTTTCCTCCTGGAGAGCCGGATCTTCACCGCGGAGGAACTGCTCGTGCAGCGGTCGCTGCCCCACCCGGAACGCCGGCTGGCGTTCTTCCGCCGCTGGACGGAGCGCGAGGCGGCAACGAAATTCCATGGGCTCGGTTTCGACCCGGCGAAGCCCTGTGTCCCGCCCGATCGCTGCGAGCGATTGTCACCCACTTCCCACAGTGTGGCGGCACTCGCGTATGGTGGCCCCGGTGCCCGGCTCGGGCAGTTCCAATGGAGCCCCGGGCTGCTGGCAACCCAGCGGCCGGAGACCGCGGAGGTCGCAATTCATTGAGGCACATGGACCGTTTGATCCCATCCCTTTCCCACCTGCGGCGCCTGCTGTTCGCCGGCGCGTTTGTCGCGACCGTCGCTTCTCGCCTTCACGCGCAGGCGGATCCGTTGCCCCAGCATCCGCCCGCGCCGGCCGAACCGGCGAAGGAGCCCGTGCGACCGGTTCCGTTGGAACGCACCGCCCCGTCCGTTCCGCCCGCCCCGGGCGCGCCGGAAACCGTCGGCCCGGTGAAGATGCGCAACGAGTCGGTGGACCAGCTGCTCGATCTCTTCGAACGCTGGACCGGTCGAACGCTGCTGCGTCCGACGACCCTGCCCAGCGGCACCTACACCTTGAACCTGAAGGAAGGCACCCCGCTGCCCAAGGCCATCCTCGCCCTGGAATCGCTGCTTAACCTCAATGGCATCGCCGTCATCCCGCTCGGCACGGATTTCCTGAAGGTGACCGCCCTGAACCTCGCGCGCGCCGAATCGCCGCTCTTCATCGAAGGCGACGTCAAGGACCTGCCGCCCAGCGGCCGCATCGCCAGCAAGCTCTTCGTCCCGCAATTCCTGCGCGTTTCCGAGTTCCTGCCCCAGATCTCGGCCTTGCTCAACCCGGGCCTCGGCGCGGCGCCCGTGATTTTCGAAAAATCCAACTCGGCGCTCGTCACCGATTCCATCAGCAACCTGCAGCGCGTCGAGGCCCTGCTCGAGCGCCTCGACCGGCCGTTTCTCGAATCCGACGTCACCAAGGTCTACACGCTGCACAACGCCAAGGCGAGTGATGTCGTGTCCCAGCTGCGCGGCCTGCTCAGCGGCCCGCTCCAGATGCAGCTGGGCGCAACGACGACGTACCATGCCGATGACCGCACCAACCAGGTCGTGCTGATCTCCGATGCCCGCCAGCAGGCCTTTTTCGACAACCTGATCGAAACGCTCGACGTCGAATCCGCCCCGAACACGCGCAATGAGGTCATCTTCCTCAAGAACGCCTCCGCCAAGGAAATCGCCACCCTCCTGAGCCAGCTCGTGCAGGGTCGCAACGAGACGGCGCGCGCGGCCGGCAATGAGGCGGCCAGGCCCGCCAGCGCCACGCCCCCGCCGCCGGCCTCGGGTCAGCCGGTCGCACCCGCCGCCACCCCCGACACCTCGCAGGAGTTCAGCGAACTCATCACGATCCTCGCCGAGGAGCGCAGCAACTCCATCATCGTTTCCGGCACCCCCGGCGACATCCGCCTCATCCGGGACCTCGTCGCCAAGGTCGATGTGCTGCTCGCGCAGGTCCGCATCGAGGTCGTGATCGCCGAGGTCACCCTCGGCGACGAGGCGACCAGCGGCATCAGCGCGCTGGGCCTGCACCTGGTGGACAACAAGCTGGTCGGCTTCGACGGCGCCGGCGGCGGCGTCAGCGGGGTCACCGGCACGTTCACCAACGCCTCCGACGGCAGCACGCAGCTCTCGGCCGACATCAGGCTCGTCACGACCCCGCGCAAGAACAACACCACCATCCTTTCCGTCCCCACCATCATCACGACGCACAACAAGGAAGGCTCGATCTTCGTCGGTGAATCCCGCCCCGTGATCAGCAGCTATCTGAACGACGCCACCGCCGCCGGCAGCACCGCCATTGGGACCGGCTACCGCTCCACCGTCAGCGCCAAGGACATCGGCATCGAGCTGACCGTGAAGCCTCTGATCGGCAACGACGGCTCGGTGCAGCTCGAGATCACGCAGGAGGTGAACGACGTGCTCGGCGACATCATCATCGACGGCAACCCGCAGCCGCGCATCGGCCGCCGGTCGACCAAGTCCTTCATCAGCGTCAAGAGCGGCGAGACCATCGTGCTGGGCGGGCTCCAGCGGAATTCCCGCAGCCGCAACACGAACCGGCTCGGCCCCATCCCGATCCTCGGCGACCTGCTGGGCACGCGCCGGCGGGAAGACACCCGCACCGACCTCGTCTTTTTCCTCCGCCCTTATGTCCTCACCAACACTCCCGTCGATAATCTGGATGCCCTTCGCCGAATCGACGCCGGACCCCAGCGAGACGCGGTTCGCTCCGCCCTGGATCCGGCCTTCGTCCCGGAAAAAAAGAGCCACAACCCCTTCCGCCGCTGAATCCGGGCCCGATTGCGCGAAGGAGAACGAACTTTCCCCATGCCCGTCGCCGTCGAATCACTGCCCGCCGCCCTGGGCTCCCGGCTGGACGAAACCAGCCACCGCCAGCTCGCGGAAACGCCCCGCGCGGGCCGGCTGGAAGTTCTGGCACGTCTATTGGGCGTGACCGAGGACAAGGCGCTGGCGGAACTTGCCGCGGCGAGCGGCCTGCCGGTGGTCCCGGCGCCCCAAGCCGCCGAGGCCCTGCTCGACTTGCTGCCCGCGCGCCTCGCACACGATTTCCAGGCCATTCCGCTGGCCGTGCCTGACCCGGGCCCGGAGGAACTTGCCTTGGTGACCAGCTGGCCGCCGGGACCGGACCTCGCCGCGTGGATTGCCACCTTCACGCCGCGCCGCCTGCGCTGGCACCTGGCCGAGGCGGGGCAGGTCCGGCAACTGATCGCCGCGCACTACGGGGTCGGCGCCGGCAGCCTTGAAGGGGACGCCGCCCCGGAACTCGCGCCGGTCACGGCAAGCGACCTCGATGCGGATGCGGACGCCGCCGTCGTGCGCTTTGTCACCGACATCCTCAACCAGGCGGTGGCCGACGGCGCCACCGACGTGCATTTCGAGCCGCAGGAGGGCCAGCTGGCGATCCGCTGTCGCGTGGATGGCCTGCTCGTGGCCATGCCGGTGCCGGACAACCTGCTGCGCTACCAGGATGCCATCATTTCCCGCCTCAAGATCATGGCCCGGCTCAACATTTCCGAGCGCCGGCTGCCCCAGGATGGCCGCATCAATTTCAAGACCGCAGGCGGGTCGCTCGACATCCGCGTCTCCACCATCCCGACGATCTACGCCGAGAGCGTCAGCCTGCGCCTGCTCAACCAGCGCCGCGAGGCCTACTCGATGGATCGCCTCGGCCTCAACGCCGAGGAACAGCGGCAAATCGGTCACGTGCTCGATTTTCCCCACGGCCTGGTGCTCGTGACCGGTCCCACGGGCTCGGGCAAATCGACCTCGCTGAATGCGTTCCTGCGCAAGCTCAACGCCCCGGAGTTGCGCATCGTGACCATCGAGGACCCGATCGAATACGAGGTGCCGGGCGCGAACCAAATGCAGGTCCGACCCGAGATCGGCCTGACATTTGCGGATGCGCTCCGGCATGTGCTCCGGCAGGATCCCGACGTGATGATGGTCGGTGAGATCCGTGACCGGGAGACCGCCGATATCGCCATCCGCGCCTCGCTGACCGGCCATTTGGTGTTCTCCACCCTTCATACCAATGACGCCGCCGGCGCGATCACACGCCTCGTGGACATGGGTATCGAGCCGTTCCTGGTGGCCTCCGCGGTCGAACTCGTGATCGCGCAGCGGCTCGTGCGGCGCCTGTGCCCCGATTGCGCCGGACAGGCCCCGGTCGAGACCGCCGGCTTGCGCGCGACGCTGTCTGCCCTGGGCCTGAATCCCGACGACGCCGCTGGCGTCACGACCCTGCCGGCCGCGCGCGGCTGCCAGCGCTGCCGTGGCACGGGTTTCCGCGGGCGCGTGGGCATCTTTGAGCTGTTCCGTCCGCGCGAATTGCACGATCTCATCATCAATCGCGAGTCGACGCGCCAGCTCGCCCGCGCCGCCCGGGGCAAGGGCATGCGCACCTTGGCGCAATCGGGCTGGGAAAAAGTCCGGTCCGGCCAGACCACCCTGGACGAACTCCTGCGCGTGATCTCGCTCGGGGAGGCGTGAACTCCAATGGGAGAATCCCCGCACACCCCGGCGCCGCGCGCCACCCCTCTTCATCCGGAACTACGCAGCCCGAGGTGGAACGCGCTGACCCCAGCGCGTTGCGGCGAAGCCGGTCCGAGCCAGCGCCTTGGGGTCAAGTCGCTCCACCTTCCACGCCTAGGAAACAGCGGCGCTGTAGCTGGCCTCGCTGAGGCCGGTCCGGGGTCACCGACCCCGGCTACAACCACACCGTTTTACCCTGACCGCACGAAAACGGGGTTTTGCGGCTCGGGGCTGAATCGATCCGGATCAAGAGGGGTGCCCGATAGGGCGGCGCGTGTAAGGATGGTCGATTCCCTGGTCCGATCCGCATCATTTCGAAAAGACACCCTCTGACCCATGCCTGGCTTTGCCTACACCGCACGCGAACCCGGGGGACCGACGGTCCATGGCACGGTCGACGCGCCTTCGCGTCGCGACGCCTTGCGCATGGTCAGCGCCCGGGGCCTGCGCCCGCTTTCGGTGGAAGAATCCACCGGCAGCAAACAGACGTTGCCAATCCCTGCCGCGGCTTCGGGTACCTGGGGCCCGGCGCTGCAATTGCCGCTGATCCGCGCCCTGTCGCGCCTGGTGGATGGCGGCCTGTCCGCAAGCGAGGGCGTGAGATTGCTCGCCGTGCGCTTGAAGGAGCCGCCCTTGCGTACCCTGGCCGCCGCGCTGTGGCAGCAACTCAGCCAGGGGCGCACATTGTCCCAGGCGCTGGCGGATCATCCCCGGGTGTTCGCCGGCCAGACCGTCAGCTTGATCGCGGCGGGGGAAGCCACCGGCAGCCTGCGCGAAGTGCTGCAGCGGCTCATCCTGCACCTCACGCAGGCCCGGGAAACCAGGCGCCGCCTCCTGGCCGCCCTTTCCTACCCGCTGCTGGTCTGCGGGCTATCGCTGGCGGTGATCCTGTTCTTCCTGTTTTTCCTGCTGCCCCGCCTGCAGGTCCTGCTGGATTCCCTCGGCGGCGAACTGCCGTGGGCGACCCAGCTGCTGGTTTCGCTGGCGGACTTCCTCCTGCACTACGGGCTGGTCGTCGCCCTGGTGATTGTGCTGACGGCTGTGGCGTGGTGGCGCTGGCGCCAGTCTCCCGGCGGACGCCACGCCACCGATGCCTGGCTGCTGCGCGCCCCCTTGGCCGGAACCTACACGGTCCGGCTGACAATCCTGAATTTCACCCACACCATGGCGATCCTCCTGGAGAATGGCATCACCACCGCGGAGTCCCTCCGTCTCGCCGAGCGCACGATTGAGAACCTCGCCATGCGCGAAAAGCTGCACCAGGCGATCGACCGCGTGCTGGAGGGGGAAACGCTCTCGGGCGCGCTGGCTCGCACCCAGCTCCTGCCCCTTTTGGTCCTGGACCAGCTCGCCGTGGGTGAGCAGACCGGCCGCCTGGCGCCAAGTCTTCGTGCGATTGCCGAGGAATACCAGGCGGACGTCAGCCGCTGGCTGGAAAGCTTCACCAAGGTGATTTCGAGTGCCGTTCTGGCCGCGGCCTTTGGCTTCGTCGCCTTTCTCGCCTACGCGATTGTTTCCGCGGTCCTGCAGGTCAGCTCGAGTTTTCACTTCTAGCCCGCATATTTCACACCCAGAGGTGTGAAACATGCGCCCTGTCGGGCCGACCTTGTCGGGGCGCGCCGCGACAAAGTCCGCCAGGAGGGCGGACGGACATTTTGCTGATTGGATCGCCCCAGACTGTGAATTCTCCGGGCTAGGGTGGTTTCAAAAATGTCGTAGCCGGCAATGCCTGGACAAAAACAAATCCCCCGCCTCCGTCATCCGGTAGTGGGTCCATTTGGTACTTTCGCGGTGATTTGAATGTAGGGTCGGCGCTTGCGCCGACCTCATGCGCGAGGTCGGACCAAGGTCCGACCCTACATCGGACTGAAATGGACTCACTACCCGTCATCCTGAGCAACGCGAAGGACCCAAGCTGGGGATGCAATCAGCGCCTGTTTCTTTGATCCTGATCCCGCGGCCGCGGGATCAGGATACATGCGCCCTGTCGGGCCGACCTTGTCGGGGCGCGCCGCGACAAAGTCGCTCCGGCCGGCGAGCGGACGGACATTTTGCTGGATTGGATCGCCCAAGACTGTGAAATGTCCGGGCTGGCGATTCCATCGTCCCCGATGGTCGCTAATTTCCTGACAGAGTCGCGCGCTCGTCAGGAAAAGCCCTACGCCGAGCGTCGCAGACGGCCGCCAGGAAGAACCCGGCCATGGCGGTCAGGTTGATCCCAGCGGATTTCGGCTGTCCCGCCGGACATTAGGGTCCGTCGAGTCGCGCTTCGCGCGCACCAGCAATTCACGCACGCGCCGCAGCTCTTCGTAAATTTCCAGATCGAAGCCTTCTTCCGCCGGTTTGCCGCCGAAGCGGGTAAGCGCCTTGTCGATTTCGCCGAGCAATTCCAGATATTCTGTTGGAGTCACGTACATCACCGACACGTTCCGTAGACAGTCGGTCGCGGGTAATAGTCCCCGTTTAGGACCAAGCCGCACCGCCCCCCGGCGGAGGGTTTTTCCCTTCCTTGGCCGCGATGTGTTCCTGTAGCTGCCGGCGCACCGCGGAAAGCATGCTCTTTACCTGGATCTCCGAGGCCGACATCCGGCCCTTGTGGTTCTCCATGAGCTGAATGCTCTCGTCCAGATGAGTGACAATATCCTTGAGCGCAGCAACAGGGAGGGAGGTAAATTGATCGGTCATCGGTAAGTAATATGCAAATATCGGATAAACTCGAATATGGGGCAAACACCTACCTTGCGACCGCTACCGGCGCAATTTCGCGCGGGGTGATTTGCGCCCGGCCTGCAGGGCGAAAGCGCCTGCGAACGCCGGGAGCGCACGCCAAGTCAATCGGCGAAAGTCTGAAGCGGGGGAGTTCCATCGCTGCAGTGGGTATCGACCCCATGGGGTCATACCGGGAAACTACTATGATGATTTCATGTTTTCCGCCACCGAACCCAACAAAAGCGAGTTAGCGCCCAAGGATCGTGAGGCGATCGTTCGCAACTTGGATGCCTGCGTCGCCGCATTGGATGAATATGCGGGGCGTCGAACCCTGCCAGAGATCAAGATTCGGAGCATGCTTGCCGTCCTGCGCGATGAAATGGCCGTGGTGGAAAAGGACGGTGTCAGTTCGTCCCCATTCGCATTCGGCGGCGAGCAACCGCAACGCGCGCGCGCCTGATTGGCGTGGTGCATTCCCGTCGAGCCCAACCGGCGGGACGCTTCTTGACCCACTGGAGATGCCTCGTCCCGTCGCGCGGTCAGGGCTGCGGGGGCTGCGCCGCACGGGCGATGGCGATGTCCCGGGCGACTTCCCCGCGTAATTCGTTCCAATCCACGATCCCGACACGATTCGTCCAAAGGGGATTCCGGGCAATCAGAGCGGCCGCCTGCGTGTAGCGGTCCCAATACTCGGCCGCCTTGGTCAGTTCCGCCACCGCCGCCGACTGGTGCCCAGGCTTCCCGGTCCGGCGAAAGAGCGCCAGTTCCGTCGCGCCCCGGATTTTGGCCGCGTAGTAGCGGCCAAGCCAGGCCATGGCGCCGATATCGTCGAGCGTCGCCCGCAATTCCGGATTTTCGCTGGATTGCAAATTCGCGAGGCCACGCATCGCTTCCCCGGCCTCCTTCGCAAGTTCGTCGGCAACCTGGAACGGGGTTGTCCCGTTGACCGCAATACCTGTCACCACCGCTTCCACATACTTCGGAATCGGAATGTTGTCCGTCCCGGGATGCACGCCCAGGCTGATGAAACGGTTCACGTCGTGGAATCCGCTGCTCGTCTGCGCCGGTTGTTCGCGGCTGAGACACGCCTCCACGTACCACTGGAAATCATACTGCCCCCAGTGGAATCCCGTCACGAGGGGGTAAATCATCGACGCGTGCTGCCAGGTCGCGAGCACCTCGGCTCCGGGCGCCCCGGGAAGCCGGTCCCCGACCAACCCGGCGATGCGGTCGTTGGCCAACGTCGGGTCGTAACTCATCCGCCCCCACAACAGCCAGTCGAGCCAGTGCTTCTCCACCTCGAGTTGGCGTGGTTGCGTCGGCGCCGTGCTCAGGAATTCCCGCCCCCACACCCACATGTCCGAGCCGTAATAGACGCCCTGGGTCTCTCCCGTGGGCATGTTGTTGATGAACTCCCGCACGAAATCCGGCGCGCCCCAGCGGAACATCAACGCGTCGTCGTTACGCAGCGTCCAGAGCGTCTTCATGCCGCCGAGCGATTCCACGAACTCGCGGTGAAAGGTCTGCCTGGTCGAGCTCATGACGTGGGCCTGCGCGTACTTGAAACTGAAGACGAAATCGATGTCCGGGTCCTTGCGGAGTGGTTCGAAGGTCCGGGCGATGTCCGCCGCCTTGGTCTCGTGCTGCCGGTGGATGAAGCGGATCTTCCGACCGGGTTGTTCGTGCGCCACGTCGAGCACGCCCTGGCCGTAGGTGGCAAACAGCCAGTCCTCCTTGGCCTGGAAACTGGAGTTGGCGGCGCCCATGTTTTCCCCCGCCGTGATGCCGATGCCGCGCAACAACGGGTAGGCCCGAAAAAGCGCCGCGACGCTCTTGCGGAAATAATCGACCGTCACCGGGTTTTCCAAGGCGTCGGTGATGCCATGCTTGCCGCCCGTGCCGTAGGTGTACGTGTTCCAAGTGACGAGGTAGAAGTCGATGTTCCGGTCCTGCGCGTACTGCATGACCCGCCGCCAGAACGCGATCTTCTCGTCGATCGTGAGCTTCTTCACCACCTCGACCTGCGCCAGCATGGCGGGCGTCACGATATCCTCGGCCCGCGTGGAATAGTGCTCGGCAAACTTGATCGTCGACCGTTGCACGTCGGCCAGCGCGATGTCCTCGTAGCCCGGCACCTTCACCAGCGAGGGGAACGGGTGCAGGTTCCAGAGCGAAACGTAGTTGTACCGGTCGCGCGCAAGGTGATCCAGAAACGCCCGCCAGAACTCGAAATCCCACACCGTGGCAATGTTGGCCTGGGCCGAATCGCTCATGTCGGTGTAGCTCGGCGTCCGGACATCGAGCGGCACGTTGAACTTCACCCCGCGCATCGCGAAGTGCGGTTCGCGTCTCATCGACTGGACGGACTCCACTCCTCCGAGCCGGATCTGCTCGGCGAGTTCCAGTCCGCCGTACATCACTCCGCCCGGCCCACCGCCGCGAATGATGATGAACTGGATGTCCGTCCGTGGGTCCCGCCGCAGGTCGAATGCCTCGGGCTTCAATTCGGGGCCGAGCAAGAGGGAGATGCCGGTCGATCCGATCGGATAGGATTTCAAAGTGCCGCGCCGGACCCTGTCTCCCCGGGACTTCAAGGCGGCTTCGATGGCATCGGCGGCGAACGTTGCCGGCGCGGATTCCGACCCGCCGCGGATGTCGAGCCAGACGTCCCGGGCCTGGCTACCGACCGGCAGTGCAAAAAGGGCCAGGGCCCAGACGATGGCAATCCCGAGCCGGGACAGGGGTAAACGCATGCGCCTATCCACACCGCCTGTCGCAGCGCGTAAACAGGAAATACGCGCTCTGATTAGACTGGGAACACCGACAATTGGACGCGGACGACAGCACGACGGCGTTCTCTTCAGGTTGTTCCGGCGCCGCCCTGCCTGACCGCAGGACGTACCTTCCGAGGCAAGCGGGTTGAGGTCAACCCGCTCCACCTTTCCGAGCGGCTACAACTCAACCTCAACCGCTCCAGACCGCCCCAGCCCGGACATTTCACAGTCCTGAGCGATCGGTTCAACAAAGTGTCCGTCTGCCCTCCCGACAGAGGTGCGGCCCGCCCGGACAAATTCGGCGCGACCGGGCGAATGTTTCACCCCACCGGGTGTGAAGCACACGGGCTAAAGCCCGAACAGCCGATGCGCGCCCGGAATTTCACCGACGGCATGAGAACCCAGCGGCTTGGCCTGCGCGTCGAGCCCAAGCGAACCGACGGCCGATTCGCTTAGGAGGAACCGCGCGTTCAGTTTTGCGGCCACCGCCGCCAGGTTGTGCGTGAAGGTCACTTCGGCTCCCAGGAGGTTTTCCGCCGTTCCCGCCGCCCCCTGGCCGACGCGGACCGCGCCGAAATGCAGGACAAGGTGCGCGCCCGCGGGCACCGGGCGGCGGCTCAAGGCCAGCACGGAATCGCGCACCCGTTCCGGCGGCGCCCGATGCTCCCGCCAGTGGGCCAGCAATGCATCGTCCGCGAGGCCCTTTACGCTGGCGCCACCGAGTTCCAGCGTGGCTCGCATCGCCTTCAGCCAGTCGGTGGCATCGGCGTCCACTGGCCGGCGCGGCACGACGAGGAGCATCCAGCACGAAATCTTCCCCACGACGATCGCCGTGCGATGCACGTTGGAATCCTCGCTGGCATCGGCGTCAGCGGCGTCAGCCGGCTGGCAGAAGGTGTACTCGAGCGCGCCGATCAGGATGATGTCCCCGTCCTTGAGCCGGGTCGGCTTGAAGATGCGGTTGCCGTTGAGGAAGGTGCCGTTCGTGCTGCCGAGGTCGACGAGCACATAATGGCTGCCCTGCCGCTGGACCATCGAGTGTTTGCGGGAAATCCGGATGTCGGGGTTGACGATATCGTTCTCCTCGGTGCGGCCGATCAGGCAGTCGGCGGAGAGCACGTGCGTGCGCCGGTCGGGCAGTTCGATCCAGGCGGCGTGCGGCGGCAGCGAATCTCCGAGGGAAGGCACGGCAGTCAACGGGTGCGGGCGGCGGAGATGGCGGCGGCGCGCCGGCGGTAAAGGCCCGCCGCATCGGCATCCCCCAAGTGCGCGGCAACCAGCGCGAGTTGCTCCAAGTCGCCGGCCATCCGCCTGCCACCACCCAGGGTTTCCTCGATTTTCACCGCGGCAAGGTAGTCGGCCCGCGCTTCCGGCCATTGGGTCAGCTGCGCGTGCGCCGCGCCGGACATCCGCCAGGCCCGCGCTTCCTCGGCGCGATCATGCGCCGCCAGCGCGGCCTTCTGCGCGGCGCCCGCCTGGGCCAGGGCGTCGGCCGGGCTGCCCGTCGCGAGGAGAATGGCCGCCTGCAAGGTCCCGGCCCGCGCGCGCCAGACCGAACCCAGTGGCGCCTTGGCCGCGGCCGGCGCCTGGCGGGCTGCCGCCGTCGCGTCCCCTTGCTCGAGCGCGAGCAAGGCGTCGAGCCAGCCGCTGGCCATCGCCAGCTCCGTTGCCGCCTCACCCTGTTCCGCGCGGTCGCCCAACTGCTGCTGCGCCGCCGCCGTCAGTTCCCTTAACCGCCGCGCGCTATCCCGGGCGGCGACAAAGTCGCCCGCCGCGCGCTCCGCCAGCGCGAGGTTCACCAGCGCCCGGGCACCGCCGGGCAGTTCCCCCGCGGCCAGGTACAGCCGCGCCGCTTCCCGCAAGGCGGGCACCGCTTCGTCCGGGCGTCCCAGCAGGTAAGCTTCCTCTCCGGTCCGCGTTTCCGCGGCTGCGGCCCGCAAGAGCGGCGCCGGTCCCTCCGCGGCCAGGCCGACGCCGAGTCCGCTCGCGACCACGCCCGCCATCAGGCTACGCCGGAGACTGCTGGCAATGCCGGCACGATGGGACTGGAGAGGCGGCGCTTGCGCCGACCTCGGGCGCGAGGTCGGACCAAGGTCCGACCCTCCATTCGCTCCGGCTTCCCGATGGCCCATTGCATGACAGGTCGTCATGGCGGCGTAGTCGGAAGCAGGGGTTGCGGCGCGGGCTGGTTCACCTTGCCCCGGATCAACGGGAGTTCCTTCACCGCGTCGACGATCTCACCGGCGCCGGTCGCGGTGCGACGACCCTGCTCGGCCAGCCCTGGCAATTTCGGGGCGAGCTGGGCCACCGCGGGTTCCAGGTTCGTCGCGGTGGTCCGCAGGCTGGCCGACAGCGCCTTGAGGTCCGCGAGCAGCGGCGGCAGCGCCGCATGCAGCTCGGCGGTCGCCGAGCGCAATTCGCGCAAGGTCGACTGCAGGTCACCGTCCGTGCGCGTGAGCGGTTCCATCACCGCATGGGCGGACCCGGCGGTCTGCTTGAACGACGCCAGGGTGGCGTCCGTGCGCTCGAGAAATCCCGGCATCCAGGCCTGCAACTGGGTCGTCGCCGTCGCCAGGTTGCGCAGCGACACCTGCAATTCGCCCGCCGGCTGGCGCGCCTGGGTGAGCAGGGCGTTGATGTTGCCGATCATCGGCTCGACCTGTTCGACCACGCCGCCGAGCTGGTCGAACAACTGCGGCTGGCCGCGATAGCGCAACTGCGAGCCCGGCGCGGCGATGTCCGCCCGCGTGGGCCCGCCCGCGATTTCGAGCGACGGATCACCGATCGGCATGCCTGCTTCCAGGCGAACCTCGCTGTCCGTGCGGATGAAATCCAGGAACCGCCGGTACACGGCCAGCTCCACCCGCACCGTGCGATCGGCCATGAGCTCCACGCTGGTGACCTGGCCGATCTTGAAGCCGCTCAGGTGGACGGGCATGCCCTTGCTGAGCGATTTGCTGCTGGGCGCCTCGAAATGGAATCGCTCCACGGGCGTGAAATATCCTTCCTTCCACCCGAGATAGCCGCCCAGCGCGAAGACCGCCACCAGCGTCAGCGCGACTGACTGGCGGGCCCGGCGCACCGCCCGCTGGCTGGCTTCATGGGGTTGCAGCAACGGGTTCATGCCTGGGATTCAGCGCGAAAGTCCCCCCGCAGGGAAAGATAAAACAGCGAGGTCGGCTGCAGCTCCTCGACGAGCCGGTCACCCACCAGGACGAACACCGCCCCGCGACCGGGTTTTTCGGACAGGAATGCCACACTGGCCTCGATCAGCCGCCGGCGCTGGTCGGCGCTGAGTCCCTGGAACAGGTCGTCGCAGACCAGCAGTTCGGGCTCGCCGAGAAGCGCGCGCAGCCATGCCGCCGCCGCCCGCTCGAACGCCGTCGCGTCAGCCGGTTTCCGCAGGAACGCCTCCCGCGCCTCGTCCGCCGGCCAGCCGCACCACTCCAGCAAGATCCGGAGCCGGGCATCGAGCGCGGCGGCGTCCTTGCCGTGGTGGTAGGCGGCGCCGAGCAGGATGTTCTCGCCCAGGGCCAGGTGATTGATCAGCCCACCCTCCTGCGCCGCGAAACCGAGCCGCGCGCGCAGGGCCAGCCGTGCCGGCTCCGCGGTGTCGTTCAACGATTGGCCGAGCAGGCGCACATTGCCCCGGCGGGGAGCTGCCAGGCCCGTCAGGAGGTCGACGAACTCCCGGGCACAGGCCTGGGTCGGTGCCACCACCGCCACCAATTCGCCCGCGGGCACGAGCACGCGGCCGAGCCGGAAATGCGCGCCTTCCATCTCGTGGATTTCGATCATGACATCAGCAGCGCGAAGACACCGTGGACCAGCACAAACGCCACCAGCGCCCGGCTGAGAAACTGCCGCGCGATCTGCGGCATGCGCGTCGGGGAGAAAGGCGCGACCAGCCCCTGGTGGCAGACCAGCAGGCCGATCACGCCGCCCAGCACGAGGCTGCGCACGGCCGAAACCACCAGCATCCAGGGCGGCAGCATGCCAGCCAAGGCGATCATCTGCGGCGTGAAGGAAGCCGAGCTGAACAAGGCCGTCAGCGCGAATCCACCGAGCACGGCCGCCAGCTGGAAGGAGAAAGCCAGCACCATCAAGGAACCGGCAAAGCCCAGCGCGCGCGGCAGCACCAGCAGGTCATGGGGATCGATGCCGATGAGACGCAGGACACGCAACTCGCCCTGCTGCCGCATGAGGGCCAGTTCGAATACTCCCGCCAATCCCGGCCCCGCCACCAACAGCAGCGCCGCAGCGAACCCCGCCAGCTGGCCGAGCACCAGTTCCTGCAGGACCCGCACGCCGATCGTGATCCCGAGTCCGAAGCCCGATTCGACGGTGATCAGGGTGAAAAATCCCGCCAACGCGCCCAAAGCCGCCGCCAGCCAGAAAAAGCCCAGCGCGCCGCGCCGCACCTGCTGCCACAACACGGCGCTGACGGGTGCGCGCCGCAACTGGCCAAACTGCCGCCAAAGCTCCGTCCAATGGCTCCCTGCGCCCGTCGACCCGGAAACATCGCCTTGCACCGAGGGAGCTGTGTCCTGCGCCGAAGACATCCGGCGCTGATTTTGCTGGAGGCGCCCCGACCGTCAAACGCATAGCAGACGGCAGCGCGCGATGGCTCCGGCGATCCCGGACTTGGCGGAGGTCCGCCGCGACCGAACGCGCCGGATGGGGACCGTGGTCAATCCGACCTCGAAGATCTGCCCCGATGGGACGCGCCAACCAGCGCGGCCAGCGCCACTGCCAACAAGACGACAGGGCTGCCCGCCTCCGGCACGGACGATCCCGCCTGAAAATTATAAACTTCGATTGAATGGACCAAAAAAGTTTCCCCGTTGGAATTGCCCGAGGTAATCGCGTCTTCGAATCTCGTCCCGCCGTAACTGTAATTCAGCGCGCTCCCTTGGGAGAGATTGGGCGCGACATAGAGATCGGGCCCGCCGCCGAACCAGGGCCCGCTGCCCCCACTCACGGCGAACTGGCGGGACCCGAAGCCGAGCGTGTCCAGACTCTGGGCCTGCTTGACGCCGTCAGTCAGGTTAAACAGGAATGCCGTCCGCTGGGAGAGGTCGAACACGTCGACGTATCCGCCGCCAAGCGTCCAGCTTCGCGGAAGGTAGCCGCCGACAATCTGGCGGATACCGGTGTTGGTCGAAGTAATGTCAATCAGGGTGAAAGTGCGCCCCTTGCCGGCAACCGCATTGACGAAGTCGAATCCCGTTTTGCCGTCGCCCGCCACGGAGGTAAACAGGTTCGCAAACGCCAGGTCGCCTTCGCCGAGCCACGCTTCAAGTTGCGACTCGTTTGCCGGGGTTAGCAATGTGGCGGACAGGGTGCCGGCAGACAAAAGCGCCAAAGATAGCGCGAAAACCAAGCGATGGATTTGCAGAATGCGCATAGCGCCCCGCCACGAGCATTTCATTTGCCAGCCCGGTCTGCCACTTTGCAAGAACCGGGCTTGCATCTGCATAAGCCGTTCGTCGGGATTGTGTCATAATCAACCCCGGCCATTCTTGTAAGGATTCCTGACGCGCCGGACTTGCCACACACTGACCCACGCCGCCATCGAGCTGTCCCGATGCCCGCCATCATCAATCTTTCCGCGTACAAATTCACCCCGCTCGGCGAACTGCCGGCGTGGAAGGACCGGCTGCAGGCCACGGCAAAGGCGGGCGGCCTCAAGGGAACAATCCTGCTCAGCCCGGAGGGCATCAACCTGTTCGTCGCGGGGGAGCGGGCCGCGATGAACGCGCTGCTGGCGGTCGTGCACGCGATGCCGGGGCTCGCCGATCTGGCGCCCAAGGAAAGCCTGAGCGACGAGCAGCCGTTCAACCGGATGCTGGTGAAGATCAAAAAGGAAATCATCGCATTCGGAGTGGAGGGGATCGATCCCGCCCGCCGGCCCACCGCCAAACTGCCGCCCCGCGCGCTCAAACAATGGCTCGACGAGGGCCGGCCGGTTACGCTGCTGGACACGCGCAACGACTACGAGGTGCGACTCGGCACGTTCCGCGGCGCGGTGCCGGCCGGCATCGAAAACTTCCGCGACTTCCCCGGCGCGGTGGACCGGCTACCGGCGGCTTGGAAGGAGCAGCCGGTCGTCATGTTCTGCACCGGCGGCATCCGCTGTGAAAAGGCCGGGCCTTACATGGAGAAAATGGGGTTCAAGCAGGTGCTGCAACTCGACGGCGGCATCCTGAAATACTTCGAGGAATGCGGCGGCGCGCATTATGATGGCGAGTGTTTTGTCTTCGACCAACGCGTTGGCGTCGATCCCGCGCTGCGCGAGACCAACACCGTCATGTGCTTTCGTTGCCAGATGCCGCTGACCGAAGCCGAGCAGCGCGATCCGCGCTACGTGCCGGATCAATCGTGTCCTCATTGCGCGGGAGACCAGCGTGTGTCCCCCCACCCTCCGCCCTGAGCCGGGATCATGCAGTTGGTGGGCGTCGGTTTCCACACCGACGCCAGGTTCGCCCGCCTCGTGAGTCCTTGTCGTCGATATGGAAATCGACGACCACCTTTCGGTCGGTTCGCTACCAAGGGAAACGGCGCTTCAATTGCATGAT
>DASZPS010000078.1:0-7815 GCA_035549955.1 Lacunisphaera sp. | reverse complement strand
TGACCGAGCCGCTGGAAGCCCTGCGCAAGTATGGCGTGAAGGTCGGCTACGCCCGGGGCGACGTGGGCTCGGCCGAAGGCCGCGCCGCCATCATTGCAGCCACCCGGACGCTGGCGGCGGGGTTTAGGGTCCAGGGTCCGGTTTCTGGAAATTCCCCAGACCCCAAATCCCAGACCCCAAACCCCACGACGACCGCGATCAACCTCCTGGTGAACAATGCCGGCGTCGCCCCCAAAGTCCGCGCCGACTTGCTGGAAACGAGCGAGGAGTCGTACGACTACGTGGTGAACACCAACCTGCGCGGCGTCTTCTTCCTCACCCAGGCCTTCGCCCGCGACATGGTCGCCGCGAAGAAAGCCGATGCGTCGTTCGCCGGCTGCATCGTCAACATCACGTCGATCTCCGCCACCGTCGTCTCGATCAACCGCGGCGAATACTGCATCGCCAAGGCCGGCCTGAGCATGCTCTCCCAGCTCTTCGCCACCCGCCTCGGCCCCGACGGCATCCCCGTCTACGAAGTCCGCCCCGGGGTCATCAAGACCGACATGACCGCCGGCGTGACCGAAAAATACGACAAACTCATCGCCGCCGGCCTGAATGTTCAACCTCGGTGGGGATTCCCGGATGATGTGGGCCGCGCTGTAGCCGGCCTAGCTCGCGGAGATTTCCCCTTCTCCACCGGTCAAGTTGTTATGGTGGATGGTGGACTCACCATCCCGCGCCTCTAACACGTTATGTAGTACTTAAGGGAAGGTCGCGAAAAGCTCCCTATTCCAACCTAACACCTTGGTGGTAATATGAAGAAACACTCGGAGATACCCTAAGGCGCTGCGAGACGCTGATGAAATCGACTGTTTTTTTCGCTCCCTGGTTTGGCATTGCCGCCGGGCGGTATGAGCTTTGTCAGGTCCGGGAGGTTGGGCGGAAAATCTAACATGGCGCGATAGCGAGCAGGATCGTGCTTTGCGAGAGCCCGGAGAATGCCGATTTTCATTTCGCGCCAGCGCGTAGTTTTCTCGTCGTCTAAGCGTGTGGTACGAATGAGTCGTTTGCCTTCAGCATTGAGGGCCCGGATTTTACCATTTGTTTCCACGACCACGAGATCGCCGTATGCGTGGGTGCATGGATCAGGCGCGATATTGGCAGACTTGGCGCTATTGCAGGACCCACACGCGTAGACCAAGTTGTTGTAGTCGAGTGCTCGGTCGGATGCGCATTTGCGCGGAATGAGATGCTCAACGGCAAACACCGCTCTTCGTTCATCCCAAACCTCGCGACGGAGACAGAAGACGCACTGAAAATCGAACTCGTCACGGAGCCAATCGCGGTAGCCGTCCCAGTGCTTGTAACCGGTGGGGCCGTGCTTACGGACGTGTGGCTTGACCGGATAGCAAAAAGGAACCGAGCGACTCATTCCCATTTGCCCTCACGCTTTAGGCGTTCGATCTCCGCTTCCAGATCGGCTAACGGCAATGGGGCGAGCACGTCGCGACGGAGTGAAGCGAGCTTCTGCAGCGGCTCCAGTTCCGCAAGTTCAGCCTTGGTGATGCGACCTTCGTATTCTCGATCGATCAACTCGGCTCGACGTTCGTTGTTCGCTTCCCAGTCGGCAGTCACGTTCAAGAATTGGCCTAGAGTTCGCACCTCGGAAACCTGCTCGGGAATGTATTCGGTCTGGTCGAATGGGACCCGCTCCCGACGATGGCCGCGGAAATAGTCGAGCAACTGACGCTCAAATTCGGACGGCAGATTGTAGAGGCGAAGCACGGCAGCATCCATCCGCCAATGGAGTTCGCGAAGCTGGATGGAGTCCGTGGAATCTGCGCATTCTGACCCAATTCCGGATAGGCCGGGCAATTCGGGCGCATCGGGTATCAAAGCTAGATTGCGCCGTTTGCCGACTTTGACCGATCGAACATTGGTACATTTTTCGAAATAGGCACGCGCCGCAGACTCTATTTCTCGCAATTGCGTGTCTGAAGGACGCGGCAACGGCAACTGCCGCATGGTCCCGGCCAGAATATCGCGCTTACCACCGAACGCCTTGCTAAAGGCGTTGGCGACTGGCGAATTCAGGATGCTCCAAAGAAAAAATAAATTGTGGCTATGCGGCCGGACGACCAAGAATCGTGAAGTTGCAGGATGACCCTCGGGATCCATGTAGGCCGCAATGCGCCACGGACCGCGCTTTATAGGGGCGTAGTTGAAGACAATCTGAGGAATCCCGTCGGCGTAACCAGAATGTGGGCGGCGTATAGCAGCCCTATTTCTATTGAGCCAAACCAGCGGAGGATGCTCGTGCGTAAGCCTATTTTTTGGAAAATCGTAAAAGCCTAGAGCAAAACCAACTTGCTTGGTTTCAGATATTTGGGTTTGGCCGGCGGGAAACGTAGGGTCCTCTTCCGATTTGAATGAAAATCCTTGGCCAACTTCTGCGATTTCCTCGAGAGTACCAACGCCCTTCAAATGATCCCAAATGTCTGCTAGATCCGGCAGTAACATTGAATGTTCGGACGCGGCGCCGGTTACTGGAAGCATCCGTTCTTGGGTCACGGTGGCTGTTCCATCTTTCACGAAACGAGGTACGTCGTTCTCGACTACGCTTTTGAAAACTGTCTTCGTGCGCGGAGAATGCCGGGACGACGACGGCAAGCATCGGCCAATCAGTACCGCTGCCTCGACGTCGGCGATTTTGAACACGTCTTTGTCCGGAAGCCTAAGGATTTCCTGCCACTCGAAGTTGGTGTGGAGGGTAGCGCGAAGTCCGCTCAATTTGCTTGAATCGAGCAGGGTTTGCGGGACCACCAGTCCGACTAAGGAGCCGGGTCGAGCCCCCACAGTGATGCGGCGCAAGAGTTCCGCCGCGCGGCTGACATGTGAGAGGTCGCCATCGACGCTGTCGACCAACGTACCCAACGTCTTCGCTTCGAAAGGAGGGTTAGCCACGATAATATCAGCTTCGTGGATCCGAGTGACTAGTTGGTCACCCTGAAAGAGGTCACCTTCATCGAGTATCCAGCCGTTAGGATTGGGAATGTCAGCAAGCGTCAGAGAAAGACGGGCGACCTCACGGGCGAAATCGTCGATCTCCGATCCGCGTAGCCGCTGTTTGAGCCAAACGTGGCGATCTGCGTCGCTGAGCTTAGTGCAAGCTTTGCCGGCCGCGAGTAGCCGGAGGGCACCGAGCAAAAACGGGGCGTGACCACAGGTGGGTTCGTAAACATGGCGTCTGCTCGAGGGCATCTCTTCGATCCATGGCGCGAGGCGACTAAAAATATAATCCACAAGCCATGAAGGTGTACTGTGTGTTCCGAGCTCTTTGCGTGTCTGTGGCGTGATGAGGGCGTTTTCGTAAACGTGCGCGAGAGTCTCTGTACTAACGAGCGACAGGGAACCGTGGTTTTGAAGTTCGGTAGCGGCGAGCCGGAGTGCGGAGCGTCGCGCAACAGAGAGACGATAATCTGTGATCGAGGCTCCGTAATGGCGAGTTACACGGTCAAAGGTCGTGTCTATGTCGGATAAATCGAGGCGCTTGAAGTTTGGGACTTCTTTGTCCTGCAAGAGGCGGGCGGCGAGGAGCCAGAAGTTTGCTTGCACGAGCCACTGCGCAGTATCCGCATCGAGCGATTGATGGCTGCCAAGCGAAAGCCGATCACTGGTGATACGCATCATGCGCTCGATAAGTCCACAGAGTTGATCGCCAGCTTCGGCTTCCACCATCTCCAGCGCGCCTACATCCACGAACGAAAGTTGCTGGTTGGATTGGAGGCGCCCAAGGGTTTTGGCCCGGTATATGGCCTCTGGAGTGATCTGCCTTTTGTGCGCCTTGAAGAATGCGTCGAGCGAGCCCCTTTGGTGGGACCATAGCAACTGAGTGCCGTCCCCTTTGTGAAACCAAACATCCCAAGACGGTTCTTCCAGGACTTGCACGAAGACAATTGGCGCGCCTGTTTGCCGTGCATGTCGAAGGTCGTCATGGAGACTGTCGCTTCCGAGAATCGCGCTCAAACAAGCCGTTCGAGTGTCACAAGGGCGATGTGAGAACGCTACCAGCGGAACGGCTAGCCCATCACCCAGCTGACATTCCCGCATATTGTTTTCAGCGAACCCATTCCGCATCAAATGACTTCGGAGGGTATTGTCGTCGAAAAGGGACTTCGAAGCAGGAATCACGGCTCAGGCAACACCAATGACTCGTGGGAAAGAGGCGATTCTTTTATGGAATTGGGCGCAGTTTGGCCGGTCCGAACCAAGCGACAAACTATCCGGTGGAAACAACCGTCTCCCAGCTGCGCCAATAAGGAATGAAACCATATCGCATGCTAACATAGCCCCCTGACAACCCCATGTCATGAGGCTTTGTAGAATCCGAGGGCGGAGTCCGGGACCATTTTCTCGGCCACCTCGTATCGAAAGGCAGAGCCAAACTGAATACGTCAGATCTTGAAGAATCGTCAAAGGGGCTTGGCTGCGGATGTTGGCGCCGGATTCCCTTGGGGCTCGTTTTTGCGCCTCGTAGTGGCCAACGCCGCTGCCGTTCGCAGCCGGCCTTCTTGTTGCCCGCCATGCCTTCTGTCACCGAACCAATCCCTGCCCGTATTCTCTCAATCCGCGGCCACCGCGTGATCCTGGACGCCGATCTTGCCCGCCTTTATGACGTGCCGACGTTCCGCCTCAACGAGGGCGATCTTAGGGGGCCGGCGCATGTGGTCGGTGGTGGCTGTCGCGATGGTCCCCGCTGCGTTGATCAGCCAAATTCACCCAACCGCCGGGACATCACGACTTGCGTGCGAGCCGGTTCCTGTCGCTTGTGCACCAAGCGGGCACGGAGGTCATCTTGATATCCGCGTGGAAGATGACCAGATAGGGATATCGGACCAGTCGCACCCGGCCGAAAATCCGCCGCCAGGGAGCGTGCGCCGTGGGACGCAACCGCACCTTGTCCAAAGCGGCATGGAATGCCTGGATGAAATTTTCCGCCGCCCATGGGCTGTGTCCGGCATACCAGGCGCGGACCACACGGAAATCGAACTCCACCGCATGATGGATCCGGAATGGCGGCATCAACGGGGTCTGGTTCGCGCTCGAAATTCATCGAGCGACAGCCAGGCCCCGGGGCTGCGGTCATCCAACCGGCGGCGCAACTCGGCGTCCAAGGCCGGGTCGTCGCTGCCGTAAACTGTGGAAGGTTTGGCGTGCGTGCCCGCTTCGGCCAGCAACCGGTCGGCCAGCGCCAGCTTTTGGCGTTTGGTCATCCTGGCGATGGCATTGGCAACGGCGGTCGTCACTCCTCACACCTTGTCCAATCCGCTGCCCGCAACAAGTCGGGAGAATGCTCTACCGTACGCCCGATCAGCAACCGCCAATCTTCGCTCAGCTGCGCCAATCCAGGACGCCCCTGTTTTCATTAGCGGCCATTAGCGCCTGCCAGCCATAGGCTCGGCGAAGGTTGGTGGATTAGTGGTGACCCTGCCTTGGTTCCTGACCGGCCCCAATCCCTTGAAACGCGCAGCCCGCGAAGGACGCGGAGTTCAATCCAACCACCTTCTCCGCGTTCCCTACACCCTCCGCGTTTGATTCCGAGGCTCTATCTATCCGTATAAATCCGCGTAATCCGCGGTTAAACTCCGCCGTTGATCCAGCCGTCCTGCCGAGCCAGGTTTCCACCGTCCGGGCCAACGCCGCTGCCGTCCGCAGCCAGCTCCCAAGTTGCCCGTCATGCCCCAGCCCGCCGACCCGCTCCCTGCCCGTATCTTCACGATCCGCGGCCATCGCGTCATCATCGATACCGACCTCGCCCGCCTCTATGGCGTCTCGACCAAGCGATTCAACGAAGCTTTCAAACGCAACCGACACCGCTTTCCAGAGGACTTCGCCTTCCAACTGACCCGTGAAGAAGCCCTAAACTTGAGGTCGCAAATTGCGACCTCAAGTTTGGATGTTACTGACAATCAGGATATTGACTCCAACTGGTCACAATCTGTGACCTCAAGTCAGGGGCATGGCGGACTACGCTACAACCCTTGGGCCTTCACCGAACATGGCGCACTGATGGCCGCCAACATCCTGCGTTCCGAGCGGGCGGCGGAGATGAGCGTCTATGTCGTCCGTGCCTTCGTGAAGCAGCGCGAAGCCCTCGCAAGCAATGCTGCCATTCTGAAACGTCTCGCGGAAATCGACAAGACCCTCCTCGCACACGACAGCGGGCTGCGCATGCTCTGGCATCGCCTCCAGCCCCTGCTCGCGCCACCTCCGCCACCACCTGAACCACCCAAGCGCAAGATCGGCTACCACGAAGGCAACCGCTGATCGGCTTCAGCCCATTTCCCCATTCTCCGTGCCTCTGTGGGGGTCGAGCCAACGGGGCGGTGGTTTGAGGTTTGGGGTTCCACGATCCGGGACGCCGCCGGCACAACCCCAAACCGCGGCCACATCTCACTCCCGACCGCCAAGTTGGCATCCACGACCACAGGCCCTGAACAAGGCCGGCGGCGCATTTAACGATATCACAAGCCGCGGGCTGCCCTCGGGGCGTGAACCCGTCAGGGTTGCTGGCTCACCACGAGAACCCTGCCGCCGTGAAACTTTCCCGCCCGTTCCGGCTCCTCGCCGCCTTCGCCGCTTTTTGCGCCGGCGCCAGCGGCGCCTTCACCGCCGAACCCGCGTGGATTTCCCTTTTCGACGGTCGGACGCTCGACGGCTGGCATCTCGTGCAGGGGCACGCCAGATTCGAGGTGCGCGACGGGACGATCGTCGGCACCGTGACCGAAGGCGAAACCCAGAACACCTTTCTCGCCACGATCGATGACACCTTTGCCGACTTCGTCTTCGAGGCGGAGTTTCGCTGCGATCCGGGCATCAATTCCGGGGTCAACTTTCGCAGCCGCCCGGCGGACCGGCAGGTGAAGCGTGTTTACGGCCTCCAATACGAAATTGATCCCACGCCACGTGCTCTCACCGGCGGCGTGCAGGAGGAGGGCGGCTACGGCCGGCGCGGCAAGGACAACTGGCTCGCTCCGGAGGAGTCCAGCGGCCCGTCGCGCGATGCTTGGAACCGGCAGCACGGAGACCTATTCAAACCGGCTCCCGCTTGGAACAGCCTGCGGATCGAATGCCGCG
Organism: Lacunisphaera sp.; assembly: GCA_035549955.1. GTDB lineage: Bacteria > Verrucomicrobiota > Verrucomicrobiia > Opitutales > Opitutaceae > Lacunisphaera. Next base: position 696 of record DASZPS010000078.1, on the reverse strand, counting down.
ACCACCGCGTCAGGACATGGCTCAACGGCCGTCTGCTCGCCGATTTCGCCGACGCGGCGCCGGTGGCGATTCCCCGCGGCTTCTTCGGACTGCAGGTGCACGCCACGAAAAATCCGCAACTGTTCGGCCGCGAAGTGGCCTTCCGCCACCTGCGCGTGCAGCGCCTGGACTGAAATCGCCGCCTATCGGGATCGCCGAAGGCCCAACAGCATCCCGCCGCCATCGACCGGACTGGATAACGGGGCCGTGGTTTGGAACCAACCCCCCTGCGTCGCCGGTTCATTGCCGGTGTTTGGTCCCCAACCTCCGAGCCTCAGGACTCGTAATCCCGCCTCCATTGGATTGGTCCGGATTAGTGAAGATTAGCGTCGATTGGTGGTTAAACGTCTTCGTCAGTCTGTTTCTGCGCCTTTTGCGCCTCCTTGCGGCCAATCCATCTCCGTGGCTCGGTGCCTTTGCGGTCCAAATGAATCGGCTCCTTGGATTCGCCACAGCAACCCCGGAGCCGCAGGACTGGTCGTCTCCTCTCCTCCGGCTGGTCCGGACTAGTGACGACTAGCCGCAATATTTCACACTTGGAAACAACCAACACACCCCACCCTGTCGGGCACCCCTCTCCTAGAGGGGACTTCGGCTGCGCAGGCTTGGATTCCCCTCTAGGAGAGGGGTGGCGCGCAGCGCCGGGGTGTGTCGGTC
>DASZPS010000077.1:0-10395 GCA_035549955.1 Lacunisphaera sp. | reverse complement strand
TGCGCCTCAACGTTTCTCCCCTCATGCGCCTGCTACCCCGTCTCGTGTTGCTCGCGGCTGCGTGGCCGCTTGCCGTCGCGGCCGGCCCACTGTCCGCCGCCCTCGACAAATTCACCGCCGCCGATGTCCCGGCCACCGGGCCGCGGGAGGTTGCCCAGGAACGTTCCTGGCCCGAGCCGGCCCTGCCGGTCCCGGCCTGGCCGGGCGGCGGCCTTGCCCGCCACGACATGCTCTATGCGGGCGAGGGCTTCAACACCCTCTTCCTCGTCCGCGGCGGCAAGGTCGTATGGACCTACTCCGCCGGCAAGGGCGGCGAGATCGACGACGTCTGGCTGATGACCAACGGGAACATCCTCTTCACGCGCCAGCATTCGGTGGAGGAGATTAGCCCGCAAAAGCAGGTCGTCTGGCACCTCGACGCCCCGCCCGGCACCGAGATCCACAGCGCCCAGCCCGTCGGCCTCGACCGGGTGCTCCTCGTCCGGAACGGCCTGCCGCCGAAACTCATGATCATCGACAAGGCCACCGGCCGGGTGGAGACCGAGCACGCGCTGCCCGCCACCAGCTTCACCAACCCGAAAACCATTCACCCGCAATTCCGTCGCATCCGGCTGACCGCCGCTGGGACTTACCTTGTACCCTTCCTCAAGATGCACCAGGTCGTCGAATACGACCGGGACATGCAGGAGGTCTGGCGCTACGAGATCCCCACCCCGTGGGCGGCTTCCCGACTGCACAATGGCAACACCCTCATCACCGACGAGCGCGACAAGCTCGTGCGCGAAGTCAGCCCCAAGGGTGAGACGGTTTGGGAATTCAAGCAGGCCGACTGCCCGCCGGGCCTCAGTCTGCGCAACCTCCAGACCGCAGAGCGCCTCGCCAACGGCAACACCGTCATCTTCAGCTCCACCGGCGGCACGAAGGGGCTCGACCGCTCGCAAGTCATCCAGTGCCTCGAGGTTACTCCCGACAAGCAGGTCGTGTGGGTCCTGTCGGATTGGAAGAACCTCGGCCCGGCCACCACCGCACAGTTCCTCGCCGAGCCCGGCATCCCCGAAAAACCCGGAGACACCCAGCGGTGAAGGGTGGGGCCGCAAGGAGTCGAATGGGATCGGAGAGCCGGCAGCAGGGGTCACGTTAAGCCGGAACCATGCAGTAGGTGAACGTCGGTTTCCCCACCGACGCCAGGTTCGCACGCTTCGTGAGTCCTTGTCGGCGATAGGTCCTGTTGTTCGCTTCCTGATGTGGCGTGCTCGCCACAAGGATCAGTCGCGCAGCCTGCGCTGCGGCTGGGAAATCGCCGATCACCAAAAGGTGAAACGCGCTGACCGCAGCGCGTTGCGGCGAGGCCGCTCCGAGCCAGCGCTCTGGGGCGCGGGTCGCTCCACCTTCGATTGCATGGTTCCGGTTTCATGGAGGGAAGCCCGGACCTGCGCAGCCAAAGTTCCCTCGATGAGGCGGGGTGCCCGATCGGAAGGGGATGGGTAGCTGATTGTGAAGACACGCCCTTGCTCGGCCCCGACGAAGACATGCCGATGCCGGTGGGCGGGTGCCTTCCATTTCTTGGGCGCAAAAAAAGGCGCGCCTGCGGGCAGACGCGCCGGATGACTGGGTGGGTCTGACCCGTTTAGAACTTCTTCTCGAGGCCGCAGTACACGAAGCGCCCCGTGGCATTGTAGATGAAGCCCGGGTAGCCGTTCGAGTTGTTGGCGAAGCTCGAGGCAAACGGCGGCGCCTTGTCGAACAGGTTGTTGCAGCCGAGCGTCACCTTGGTGTCCGAGAACCAGCGGTCAGCCGCCTGGCCGGCCTTCGAGGGGAAGAGGAGGTACGCCACTTGCAGATCGAACATGGTGGTCGCTTTCACGCGGTAGGCGTTGCCATCGATGTCGAAGTCCTGAAAGCCGTGCGTGTAGACAGCCTGCAGTCGGGAAGTCAGCCCGTTGTGCGCCCATGAGACGTAGCCGATACCTTTCCATTTCAGATAGGCGTCGTCCGCGGCCGTGCCGGGTACCTCGGTGTCGATCAGTTCAACCAGCGGCTGGCTGGCGTCCGTGGACTGCAGGTAGGAATCCATGTAGGAGGCGGTCGCACCGACTTCAAACTGGCCGATATTCGCGGTTTTCCACAGGTAGCTGCCAGAGAAGTCCAGGCCCTTGACCTTGGTGATGCCCAGGTTGCGGAACACGGAGCGGACCTGGATGAGGTTGCCGGCGGAATCGCGGATGAGCGCCTCGCCGGGAATCAGGGTGCCGCCCGACGTGGCGCGGTCCACCACGTCCTGCTGGTTGGCGGAAACCTGGCCGACCTGCTTGATGCGCCAGAAGTCCATGGACCAGGTGAAGCCGCTGAGGGCGCCCTTGGGCGACCACACAACGCCAAGGTTGATGGACTTTGAATCCTCGGCATTCAGTTTCGGGTTGCCGGCGATCGTAATGTTCTGCTCAGGCTCGTCGACGCCGGTGACCGGGTCGTGGATGGGCGTGAGGGCCGCGACCGGCGGCGAATAGAGCTGGTAGAGCGAAGGTTCCTTGAAGCCTTCGCCATAACTGCCGCGGAACACCAGCGAGCCATCATGCAGCGGTTCCCAACGCACGCCGACCTTCGGCACGAAGGTGCTGCGATTGCTGGTGAAGAACTTCTCGTAGCGGGCGGCGAGGTTCAGGGACAGGCGGTGCACGCCGGACATGGCATTCTTGTCCGAGACGAGCGGCACCTCCGCCTCGGCGAACAGGGCGCCGATCTTGCGCTGGCGGGCGATGGGCGAGGAGGGCGGCGTGCCGAGGATGTCGCCCGATTGCAGGGCTGCGTCGGGGAGCTGGGTAATGGATTCGCGATAGAACTCGGTGCCCAGGGCGAAGCCGACGTCGCCGCCGGCGATTTCCAGGAGTTCGCCCGTGCTGAGCGTCGCGCCGGCATCCATCAGGCGCGCGATGTTTTCGTCCCGTTGGTAGTGCGTGGCAAAGTTCACCGGCGCGGAATTGGACGCGATCGGGTTCTTGTAGTAGCCGAATGGGTTGTAGGGCTGCGTCGTGCCGATGTAGCTCGGGCTGGACGGGTTGAAGATCGGATCCGCCGCGTTCATCGCGCGGAGGAAGCGCGAGGTGGAGATCAGCTTCGCGTTGAGGTTGTTTGTGATCGAGCTGAAGCGGACGCTCGTGTCGAAATTCCACTTGTCGGCGATGTTGTCGATCCGCAGGCCACCCGTGACCGCGAAGGCGGCGTTGCGGTTCTTGAAGATGCGGTTGCCAAATTCCGCCAGGCGGATGCGGGACGAGCCGGAGATATCCTGGTTGAAAGGATTGAAGGGATTGTATGCGCCCGTCGTCGCGGTGCGCATGCCGCCGTTGGCGATTTCCGATGGCGTCAGGATCGGGTTGGGAGTGCGCGACGGGATGACGATCGTGGTCTGGCCGGGCGTTTCAAAGTTGCCCGTGGCAAACGGAGCCAGTTCGTCGATCTGCAGGACCTGTTGATAGAATGCGTCGCCGTAGGTCCGGACATTGTTGCCGAAGATCTTGCGTTCCCACGACGCGAACAGGCCCTTGCGGCTGGTGTCGGGCAGCGAGCCGGCGGATTCGTTGAAGTTATACGTTGAGAGGCGGCCGTCCGAGAAGGTGTAGGCATTGGCCGGCAGCGTGCCGTTGTTGCTGTCGTTCTTATTGCCGGGGGCCGGGTCCAGGACGCCGGCGAGGTTGGGGCCGGTGGTGCCGAAGAAGACATTCGTGCCGGCGGCGATGCCGGGGATGTTGCCACCCGGGGCGAGGCCGAGGGCCTGCTCGACCGCCGCGCGCGAAAGCTGCAGGTTGGGCGGCGAGGAATTTGAGCTGAGGAATGGCGGAATGGCCGAGTAGGAGCGGTCGCGCTGGAAGATGGCCCCGCGAGTCTGGTAGTTCAGGCCAATCATCAGGTTGCCATGGTCGGTGCCGACGCCCCAGATGATGGAAGCGTTGACGTCTGCGGAGTCCCGCTCGGTCGTGTTGCCATAACTGACCGAGGCCACGGAGCCATTGTAATTCTTCCGCAGGATGATGTTCACGACGCCGGCGACGGCGTCGGCGCCATACACGGCCGAGGCGCCGTCCTTCAGCACCTCGATGCGGTCGATCGCGGCCAGCGGGATGGTGTTGATGTCCACGAACGCGCTGGTGCCGTTGTGTCCGACAGGATACGGCGCCAACCGGCGGCCATTGATCAGCGTGAGGGTGTAATCCGGCCCCAAGCCACGCAACGACGGCGCGGTCGCACCAGGCGTGAAACCGGTCGCGTTGTTGGTGAACGGCACGCCGCCGCCGTTCGACAACGACATGCGTTGCAGCAACTCAGTGGTGCTGAACACGCCGCTTTGCTCGATCAGCGCGCGGTCGATGGTCTGCACGGGGAAGGTGCGGGCCTCGGCCGCGATCTCGGTGGAGGGGATGTTGGAACCCGTGATGACGAAGCGTTCCAGGACGAGGGGCGTTTCTTGTTTGGGCGCAGTATTGTCCTGCTGGGCCGTAACGGTCAGGCAAAGGGAAAGTCCGGTGCCGGCCAAGCCGACTGCACGCGCAACCTTCCCGAACGATCCGGGAGTGTAGTTCTTCATGATGTTGGTGTGGCAAAGCCGGGCTGCCTGCCCGCGGTGCTTTGGTAGTGTAAAGGAACTCCTCCCACGCCTCACGCTCAACCGGGATACGATGAGACGACGAAAAGCCGCGCCGAAACCTCGTCCCCGCGCGGCGAGCGCGCGAAACGGTGGTGATCGTGTCATACCACCCTGCCGGGGAAGCCGCTCACCCGACAATTTCCGAGGTTGAGTTCGACCGGCTGCAGGCCAGCGCACTGAGGTCAGTGCGCTCCACCCATGGATGCAAATCCTGCAGCTCACCGCAGGCCACTGGTCGCCGGTCGCGCAAACATTGCGTCTGGCAGGCGAGACGGCGAATCTAGGTCATGAAATTAACCCGACTCCTTCCCTGCCTGTTGCTCGCAACGCTGGCCCTGGCGCAAACCCCGCCGCCGCCTCCACCGGTGAACCACGATTTCGATTTCTGGGTGGGCGACTGGGACGTCACCAACCAGGCGAACGGCAAGCTGGCCGGGCGCAATGTGATCGAGCTGAAGCACGGTGGCCGCGTGCTCGTGGAAAACTACACCACGCCCGGCGCGTACACTGGCATGAGCGTCAACGGCTACGATGGCCGGCTGAAGCGCTGGCACCAGTGCTGGATGGACAATCAGGGCGGCGTGCTGGACCTCTACGGCGGGCTCGTGGAGGGCAAAATGGTGCTGACGGGCGAGACACCGTTGCCCGGCGGCGGCAAGCAGCTGGAGCGGATCACGTGGACCGCCAATCCGGACGGCTCGGTCCGCCAGCATTGGGAGCAGTCGGCCGATGCCGGCAAGACCTGGACCTCGGCCTTTGACGGGTTGTATCGCCGGAGAAAGAGCTAGAATTGTATCTCCGAATGTGGGAGGGGCTTTACGCCCCGACTGTTGACGCGACCGATAGCCCCTCAGGGCGGATAGCACCTCCCACACGCCTACCATGAGATCTCCAGGGTTATTGTTTCTCCCGGTGCTGTGCGCAGTTGTCGGCTGGGCGCAACAACCCGCTTCCTCAACGCCCGTCACTGCCACCCCCGACCCCATCGAAGGCATCTGGACCGGCACCATCACCGCGCCGCAGGGTGATGTGGCGGAGATCGGCCTCGAGTTCTTCCGCACGAAGCGCGGCAACCTGATCTTCCGGCTGAATTTCCCCGCGATGTTCACTTACAACGCGACCTTTGGGATCCTCGTCGAGCCCGACGGGCAGGGGAACTACGCGATGAACGAGGCCTTCGCGATCAAGCTCCACCGCGAAGGCGACCAGCTCACGGGTACCTTCGGTGCCGGCTTGCTGCCGCTGGCCTTGAAGCGCGGTGGCACCTTCTCCCCGAAACCGCCCGATCCCGTTTATCCACCGGCGCCCCAGCCGCTATGGTCATACCCGCTCGGCGCCGGCACCTGGGCGCCTCCGGTCGTCGCCGGCGACACGGTTTACGTGGGCGCGAGTGACGGCAAATTCCACGCGGTAAATGCGACGGACGGTACCGCCCGCTGGGTCTGGTCGGGCCAGGCTGCGATCGACGGACGGGCGGTGGTGGATGCCGACGGGATCTGGTTTCTCGACACGAGGTTCAACCTCGTCGCACTGGATTGCGCCGACGGTAAACAGCGCTGGAGCGTGTCCGTGCACGACGAAAAACTCGCGGGTAAGCCGGCGCCGGACAATCCCACCTTCAACCACCGCGCCGCCACGCCGCTGGTGCTCGACGGGGTGATATACGTCGGGTCGAGTGACGGCGGTTTGTATGCCTTTGCGGCCGCCACCGGAGAAAAACTCTGGCGACACGAGGCCGGGGCGCCGGTCTATTCGGGAGTTGGCTTGCACGGCAAGGACACGCTGATGTTCGGGACGATGGATGGTTCGGTTGTTTTGCTCGACCGCCGGACCCGGCAGGAATCCCTGCGCGTCAAAACCGGCGGCGGCGTGGTGACGACGCCGGTGGTTGCCGGCGACAAACTCATCGTCGGCAGTCGCGATTACCTGCTCTATGGTTTCAACCTCCAGGACGGCACCGTCGCGTGGAAGTATTCATATTGGTTCTCATGGATCGAATCCACGCCGGTGTTGCGGGACGGCCTGCTCTACGTGGGCGCTTCCGACTACAGCCGCGTGGTCGCGCTCGATCCGGCGACGGGGCGGGCGCGTTGGGCCACGCCGGTGCACGGGATGAATTGGGGCTCGCCGCTCGTGACCGCCACGCGGGTATTCACCGGGACCGTGTCACAAAACCTCGAAGGTACGGTCATCGCGCACACCGCCGGACTGGTGGCGCTGGACCGCCAGACAGGTGCGGTGCGCTGGCGCCTGGCGTCATCGCCGGGCCCCGCCGGCGGCTTCGGCGGCTATGCGGGATCCCTCGTTGTTGCTGGGGACAAGATCATTGCCGCAGGGTTCGACGGTAAGTTGGTCGCCCTCCCGGCGAGGTGACCTGACTGGCGCTCTGGCCAGGGTCTCACCGCCGAGGCAGGACGCGGGCGACCGTGAATTCTGTCATTTCATCGCGGAAGAATGGCGGGTCAGCCTGCGATGAATGCCAGTGGTGCGGCGAGTTTGTCGTTTCGTCGCACGGCCATTGTGCCTCGGGGCCAACCACGCAACGGCTGTGTCATAACGAGGGCGCGGGCGGTTCCGCACCACTCGTCCACACACATCACCGTAAACCGTATGAACACGTCATACACTCCACGCTCGTGGGGGCTGGCGCGAGAGCTCGCGCTTGTCCTTACGTCGTTCGCGGCCACGGCCGCTTTTGCCCAGACACCCCAACCCGAGACGGAAAAAGAAACCGGCAAAGTCCAGCTCGAGACCTTCCGGATCACGGGATCGCGCATTCCCCGGATTGATGCCGAGACCCCGGCGCCGGTCCTGCGGATCACGGAGGCCGATTTCAAGGCCACGGGCTTCACCACCCTGGGTGACGCGATCCGCGCCATGCCTGCGATCAGCGGCCAGTCGCTCGTGACGACCGATGCCGGCACGAGCTTCACGCCCGCGGCCAGTTCCTTCAACCTGCGCGGCCTCGGCAACAACAACACGCTCGTGTTGATCAACGGCCGCCGCGCGGCGCCTTACGCCTCCGCGGGCTACAACGGCTTCCAGACCGTGTTCGACTTCAACAGCATCCCAACCGCGGCCATCGAGTCGCTCGAGGTGCTGAAGGACGGGGCCTCGGCCATCTACGGCTCGGACGCCGTGGCCGGCGTGATCAACGTCAACCTCAAGCGCAACTACACCGGGGCGACGACGGAGCTTTCGTTCGGCAACACGCTGAACACCGACTCGGCCGAGAAGTCGTTCTTCGCGATCACCGGCACGCAGCTGGACAAGATCTCCCTGATCACGACCTTCGACTTCCGCGCGCGCGAGGCGATACTCGGTAGCGACCTCAGCTACACCGACGAGTCGGACGGCACGCCCTACGGCGGCCTGGACCAGCGCAGCACTTCGACTCCGATCGCCGGCGTGCGCGGCCTGACGGGCCTGGCGCAGTTTCCCAACGGGCGGGCCAGCTTCCTGACCCCCCAGGCCAATCCCACGCTCGCCAACGCGGTGAACATCACCCCGCTCTACAATTTCCAGGAGAACGTCGGATTCACGCCCCAGGAGCGGGCCTACGGCTTCTATACCCGCGGAACCTACACCTACAACGACAACCTGTCCGCTTTCATGGACGTGTCGTTCCGGCGGTCGATCATCAAGATCGAGGCGGCCGCCACGCCCTATTCCTCGTCGCAGGAAATCGGAAACTCGCCCGGCGGCACGGGCATGTTCCCGGCGACCAATCCCTTCAATCCCTTCGGCCAAAACGTGGTCGACATCCGCTGGCGCATGTCGGAACTCGGCCGGCGCATCAAGGATGTCACGGCCGATTCGCCGCGCATCGTCGCCGGCTTGGACGGCAAGGTGGCCAACTCCGACTGGACCTGGACCACGGCCGCGCTCATTTCCAAGAACACGGTCGAGCAGCTGGATCGCAACTCCAGCTCGGACCAGCTGGTGCAGAACGCCTTCAACGGCGTGCGGTTGAACGGCGTGACCAAATACGCCAATCCCTTCGGACCGAACGACCCGGACATCATCAACTACCTCCGCATCACCAACCCCAATCATGACGAATTCGAGGTGCGCTCCCTCGACTTCAGCGCGGGTGGCTCGATCTTCGAGCTGCCGGCGGGCAAGGTTGGGCTGGCCTTCGGCGCCGAATTGCGCACGGAGCGGATGGAAAACGTGGGCACCCAGCTGAACCGCGACAGCCAGATCGTGGGCGGCGGGGCCGGGGCGGACACCTTCGGTGACCGCCGGCTCAAGTCCTACTTCGCCGAGTTCAGCGTCCCGGTCATCAAGCACGGCGACATGTCGATGGAGCTCCAGGCGGCGGTCCGGCACGAGGACTACAGCGACTTTGGCCAGACGACCAAGCCCAAGTTCGCGGCGGTGTTCCGGCCCATCCCGGAAATCCTGATCCGCGGCTCGTACGGCAAGTCGTTCCTCGCGCCCAACCTCGCGTTCCTCTACACGACCGTCAGCACCAGCTTTACCTCCAGCACGCTGGCCGACCCGCTCCGCCCCAATGACCCGCGGGTGCAGATCCGCCAGTTCGGCGGCGGCAACCCGGCGCTGCAACCGGAGGAAACGACGGTGAAGTACGGCGGCCTGGTGCTCCAGCCGTTTGCCCGGCGGAAGGACAGCATCTTACGTGAGCTTTCGTTCGGCGTCGATTACTTCAAATTCGACCAGTCGAACCTGATCAACAGCCTCACCGCGGCCCAGATCCTGGCCAATCCGGCCTTCTACCACCTCGTGATCCGCAACCAGCCCACGCCGGGCGAGACCATCGGTACCATCAGCGGCGTCACGACCACGTTCCAGAACCTGAGCGAGGGCAACTACGAAGGCTACGACTTCGATGTCCGCTGGATCCTGCCCCGGAACCGTTTCGGCCAGTTCCGGGCCGAGCTGACGGGCACGTACGTGGACAACCAGGACTTCACGGATTCCACCGGCACGCTCATCGACCTGGACGGCGAATACAGCTTCCCGCAGTTCCGCGGCACGAGCACCCTGGCCTGGACCAAGGGTGACTGGGGCGTCTCGGTCTACACGCACTACATCGGGCCCTATAACGACAACTTCGGGATTGCCCGCATCAAGAGCCAGCTTGTGGTCAACCCGCAGGTGGCCTTCAAGGGCTGGAACCGCAGCACGATCACCGTCGGCGTCCGCAATATCTTCAACAAGGCCCCGCCGATCGACCTCTCGGACAGCAAGCTGGTGAACGAGAACACCAACTGGGTGGAGCCGGCGTTCGTCTACGTACGCTTCTCCAAGGACTGGTAAGTCCAGCCATCGTCTTGCGGCGCGCCTCTATCTGGAGGCGCGCCTTTTTTTTCGTCGGGCAGTTGGGAGGAGTCGGAGAGGAAGCCACCCGCTTCCCGGAGAGAACTTGCCCCGGTGCCTTGCTTAATGGAGGCAGGCGCTTGGCCACGGCTTGCTATGGGCTTCGTCCGGCTAACCGGAAGAGTAGGATGCAACGAAGACCCGCACCTGCTTGGCCGGAATGAACGTCCCGGCAATGTGGGGGAATGCGGATAGCAGGCGGGGTGAGGGCACCCCGCCTCCACGGGGATCAGAAGAGCGACTGCGCGGCGACGCCCACGGCCGTGATTGGGCCCTGGTCGCCGAGGCCATCGATCATCTTGTCGGCTTTCTTGATCGTGGACTGGACGTTCAGGTAGAGGCTGTCGTCGGAGATGAGCTTGCCGAGGGTGCCTTGGCCGCTGTTCAGCTTGGCGGAGACCGCTTTCAGG
>DASZPS010000076.1:0-61260 GCA_035549955.1 Lacunisphaera sp. | reverse complement strand
TCGGCGCGCCGGCGATCGCCGGCGCCACGACCTACGATGCCAGCCTCCAGCATTACCGCATGAGCGCCGGCGGGATCAACATGTGGGCGACCTCCGACCAGCACCAGTTCGCCTGGAACAAGTTGAAGGGCGACTTCATCGTCCGCGCCCGCCTCGAGTTCGTTGGCCAGGGCGTGGACCCGCACCGCAAGGCGGGCTGGATCGCCCGCTCGAGCCTCGACAACGATGGCACCTACGTGGACGCGTGCGTGCACGGCGACGGCCTCACCTCGCTCCAGTTCCGCAAAACGAAGGGCGGCGCGACCGAGCAAACCGTCGTCGACCTCAAGGGAGGCGATGTCGTCCAGCTCGAGCGCCGGGGCAACACCTACATTTTCTCTTCCGCCCGCTACGGGGAGACGTTCACCACAGCGACGACGGAACTCGACCTCGGCGACGAGCTGTTCGTCGGCCTTTTCCTCTGCTCGCACAACGCGCAGGTGAAGGAAGAGGTCATCTTCAAGGACGTCCGCATCATCCAGCCGCCCAAGGCCGGTTATGTGCCCTATCGCGATTACATCGGCGCCCATCTCGAGATTCTCAATGTCCACACCGGCAAGCTGGAGACGGTTTACAGCTCGCCCGAGCAGTTCGAGGCGCCCAATTGGATGCCCGACGGCAAGACGCTCATCGTCAATGTCAGCGGTCCCGGCCCGAACAAGGGCCAGCTCAAGACCTTCGACCTGGTCACCAAGCAGATCGGCCCGCTCGACACCGGCACCATCGGCCGCAACAACAACGACCACGTCCTGACCTTCGACGGCAAGATGCTCGGCGTGAGCATCCATACGCCGGGTGACGCCGACGCCGGCCGCTCGGTGGTTTACAAGCTGCCCGCCAAGGGGGGCGCACCGGTGCGGGTCACGCCGAAGTCACCCTCCTATTTCCACGGTTGGACGCCCGACGCCAAATGGATGGTCTACACCGGCGGCCGGAAGGAGACGCCCGACGCCAAGGCTGACAAGTATGACATCTACAAGATTTCCGCCGAGGGCGGCGATGAGGTCCGGCTCACCAACAGTCCCGGCCTGAGCGATGGCCCGGAGTTCACGCCCGACGGCAAGTGGATCTACTTCAACTCGACGCGCTCGGGCCTGATGCAGCTCTGGCGCATGAAGCCGGATGGCTCCGACCAGGAAATGGTCACGAACGACGAGTGGAACAACTGGTTCCCGCACATCTCGCCCGACGGGAAATGGATCGTTTTCATCTCCTACGGCCAGGACGTGCCGCCCGACCAGCATCCCTACTACAAGCACTGCTACCTGCGCCTGATGCCCATCACCGGCGGCAAGCCGCGGGTCATCGCCTACGTGTTTGGCGGCCAGGGCACGATCAACGTGCCCTCCTGGTCGCCCGACAGCACGCGGATTGCCTTCGTGAGCAACACGGACAACATCAAGTGAGCCATCGTAATCAACCACGAATGGACGCCAAAAGACACGAATGGATTTTCGGTGGAGGGCCCGCGTCCCTGCGGGCCGCCAGGGATGTTCGATCCGGCTCGCAGGGACGCGAGCCCTCCAGATTTCAGCCGGCAAATTCGTGTTCCTTCGTGTCTATTCGTGGTTAGATAGGATCCCACCCCATGAAACCCGCCGCCGCCGTTACCCGCCGCGAATTTGTCCGTACCGCCGCCGGTGCCGCCGCCCTTTTCACCGCGCCGCTGATTGTGCCGTCGCGCCTGTTCGGGGCCAACGCGCCCAGCAACCGGATTCGCGTCGGGCACATTGGCTGTGGCCGCATCGCGACCGTCCACGACATGCCGGGTGTGTTCAAGGCGGGCCTCGCTGACAGCGTGGCCGTGTGCGACCTCGACTCGAAGCGGCTGGCCGCCGGCAAGGCGCTGGTCGAGAAACTCTACGCCGATGCCGGCCAGGCCGCCCCGACGGTGGCCACCTACGGCAACTACCAGGAGCTGCTCGCGCAGGCCGACATCGATGCCGTCACCATCAGCCTGCCGGATCACCAGCATGCGGAGGTGGCGTTGCGCGCCATCCGCGCCGGCAAGGATGTCTACCTCCAGAAACCGTTCACGATGACCCACGCCGAAAGCGTCGTCCTGCGTGACGCCGTGGCGAAGAGCAGCCGCATCATGCAAATCGGCAGCCAGCAGCGATCCTGGGACCCGCACGAACAATTCCGGAGGGCTTGCGAATTTGTCCGGAGCGGCCGGGTCGGCCGGCTCAAGGCCGTCGAGATCGGCCTGCCGATCGACCCGACCAAGCCGGACGACCCGCAACAACCGGTGCCGCCGAATCTCAACTACGACCTGTGGCTCGGGCCAACGCCGGAGGTTTACTATACCGAACAGCGGGTGCATTCGCAGACGGACGTGACTTCGCGCCCGGGCTGGCTCCGGAATGAGTCCTACTGTCTGGGCATGATCACCGGCTGGGGGGCGCATCATTTCGATTCGGCGCACTGGGGGATGGACCAGGAATATGGCGGGCCCATCCAGATCGAAGGGCAGGGCGAGTTTCCGACCAACTCGATCTGGAACGTCCACGGCAAATACAACGTGCACCTCACTTATCCGGGCGGCGTGCAGATGCGCGTTTCCGACCAGCTGCAGAACGGCATCAAGTTCATCGGGGACGAAGGCTGGATTTTTGTCGCCCGCAACGAGGGCGCCACGGCCAGCGACCCGAAGAGCAATACGCCCGGACAGCTGCATTGGCTCGCCGCCAGCGACCCGAAGTTGCTCGATCCGGAAGGCGTGAAGGTGAAGTTCCCCGCCAGCACTTCCCACCACAAGAACTGGCTGGAGTGCGTGAAGTCGCGCGCGACCCCGCTTTCTCCAGCGGCCATGGCCCACCACAGCAATACCGCCTGCATCCTCAGCTGGATCGCCATGAAGACGGGCCGTCCGCTCACTTGGGACGGGAAGGCTGGTCGGTTTGTCGGCGACGAAGCAGCGAACGCCATGCTCACCCGCCCTGAGCGCGCCGGCTACGGCGCGTTGCGGCTGAGCGGCATGGCCTGAAGGTCGGCCGTTCGATGTAGGGTCGGCGCTCGCGCCGGCCTCGCGCATGAGGTCGCCGCAAGCAGCGCCCCACATTGAGAGCGAGGGGCGAACAAGGTCGGGCAGCACGCTTTGACCTTTTGGCCTGATGTCGACCTCCGACAACAAAAAGCCTTGCCTTGGTGTCGACCTCCGACAACAAGGTGCGGCCATGACCACAAACCGCCAGGAACTCCTCCAGGGCACGCTCGACCTTTTGATCCTGAAGACGCTCTCGACCGGCGACCTGCACGGTTGGGACATCGCCAAGCGCATTGCGGTCGCCTCGAGCGATCGGCTGACGCTCAAACAGGGATCACTGTATCCGGCACTGCACCGGCTGGAGAACCGCGGCTGGATCGAGGCCGAATGGGGAGTGTCCGACGGCGGGCGCGCCGCGAAGTTCTACCGGCTCACGCGCGCCGGTCGCAAGCAGCTCGCCGAGGAGAAGGAATACTGGCTCGGGTTCGCGGCGGCGATGACCAGCGTGCTCGACCTGGAGGAGGCGCCATGAGCGCCGAGTTCCTGCGCTGGCTGGCCTTGCGTTGGCGCGGCCTCTTCGCCCGGGATCGCCACGAGGCCTCCATGGACCGCGAAATGCAGTTCCACCTCGACATGCTGGTGCAGGAAAACCTCGCGGCGGGGATGACACCGGAGGAAGCCCGCGCGGCGGCGCAGCGGGAATTTGGCGGGGCGGCGCAATACCGCGAGGAATGCCGCGACACCTGGCGGCCCGCCGCGGTGAGCGGCCTGGCCGGCGACTTCGCCTACGCGGTGCGGTCGCTGCGTCGTTCCCCGGGATTCACCGCCGTGGCGGTGTTCACGCTGGCGCTCGGCATCGGCGTCAACGTCGTGATGTTCTCCTTTGTCCGCGACTCGATCCTGCGGCCGTTCCTGCGGGACCGGAACCTGAACCTCGTGGCGCTCTACAATGCCCGCGCCGACACGGGAAGGAATTTCCGCTACTTTTCCCATCCGGAATTCGTCGCGCTGCGGGAATCCCACGAGGTGTTTGCCGATGTCGCCGCGCTGGGACTGCACGTGGGCGCCATCGGCCCCGAGCACAACCTGCAGCGGCGCTTCATCGGACTCGCCTCGGAGAACTTCTTTTCGCTGCTCGACGTCAAGCCCGCGCAGGGTCGCTTCTTCACCGCCGAGGAATCGCAACCAGATGCCGCCGCTGCGGTGGTGGTGGCGAACCATGCCCTGTGGGATCGTCTCGGCCGGCCGGCGAATTTCATCGGCAGCACCTTGTGGCTCGAGGGCCGGCCCTACACCGTCATCGGGATGACCCCGCCCGGCTTCGTGGGACTGCACGTGTCCATCGGACCGGACGCGTGGGTGCCGCTTGGGATCGCGCGCCAGCTCACGGGCGGCGCGGATTTCACGAAACCGACGGAAACGCGCCTCACGCTCGTGGGTCGCCTGCAACCCGGGCTGTCCCTTGCCTCCGTCACCGGCCGGCTCGAAGCGGTGGACCGCCGGCTCAATGCCCTGCCGCCGGCCGACTCCCTGGGCGCGCGCCGGCTGGTCCTGGCGCCGCCCGCGCGGACCGATCTCGGCAATGTGGGTCCCGAATCGGAGGTGCCGCTCGGGCTCTTCGGGGTCCTGGCGCTTGGCCTGACGCTGCTGGTGCTGCTGGTCGCCTGCCTCAACCTGGCGAACATGTTCCTCGCGCGGGGCGTTGCCCGTTACAAGGAAATCGCCATCCGCCTTGCCCTCGGGGCCTCACGCTGGCGCGTGGTTCGCGGGCTGGTGGCGGAAGGCCTGTTGATCGGATTGCTCGGTGGCACCCTGAGCGTGGTCCTCGGCCAGTGGTGCAGCGATTTCATGGTCAGCTGGTCCCACGACGCGTTTGCCGCGGGCAAGTTCGCGCTGCAGTCCGTTCCGTTCGTGGACGGCAAGCTCATCGTCGCGACATTGGTTTTCAGCCTCCTGGCGCCGCTGGCCTTCAGCCTGTGGCCGGCGTGGCGCATCACGCGGGCGGATTTGTATCCCGACCTGAAGCAAATTGCCGGGGCCCCGCCGGTCTCGCCGGCTCGCCGCGGCTGGCTGACGTTGGGGGACGTGCCGCTGCTCGCGCAGATTGCACTTTCCCTCACGTTGATCTTCAGCGCGACCCTGTTTGTGCGGGCCGCCCGCAATGTGCGCACCATCGACCTCGGGTTTCATCCGGATCACCAGCTCGCGGTGCAGCTTGACTATAACCTGGCCACGATCGACACGGCGCAGATCCGGCCCAGGCAACAGGAGCTGCTGGCCTCCGCCCGAACGCTGCCGGGCGTCACGGCGACGGCGCTGTCCTCCAACGTACCCTACAACTTCGACCTCTCCACCCGCGCGGTGCGGGCGGCAGCGGGTGACTCGACCGTGTTGACGGATCCCAAGAACCCCAACCAGCGGGCCGGCTACACCGCCGTGACCCG
Source organism: Lacunisphaera sp. (assembly GCA_035549955.1). Lineage (GTDB taxonomy): Bacteria > Verrucomicrobiota > Verrucomicrobiia > Opitutales > Opitutaceae > Lacunisphaera. Next base: position 55,791 of record DASZPS010000076.1, on the reverse strand, counting down.
CGGCTATTTCACCCTGCTGGGGATTGAGTTGCTGCAGGGTCGGGACTTCACGCCCGAAGAAAGCGACGGCAGCAGCGCCCACCAGGTGGCGGTGATTGACGTCTCCCTGGCCCGGAAACTGTTCGGTGAGGTTGAGCCCGTGGGACGCCGGCTCATGGTCAATCCCAAGGCAAACGGCGATGGGACCTTGATCGAAGTGGTCGGCATCATCCGCAGCCCGCGCAATGACGCGTTTGGTCCGGTGCCGCTGCGCATCTACCGCCCGCTCGGCCAGGCGCCGGAAGCCAACGTGTACCTTCATCTGCAGGTGCCGGAGCCACTGGCCCTCGTCGACACGCTCCGCAAGCATCTCCAAGCGGTGGCCCCCGAGGTGCCAATCCTGCTCCTGCGACCCTTCTCGGACTTCGTGGACAAGAACATCAACGTGCTGCTCGTCCAGTTGGTGGGGGTGATCTTTGGCGGTTCCGGTGGCATCGCCCTGGTCCTGGCGGTTGTGGGCGTGTATGGCGTGAAAGCCCATGCCACGGCCCGGCGCGCACGGGAGATCGGGGTGCGTCTGGCCCTCGGTGCGCGGCCACGTGACGTCCTCATGCTCATCCTGAAGCAGGGCTTGATCCAGGCCGGGCTCGGCCTCGCGGCGGGCATGGGTCTGGCCTTGGCCGCGGGCGCCGGTCTTTCCTCCATGCTCTATCGCGTGAACCCTTTCGATCCGGTCGCCCTTCTCGGCTGCGCGGCCCTGCTGGGTGCAGCGGTGCTCCTCGCGTGCTGGATCCCGGCCCGGCGCGCGACGAAGGTCGATCCGCTGGTGGCGATCCGGGCGGAGTAGTCCGGCGCGCGGCCAAAAAAAACAGGGCGCAGCTACCTGCGCCCTGCGGACAACGGAAGATCGGACTGCGGCTCAGGACTTCGGGAAGGCCGGATTGGCTTTCACCTCGAGGATTTGCTTGGTGTGGCGCTCGGAGTGGGCGGCGATGAAGAGCGCCCACTCGTAGGGGTCCAGGTTTTTGCCGAGCGGACTCTCGATGGCGTGGGCGCGGAGTTCCTTGCCGTCCTTCACGAAAGCGAAGGTCCTGGCCCGGCTCTCGTCGAAGTGCTTGAGGGCTTCCGCGGCCGAACCGTAACGGTTGGTTGGGATCAGCGGTTCCGGCGCCGAGCGCTTCTGGGTGCGGTCGGGAATGGCAGTCAGGATGAGCGCATCGATTTCCTTCACATTGTCGCCGGTGGGACGGGCAGGACCGGCCATGGCCTGGCCGCTGGCCATGCCAAATAGCATGTCCTCGGCTGAAGCAATGTGTTCGAGAACCTGCGCCACCGACCATTTGTCCGGGGCGGGCTTGAAGTTGAGCTGGGCGTCCGACAGGCCCTTCGCGGCATCGACTACGCCGGCGCGGGTCTTTTCGAGATAAGCGAGGCCGGCGGCGCGATCCTCGGCTGACAATTCCTGCGCGTTCAAGCCAGCCGCGAGGGCCAGCAGGGAGAGCAAGCTAAACATCTTTTTCATAGGGTGGTTGGGGTGCGCCGGAGAATTAGGCCGCGCCAGGCCCGCCACAAGGGCGAAGTCCCTGGGAATTGACACAGCAGGGTGGACTTTTTCGGCCAGCCTGGCTTGATCGAGGGTGTGAATACCTGCCGTGGCAGTGTGCCGAACTGGTTGCCGATCGCGGTCCTCCTGCCCCTTGCGGCCGGATGCGTTACCACCCAGTCCGGCCCCGCGCCGACCAAGGTGGCGACGTTGCAGGCACTGCCCCAGCCGGAGCCGGGCGCAGCCACCACCCCGGCAGTTGCGGCCAATGAGGTTTCCTGCCGCATCCAGATGATCGACGGCAAGGAGGTCCAAAGCAGCGACAGCCTTATTACCGGACATCATCGGGTCATCGTGGCTTTGGGGACCGGCGAGAGCCAGCACCTGGGCGACGTGGACCTGCTCATCCCGGCGGCAAAGAACTACCGGATCAAAGCCGAGCGAAACGCCGAGTTGTTCACCATCACGCTGATCGAAGCGGACACCGGCAAGGTCGCCGCCCAATCGGCCGCAATGGTCGACCAGGTGATGAAGTTCAAGGTCTTCGTCGGGCAGAAATGAGATTGTAGCCTGGGGTCGTGGACCCCGGAACGGCCTTACGGAGGCTGGCTCCAGTCTGTATCTACAGCCGCGGTGGCGCTGGCTTGAAGGGCGCCGCCCAAGCGTTCGCACCGGTGGTGTTCAGCTTCCGCTTGTAGACCTTCTCGTTGCAGGTGGCGTAGAGGATGTCGAATTTCTCGCCGCCGAACACGAGGTTCGTGCAGCGGCCATTCGGCGTGGGGATGATGAAATTGACGCGACCGGCCTGGTCGCAGACCTGGATGCCCAGGCGCGTCGCGACGTAGAGCAGGCCGTTGCGGTCCACCTTGAGGCCGTCGGCGAAGCTCTGGTCATCGGTGTCGGGAGAATGCAGCCAATAGAAACGTTGCTTGTGTGCCAGCGTGCCATCGGGCTGCACCAGGTAGCTGTAAACCCAGTGGGATTGATAGTCGGCCACGTAGAGAATTGTCTGATCGGGTGACAGGGCGACGCCGTTGGGATAACGCAACCCCGCATCGACCTCCTGCTTGGAACCGTCGGGGCGGATCAGCCAGACCTTCTTCTCGTTGGCGCCGGGATCGGTGACGTAAACGTTGCCATTGTGGGCGACGACAAGGTCATTGCCCGCAATGCCGTCGGCGATGACGGTCGGTGCGGGAGTCCCGCCTGCCGTGGTGAGATGGTAGGCGAGGACCTGCTTGGTCGCGGTGGCCACGGCGTAGAGGCGGCCATCGGGACCGAAGGCCTGGCCATTGGCGCGCCTGGTGTCGGCGATGAACTCGACCGGCTTGCCCGCGGCGTCGAGCCGGTAGGCCTTGGCGGCGGGAATATCGGTGAAGAAGAACTCGCCCTTCGCATTCACGGCCGCGCCCTCGGAGAGCTTGTAGCCTTCGCCCACCAGTTCCCAGCCCTCGCCGGGAATCAACAAGGCACCGGTGCGCTCGGCGGGCGGCGTGCCGGCTTTCACCGGAGTGGGCCAGCCCTTCCAGAGGAAACGCATGGCGTCGGGAAAGACGGAAGCTTGGTGTTTGCCGTTGTGGCCGCCCTCGCCCCAGGCGTGCGCCACCTCGTAGCCGGAATAGATGAGCGCGCGCTCCATGGTCTGGTTGGCCATCCACCAGTCGCCGGCGTAGATATTGAGGTCGTTCGAACCATCCTGAAGGAATACCCGGATGGGCTTTGGTTCGGTCTTGCGAATGAGGGTGGGGTAACGCGCGCCGCCACGGAGATCGACATAGGTGCCGATCGCGCTCCAGACCCGGGTAAAGGCATCGGGTCGCTCCCAAGCGGCGGTGAAGGCAGCGATGGCGCCGCTGCTGCCGCCGCCGATGGCGCGGTCATTGCCTGACGCGGAAAGCCGGATCGCCCGGCCGTCGGAGGTTTTTTGTGATTCGACAAACGGCAACAGCTCCTCGAGCAGGAAGCGGGCGTAGCCGTCACCCAGCCCATCGTACTCGAAGCTGCGATTGAAACGGTTCAGGGCAGTCTCCGCGTTCCCGGCGGTCACCACGCCGGGCGTCACGAACACGCCGATGACCACCGGCATCTCGCCCTTGGCGATGAGATTGTCGAAGACCACGGGGGCGTTGTTCTGCACGCCGTCCTGGTTGACGTAAACGCACGCCGTCCTGGCCGGATCGTATTGTTTGGGTACGTACACCGTGACGTTGCGCGTCGTGCCCGGGAAGATCTTGGAGTTGGCGAAAGTGAACTTCAGCAACTCGCCCTGCGGCACGCCCGCCTGCACGACGGCGTCGGGGTGGGGCGGATATTCGTCGGCGGCGGGAAGGGACGTGGCGAGAATGACGGCAACAACGGCAAGCAAGCGGGGTAGGAGGGGCATAGGGGGTGGCACACCCTAACTAGGAAAGCGGTGGCGTCCAGCCGCGGGCGAGATTTCCAATGTAGGGTCGGCGCTTGCGCCGACCTCACGCGCGAGGTCGGACCAAGGTCCGACCCTACATTCTAACTTAGTCCACCAAACTGCCCCGGATATGTCCAAGCTTCACTTATGCCCGGGCATATTCTTGAGTCGCTGCGTGGTGTAATGCTCGAGCGGATGGGCGGCGGGCTCGACTCCGGTCGGGAAGGGCCGCTTGGAGAACTGCTGGAAGTAGAGCAGGCAGGCGTCGCGCCATTCGCGGGCATCGAGCTCCTGACGCACCAGGCGCTGCTGGACGTGGACAAAGCGTTCGTCGTCGATGCGGCCTTGAAGCGAATTCCAGTCGCGTTGCAGGGCGCGGACTTCGTTCACCCCCTGTTGGTAACGGAGGCAAAGTTCATCCCAGAGCGTCCGCCCGGACTTCATCTTGTAGTCCCACGGCACGTGATGGAACCAAAGCAGCAGGTTCTCGGGACAACTGTCGAGGTTGCCCCAATACTCGCGCCAGCCGGGCGCGTATTGGGCGAGGGCGTTGGAACCGGCCGCCGTGCGGTCGAAGCCGAGGCCATGGGCGTCGGCTTTGTGGTAGTACACGGCGGTCCAGTCGGCGCGCGCCAGCTTGTCGACCCACGGGCCGGGGCCGTAGTGGTGGCCCTCGGCCATGATGTGGTGGAGACCGAGCGGCATCGAATAGTTCACCACCGTCTCGCGCGATCCGAGCAGCATGCGATTGATTGTGGCCACCGTGGTCGCTTCGGTGCCGAAGGTCAGGCGCGTCCATTCGTCGGCGATGGTCTCGGAAGATAGCCGATGGTCCCACGCCAGGCGGCCAAACGCGTACCAGTTGGCCTGCGCCAGGAGATGGCCGGTCCAGTTCCGGTCGGTCCCGGTGTTGGCGACGCCGGCGATAACCGAGGGGTGCTGGAGTTTCGCGCTGCCGTCCACGATCGACGCGACGGTCGGATCGGTGCCGGAAAGCCCGCCCGGGGCAGGGCCGGCCAGGTGTTGGTCCAGCGCTTCCTTCCAGAGGGGCGCGAGAAACGCCAGCTGGGTCGACTGGCCGAGGTATTCCTGGGTGATCTGCAGTTCGGCGGCGAGGCGCGTGTTGGGCATGGCGCCGAAGAGCGGGGAAAAGGGCTCGCGCGGCATGAAGTCGAGCGGGCCATTCTTGATCTGCACGATGACGTTTTGCCGGAACTTTCCGTCGAGCGGGCCGAATTCAGTGACGGCCTGCTTCACGCGATCGTCATTGTTGTCGGGCGAATAGACGAACGCGCGCCACATCACGATGCCGTTGTAGGGCGCGAGCGCATCGGCGAGCATGTTGGCGCCATCGGCATGCGTGCGGTGGTAGTCCTGCGGTCCCGGCTGGCCCTCGGAGTTGGCCTTCACCAGGAAGCCGCCGAAATCGGGAATCATGCGATAGATCTCGGTGACTTTTTCCTGCCACCAGGCGGCGACCGCGGGGTCAAGCGGGTCGGCGGTCTTCAGGCCGCCAATCTCAATCGGGGCGCTGAAGCGGGCAGTGAGGTAGAGGCGCACGCCCCAGGGACGGAACTCACCGGCCAGTGCGGCCACCTTGGCGAGATAGGGCGCGGTGAGGACCTGGGCGTTGGCGTTGACATTCGTGACGACGGTGCCGTTGAGGCCGATCGACGCCAGCGCCCGCGCATAGTCGCGGTAGCGCGGGCTGCGGATTTCCGGCAGGTAAAACCACTCCCAGAGCGAGAAGCCGGCATATCCCCGCTCGACCTGGCGGTTGAGATCATCCCAGTGGTTGAGCAGACGGCGTTCGATCCGTGGGGCGCTGATGAGATTCAGGGCGTCGAGGGGTTGCTGCAGCTGCAGGTGCCGGAGCAAGGCAAAGGCGCCATACAGGAGGCCGACGGGGCGATTGGCGACGATCAGCGTGCGGTGTCCGCCCTCATGCGGAATGCGACGCACAATGTATCCTTCGACGCTGGCTTCACGCAGGTCGGCCTCGCTGGTGACGGATTCGATCCAGGGGTCGCGTGGAATCCCGAGGATAAGGGCGTTGTCGCGGGTGGCCTTGGTGACAACCGGCACCTCCGTTCCGAGCAGCCCGCGCAATCCCGCGACCAGTTCGTCGCGCGCGGAGGCGACGACGGGCGCCGCGTTTTCAGGAATGACGATTTCCGAGATGGCCGCAGCGTAGGACTGGCGCAGCGGCTCGTTCGCGATCGGGTCGTAGCGCAGCCACAGGCGGTAGCCGTCGTCGGCCAAGCCGGTCGCTGCATTGAGCAGCAGCAGGAGGAAGATGGCTTGGCACCGAATAAAACCGGGAAGACGGCAGGACATGGTCAGGCGAGGTGGTTCAGTAGATTCTTCTTTCCGTTCGCTGCCGGCGGGAGATTTCGACGACGCGTTCGCCGGCCATCTGCACATCAACATCCTCGTAGAGCGTGGTGATCTCATCCGACATGACAGGTTCATTGATGATGATGCTCTGCCCGGTGAGCGGGTTAACCGCGGGCACTTCGCGGGTGGTGAGCGAGACCTTGCGGACCACTTCATCGACCCTGCGGAGATAGTGCCAGGTCGCCCCTTCGGCGCCGTCCGCGCCGGAAGCGCTGACGGCTTGCGGCTTCCCGACCAGGGCCTGCACCTCACCAGCATTCATGCCTCGGGTGAGACGATCAAAGGCGCTTGGCCGGGTGACTGGAGGCAAAGCCTTGCCCACGGCCCACTGGCTGGGCGCATTGCAGCCACCCAGGCTTAGGATCGCAAATCCGGTGAGAATTCGGAGGAATTGCCACCGGGAAGCTTTAAGAGGAATCCTGAACGTCATGGGGAGACGGGCCCGTAAACCCGATAATGTCCGCTGACCTGGAGCAGGGCGAGCATGGTGAGCAGGCCGTCGTAGTAGCGATGACGACCCTTTGGCATCGGTAGGTCCCAGAGACGTTGGACCCAGGGCTGACCGACCTCGCGATCGGCGGCCAGGGCGGCGACCGCGGCCATCGCGAGCAGGCCCTCGGGGTTGTAGTTGGTGGAAACGGGCGAGCCATCGAGCTTGAAGCGGTCGGGGATGTTCGGCCCCTGCGAGGCCAGGAAGCGGAGGACCCGGTTGCTTTGTTCAACCTGCCATGGGTCGGCGCCCCACCACGACCAGTCGAGGGCGGGATTCGCGAGGGTACGCCACGCGTCATAGCGGAAGTCCTCGTGATTGCCGAAGGGTGTGACGTGCGGCGTGCCGTCAAAATTGGAATAGTCGGGCATCAGGCCGGTCTTGGGGTGGGCGGCCTTGTGAAAATGCTCGCGACTGGTTGCCGTCACGTCAGCGAGGAACGCCCGGTCGGCCGGATCCGCGGCCCAACGGGCCCACAGGGCGGTGAACGCCGGCAGGTGATAGGAAGGGTCCGAGAATTTGTCCCCCGGCGGATGCGGGGTGAACACGATCTGTTTCGCTTCGCGATCGAACATGTCGGTGATGTGCCCGCGGCCGGGCTCCTCCCGCTTGTGCAACATGGTGCGAAGCAGGGATTGCGCCTCCGCGGAATACTTGAAAATGCCGTCCCCGTCGCCCCAGCGATGGGCGGCGAAGAAAAGCGCCATGACGAACCATTCCTCGCCATCGGGAGCCGGGCCGGCGCTGAAACGACGCCCGTCATAGGCCGTGTGCCAGGCGAAGTAACCTCCCAAGGGCCCGCCGTCATGCTGCATGTAGTGCTTCGCGAATTTCCAGATGCGGTTGAACTCTTCGCGCCGGTCCAGTTGCACCGCGATCATCATGGCATAGGAAAGGCCCTCGGTGCGCACGTCGTGGTTGTTGATGTCCGGCACGTAGGCCATGTCGCCGGCAACGGGGTAGTAGAGGGCTTCGGAATTTGGATCCCCGGCGAAGAGTTGCCGGGCTGCGGTCTGCAGCCGGGCGTCGATCTCGGCATCGGTCTTGCCCAGGTACTCCTTGAAGAGGTTGCGGTACTGGCCGGTGGCGGCGGCGCCGGGCGCGGCCTGTGCCGCGCCGACCAGGAAGAAGGCAGAGGTAAGAATCAGGATTGAAAGGCGCACGGCGGACAGGGCTGGAATCGTTCTCGTTCTCCCATGCGGGGAATGGCGTCGGATAAGGGAGAAAGGCTGCGTTTAAGGGAACGGGACGACTACCGGGCGGAGGGGGGCGGAAAAGCCTGGAACCGGCCGCCGGCTTGAAGCAGGGCGAGAAAGTAGAGCGTGCCGTTGTAGTAGCGCCATTTTCCCTCCGGCAGCGGCGCTTCCCAGAGGCGCTGGACAAAGGGCTTGGCGAGGTTTGGGTCAGCGGCCTGGCCGGCCACGGCCGCCATGGCCACCAAGCCGAGGGAGCCATCGGAAGAGAGGGGTTTGCCATCGAGGGTGTACTGGTTGACCAGCTTTTCCTGGCCGCCAAGAAAACCCAGCACGCGGTTGGACTGCTCGACCTGCCACGGGTCCGCCCGCCACCACGCATGGTCGAGCGCGACATTGGCGAGGGTGCGCCACGCATCGTAGCGGAAGTCGCCTTTGCCGCCGCCGTACCCGGTCGACGTGAACGGGTCGCCGCTGAAATGCGCGTATTCGGGCATCAGGCCGGTCTGGGGATGGGCCGCCCGGTGGAAAAACGCCCGGCTGACGTTGGCGGCTTCCGACCAGACGGCGCGGTCGCTCGGGTTGTCGGACCAACGGGCCCACAGTTCGTAGAAGGCAGGCAGGTGATACGATGGATCCGTGAAGCGGCTGGCCACGGGATTGGGCGCAAACACCACCTGCCGGGCTTCGCGGTTGAAAATGGCGACCGCCTCGGCGGAGCCGGGCTTGTGCAGCATGTCGCGCAGGAGGGTTTGGGCTTCGGAGCCGTAGTTTAAGATGCCCGCACCGTTGCCCCAGCGGTGGGCGGCGAAAAACAGCGCGGTGGCGAACCATTCCTCGCCGTCACTGGCCGAACCCGGGTCGATGACGGTGCCATCGAATGCGCACTGCCAGGCAAAATAGCCCTTTCGCGGGCCGCTGGCGTGGCGCATGTACTTGTTGGCCCAGCGCCACAGCCGGTCGAATTCGTCGCGCTTGTCCAGCTGCACCGCCAGCATCATGCCGTACGACATGCCCTCGGATCGGACGTCGCCGTTGCCGATGTCGGCGATGTAAGCCATGTCCGACCCGACCGGGAAGTAAACCCGTTGGTGGTCCGTGCCGGCGAAGAAATGGTGCCACGCCGCCGCCAGCTTGGCATCGAGCTCGACCTCGGACTTGCCGAGGAGCTCGGAGAACAGGTTGCGCGCGGCCGCCGGCGACGCGGCGTGGGCCACGGTCCAGCCGAGGAAAATCAGGAGCAGCCGGAGAAGTTTCATCGCGGGTAGGACCGCCCGCCGGCGCGTTGGTTCAGGCCGCGGGCAGGCCGGCCTTCCGGCGGCGTTCGGCCAGCTCGGCGGCCATCTTGAGCGTGGTTTCCTTGTTCAGGCCGCAGAGGGCGACGCAAATGACGCAGGCCACGAAAAGCAGGCCGACCATGATGCTGCTGGACACGACATAGCCGCGGATCGCCTCGGGCGCGTCCTGCACCTTGGTGTCGTAGTTCCAGATGCCGGCCATCAGCCAGAGGAAGGCGGCGCCACCGAGGGCGAGGCCGGACTTGAGCGAGAAGCCGATCGTGGCAAAGACCATGCCCGTGAAGCGGCGGCCGGTCTGCCATTCGGAGAAGTCGGCGGCATCGGCATACATCGCCCACATGATCGCGCAGGTGGGGGCATAGACGACCGAACCCAGCATCGCGATGGCGAGCATCGCCCAGGTCCCGGTTGGCGGGATCAGGTACATCGCGAAGGCGTTCAGGGCGGCGAGCGAGAAGCACACCAAGGCGACGTTCTTCCGGCCAAATTTGCCCGAGAGGCCCGTCGTCAACATGATCATGACAATGGTGGTGCCGAAGCCGGCCATGTTGATGATGCTGTTGAACACATCGGAGACGTTGGCCGGGACATGATCACGGGTGCCATGGGCGATATAGCCGAGCATCCCGTCAAAGATCGTGCCGAAGAAGCCGCCAGCCGGCTGCGGGTTCGCGGTCGTCAGGCCGAGCTTCTCCAGGAAGTCGAACATGGCCGCCGGGTCGACGTAATGGTGATAGTAATTGTAGTGGGCGTTGCCGCGGTAGGCCAGCATCGCGAAGTGGAAGAGCGTGTAGGCGAACAGCGCGATCCAAGGACCGTTCTTGAGCAGGTCGGAGAAGTCCTCCTTCGGGGAGCTCTTCGTCTCGACGATGGGCTGGATTCTCTCCTTGGTCGTGAAAAACGTCACAAGGAAGAGCACGAAGCAAACGACCGCCCAGATGCCCATGACGAGTTGCCAGCCATGCTGGCGGTTCGAGCCCTCGGCGAACTTGGCGACCAGCGGCAGGGTGAAGCCGCCGACGATGAACTGCGCGATGTTCGCGGCGACGAAGCGATAGGAATTCAATTTGGTCCGCTCGTTCAGGTCGCCCGTCATGACGCCGCCCAGGGCGGAATACGGCATGTTGTTCATCGAGTAGAGCGTCATGAGGACGGTGTTGGTGATGCCGGCCCAGGCGATCATCCCGGCCATGCTCCAACCCTGCGGGGTGGTGTAAGCGAGCACCATGCACACCGCCCAGGGGAGCGAGGTCCAAAGGACCCACGGCCGGAAACGGCCCCAGCGGGTCCGGGTGCGGTCGGCCAGCACGCCCATGATCGGGTCGAAGGCGGCGTCCCAGAGGCGCGGCCAGAGCAGGATGGCGGCCGCGGCGTTGGCGGACAGCCCGTAGTCGTTCGCATAGAAGGCGCCCTGGAAGAGCACCATCGACATGAAGACAAAGTTCGCCGCGGCGTCGCCCGCGCTGAAGCCGGCCTTCTCGACGAAGGAGAGTTTATAGTTGGTGTCGCTCATGGGGTTAGGCGTTGGCCGGCTTGGGTGGCCGGGAAGAGACGAGAGGCGGGGAGAGGTGACGGGCGGTTTGGCGCCCCAAAGATCAAACCAAGGCAATCGTGCCGGTGGCCGGTGGCGGGGCGCCGAGCGCGATGGCGCGCGGACCGGGCGAGGCCGAGCCGACGACCAGGCCGTAGTTGCCCGGGGCATGGACCTGGCGGCCGGCGGCATCGACCTGCGCGAAGGCGGCGGCCGGCAGCTTGAATTCGACAGTGACCGAACCCTTGGCTGGCACCGCGACTTTCTTGAAGTCCACCAGGGAGGCCAGGGGCGCATCGGGCCAGGAACGCGGAGGCTGGATGTAGCACTGCACCGCTTCGCTGGCGGTCCGGTCGGAAGTATTCGAAACCGTGGTGCGGGCGGTTACTTCCTGACCCGCGCCGAGCTTGGTGCTGCTCAAGGTCAGCGGCCCGTAGGTGAATTTGGCGTAGCTCAGCCCGAAGCCAAAGGGATAGAGCGGTTCGATCGTGGCGAAACGATAGGTGCGCCCTTTCATCGCATAGCTGATGAACGGCGGCAGGTCGGCCGTGCGGCGCGGGACGGTCAGTGGCATCTTGCCGGACGGGGACGCGTCGCCGAAGAGCACCTCCGCCAGGGCGCGGCCGCCCTCGCAGCCGGGATACCAGACCTGCAGGACGGCGTCGGCGAATTCCTGCACTTCCGGCACGGCGAGCGAACTGCCGGCGGTGAGGACGACGATGAGTTTCTTCGCGTGCTTGCGGAGCTCGGTAATGAACTCGAGCTGGACCTTGGGCAGTTCGATGGCGTCGCGATCCCCGCCGATGGGTGAGGCCGGGCTGTCGCCTTCCTCGCTCTCGAGGGATGGGTCGAGGCCGATGATGGCGATGGTGATCTCGTTTTCCGCCGCGGTGGAGAAGGTGTAGTTGACGCCGGGCGACATCGGGCTGAACAGCGGGGAGCCCAGACGGTACACCGTGCGGGTGCATTCGGGTGCGCGCGCAAAGATCCCTTCGGCGAGCGTGACCAGTCGCGAGGAAAAGCCGTAATAGTTGCCGATCAGGGCCGTGGTGTTGGCGGCCGTCGGGCCGCAGACCATGATGCTGTCGTGATCCTGCCGCAGCGGGAGGATCCCGTTGTTCTTCAGCAGCACGATCGACTCGATCGCAGCCTCGCACGCCAGCTGGCGGTGCGGCGTGCTGTCGATGATCGCCGGCGAAGTGCCGGACCACGGCACGCGTTCCTGCGGATCGAGCAGGCCGAGCTTGATGCGGGTCGAAAGGAGGCGGCGCAGCGCCGTATCGACCTCGGCCTCGGTCACGAGGCCCTGCTGAACCGCCAGGATCAGGTCATTGTAAGTGCAGCCGCAATTGAGGTCGCAGCCCAGCTTCAGCGCCAGCGCGGCGGATTCCACGGCGTTCCTCGTGACCTTGTGCTGGGTGTGGAAGTCGTCGATCGCGCCGCAATCGCTGACAAAGTGCCCCTGGAAACCCCAGCGCCCGCGGAGGATGTCGCCGATCAGCAGCTTGCTGCCGCAACAGGGTTCGCCGAGGGTGCGGTTGTAGGCGCCCATGACCGCCTCGACGCCGGATTCGACGAGCTTTTTGAATGCGGGCAGGTAGGTCTCGGTGAAATCCTTCTGGGTCGGAATGGCATCGAAACCATGGCGGTCCTGTTCCGGACCGCTGTGGACCGCGTAGTGTTTCGCACAGGCGGCGGTTTTGAGGTAATGCGGATGGTCGCCCTGCAGGCCGCGCACCATGGCGGCGCCCAGTTCGCCAGTCAGGAAGGGATCCTCGCCGAAGGTTTCCTGGCCCCGACCCCAACGCGGGTCGCGAAAGATGTTGATGTTGGGTGTCCAGAACGTGAGCCCCTGGTACTGGCCGCGCCGGCCCGCGGCGAGGGCGGCATGGTGTTTGGCGCGCGCCTCATCGGCGATGGTGGCCGCGACACGCTTGACGAGATCGCGATTCCAAGTGGCGCCGAGGCCGATGACCTGAGGGAAGACGGTGGCCTTGCCGTTGCGCCCCACGCCATGGCACGCCTCGTTCCACCAATTGTAGGCCGGCACTCCCACCCGGTCGACGGCCTTGCTGTCGTGGAGCAGCTGGCTGATTTTCTCGGGCAGGGTCAGGCGGCCGACGAGGTCGTTGATCCGTTGCGCGAGGGGAAGCTCCGGATCGAGGAAGGGGTGAGCGACCGCCATGTGGGGTAAAGCTTGGGGACAGGCGGGATGGCGGTTCAGCCGTGCAAGTATTGCATGAGGAGGTTTTCGAGATATTCCTGCCTGCCCGAGCGCGGGGTCGGTTCGCCCAGCTTCGTCAGCACCAGTTTCTCCAGCGATTTGAAGGTGGCTTTGCCAGTTTCGATGTCCTTGCCGTAGCCTTGGTCGAAGGACCTGTAACGCTCCGCGACGAAGGCCTCGAACTTGCCATCCGCCAGGATGCGGCGGGCGATCTTGAAGGCGAGGGCGTAGGCATCCATGCCGCCAATATGGGCATGGAAGAGGTCCTCGGGATCGATCGAAGGACGGCGGAGCTTGGCGTCGAAATTGAAGCCGCCCGAGCCCAGGCCGCCCGCCCGGAGGATGGAGACCATGGCGAGGGTGAGTTCGCGGACGTCGGTGTTGAACTGGTCGGTATCCCAACCGAGCAGCAAGTCGCCCGCGTTGGCGTCGATTGAGCCGAGCGCACCCGCGGCGGCAGCCACTTCGATCTCATGTTGGAAGGTGTGGCCGGCCAGCGTGGCGTGGTTGGTCTCGATGTTGAACTTGAAGTGCTTTTCGAGACCGTAGGTGCGGAGAAAGGCGATGCCGCTCGCGACGTCGAAGTCGTACTGGTGCTTGGTCGGCTCCTTGGGCTTCGGCTCGATGAGGAACTGGCCCTTGAACCCGATCGATTTGGCGTAGTCGACCGCCATGTGGAGAAACGCCGCGAGGTGGTCCTGCTCGCGCTTGAGGTTGGTGTTCAGCAGCGTCTCATAGCCCTCGCGGCCGCCCCAGAACACGTAGTTCTCGCCGCCGAGTTCCAACGTGCAATCCAGCGCCTTTTTCACCTGCGCGGCGGCATAGGCGAAGACATGGGCGTCGGGGTTGGTCGAGGCGCCGCACATGAAGCGCGGGTTGGAGAAGAGATTGGCGGTGCCCCACAGGAGCTTGATGCCGGTGGCCTTCTGCAGGCCCTTCGCATGGGCGACGATCCGGTCGAGGGTCTTGTTGGACTCGGCCAGGGTCTTGCCTTCGGGCGCGATGTCCCGGTCATGCCAGCACCAGAAGGGAGACTCGATCTTCTGGAAGAATTCGAACGCCGCATCCATGCGGGCTTTCGCGATGGAAACCGGGTCGGAGCCGCTTTCCCATGGGCGCACGATGGTGCCGGGACCGAACGGGTCACCGCCGGTGCCGCGGAACGCGTGCCAGTACGCGATCGAGAACCGCATGTGGTCCTTCAGCGTCTTGCCGTCGATGACTTCGGACGGGTTGTAGTGCTTGAAGGAAAGCGCGTTGGCGGAACGCGGACCCTCATAGGCGATGCGATTGATCGTGGGAAAATGAGTGTTCAATGATTTCATTTAACAAACAGGGGCCATTGTCACCAAGACAGTGACAGCGGCACGGGGTAGCAAGAGTCAGTTTCAGGAATCCGGCATTCGCGTCACAACTTGAGCAGGATGCTAACTATAGACTTGAAATACCCGGATTCGGTCGTCGTGTATCTGGCACCCCACCATGAGCGAAAGACGCGTTACCCTTTCGGACATCGCCAAGAAGGCCGGCGTGCATGTCACGACCGTTTCCCTGGCGATGCGCAATCATCCGCGCCTCCCGGAAGCCACCCGGCAGCGCATCCAGGCGATGGCCCAGCAGATGGGCTACACTCCGGATCCCCTGTTGCGCGCGCTGGTGGCTTATCGCGGCGGGATCATCGAGCGGCGCAACACCCCCACGCTGGCGTACGTCACGAACTGGAGCACGCAATGGGGCTGGAAGAAAGTGACGGCACACGGCGAGTTCTTCACCGGCGCGCAGGCCAAGGCGAGCGAACTGGGCTACAAGCTGGAGCACTTCTGGCTCAAGGGCGAGGGCATGAGCCAGGAACGGCTCGGTCAGATCCTTTATTCCCGGGGCATCAATGGCCTGATCATTGCCTCCCACAGCCGCGAGATGGGCGACGACCTGCAGTTGAAATGGGATAACTTCAGCGCGGTGAAGATCGATTATTTCCCGCACCAGCCGGCGCTGCACAACGTGACCAACAACCAGAGCCACATCATCCGGCTCGCGATGCAGAAGGTCGTGGCGGCGGGTTACAAGCGCATCGGCTTCATCATGCACCGGGGCTGGGATCATGCGGTGGACCACAACTGGACGGCGGGTTTCCTCTGCGAACAGCAGCACCTGCCGTTGAAGGACCGCATCCCCGCGCACATCTTTCCCGAACCGCACCCGGTGGAGCGCTGGTTCCATGAGCACAACGCCCTGGTGCAGGTCGATATCAAGCCCTTCGAAAAATGGCTGAATCGGTACCAGCCCGAGGTCCTGATTGCCAAGGAGGCCTATATCATGTCGGCGCTGCAGCAGCTGGGACTGCGGGTTCCGCAGGACATCGCCTTTGTGGACCTGTTTCTCGACCGGGTCGATGGTCCGGTCGCAGGCGTGCGGCAGAACCATGAGACCGTCGGCGCGTTGGCCGTGGAAATTCTTGCGGGCCAGCTGCAGCACAACAAATACGGCGTCCCCGAGATTCCCACCACCACCTACGTCGAAGGCACCTGGCACGACGGGCCGTCCTGTCCGATGCCCGCGACTGTCCGGATCACGGCTGGCTTGCGCAAGCGGTAAGGCCTGCTTTTGTCGGCTGCTTCGCCCCCCAACATGAGCAGCTACCTTCCCGACGCCCGGCGCTACGAAGCCATTACTTACGCCCGCTGTGGCCGCAGCGGCCTGAAGCTCCCCCGCCTTTCCCTTGGGCTGTGGCACAACTTCGGCGGGATCGACCCGCTCGACAACCAGCGGGCCATGTTGCGCCGCGCCTTCGACCTCGGCATCACGCACTTCGACCTCGCGAACAACTACGGGCCGCCGCCCGGCACCGCCGAGGAAAACTTCGGGCGCATCCTCCGCGAGGACTTCGGCGCCCATCGTGACGAACTCATCATCTCGACCAAGGCCGGTTACCTGATGTGGCCGGGACCCTACGGGGAATGGGGCTCGCGGAAGTACGTCCTCGCTTCCCTCGATCAGAGCTTGAAGCGGCTCGGACTGCCTTACGTGGACATCTTCTATTCGCACCGGCCGGATCCCGATACGCCCTTGGAGGAGACGATGGGCGCCGTGGCCGATGCCGTGAAATCCGGCCGGGCGCTTTATGCCGGCGTTTCCAACTACAGCGCCACGCAGACCCGGCAGGCTGCCGCCATCCTGAAAAGTCACGGGGTGCCGCTGCTCATTCATCAGCCCAAGTACAACATGTTCGAGCGGTGGGTGGAGCCCGAGTTGCTGCCCGCGCTCGCCGAACTGGGCGTGGGCTGCATTCCTTTTTCCCCCCTCGCGCAGGGTTTGCTCACGAATCGCTACCTCGCCGGCATCCCGGAGGACTCGCGGGCGAACAAGCCCTCGGGTTTCCTGAAGGCCCAGCAGGTCACGCCCGTCGTGATCGGGAAGGTGAAGCGCCTCCATGAGCTCGCGCGCCAGCACGGCGCGACGCTGGCCCAGTTCGCCACGCTGTGGCTGTTGCGGCGGCCCGAGATCACGACGGTGCTCATCGGCGCGAGCAAAGTGTCACAGATCGACGACATCCATGCCGGGCTGAAGTTGGCGCCGCTGTCGCAGGAAGAACAGGCCCAGGTGGAGAAAATCCTCGCCGGGTAAAAGCGATGCGGGGGGCGGGGTTTCCCCCTTCGGGCCTCAAAGCCGCTGACGCAGGGTCGGGGGCAACAGCCGGCGCGCCAGCTCCTCCAGGCGCGGATCGGAGAACGAATGGCCGGAAACCTTCTTCAGGGTCAACAGGCGCACCAGCGAACTGGCGCTGAGGCCGCGCAGGCGGGTCTCGTCGGCCTCGGCGAGGCAACGCCGGATCACGGCGCCGGCGAGATCGAGCCGCTGGCCTTGGATGAGGACCACCGCCAGGCTCAGCCGCCGGTCCCAAGCGAGATCCAGCCCGGCCTCGCGGGATGCGTAGGGTACGAGCTGGCCCAAGGCGGCAGTGAACGAGGACCGGTTCCCGCGGGCATATTCGACCTGGGCGAGGGCCGAGAGCGCGCCGGGATCCGCCGGGTAACGCCTGAGTCTTTCGGCGGCCGCGACCGCCCGGTCGATTTTTCCGGTTTCGACGAAAAACTCCGCGAGATTGCTGAGCGCCGTGACCTCATCCTGTTCGTCGATCACCTCGAAGACCATCACCTCCTGGCCTTCGTAGCCCGGAATGGTTGGCAGGTAATAGGTGACGGGCCGCACCCATGGCGGCAGGTTGAGCTGGGCGAGCCGGGCGATGAAGACACGGTCGGGCCGGCTGGACCCCATTTGCGCATATTGGCTGAGCGAGACGTCCCACGACGGGATGACAATGTAGGCAACCTGGCGCTGCGTGACCAGGGCCAACGCCTCGTCAAACGACGTGGCACTGGCCATCCGGATGGTGGCGTTCACGCCGGATTGGTTTTCCGGCGCCAGCGTGCCTACTCCGCGCAAGGCCCCATGGTAGCACAACGCGGCGGACAGGTCCGGCGAAGTCAGCACCACCGCATCGTTTCGGCCGGCCCGCTGCGTGAGCCATTGGGCGAGGTCGCGGTTGATCAGGCCGCGCACTTCCATTCCATCCAGTTCGGCGGAGGCGCGGGGTGGCAGCAGCCGGGCCAGGCCCGGGACCATCGCCACCGCCAGCAGAGCGGGCCAGCACCAGCGCGCGAAGCGGGGTTTGACCGCTACGTGCGCGGCCGCGGCGCAGGCCAGCACGGCCAGCAGGATGCTGTCGACGAGGTTCCACCAGCGCAGTTGGACGCAGGCCAGCACGAGCGCGACGAGCAGCGGACCGAGCCCGGTCGCCAAGGCCGAGCGACACGGAGCCGGCGACGTCCGTCGGAGCAGAAGGAGGCCGGCTGGCAGCGCCAGCAGCAAGGGCAGCATCGTTGCCCCCACGGCGGGACCCGCGCCCGCCTGCGCCAGCCAGGCGGGCAGATTGGGCGCGCTGGTCCCGTCGGAGAAATTGGACAACCGCTGCGAAAGCGGGTCCGCCGCGAAGACGTGCGCATGGACGGCCAAGCCGGTGAGGCCCAGCAGCCCCGCGCCGGCCACGAGAGCCACGATCCGGGGCCGAAGGCTGCGGCGGGTTTCGTCGGGCGGCGTCCCCGCGGCGAGGGCCGTGAGAAATTCGCCGGCGGCCAGGCAACCGACCCCGAGCAGCGGATGAATGCTGGCCAGGTCGATCTCGCTGCCGGGCGGGTAGCGCTCCACCAGACATGCGGTGAGAACCGTGGTCATGCCGCCGAGCGACCAGTGGCGCCAGGGGTGCGGTGGCGCTGGCCTGGTCTCGTCACGGGTCAGCCAGCGGGCCAGACTTGCGCCCAACACGATCCCGCCGACGATCGGCCACTGGGCGGCGGGACTGATCCAGAGCCCGAGTCCACCCGCGATCCCGGCGACGAGAAAACGCGGCAGGCTGGGCGTGGAGGCCAGCAACGGCAGCACGCTCCATAGCGCGCACAGGTTGCCAAGGTTGCGATGATCGGGTGCGCCCGGCAGGAACTGTCCGCCCAGCGGATACAACGCGACCAGCCCCACCGAAAGCAGGGCCGCCGGGAGCGCGCCAAACCAGCGCGCCGTGCATCCAGCACTCACGAGCAGGCACAAGGCCTGCAGGAGGGGATCGGCGTAGAGCGCGGCGTGTTCGACCGCCAGGCCGGGTGACCGGCCGGTCAAACCGCGGTCGAGGGTGGCCAACAGCCCCAACCACCCGCGGTAGAGCGCGGGCAGATGCGATTCGCGGCCCCACGGGGCATTGTCGTAATCGACGTGGCGCATCCGCCAGTCGCCGGTGCGCAGCATCTGCTGGGTCTGTTGCAGCCACTCCTGGCTCCCGGCGATGCCCTGCGGGATCAACTGCTGCCGCACCTGGCCCGCATAGCCCGTGGGGGAGGCGGGATCGACCGCCGGCGCATCCACCGACCAACTGGCCTGGCCGGTCGTGAATGCGATCCTTTCAACGCGCGCGCGCGCCATCCAGGCGATCAGCGCGAGCGCGCAAGCCGGAACCAGCACCCAAGCGCGGAAAACATGGCTTTGGGGCGGGGTCATGCGGAAGCCGGGACTGCGGCGCGGGCGCTCCTGCAATCAAGGTGGTCGCCACCGGCGGAGCAAGCAAAGTTCCCACTCAAAATCACCGGCTTTGACTCGCCTGCCGCAGGCTGGCTCGGCAGGTTTCAAGCCATGTTCCCGGCCCGGTTTTTCACCCCTCATTCCGGCTTTCGCTGGGGCGCGCGGTTGCTCCTGCCGGGACTGGCGGCGGTTGCCTTCTCGCACGCCGCGGCGTCCGCTGGGGACCTGGAGGAGCGTCCGTTGGCGGCTCCGTCCGGCCCGCGCGGTGCCACGCTTTTTGCCAGTCTGCCGGCGGCGCAGACGGGCGTGGTTACGGAGAACAACTACGCCGACCCGCGGATGTGGGGCGAGCGTTACCAGGAGTTCAGTGTCGGCGCGATCGGGACCGGCGTGGCAGTCGGCGACTATGATGGCGACGGACGTCCGGATATTTTTGTGGTGAGCAAGACGGAGAGCTGCCGCCTTTTTCGCAACCTGGGCGGCTGGAAATTCGCAGATGTGACCGACCGCGCCGGCGTCGGCGACCGCGGCCCGGCCGCGGCGATCTGGAAGCAGGGGGTCACCATGGCGGACGTGAACAACGACGGCTGGCTCGATCTTTACGTCTGCCGTTTCAACGCGCCCAATCTGCTCTACCTCAACGAGCACGACGGCACCTTCAAGGAATCGGCGGCCGCCCATGGCCTCGCGGTGCAGGACGCCTCTGTCATGGCGGCATTTTGCGATTATGACCGGGACGGCCGGCTGGATGTCTATGTCCAGACGAACCTGCTCGACAACGTCGCGCATCCGGGCGGCCAGAAGGACTACCTGTTGCACCAGGACCGCGACGGGACCTTTGCGGATGTCAGCGGGCCCGCCGGGGTGAGCCGGACGGAAAAGCAGGGTCATTCCGCGGCGTGGTGGGATTACGACCATGACGGCTGGCCGGACCTGTATGTGGCGAACGATTTCGAAAGCCCGGATTTTCTCTTCCACAACAACCGGGACGGCACGTTCACCGACTTGATCGGGCAGGTCGTGCCCCGCACCCCGTTCTCGTCGATGGGCTCGGACACGGGCGACGTGAACAATGACGGGCTGATTGACCTGTTCGTGGCCGACATGGCGGCGAGCTCTCACCAGAAGGATCAGCGCGGCATGGCCGCATCGCGTGCCGGCAGCCGGGACTACAGCGACCAACCGACGAGCGCGCCGCAGCTGGCCTACAATGCGCTGTTCCTCGGCACCGGCGGGAGCCATTGCCTGGAAGCGGCCACGCTCGCCGGCCTGGCCGCCACGGATTGGACATGGTCCGTCCGGCTGGAGGATCTCGACAACGATGGCCGGCTCGATCTCCACGTCACGAATGGCATGGTCCGGGAACTGCACAACTCCGACCTGCTCGTGCGCATGATGACCGCCGAGAGCGCCGCGGATCGGGTGGCCTTGATGCAGTCCAGCCCGGTTCTCGCCGAAGCCAATCTCGCGTTTCGCAATCTCGGCGACCTCCGCTTCGAGAATGTTTCCGCTGCGTGGGGACTGGACCAGAAGGGCGTAAGTTTTGGCGCGGCCTGCGGTGATTTCGACGGGGACGGCGACCTCGACCTGGTGTACGCGAACTACCAGGGCGGGGTCAGCCTGCTGCGCAATGACAGCCCTGGCGGCCACCGGGTGATCATCGACCTGCGCGGAACCGCCTCCAACCGTTTCGGAGTCGGCGCCGTCGTGCGCGCCGAAAGCGCCTCCGGTGGACAGGTGCGCCAGCTCTCCCTGGCGCGCGGCTATCTGTCCAGCAGCGAACCGGTGGTGCACTTCGGTTTTGGGGAGGACACGAGCATCAGGCGCCTGGTGATATCCTGGCCGAGTGGCCAGGTGCAGGCGTTTGAAAACCTGCCGGTGGACCGGCACTTCACGATCACCGAGCCGCCAGCTGGCGTTCCATCGCAGGTGGCGCCACCCGCCGCCGGCCAGTTCGTCGAGGTCAGCCAGGCGTCCGGTCTGGCGTGGGCCTCGCGGGAGGAACCCGTGGAGGAGACCTACCTGCAGAAGCTGATTCCCCAGCGCCTCAACCGACACGGTCCCGGGCTGGCCGTCGGTGGCGTCGATGATCGCGGCCGGAGCTCCGTGGTGATCGGCGGCACGACGCTGGATCCGCTGCGCTGCTTGCGGGACGATGGCGCCGGCCGCTTCGTCAATCTCCCGGTCGCAGGGGCGCCGGGCAGATCCGTGAACGACGGACCGGTGCTGCTCTTCGATGCCGACGGCGACGGGCGCGACGACCTGCTCGTCACCAAGGGCGGCACGACGCAGCCGGCGGGAGCGCCGGAGTACCAGCCGCAATTACTCATGAACGACGGCGCGGGTGGCTTCCGGCCGGCGCCTCCGGACGCGCTCCCGTCACTGACGGTCACGGCGGGCGCCGTGGCGGCGGCGGATTTTGACCATCAAGGCCGGCTGGGCATTTTCATCGGGGCCCGCATCCTGCCCGGAAAATATCCCCTGCCACCGGAGAGCGCGCTGCTCGCGAATCGCGGGGGCAGGTTCGAGGATGTGACCGACGCGCTCGCCCCTGGTTTGCGCCGGGCGGGCATGGTGACTTCCGCGCTGTGGACGGACGTGGACGGGGACGGCTGGGTGGACCTGCTTCTTACGCTGGAATGGGGTCGCGTGACCTACTTTCACAACGACCAGGGCCGGGCATTTGAGGACTGGACGGAGCGGGCCGGTTTCGCCGCGGCCGGCACCGGTTGGTGGAATTCAATCGCGGCGGCTGATTTCAACGGCGACGGCCGGCCTGACTACGTGGCCGGCAACCTCGGCCTGAACACGCCCTACCAGGCGACCCCGGAGCGCCCGGTGCTGTTGTTCAGTGGCGATTTCAAGGGCGGGGGCTCGACGCAGCTCCTGGAAGGTTTGTACGAGGACGGCCGACTTTATCCACGGCGCAGCCGGAAGGAACTCGGCGCGGTCTTTCCGACGTTGCTTAGGCGCTTCCCGAAAACCGACCTCTTCGCGCGCGCCACGCTTGGCGAGCTGTTCGGGGAGGACAAGCTGGCGGCCGCGCGGCGTTTTGCCGCCACGGAACTCCGCAGCGGTGTCTTCCTGAGTCAGCCGGACGGCGGGTATCATTTCGCGCCGCTGCCGCGGATCGCCCAGATTGCGCCGCTGCAGGGCCTGGTCGCGGGTGATTTCGACGGGGATGGCCGCGCCGACATCTACACCGTGCAGAATTCCTTCGCCCCGATCCCCGCCGTCGGGCGTTTCGCCGGCGGACTGGGCCAGCTGTTGCGCGGAGACGGCCACGGGAATTTCGTCGCGGTGCCGCCGGCGGAAAGCGGCTTGCGGGTCACCGGGGATGCCAAGGCGCTGGCGGTGCTGGATCTCAATCAGGACGGCTGGCCTGATTTCCTGGTCACCCGCAACAACGGTACCACGCTGGCGTGGCGGAACCAGGGCTTTCCGGACCGCAAATCCCTGGGCATCGCGTTGCGTGGCGCGGCGGGAAATTCCGCTGCCATCGGGGCGCGCATCACGGTGGAGTTGGCCGATGGCACCGCGCAAACCGGCGAGGTGTACGCCGGTTCCGGTTACTTCAGCCAGTCTAGCGCCGTGGGCTTTTTTGGCTATGCGCCGACCAATCCTCCACGTCGAATCCGGGTCCGCTGGCCTCACGGGGAAAGCACGACACACGATCTCTCCGCGGTGCCAGCCGTGCTTTCCCTGCAAGGCCCGTGATCGCCAGCCAAACAGGAATAGTGGGTCCGTTTTGACCGAAAGGTAGCGCCGGTCGGTGTGCGGCGACGTTGACCCGGCGCTGCCGGGAGCGCACCACCGCAAACGACCCCGCATCCACCTCAGCCGGGACTATGCAATGGAAGGTGGAGCGACTTGACCCCAAGGCGCTGGCTCGGAGCGGCTTCGCCGCAACGCGCTGGGGTCAGCGTGTTCCACCATTTGGTGGTCGGCGATTTCCATATCGCCGACAAGGACTCACGAGGCGGGCGAACCTGGCGTCGGTGTGGAAACCGACGCCCACCCATTGCATAGTTCCGGCTCAGGGCTGGCGGCCGAAATGCTGCCGGTATTCGCCGGTGATGGCGCTGAGGTCGGCGTCGGACACGCGAGGTTGCTCCCGGAGTTGCTGGATCCACTGCCGGGCGGCGGATTCGTCGCCGCGGTTGATGGCATGGCGGGCGAGCACCTGCAGGGCCAGCGGATGGCCGGGTTGGATCGCGAGCGCGGCCCGCATTTCGGCGATGCCATCGTCGATCCGCTCCAGGCGGAAATAAACCAGGGCCAGGTCGACATAGGCGTTGGCCTCACTGGGGCGCAGTCTTTTTGCGGCCTGGAGTTCCACGATGGCAGGCCCGGGCCGGCCGCGTTCACTAAGCCGATGCCCGTAGGCATAGTGCAGGGCCGCAGACTGCGGGCACGCCGCCAATCCCGCCAACAGGACACGCTCGGCCTCCACCGGCAGGTTCAGCGCGTCTTGCACCTCGACCAGCAACAGCCACGCATCGGAATCCTCGGGCGCCACCGCCACCGCCTTCTCCAAATGCCGGCGGGCGGAGGCCAGGGATTGCTGGCGGAGCAGCAACTGGCCCAACTGGCGGCGATAGGAGGCGGTTTCCGGGCTCAGCGCCACCGCCCGCTCCAGGTAGTTTTGCGCGGTGGTGGTGTCGCCAGCGAGGCCGGCCACGGCGGCGGCTACGCTCAAACGATAGGAGTCGTAGCAATCCTCGATCAATTCATCGAGCCACGGATCCGGAATATCCCGGAATTCCTTCCGGCCAATGAGCTCCTTCAACCGGCGGGCCCCTTGCGGTTCCCCCTCGTGTTCATAGACGGTCACAAGCAACGACATCGCACCGATGGAATCAGGACCGGCGCGGACGGCCTGCTCCAAATGGGCGCGGGCCCCGGACCAATCGCCTTGGGCGAGATCATTGCGCGCGAGGCCCAGCAGTGCATACGGGTTGCCCGGGGTGCGTTCCAGGGCCGCGGCGTAGGCCTGGATGGCCTCGGGGCGGCGGTTGGCCTTGGTGAGGATGTCGCCGAGCCGGATTCGCGCGGGAAGATAGTCCGGAGCCAGGGCGATCACCTGTTGCCACAATGGGAGCGCCTCGTCGATCCGCCCGGCGCCCGCCAGGATGCTCGCGTGGAGATGCGGCCAGCGGGCCTCGTGTGGTTCGAGTTGCTCGAGCGTTTCATAACCTTGGATCGCTTCGCGAAAGAAACCGTTGGCATGATAGAGCCGGCTGAGGGCGGCCAGGCCCGCGCCGGGATGCCGAAAGCCACGCGCGACGTTCTCCCGGGCAGCGATCTCGTCGACCAGTTCCGGCCGGAGGGCAGCCGTGGCGGGCCGGACCGGGATGCCGGCGAGGACGGTGGATCGCCGGTGAACAGCATACCCGCCGAAAATGAGCACACCGCTCGCGCAGAGGACGATGAACCGGCGTCCCCATCTCATTCCCTGCTGGCCTGGTTGGGCGGAACCCACGGACTATTTTTGCCGCCAGAGGGTGATGCGATCCATGCGGTCGAACGGCGGGTAGGAGTAGAAGCCGGCCGTGACGAGCGCGGGCTTGGCCGAGCCATCGAGCAGGCCGGCGGCGCAGGTGATGAGCTGGATCGGGGCGCGCGCCAGCACCTGCGGGGTGAAGTTCATTTTACCGTCGTTCTTGAAGGCGACCAGGGCCACGGCGTCGGGATCCTTCCAGTCGTTGAAACCGCTGGTGCAGACGATGTCCATGACCCCGGTGCCGTCCAGATCAACGCCGATCGGGGCAAAGGCGCCGGGCAGGTCGCCGACCCGGTGGTAACGAAAGTTGCCATCACCGGCGTTTTCCAGCCATTGCACGCCGTGCCACGGTCGCTTCCCGGGATCGGCGTAGGCGAATCCGTCGCCATTGGTGTAAAGGATGTCCGGCCGGCCGTCGCGGTTGAGGTCGCACAGGCTGATGCCGCTGCTGCCAAAGTCCTCATTGGTGGAACCGAAGAGGATCTTGTTTTTGAACTGCCCGGCGCCGTCGTTTTCGAACAGGTGGATCTCCTCCCACTGCTGCGAGACGACCGCCACGATGTCGAGGGTGCGATCGCCGTTCAAGTCGGCCACGCACACGTTGATCGTCCCGGAAAGGTTGAGCAGGTTGTGGCTCTCGAAGCTCCAGTTCCCGAGGTTGCGCATCCAACTGATCTCGCCCTGGTCGTAGCCAAATTGGGCTACGGCGAGGTCCAGGCGGCCGTCGCCGTCAAAGTCCCCGGCCCGGAGGTCGGTCACGCGGGTGACCCGCTCGGCAATGACGTGCTTGGTGAATTTCTGCCGGCCGACATTTTCCAGGATGATGACCGAGCCGATCTTGTCATTGTTGGGGAAAACCTCCCCCATGCAGGCGACCAGCAGGTCGAGGTCGCCGTCTTTGTCCATGTCCACCGCCTCGACGTGCACGGGAGCGGTCAGGCCGTCCATGAGCGTCGATTCGGTGAACCTGCCGGGCTCCGCCTGTCGCAGCCACACGACGCCATTGAGTTTGTCATCGCAGGCGAGGATGTCCGCGCGGCCGTCGCCATCCAGGTCGACGACATTGACGTGGGACATCCATGGTTTGCCTTCGAAGGGTCGGCCGATGGATTCCCGCGTGAACCGGCTGGTGGCGTCAACCAGCCGTGGCGCCGAAGTCCGTTCCCTGGCGGCCGGCCCCCGCGCGTCGCAACCGGCTAGCCCGCCAAGCAGGAGCAGGGCGCATGCTCCTGCGATGGCGCACGGGCGGCAGAGCTGGGAAAGTGGCATGACATCACGCTGCACCGAGCCGGAGTTGATTCCACGAAATAATTCGAGGAGAGCCGGACCGTCCGGACGGACGCCAGGGCGAGGAGCGCGGCGAACCGGCAAAAGAGAAAGTCCGGTGGCTGGGGCCACCGGACTCGAGGGTTTCCTGGTCAAGCGCGATCAGAACCTGAACGTATTGGTGAGGACAATGGTTCGGGGTTCCTGGATGCGGTACGCACCCGGCGTTCCATCAGGCTGGACGGTGACCAACTGCAGGTGATCCTTCGCCAGGATGTTGCGAACGTTGAGCTGCATGCTCCATTGGAGTTTGTCCGACACCTTCCGGGAGTACCCGATCCAGCCGTCGGCAATTCCTTCCTGGGGCCCGTGGTAGGGATGGGCGACATCGTACACGAGCGGGTCGGCCGCAGTGCCGGCGCCGATGATGGGGAAACCGGTGACGTTGCCGTTCTGCCAGCGGAAGCTGCCACCGACGTTGAAGCCCTTGAAGCGGCTGTCGCCCTGGAACGTGTAGCTGGCGGTGGCGTTGAAGCGCCAGGGCCGGAGCTCGGGCACCGCGGAACCTTGCAGGGCTTGGAAGAGATTGAATCCCGCCATGGTCTCGTTGCTGTATTTGCTCAGCGCCGTTTCACCGGTGTTACCCGGGCCCCACAGGCGCATGTCGCCCGACGGGGTGGAGTTGAACTGTTTGAAGCGCGCCGTGATCCAATTCACGTAGCTCTGCGCCAGATTGGTCTGGGTCGCGAATGTCTTCGACGCATTCACCGAGATGTCGAGGCCCTTGATCGGGCTCACGATCAACTCATACTCGGTTCCTTTCGACAGGGTGTCACCCGTCACCACGAGGCCGGAGGCGCCATAGTTCTGCGCGCTGCCGCCCGTGGCGTAGTCCGTCATGCCCCAGGCCTTCTGGAAATTGGCCGGGACCTGCTGGGCAAACCACGCATCGATGGAAGCCTTCTCCTTGGCATAGGTGGCATCAAGCACTGCGGCGGAATAGGCGAACCTTCCCGTGTAGGGGTCAATCGGCCCGGACGTGGGGGTGGGACCATCCGGTTCCCAAGTGACCTGGTGCAGACCGTCGCTGGTGCGGCCGTAGAGCGTGTTGGCGTTGCCCGAGAGCGGACCGCCAATCGCCAGGGAATTCCGGAAGGCAAAGGCCGATTGCTGGCCCCACGTTTCCACCGCCCCGATCAGGTATTGCCCGGAGCTGAGGCCACCGGAGACGGTGGCATTGGCCACCTTCGTTTCATACCGGGCGACCTTGAAGACGAGCCGGTCATTGAGCGCGTTGATGACGATGCCGTATTCCTTGGTGTTGCCGGCCGGGTTGGCGACCGGGTCGCCCACGATGTCGCGACGGCTGGAATCAGGCTGGAAGTTCTCCGACTTGTTGTAGAGCAGGCTGACGTCCAGGTTGCCGGGAAGTTTTTCGCGGAGAGACTTCGGCAAGTGGGTGACCAGACTGTAGGTTTTCGAGCGCACCGTGTTTTCGATTGCGACGTCGGGCAGCTTGAAGCTGGGACTGAAGGGATCCTGCAGGCCGTTGCCGTAGCCGGGAGCGGTGCCCGCATCCCGGAACGTGTCCTTGTCGGTGCGGTAGCCGAACATGGGGATGATCATGCCGTCGAGCCAGTAGCCCTGCCAGACAAACGCGGTGGATTTGACCTTGTCCGCCGTGAGCCGCGCCCCGCGGTAGGTCTTGTCGCGCTCACCCGCCAGGTTGTTGTTCACAATCGGAAGCGGGATGGTCTGCCAGGACGCCGTCTGGGCATTGTAGTAGTTGATCGTTTGGTTGTTGGTGGGGGTGATCGTGTTCTTGATCCCGGTCAGGTTGATGCCGGCGGGCCAGGACAGGGTGTTGATCGGGGCTCCGAGGTAGATGGCGAAGATATCGTCCCGTGAAGCCTGGCCGATGGAACCATTGCCGGTTCCGGGAGCGGTCGGGCCGAAGGCATCGGAGATATAGTACTGGGCGCCGTTGGCGCTGAACCGGTCCGTCTTCTGTTCCGTCGCCAGGGCCGTGAGCACATTGCGTCCGAAAACCCGGTTCAGGACGGATTCCTTGCCGGCGATGTCGGCGAAATTGACCTCGCCGAAGACCGTTGCGCGCTTGGATTCACGCGTGGTATGGGTCCAGCCGAAACCGGCGCCGCCGCCGCCGGCGTAAACGACCGGGCGGCCAAAGTTGGGGTTGGCGCTGCCGTCGATGAGGGTGCGCATGATATCGATGGCGATGCCCACCGCGCCGGGATCGACGAAGCTCGTCTGGCCGAAGTTCGCGTATTGTTTGTCGAAGCTCAGTTCGAAGCCCAGTTTTTCGTGAAAGAAGGTCTGGGTCAGCGCGGCATTCAGGGAATGGAAGTGATTGTACTGCTCTTGATTCGGTCCGGGCAACAGATTGTCGTAGAAGTCAAAGATCGTGGGATCGGTCAGCGACTTCGCCTTGAACGCACCGATGGTGTAACCGCGCTTCTGGGTGTTGCCCGTAAAGCCGCCGACGCCGGCCGCATAGGTCGTGATGCCCAGGTAGTTGTTGGAGCCGAGCACGGTGCCGGTGGCACTAAAGGGCTGCGGCCAGGCCTTGATCTGCGAAGCGAAGGCCGAACCTTGCGAGGCCCCGTTGAATGCCGTGACCACGCCATCGAAGACGCGGTTACCGGGGGCACCCAGCCAGGGATCGGTCTGCGAGAGCGGGGTGGCGCGGTTGCCAAGGTAGATGCCCGGGCCGTTGACACTGGCGCTGAAACCCTGCGCGCGATCCGCGGCGTTGTAGAAGGCGTAGAACGGCGTGATGAGGTCGAGCGGGGGGGTGTTGATTGGATCATTCCGCGTGACCGTGCCGGACTCGAAATTGGCCCGGAGGCTCGTGCGGGCGGATTCGGTTTTCAGCCAGCCCGGATCCCAGCGCACGGCGCCGTAGACGCGTTCGTCATTTTTGTAGGCCGGATCCTGGCGATATTTGGTCTTGTCCTTCAACAGCGACACGCGAACGGCCAGTTCATCCTTGATCAACACGCGGTTGAAATCGCCGGTGAACCGGATGGAGCCGAAGTTATCGATCTGGTTCTCGACCTTGTTGCCGTTCTTGTAGGAGGCCTGATTGAGGCTGGTGTTCACGATGCCGGCCGGGCTGCCGATACCGAACAGAATGGCGTTGGGTCCGCGCTGCAGGTCGACGCGGCCCACATTGTAGCCATCCCACGGAATATCCGTGAGGTAGAAATCGCGGGTGTTGTCAGCCTGCGCGAGGCCGCGTACCCGGGTGGTGGTGCTGCTGCCGGTGGCGGCATTCGTCAGGTAGATCCCGGAGCCCTGGCCGAGGTAGTTGCCCCCTTGGCCGGCGACTTCCGTGCTCGGGGTATAGACGAGAAGTTCGGATGCATTCCTCGAGTTGGTATCGGTCAGGAATTTTTGGGTCACTACGGAGATCGAGGAACCAACGTCCTTCAACTCGGTGCGGATGCGGGTGCCGGCCAGGGTGCTTTTGGCCGCGTAACCGCTGTCCTCCGTGGCTTCCACAATGAAGGGCGAAAGTTCGAGCACCTCTTCGGTTTCCTGCGGATTGGGGGTCGCAGCAGGGGCAGTTGATTGCGCAGCAAGGCGCAATGCGGTCACAAGACAGAGCGCGGCGGTGCCTACGAGGGCACGCGACCGTACGGTCGGGTGTTTCATGGTCATGATTTGGGGTTTGGGGGTGAAAGGACGGTTGAGAATAACCGCCACTGAACGCCAACAAGGCATTGGCATACAGTTGAGATAACCATACCCCCATCTCCAGAGTGTGGGAATGAGAAGACGCTTTAGTCAGATAAGTCTAATTGCCAGATTCAGATAAGGAATGTTATTTCAAAAATAATACTAATTGCCGATTTCCGAATGGACGCAGACATAAGAATGGCCCGCCCTTCACCTTCGCCCAATCCCAAGCCAGTCTAGCTTCGTTGGTTAGATTGAACGTTTTTCCGGAACTGGCCCGGGGCGTCTCCCGTCAGCCGCTTGAACACCACTGACATGTATTCGACGTGCTCGAAGCCCGTCATTTCGGCGATGCGCTTGAGGGGATAGTCGCTTTCAAGCAGCAATTGTTTGATCTTCGCGACCTGCACCCGGCGAATCTCAGCCTGGGGTGAGCGTCCCAGGTGCTTTCTGAATTTCTTTTCCAATATGCTGCGAGAGGCACCGGCGTTGTCCACCACCTCATCCACCGTCAGGCCCAGGCAGGATTTTTGCCGGATGTAGCTAAGGGCGGTGGCCACGCTGCGGTCCTCGATTGCCAGCACGTCGGTGGACTGGCGGGTGGCCACGCCCATCGACTCGATGCGAAGGTCATAGGAAGCCGGAGCCTGCTTCGCCATGAGCGTGGCCAACGTTTCGGCACCCTTGTAGCCAGACTGGAAGGCATTGGGTATGACGCTGGAGAGTGGAGGATAAGCCAGCTCGCAGCGAATGGTCTCGTTATTGGTCCCGAGCACCGCGACTTCCTCGGGCACGAGGATATCGCTCGCGTGGGCGGCACTGATGATCTGTTGCGCCCGGAGATCGTTGCAGGCCATGATGCCGATGGGCTTGGGCAATCCTTTCAGCCAGGTGACGAGGGCGGAGATTTGTTCGATGTCCCAGAAGGGAGTTACATCGCCGGGATAGTCTACATCGAGGACATGGCACTTGCGCCCGGCGAGCTGCAAGGCCTCGACAAATCCATCCCGGCGTTCACTGGACCAGGCATCGTTGGCAAAGCCGGCAAAGCCGAAGTGCTGGTAGCCGCGTTCAATGAAATGCTCGGCGCCCAGGTGGCCGATGCCGACATTGTCGGGCCGGATCTTGGGTACGCCGGGAAAAGGCTCGGTGTCGTTCAGGTCGACGAGTGGCAGCTTGAGATCGGCGCACGTGTCCACCAGCGCCGCCGTCGTGTGGCGGCTGATGACCCCGTCCCACTTCTTGTTCCGCAGCCATTTGGGATCCTGTTCGGCGCGGGCTTCGTCGTCGAGGAACCCGATCCAGAGCTGGTGATTGCGCTCGAAGTGAGCGACCCCCTTGAGCATGGCGGTGCATTCCTCGAACCGGGTCTGGAAAATCAGGAGCACTTGCGGCCGCATGGGCGGAAACGTGATGAGGGAATCGATCTAGGCAAGCGCCGGGCCCGGTGCGTCGACCCCGCCCAGCTGTGCGACGTGTGGCATAGAACGACGAAGGGCGAACCGGAAGATGAAAAGCCACTCTTTTTTTGCGCGTTTCACAAAGAGCCGGCAGATCAGGACGGCGATGACCGAGGCAAACAAGTTGGAGGTATTGAACCAGGGCTGGACGGTCTCGAAGTCCCAGGCCTGCGGGCCGATCGGGCCAAAAAAATGGCGCCGGGGTTGCCGGCGCCACGAGAACTAGATCAGGCTTGGATCAGAACGAGAACGTATTGGTAAGCGACCAACCCATGCCTTCGGTGATGCGCTGGACGGCGATGGTGCCATCCGGATTGGCGGAGATGGGCGTGAGGCCCTCCGCTTCGCCAACATTGCGCAGGTTGAGCTGGACGCGCCATTTGATCTTGTCGTTGATCTTCCGGTCGTAGCCGACCCAGAGGTCGAGGTGCTTTTCCGTCTCACCGAACAGGGGCTTGGTCACGTCAAGGCCGGACTTGTTGTCCTTGAGCCCGTAACCGAGGATCTGCTTGTCCTGCCAGCGCCAGGCGCCGCCAAGATTGAAGCTCTTGAGGCGGCCTTCCTTGAAGTTGTAGTTGCTGATGACACTGTAGCTCCAAGGACGCAGTTCGGGCACCTGGAAGCCAATCGACTCCTTCTGGAACTCAACCGCGGAGATGATGTTGTCCTGGTAGTAGCGGCGAAGGGTATTGTCGCCACCCCACCACAGCCGGATGTCGCCGGCCGGGCCCTGCAGTTTCGTCCACTGCTTGTTGATGAAGTCGAGCATCGGCTGGCCGAGGCTTTCGCGGAACGCATTGGTCTTCGAGGCGTTGAGCTGGATGTTCCATTGCGGAACCGGCTGGTAGTTCAGCTCGAACTCATAACCTTCCGAGGTGTTGTCGATGGTACCGTTGGGGCTGATGCCGTTGATCTGGCCGTTGTTCCCCGAGGAGAACCCGGTGGTATAGGTGCCCACCGCGAAGCCGCTGGCTTGGGCCGCGGCAACGAGCGGGGCGATGTTCCCGCTGGAGCGCCAGCTCGCATAGGCGGTCTTGAGGTCCGCCACCTTGGCGGGGATCGCATAGTTCGTGAAGAACTGGGAATCGATCCCGTTCATCCACGCGTCCATGGCGGCCAGCTGCTTGACGGAACTCGCATGATTCTGGAACAAGGCCGTGCTGGGTGCATACGTGCCGTTTTCATTGCCCCAGGCATTGTCGTCGACCAGGGCCCAGTTCCAGTGCCAGCTCTGGTTGGGGTCCAGGCCGGAGCGACCGAACGCATACATCAGCGTGTTGGCCGTGCCCCAAGCTTCGAGCTGGTAGAGGTAGTACTGGTTGCTGCCGAGGATCGACGCGCCGCCGGGCAGGTTGGCGTTCTTAACCTTGGTCTCGAAGTGGCCGACTTTGAGGGTCAGTTTGTCATCAAACGCGCTCACAACGACGCCGTAGTCCGTGCTGGAGGCGGACGGGTTGTCCAAGGGCTGGCCGTCGTAGTTGTAGCGGGCTTCGACGCGGTTGTTCTCGCCCCGGTTGTAGTAGGCGCTGAGGCCGGAAAGGACCGGGACGTTCTTGATCCAGGATTTCGGCATGTGGGCCACGGCACCCCACGAGGTCGTGCGGCCGACGTTTTCGAGGACTTGCGTGAGATCGCCCACGGTGGTCTGGGAAATCCCCGTGGCATCCTTCTTCGCCGTGGCGGTGGAGGTACGGAGCTTGTCCTTACGCACGCCAACCGTCGGCACCAGGTTGTCGCCGAAGAGATGGCCCTGCCACACCACGCCGACTGAATCGACGATCTGCTCGGTCTGGCCGTAGCTGGTGGTGAGCTGGTCCTGGTCGCCGGTGTTGGCGTTGAGGATCGTGACGTTTGTCCTGGTGCGTCCGACGTAATTGGACGGATTTCTGGCCTGGATGTCGGTCGGGTCACCGAGGAGATTGGTCCATGGATCGGCCGGGTTCACGCTGCCCGGGGAATGGATCCATTGCGTCTTGAAATAATCCACCGAGTAGGTGCCGGATGGATTGTAGTAGGTATTGATCGGACCGAGGTTAAGCCCGCTCGCGGAAGAGCGGCCAAACAGCGGGTCGCTCAGGTAGATGATGGGCGTGATCCCGCGGGTGGCGCCGGTGAGCTGGGTATCCTCGCCTGAAATGGACAGGCTGTAGGCGAAGGCGTAGGGCACCGCGCTCGGGACCCATTGCGTAACCGCGTCAAGGCGCTCTTCGCGGGAGACCAAGCCCGTGAAAGCATGCCGGCCGATGATTTGCGCCAGCATGGAGTCGCGCTTGAAGACGTCTTCGGCCCGGAACTCCGCGAAGGTGGTCAGGCGGAGGTTCTTGCGATCACGATCAGTACGGTTGTTGCCCGCAAACTCGCCGCCGGTGTAAGCCGCACCGGCCATCGGGTTGGCGTAGGGCTGCGACGCCGACGGGGTGAATCCCTTGGCGGTATAGGAACTCGTATCGATGAGATTGCCAGCCGTGCGGGTGTACTGCGTCAGCTGATTCTGGAGGTTCTTGTTAACGTCGATCGAGATATACGGCCGGTTCCAGGTGGCGCCATCACGCCACTCCGCATAATTCTGCTTGTCGTAGAGCAACTCCAAGCCGAGGCGATTGTTCCAGAACGTTTGCGAGAGCGAGATGGTACCGCTGTCCCACCGTTGATGTTCCCGTTTGTTGTCCCCATCGATCAACTGGTTGTAGTAGTTGAAGACGCTCGCGTCGCTCAACGACTGGTCCTTGTAGTAGCCGCGTGACGCCAACGGGAAGGGGGAGGTTTTCCCCTCGATCTCGGCGATCTTGTCCATCGATGTGGCGTAGGCGTACATGCTGCCGACGCGCAGGGGGGAACCATAGGGAATGTCAATCGGGTTGTTGCCCGGGACCCCGTTGGCATCCAGCGCGCCCGGGAAGGCGCGGGGCGCCTGGCGGGAAACGAAGTAAGGCGTGGAGGAACCGTTCTTGTACCAGAAGCCGATGCCGCCGTTGTTGAGGGCGCCGCCGTCAACCGTCGCCATGCCGGGCTGGTAGGGCAGCGGATTCAGCACGGTGGTCGAGGCCGTCGCGATCGTACCACGATAGGGGTCGCCGCCGCCCGTCTGGCTCCAGAGGAACATGTCGTAGACGCGCTTGCCGAAACCAATCTTGTTGTTCACGCCGTCGCCGGCGACATCGTCGAACCAGAGCGAAATGCCGTCTTCTGGCGGCAGCATGCGCGGGCGGTTGGCCTCGATGTTGGCCTTTTCGAAGTTCGCCCGAACGGTGAGCTTGCTGGCCCAGCTTTTCGGCAGCACCTGCGGCTGGAAGCTGGCGGTGACGAAGCCGCGGGTCTCGTCATTGAAGGCCGGCTTCTGCCGGTACTTCTGCCTGGTGTCGAGGACCGCGATGCGGACGGCCAGGAGGTCGTCGACCAATTCCGCGTTGTAGTCCACCACGGAGCGCAGCGAGCTGTGGCTGCTGGCCTGGACCTCGACCTTGCCGCGATTGCCGTCAAAGCGCGCCGAGATCGTGTTCGCGTTGATGATGCCCGCCGGGCTGCCGACGCCGAACAGGATGGAATTCGGCCCGCGTTGGATTTCCACGCGATCGGTATTGTAGCTGTCCCACGGAATGTCCGTGAGCATGAAATTGCGGGTATTGTCGGCCGAATCCAATCCACGCACGCGGGTATTCTGATTGGGCGAGAGCAATGAACCGCGGTCGCTGGCTCCCTGGGAATTGCCGAAGCCACCCCAGTTGCCGAACAGGCCACCCACTTCCGTGCTGGTCGTGTAGGTTAGCAGGTCCTGGTTGTTGTTCGAAGCAGTGTCCTTGAGGAACTGTGAAGTGACCACGCTGATCGGCGAGGCGACATCGCGCAAATCCGTGCGGACGCGGGAACCGGCGAGGGTGCTTTTGGCTGAATAGCCGTCGGTGTCTTCCGACGCCTCCACCACGAAGGGGGATAGCACCAGCGTGTCCTCGAGTTCTTCAACTGGTTTTTGGCCCGCGGCCGGGGCAGTGGTCTGCGCCGGGAGGCGCAACACGGAAACAAGACAAAGCGCGGCTGTGCCTACAAGGGCACGCGACCGCACGGTCGGGCGTTTCATAGCATATTTTGGGTTAGGGGTGGATGACGGTCGAGGTGACCGCCACTGGGTGCCACAGTTTAGGTAAATGGCGCCCAAGCATGGGGAATATAACCCGTCCCCTTGTTGATTGGAAATGAGTTTTATTGCCGGGCAATTAATACATATTGCCGACCGATTGTTCTCATAATATCATCGTAAACAGAATTTTCTAACTAAAACGCAAAATCCGGTGAGCAAATTTGTTTTAAGTGCTTCTCCCCAAATTACACGGTGGATTTGAACCGAGTTAACTCAGGTCATGTCATGGCGCCCCATGGGGTAACCTACGTAGGTGAGCGGCTTTTGACGGGATGGGTCCGCTCACGCATTGAGCCAAGCCATGGCCAGCGACCCGGCAATTGTAAATCCCCTCATGGGGGGTGAAGGGTGTAGGCAAATCCCTCCGTCAGGCGGGAGCTGCCTTGGCCTTTTCGCGGCGAGCCTTCAGGTCGGCGTTGATCTCCGCCATGCGCTTTTCGTGCAGCGGATAGAGGAGGAAGATCGCAATGGAGGCGATGCCGACGATCGCGGGATAGATGCTCA
Source organism: Lacunisphaera sp. (assembly GCA_035549955.1). Lineage (GTDB taxonomy): Bacteria > Verrucomicrobiota > Verrucomicrobiia > Opitutales > Opitutaceae > Lacunisphaera. The sequence continues at coordinate 20,096 of DASZPS010000076.1, read as the reverse complement.
TGAGGCGGACGAGGCTGCCCTTGACGGCGTCGGTTGGGACGACGTTGGCCCGGAAGCCCACGAACTGCAGCAACTGGAACGCGAGGAATCCCGCGATCGCCCAGCCGAATTTTTGGCTCATGGTCGAGGCGGAGAAGACCAGGGCGGTGGTGCGGCGGCCGGTCTTCCACTCACCATAGTCGGCGGTGTCGGCGTACATGGCCCACAGCAAGACCGGCAAGGGCGCGCCAAAAAAGCTGCCGACAATCTCCAGCGCAAAGATGATCCCAATCTGCCCGGGCTGCAGCAACACGTACGCCGCGTACGTGGAGATCTGAAGGGCGAACAGCGCCGTGAACAACACCTTCTTCGGGAACCTGTCGGCGATCAGGCTCACCAGCAGCACCCCACCGACCGAAGCGGCCTGGCCGAGGGTGTTGAACGACGACAACAGTATATCCAGGGAATACGGCCGCCCCATGACCACCAGGGGAGTCTCGGGCGATCCATTGTAGAGATAGTATTTGAAGTAGTGGGCCGAAACGGAGCTGCGCAACGCGATGAAAAGGATCCACGTGAGGGTCGTGGCGGTCAAAAGCAGCCACGCGTGGTTGGTGAGCAGGTAGCCGATGTCCCGCCGGACCGACGTGTTCTCCTCGGGTGCCGGCTTGATGCGTTCCCTCGTGCCGAAGACGGTGATGAGGAAGAAGCCGACCGCGACCGCACCGACCACCACGAATGCAAGCTGCCAGCCGCGTTGGGGATTGGCCGCACCCCCCAGCGCGGTCACCAAGGGCAGGAGCACGGCGGAAATCACCATGCCGGCCGTGAAAGCGAACATGAACTTGATGGAAGAAAGCCGCGTGCGCTCCACCGGGTCGCTGGTCATCACGCCCATCAACGCCGTGTAGGGAATGTTGACCGTCGTGTAGAGCATCATGAGTCCGTTGTAGGCGAGATAGGCCCAGATGAGTTTGCCGGTCATCCCCAGGTCCGGGGTGGTGAACGTGAGCACGCCGAAAATCGCGAACGGCACGCAACCAAACAGGATGTACGGGCGGAACTTGCCCCACCGCGACTCGGTGCGGTCGGCGAACATGCCGATGATCGGGTCGTTGACCCCGTCCCAGATGCGGCTGACCAGCAGCATGGTGGCAAGCGCACCCGCCGTGATGCCAAACACCTCGGTATAGAAGTAAGGCAGGTAGCGCATGAACGTCTGCCAATAGAGCACGGAGGCGAAATCGCCGCACCCGAAGGCAAGCATCTCAGCGAAGGGGAGCCTGGTTTTTTCCTGGGTCATGGGGAGGTATTTCGGGCGGGATCAGACGGTGCCGCGGCGGGCCTCGAGCTTGGCGCGAATCTCGGCCATGGCGTCCTTGGTCAGCGGATAGCGGGCGAGCAGGATCGAACCCAAAAGAATTCCGACGATGGGAATTCCGGCAAAGACGAGACGGATCGTCGTAAGCGTCTGTTCGGTCTGGGCGCCACCGAGCGCGGCATCAAATCCGGTTTGGGCCAGCACCCAGCCCGCCGCGCCGGCGCCCAGCGCCAGGCCGGCCTTGACCGTCCAGTTCGCACACGCTTGGAAGGTGCCTTCGCGCCGCTTGCCGGTTTCCAATTCATCGTAATCGATGATGTCGGCGAGGATCGATCCATCCAGCATCCAGAACGCCGATTGCCCGAACGCGATCAGGCCCGAAGCGAAGATTTGGAGCGCCGGGTGGCTGGGATCATACAGCCACCAGCTCGCTAGAAACACCGCCGCGGTGGTGCCAAATACACTCATGAGGCCATCGCGCTTGCCCGCGCGGCGCGTGATGGTGGCGAAGGTGGTGACCCCGAATACGGCGAACACCATCCCGGCGACGCCCATCCAGCTGTTCCATTTGTTCCCGACGACGATGTCGCCCCGGCAGACAAAATAGATCGTCATATAGTAGCCAAGCGTGCCGACCATGCTCAGGCCCATGGCATAGGCCAGCCGCCAGCCGAGCAGGAGGCGGAACGGCTTGCAGCTCAGGGTCTGCCACAGCGCGGCCTTGAGCGAGACCTTCTCCTGATGGCGCGCGGTGACATTGCGGTAGTAGCGCTCCCGGAGGACAAAGAACATGATCAGCGCACAAACGATCATGACCCCGCCGAGCAGCGTGCAATAGACTTGCGCGCCGCGGAGGATGTCGGGCTTGCCGGTCGCGTCGCTGAACATGGAAAGCGTCGTGAATTGCGCGGCGAAGAACATCCCGACCTCCGCCACCTTCTGGATGACGCCCTTGTACGACATCACGAGGGTGCGCTCATGGTAATCCGGCGTCATCTCGGCTCCGAGGCTCTGGAAGGCCATGTTGAAGCTGCTCATCACCGGGATGTAGACCGCCGACGTGAGCACCATGAACCAGAAATACTGGCTCCCGGCCCAGCCGCGGCCGGCCAGGAACAAGCCCGGCAGCAGGAGACCGGCGAGGATGCCGCCGCAGAGGATGAAGGGCCGCCGGCGGCCGTATTTGGTGCGGGTGTTGTCTGACCACCAGCCGCAGAAGGGATCGGAAACCGCGTCAAAGAGCCGGTTGCACAAGAGCGCGGTTCCGACGAGTGCCGGCGACACGCCGAGGTAGATGTTGAAGACGGGATAGGCGATCGTGTGGTAAAGCCAGTGGCCCCACATGTCGTGAAAGGTGCCAAGGCCGTAGGCGATCTTCTGGGGCAGCGGGACGCGATCGGCCGGATTGGTCGAGGGCGCAGGGGTGTTCGCACTCATGTGGGCTGGGGGTTAGTAACTGTCCGCGAGCGATTGATGGGTGAGCATCCTCCCCAACGCGGCCCGCGTGGTGGGCTTGGTGCTGGTGACGCGGACAGTCTTGGGCTGGTCGGGATAAAGTTCGAAGTAATTGTCACTGCTCCGGTGGGCGAGGCCCGGCACGTCGAACGCGAAGCGATGCTGGAAGGCGGACGTACGGAAAGTCAGGTCGTATTCCGTCGCGCTCACCGCCTTGATCGCGACCCGGGTCCGGGCGCGCGGCAAATCGAGAAACCGCGGCGGGGCGAGGAACACCGTTTCTTCGCTGACGCGCTGGCGGCCGATCACGAGTGCAATGCGCAGGTGCAGGTTGTCGCGGCCATGCGCCGCCATGACTTTCCCCAGCCGCAGGGTCTGCTGGCGGATGCTTTCGCCGGGGCGCAGGCCAACCGCCTTGCGGCCGCGCACAATGACCCGGCCATCGAGATGGAACAGCTCCCAGCGCAGCTGGCCGCGTGCCGGTGCCGGCGCGTCGTACACCGTATAAAGGTGAACTTCATCCACCGTCGTCGTCCGATAGTTGCCGATGGTCGTGTCTTCGTCGCCGGGCACATGGGCGCTGACGAGCGCGGGCGCGAAGAAGCGGCGGGCGAGGTGATGCAGCGCCTTCCACCGGCCGGTGAATTCGACCGAACTCCACGAGGCGACGGGCCAGCAATCATTCAGCTGCCAATAGAGCGCGCCCATGCAGTGCGGCATGTTGCGGCGGTAGTGCTCGACGCCCACCTGCATGCAGTTCGCCTGGTTCAGTTGCGAGAGGTAGACGAGCGCATCCTGCGACTTGGGGAAGCGGTAGCGGCGCGACACGTAGTCCAGGATGATCTGGTTGCCCGCGCGGTTCTTCTGGTGGTTCTCCATCAGCGGGCCGAAAACATTGTCGCGGCCAGGCGGGCAGAACGTCGCCTGCGTCTCCGGTGAGCTGTAGCTCTGCATCCCGAATTCCGAACAGAAGCGGAACCGCCACTTCTCGTAATCCTTCACCGGATGACGCGCATGCCAGACGTCCCAGTAGTGCGTGTCGCCGCGCTTCTCGCCGTCGGGGTGGGTTTTGCCGAGCGACACCGAATCCTCGAATGTGCTGCGCCATTGCGAGGACGGCCGGTAAGGCGTCACGCCATCGTGCGCCGCGACCGCCGCCGGCAGGAGGTCGTGGAAGATCGCCTCGTAGTTCCGGCGCAGTTGGGGGCGGGTGATCAGGTCGCTTTTGCCGCCATCGCCGTAGGTGTTGAGCTGGGCGATCTCGTTGTTGCCGCACCAGAGCGCGAGGCAGGCCCGGTGGCGGAGGCGCCGTACCTGGTGGCGGGCCTCCGCGCGCACGCTTTGCCGGAACGCGCCATCAGCGGGATAGATCGTGCAGGCGAACATGAAATCCTGCCAGACCATCAGGCCGAGCTCGTCGCACAAGTCGTAGAAATCCTCGCTCTCGTAGATCCCGCCGCCCCAGACGCGGATCATGTTCATGTGCGCCTCGGCCGCGCTCGTGAGATCGCGGGCATAGTCGGCGCGGGTCAATCCGGCCACGAAGCTGTGCGCCGGGATCCAGTTGGCACCCTTGGCAAAGAGCGCGCGGCCGTTCACGACAAACTGGAACGTTTCGCCGGCCTTGTCCTTGTGTCGGTCGAGGACAATCGTGCGCAGGCCGATGCGTTTCGACCACCGGCCGATCACCGCCCCAGCGCGGTCCGCGACTTCAATTTCCACGGTGTAAAGCGGCTGGGCACCGTGCCCGTTGGGCCACCAGAGGCGCGGTTTTTCGATCGTGGCCTTTTGATTCTTGATCCGGGCGACGGTTCGCCCGCCGAGCGTCACCTTGCCGGCGACGATCACCCGGGAATCCTTGCGGGCCAGTTCGGGTGCGAAGGCCAGCTGCACGCTGCCATCGCGACGATGGAGCTGGGTGACGCGGACGGTCTCCAACCGGTTGCCGCTCCAGGCCTCGAGGCGCAAGTCGCGCCAGATGCCGGCGGTGACCAGGCGCGGACCCCAATCCCACCCGAACTGGCACTGTTGCTTGCGGATGACCTGGCTGCGGCCGACGGGGTCGTTGAATTCGCGCGGGTCATGGTCCTGCCGTTGCGCGCGGATGTATTTCATCGCGCTGCCAAAACGGATCGAGATTTCATTCCGCCCGGCGCGGAGCAGCGCCTTCACGTCCCAGCGCCATCCCGTGAACATGTTTCCGGTGCGGGCGACGAGCCGGCCGTTGAGCCGCACGGTGGCGATCGTGTCGAGGCCGTCGGAGACCAGCTCCACCGCGTCCTCGGCGAGCCAGGCCGCGGTGACGTTGAACGTCGCGCGGTATTCCCAGTCGCGCTCCTCGATCCACTGCAGCTGGAGCTCGTTGGTGCCCCAGAACGGGTCGGGAATCAACCGGTGGCGGCGAAGATCGGTGTGGACGCAGCCCGGCACGCGGGCGGAACGCCAGGGCGACGCCGCGGTGGCGTCGCGAAATTGCCAGGAAGCGGCTCCGAGCGGCAGGGAACGCATGGGGGAAGGGGTAGGGACCGGCGGGCTTCAGGTGGAGCCAGCCGGCGCGGACTATCTGGCGGAATCAGAGATTGGCGCCGTTGCGGCGGATGACGTCACGGTACCAATAGTAGGAATCCTTCGGGGTGCGCTTCTGCGTCTGGTAGTCGACGTGGATCAGACCGAAGCGGTCCTTGTAGCCTTCGCACCACTCGAAATTGTCCATGATCGACCAGTAGAAGTAGCCGGCGAGCGGGATGCCTTCGTCGGCAGCGCGCTTGAGCCCACCCAGGTAGCGCGCGAGGTAGTCGATGCGCTGCGGGTCGTGCACCTTGCCGTCGAGATGGACGAAATCGGTGTTGCAGAAGCCGTTTTCGGAAAAGGCGATGGGCAGCCCGTAGCGCTCGGTCTGGAAGCGCGCGGCCCAATAGAGCGCGGGCGGCGAAAGCTGGAGCCAGGGCAGCGTGCCGCGCGGATTGCCGATGCCCCAACCGTGCGGGATCTTCTCCGGGTTGCCCTGGGCGTCGGCGCGCACGCGCCAGCCCGCATAGCAGTTGTAGGAGAGGAAATCGATTTTCTGGGAGATGAGTTTCATGTCTCCCGCCCGGATTTCCGGCATCTCGTGGGCAAAGGCCTTCACCCCGTCCGCGGGATATTTGCCGAAGACGATCGGGTCGGCCCACCACGCCAGGTTCCACAGGTCGCGCCCGGTGCTCGCGAAATAGTCGCAGCGCGCCGCCTCGATGTCGCGCTTCTCCTCCGTGGCCGGGATGCGCTCGCGGGCAGTGTGGGCGATGGAAACCTTGATCCTGCCCTTGCAGCCGGCGCGAAGGGCCTGCACCGCGCGGCCATGGGCCATGAGCAAATGGTGCGCGGCGAGGAGGCACTCGGAGTGCGGAAGCTTGTAGCCCGGCGCGAACATGCCATCGAGCAGCCCGAGGCCGACTACGCAGGGCGGCTCGTTGATGGTCATGTAGTGCTTCACGCGGTCGCCGTACCGGTCGGCGATGAGCGCGGCATAGTCGCCGAACCATTCGACCATGTCGCGGTTCTGGAAACCGCCGCGCCGCTGCAACGCGTTCGGCAGGTCCCAATGGAACAGCGTCACGTAGGGCGTGATTTCCGCCTCGAGCAGGGCATCGAAAAGCTTGTCGTAGAAGGCGAGGCCCTTGGGATTGGGCTTGCCCGTGCCTTGCGGGATGACGCGCGACCAAGAAATCGACATGCGATAGGCCTTCAGCCCGAGATTGCGCATGTGGGTGACGTCCTCCTGCCAGCGATGATAATGGTCGCAGGCGTTGTCACCGTTGTGGCCTTCGAAAATGCGGCCCGGCTGGTGCGTGAAGATATCCCAGATGGACGGGGTGCGGCCGTCGGTTGCGACAGCTCCTTCTATTTGATAGGCGGCAGCGGCTGCGCCCCAGGTAAAGTTAGCTGGGAAAGGCATTAAGGGTAGGTAATACTGGCAGGATTGTGCTTAAGGAACGGTCATCTTACCGGCTGCCGAATAAAGAAGTAATGAGATCCCTTGTCCTGAAATTGAGAGGGGAAGCACCCAGCTCCTTCACTTCAAATTAAGAGTGCTGACAACCCACCGGTTCACCGCCTCGCCCTGCTCGGGCGGGTAGGTGTGGGCTTGCTCTGGTTCCACGGCGAGTGTCTTGGGGGCCGAAATGACGTTGTAGGCGGCAAACGTCGACGTCGGCGGACAGGTATCGTCGTTAAAGCCCCAGATGTAAAATCCAGGCACTTTCAGGCGCCGCGCAAAATTCACCGTATCGTAGTACCCGCTGGTGGCGATCTTGGCGGGCGTTGCGTGGATCGATGGGGAACCGTCGTCATTGGGCCTGAACGGATGCGGCCAGCCGCCCGCGCGGCCATGGAGGGGAGCGACGACATCGCACATGGCGGGATGCGTGACCGATAACGCGGTCACGCGCGGGTCGAGCGCCGCAGTGACCACGGACAGCTGGCCGCCCTGGCTTGCGCCCATGACCAGCAGGTCCTTGCCGTTCCACATCTCGCGCGACGTGAGAAAATCGTTGGAACGGACGCAGCCGAGATAAACGCGCCGGTAATAGTACGCATTCTTGTCATCGAGTTGGTTGAGCCAGTAGCTGTGCAGTGCGCCACCATACATGGCGTCGTAGACCGATTGCGGCATCGTGACCGGGATGCCGTGGATGCCGATCTCGAGCACGATCGCGCCGCGCGCCGCGAGTTGCGTATCACCGAAGTACGGCCGCACGCCGGCGCCCGGCACCTTGAGCACGGCTGGATATTTTCCGGGGGCCTTCGGCTCGCACAGGATGCCGTACATGCGCGGCGGTTGCGGGTTCCACGCCTGGTTCACGGTGCGGAAATTCACGTGGTAAACATTCACCGTGTCCGTGCAGGCGTCGGGCAGCAGGGTGAGCCGGGCCTCCATCGGGATTTTGGCCAGCTCTTCCTTGCCCTTCTGCCAGAAGGCGTCGAAGTCCGCCGGCTCGGTCTGGTAGGGCTTGATCGTTTCGGGGGCGAAGGCGGCCGTGGCGGCGCCGTTGTAGGTGCGGCCGGCGAATTCGGCCGAAACCTTGAGGCGGATGAAGCCGCCTTCCTTCATCGTGCCGCCGTCAACCACCAGTCCATCGAGCGGAACCGTCGCCGTCTTTTTCTCGGCGGGCATCATCTCCGGACCGACCGAATAGGTCACCGTCGCGTTGTCCACCGGCGTGTTGTCCGCCGTCACCATGATGCGGAATTTCGCCGGTTCCCCCAGCTTGTATGTCCAGTCCCGGTGGTCGGGAGCGACGCGCACCTGGATGGTGGCGACGCGGAAATTGGCGTGGGGCGGTACGGGGGCAATGGGCGTGTCGGTGGCGTGCAACACGACACCCAGCGATAACAGGCACAGGAGTCTTTTCATGATGGGGGAGAGCGGGGAACGGATAGGCTGACCGAATTGCCGCAATGGTCAACGCAGCGGAGAAATCGACCAGGTCCGGTTTATGGCCTGAGCATCGCGCCGGCAATGTGGGGTCGGCGCTTGCGCCGACCTGACGCGCGAGGTCGGCCCCAGGGCCGACCCGACATTTCAGTCGTCACGTCGCGCCCAGCCCACCTCGCTTGCACCGCCACCTCGCTTGCACCGGTCCGGCCGCTGCGCCTCATTCCTCGCCGCGGGGCCGGGCTGCCTCGCCGCGCGTGGAGAGCGACTTGATGTAGAGGATGAGCGAATCGATCTGGGCGTCGCTCAACACGCCGCGGTAGCTCGGCATCTCGACCATGCCGGTCGTCACGCGGCGCTTCATCGGTTCAAGGATCTTTTCCCGGAGGTAGGTTTCGTCCGCCACGGCCGTGGTGCCATCCGTGAAACGCCGGCGGGATCCAAACAGGTTGAGCCAGGTCGGTCCGACGGTGGTGCGCGTGGCCGGGTCCATGAAATGGCAGGACGCGCAGCCGAATTGCACGGCCAGATTCTGGCCTTCCCCGGCGGCGACATGTTCGGCGGGTACGGGCACCTCGACGATCGTGCGCTTGCCCAGGTCCAGGCCGGGATATTCGCGCGAGGTGAGTTCCTCCGCGCGGATTTGGTGGATGGTGAAGAACACGACCCCGGGCGCCGCCGGCCCGCCATCGGCGAATTTGAAGTCGTATTTCACCTCCAGCTGCATCGCCGGCGCCAGGTTGGGCAGGTGGATGAACACGGCTCGCCCGTCCGCGGACAGCACGGTCTGGCTGACGCCTTCCGGCGTCGTCCCCGGCCGGCCATCGAGCCGGTAATAGCCGCTGCCATATTCGGCGCTGCGCAGGTAGTTCCAGGCGCGGGCTTGCACGCCGTAGGGCGTGACCGAGTCCCGCGCGAGCGGCCGGTCGAATTCCAGGATGACGCCATGCGCGTTGGAATGGGCGGCGACCGGCGTGAGGATCGGTGACGCCGGATCGGGCCGCAGTCGCGCCAGCGACCACATGGTCTTCGTACGCGTGCCCCAGATCTGAAACCCCGCAAGCCACACGGCACTCCCGTCGGCCGCGCGCCGGCCGTGCAGGAGCGGCAGGTCGGTCTCCAGGCCGAGCGGAATGGCCGCGCCTTGGGGCACCGGAACGGTGAGGTCCGGGCAAATGACAAAAATCCGTCCGCGCCCATACGAAAGATGGAGCAGCTTGTCGCTCCACGGGCCGAAGCTTTCGGTGGGAGTCCAGACTTGCGAGGAGGACGAGGTGTCCTGCTCGTGCGGGATCCAGACAAGCGGAGGCGTGAGCTTTTCCGGTTTGTCCACCGGAAAGCCAAAGTTGTCGCCCTGCCGGAAGAGGTACGCCACCGACGCAGGGATGAAGTGGCCTTGCTGGTCGGTGCCGGTGACCAGGCCCGTGCGCGGATGGACCGTGACGAAGGGCTCGCGCGCCGCCCGCGCGAAAACTTCCGAGGTCTGCCCGTCCGGGGAAATTCGCACGATGGCCCCCGCGTGGGGCGTGCCCGTTCCGCCCGAGCGGATGCCGGTGCCGTCCACGATCCCGCCCTGCGAAACGTAGGTCGCCCCGTCGGGGCCGACCGCCATGTCGAGGGGGAATGACCGCGTGGTCTGGCTCTGGATGACCTCGTCGTTGAAATTGTCGTACCGGTCCGCCTCGCCGTTGCCGTCGGTGTCGCGGAGCCGCACGAGGCCGTTTTTGGTCCAGACCTGCACGACCCCGGCTTGCGGCGCCGCAATCGAGAGCGGTTCATGCAGCCCGGCGGCGAAACGCCGCCAGGTGACTTTGCCGAGGGCGGGATCCGCCAGGCCCGTTACGCGCCAGACATCGCCATCGTAGGTGACGACCGCGGCTTCATCGCGGGAAAGGAAGGCGAGGTCGGCGGGCCGGAGGCGCCGTTGCCACGGGTTGATCTCCGGCACGGGCACTTGATCGAGCACCCAGCCATTCCGGTGGATTTTCCCAAGCACCGATGCGGCCGTGGCGGAGCCCGGCCACCGGAGCGCAGCGGCGCGGGGCACGGCCGGAGTCGGGCCCGGCGGCGGTACGTTTTCCGGTGCGAGCGCAAAGGTGATGCGCTGTTCCGTGCGCGCTGGCGCCACGGTGGCGACGAAGCCGTCCGCGGAAGCGGTGAACGTCACATCGGGCGAATTGCCGGTGAGTCGTGCGCCTTCGCGCGGGCGTCCGAGGGAGAAATGCAGCGGGCCGGCATGGGGGGCGATCTCGAGGTTGCGGACAATTTGCCCGGCTTCTCCCGTGCCGCGGCTCTCGAACCACTCGCGAATCGTCGTGCGGCCGATGCGATAGCGCAGCACCGCGGTTTTCCCCGCCAGTTCGACGCCTTCGAAGCGGCCGGACGCCTCGGGCAGGGGCCCGCGGCCGAAATCGCCGAGGCGGTTGGGCGGGCGCGGGTCGGCGAACAACGCGTCGAATTCCGCGGCTGCGCCGGGATTCATCGCCGACGTGAGCAGCAAAGGCCCGGTGGGTTGGGGGTGCTCGGAATAGGTGCGGGTCCGCGGGTTGCGGTAGGAAATCTGCGCCATCGTGCGCTCCGTGACCGGCGGCTGCCCCGGCGGGACGACCCAGATGGCCGCCACGCGCAGCAGTTCCTGGTCGAACACGACCGCATGGCCCGAAGGCAGCGGCAGCAGCACGCCGCGCACGACGAAATTGTCGGGCGCGATGTCCGCCTGGGTTTGGTAGAAAGGCTGGCCGGGCTCGAAGAACGGACCGGGCGTGACCTCGGGCTCGGCGGCGAATGATCGAACGACGGCGAGCGCGCACAGCGCCCGCCCTCGGAAGTGGCGTGGCAACATCGGCGGACAATGAACTCACCATCGCCGGTTTTTGCCAACGAAAAGCCTGCGAACCACGCGGGGCAACGGTTCCCTCGCGGGCCCGGCCTCCTCGGAGCATTTCCGGTCACATGTGCTACTGGGCCGGCATTGGCCGATGCAGCGTGGTGGTGGCCTGATAGCAGCCAGTCCTGCGACAAAACCGTGTCCTCGACCCTCTCCGAACGAGGGCAGGTCGGGCGCGTGGCGGGATTCGCCCAATGCCTTGGTTGCCCACGAAATCATCCGTTGCGGTCCTCGCGCTCGCGCTCGCGGGATCGGGCGCGGCTGCGGCCGCCCCGAGCCTGACGCCAGCGGCAGATCCCAACGGCCCAAGCGACGCCTCCATCCGGGAAATGCTGCGGGTCGTGGCCCGCCACCAGCGCGACGCTTCCAGCCCCGCTTACGGCACCGGTGTGGTCTCGCCGCGCCCGCCGCTGAAGGACGGTGATTACCCGGCCGTCACTTCACTCGCCGCGGCGGCGGCGGCGCAGCCGCCCACGGGTATCGAGTGGTATTATCCCTGGGGCGTCACGCTTTACGGCATGATGCGGTCCACCGACGCCACTGGTGACACCGCGGTGCTCGATTGGGTGCAGGAGCACGATCGCATCGTCGGCCGTTACTGGGCCTGGCTCGAGACCGTTCCCCGGCAGGACGGCGATACCGAAGCCTGGAAGGCGTTCGAACGAAGGAGCCCGCTCGCGCAACTCCTCCGGCTGGGCAATCTCGACAACTGCGGCGCGATGGGTGCCGCGTTGCTCGAGGACATGCTCCGGGCGCCGGACAAGGTAACCGCCGGGGAAAAGCTCGTCGCCGAGCGCGTGGCGAACTGGATCATCCACCGGCAGGAGCGGTTGCCCGATGGCACCTTCTGGCGTCCCGCCATGACCGCCCAGGGCAAGGCCTGGCCGCTGGGCACGATCTGGGCGGACGATTTGTACATGAGCGGCGCGTTCCTCGTGCGCTGGGCGGCGTACACGGGCGATGCGCGGCACCTCACCGACGCGGCACGACAGGTCATCAACATGGCCGCGCGCCTGCAGGACTCCGACGGGGTCTGGTTTCACGGCTACAGCGTGCCGTTGCGGCAACATTCGCCCTTCAAGTGGGGCCGCGCCAACGGCTGGGCGCTGGTGACAACCGCCGAGGTGCTGTCGGCGCTCCCGGAAAATCATCCGGAGCGCGCGGCCCTGCTCGATATCTTCCGCCGGCACGTCGCCGGGATGAAGCAATACCAGCCGGCATCCGGGGTGTGGCCCAACCTCGTGGATCGCGGCGACGCGTTCCCGGAAACTTCCTGCTCCCTGATGTTCGCCTATGCGATCGCGCGCGGCGTGAATCGCGGCTGGTTGCCCGCGACGGACCTGGCGGCGGCGCGCAAGGCGTTCGCCGGGGTGGCGGCGAACTACGTCACGCCCCAAGGCGTGCTGCGGGGCACGGTGCGGGGCACCGGCATCGGCTTGACGCCCGACTACTACGGCGGCCGCGAGCGCTTCGACGACGAAATGCACGGTCGTGGCGTGCTGCTCCTGGCGGGCACGGAAATCCTCAACCCCCACCGATGAGCGCGGCGATCGACACCGGGCTGAACCTCGCCGAGGTCGCGGACGCGTTTCCCTTGTGGGGGCGTTTCCACACCGGCGCGCCTTACGGCAGCGGACATATCAACGATACGTTCGCCGTGACGCTCGACCAGGCGGGCACGCCGGTGCGCTATATCCTGCAACGGATCAATCACCGCATTTTCAAGGACGTGCCCGCGCTGATGGACAACATCGCGCGCGTCACCGCCCACACGGCCCGCCACGCCGCTGCGGCCGCGGACGCCTCGCGCCGGGCCCTGACGCTCGTGCCGGCGAAGGACGGGAAGGCATGGCACCGCGATGCCGCGGGCGGGTGGTGGCGCTGCTATCTGTTTGTCGAGCAGGCACGCACCTACGATCTCATCAGTCATCCGTGGCAGGCGAGGGAAGCGGCCCGCGCCTTCGGCGAGTTCCAGCAGATCCTGGTGGATCTGCCGGGCGGACGGCTGCACGAGACGATTCCGGATTTTCACCACACCCGCCGCCGCTTTGAAAGCCTTCGGCGCGCGATTGCGGCCGACTCGCACCAGCGGGCACGGGAAGTGCGGGAGGAGATTGCCTTCGCGCTTTCCCGGGAGGCGATGGCGGACGGGTTGCTCAACCTGCAGGCCGGCGGGGCGATCCCGGAGCGGGTCACGCACAACGACACCAAGCTCAACAACGTCATGATCGACGAGGCGACGCAGGCGGGCATCTGCGTCATTGACCTCGACACGGTGATGCCCGGGCTCGCGCTGTACGATTTCGGCGACATGGTGCGCTCCGCGACGAATTCGGCGGCGGAGGACGAGCGCGACGTGACGCGCATCGAGTCGCGGCTGCCGATCTTTGACGCGCTCGCAGAGGGCTATCTCGCCGCCGCGCGACCCTTCCTCAACCGGGCGGAAATCGACCACCTCGCCTTTGCCGGGCGGTTGATGACCTTCGAGGTCGGGCTCCGCTTCCTCACCGACTTCCTCGAGGGTGATGTCTATTTCAAGACCCGGCGGCCCGGGCAGAACCTCGACCGGGCCCGCAACCAGTTCGCGCTGCTGCGGAGCATGGAAGCCTCCGCGGCGGAGATGGAGGCCATCGTCCAGCGGCACTGCCGCGAGGGCAGTTGGGGACCGGCGGTGAAAAGGAACCAGCGTGAAATCAGTCGCCCGGAACCGATCGCTTCGCCACCGCCCCGGGAAAAGCAGCCGGCCCGGGTGGCGGCCCGGAGCACTCCCACGCGAATCCTGATCACCGGCGGTGCCGGTTTCATCGGCAGTCACCTGGCGGAATATTTTCAAGGCCGGGCCGAGGTGCGCGTCCTGGACAATCTTCGCACCGGCCATCTACAGAACCTCGCCGGGCTGGACGTGAAGTTCGCCGAGGGTTCGATCACCGACCGCGACCTGGTCCGCCAGGCGGTCGAAGGGGTCGACTATGTGTTCCACCTCGCCGCGCTGGTGAGCGTGCCCGAATCGGTCGAGCGGCCGGCCGAGTGCGTCGAACTCAACGTCCTCGGCCTGTTGAACGTGCTGGAGGCCGCCGCGGCGGCCGGCGTGAAGAAACTGGTCTTCAGCAGCTCGGCGGCGGTCTACGGCGACAATCCCGCGACGCCGAAGTCCGAGGACCTGCGCCCGGAGCCGCGGAGCCCGTATGCCGTGACGAAACTCGACGGCGAATACTACTGCCAGCAGTTCGCCGCGGCCGGCCGCCTGGAGACGGCGTCGCTCCGCTATTTCAATGTGTTCGGCCCGCGGCAGGATCCCGCCGGCCCCTACGCCGCCGCCGTCCCCATTTTCATGCAGCAGGCGCTGGCGAATGCGCCGCTGACGATCCACGGCGACGGGGGCCAGACCCGGGATTTCATCTACGTGAAGGACATCGTCGCGGCCAACGTCTTCCTGGCGACGACGCCCGGGCTGACCGGGACCTACAATGCCGGGTACGGCGGCCAGAGGACCATTCTCGAACTGGCGCGGCGCATCATCGGGCTCGCCGGGTCGAGTTCGGTGGTCCAGCACGCCCCGGTGCGGGCCGGCGACGTGCGGCACTCCTGTGCCTGCGTCGACAAATTGCGCGCCGCCGGATTCCAGCCGCAAGGCACCTTGGAGGCCGGGCTGGCGGCCACGCTCGCGTCGTTTCGCGTCGGCGCGCTTTCAGACCTGTCCCGGCCATGAACGCACCTTCGAGCGAAGCCCGGCAACGGGAACGCATTCCCACCGAGATTTGTGACCATGCCGACGAGGCATGCCGCAGCCTCGCCGCCGAGATCGCGGCGCTGGTTCGGTCCAATGACGCCGCCGGCCGGCCGACGGTCCTCGGGCTCGCGACGGGGTCGACCCCGGTGCGGCTCTACCGGCAGCTGATCCGGCTCCATCGCGAGTCGGGCGTGAGCTTCCGGAACGTCATCACCTTCAACCTCGACGAGTATTACGGCCTCCCGCGCACGCACCCCGAGAGCTACTGGCGGTTCATGCATGAGCAGTTGTTCAACCACGTCGACATCCCGGCGGCCAACATTCACGTGCCCGACGGGATGGTGGCGCGCGCCGGCGTGTTCGACTGGTGCTACGGCTACGAGGAGCAGATTCGTGCGGCGGGGGGGCTGGACTTGCAGGTGCTCGGGATCGGACGGACGGGCCACGTCGGATTTAACGAGCCGGGTTCCAGCCGTGAGTCCCGCACCCGGTTGGTCACGCTCGACCAGCTCACGCGGCGCGACGCCGCGCGCGATTTCCTCGGCGAGGCCAACGTGCCCCGGCACGCCCTCACCATGGGCGTGGGCACGATCCTCGCGGCGCGGCGCATCGTGTTGCTCGCCTGGGGCGACGCCAAGGCGGGGGTGATCGCCGAGGCCGTCGAGGGGCTGCCCTCAGCGGCCCTGCCGGCCAGCCTGCTCCAAGGTCACCCCGATGTGCGGTTCGTGGTCGATCGGGCCGCGGCCTCGGCGCTGACGCGGATGCGGCTTCCCTGGCTCGTGGGTCCCGTCGCGTGGACCCCCGCGCTGACGCGGCGCGCGGTCGTCTGGTTGTCCCGCCAGGTGAAGAAGCCGGTCCTGAAACTGCTCGACGAGGACTATGCCGAGCATGGCATGGCGGATCTCCTGACCGAGCAGGGCCCGGCCTACGGTTTGAACATCCGCATCTTCAACGAACTCCAGCACACGATCACGGGTTGGCCGGGGGGCAAGCCGGAGGCCGACGATTCGCACCGGCCCGAGCGGGCCGCGCCCTTCCCGAAACGCGTGATCGTGTTCAGCCCGGAGCCCGCGCACGACCTGCTGGGCATGGGCGGAACCCTGCGCCGGCTGCAGGACCAGGGGCACGACGTCACGGTGGTTTACCTGACGTCCGGCAACCTGGCGGTGCCGGACGAGGAGGCGGTCATGGCCACGGACCTCATCGTCGAACTCGGCGCGGCGGTCGAAGCGCCGGATGGCGCGGCGCTGCTGTTCGCCCGCCAGGTGCGTGAGCAGCTCGCGGCCAAGTCCGCGTTCGGCACGGACACGGCGCCCATCCGGCGGCTGAAGGGCCTGTTGCGGCGCGGCGAGGCCTGGGCCGCCCTGCGCGATTGCGGCATCGCTCCGGCGCGCGTGCGTTTTCTCGACCTGGCCTTTTATGAACATGGCCGTTACCGGCAGTTCGCGCCGGACGAGGCGGATGTGGATGGAATCGTCCGCGTGCTGCGCGAGGTGCAGCCGAACCAGATTTTCCTCACGGGCGATCGCGATGATCCGTCGTCGATCGGGGCGGTTTGTTTCGGGCTCGTGCGCCGGGCGTGTGCCTTCGTGGCGGGTGAGCCGTGGCTGGCGGAATGTCGCGGCTGGATTTACCGCGGGGTCGATGCGCCGTGGGAGACCGCCGACATCGACATGGCGGTGCCGCTGAGCCCGCGGGAGCTGGGCCAGAAGTCCCAGGCGATCTTCCACTACAAGAGCCAGCGGAGCCAGACGCCCGTGGCGACCGGCCTGCGCGAGCCCTGGCAGCAGGCGGAACAACACAACCGCGGGCTCGCCGACACTTACGACGCGCTCGGGCTCGCGAACTACGAGGCCATCGAGGGCTTCCAGCGGTGGACGCCCTGACGGGTGGAACGGCAAAACCACAGATGTACACAGTTGAACACCGATGCCTTGGGGAGACACCGCGCGGCAGGGCGGTAGGGGCGCAGACTTGCTGCGCCCATTCTTCGCGAAGCGAAGAATCCAGTTCGCTCGCCCCAATGGAAGAATCCCGGCACGCCGGGATGGGGCGCAGCCTTTCGGCGGGCTCAAGGCCCTGGGCTTGTCGAACGGGCAAGACTGCGCCCCTACCCACGTTGGAAGGACCTTGTGCGGCATGGTTCCTGGGCGGATGCCATTGCCTGCTTCCTCATCCCTTCAATCAGCCGCGTGCATCTCCGTTGACCTGTGGTTGAACCGTTCCCGGTCGTGAACCTATCCCAACCCGCGGCTGATATTTTCGTGCCTGACGGACGCGCGGCGGAGACCGCGATCCGGCGCGTCACCCATCTTTGCGTTGGAGCCCACCAGGATGACATCGAGATCATGGCTTACGACGGCATTGCCGATTGTCTCGACGACCCGGGCAAGGCGTTTGGCGGGGTGGTCGTGACCAACGGCGCCGGCTCGCCCCGCACGGGCGCCTATGCGCAGATGACCGACGGGCAGATGCAGGCGGTGCGGCGCGAAGAGCAGCGGACCGCCGCGCGGCTTGGACGCTACGCGATCCAGGTCCAACTGGCGCATCCCAGCAGCCACGTGAAAGAGCCCGGCCACGCCGGCGTGGTGGCGGACCTGACCGCGATCTTTCGCGGCTGCCTGCCCGAGGTGGTTTACCTGCACAACCCCGCGGACAAGCACGACACCCACGTGGCGGTGTTCCTGCGCTGCATTGAGGCGTTGCGCGCGCTGCACCCAAGCCAGCGCCCGGCGCGCGTGCTCGGCTGCGAAGTCTGGCGCGACCTCGACTGGCTCGTGGACGCCGACAAGGTGGCGCTCGACTCGGGGCGGCGCCCCGAGTTGGCGGCGGAATTGCTCAAGGTGTTCGATTCGCAGGTGACGGGTGGCAAACGCTACGACCTCGCCGCCCTGGGCCGCCGGGCGGCGCATGCGACGTTTCACACTTCGCACGCGACCGATCGTTTCCAGGGAATAACGTGGGCGATGGATCTCACGCCGCTGGTGATCAATCCGGAGTTGCCGGTGGACGACTATGTCGCGGGCTTCGTTTCCCGCCTCGAGACCGACGTGCGGGCGCGGATCGGGAAGTTTCTATCGCGACAATAACACACCCCGCCCTGCGGGCACCCCTCTCAAGCCGGCACTATGCAGCCGGAGCCGATCTTCGCTCTGGCGAAGACCGCACCAACAGGTGGTCGCCGGTTTCCCCACCGGCGACAACGCGTTCCCTCGCGACCAAGGCGCCGGCGTGGAAACCGACGCCCACCCACGCCGAGGAAACAGCGGCTTTGTTGTAGCCGGCCTCGTTGAGGCCGGACCGGGGTCAGCGACCCCGGCTGCAATCCGGAGTCGTTTCTTCCCGTCCGGAGCAGAACAGGGTTTTGCGGTTTTGGGCTGCATGAGTTTTGGGCTCAGGTCCGCCCGCCCAGAAGATCGTCCAGCGGATTGGTGGCTGCGTCCACCACCGGGTGGCGGTATCCGGCGGTGGTTTCAATGGAAACATGGCCCATCAGTTGGCGCAGCGTGTCAATCGGCTCGCGGGAATGAGTGGCATAGGCGTGGCGCAGCACGTGCGGG
Source organism: Lacunisphaera sp. (assembly GCA_035549955.1). GTDB lineage: Bacteria > Verrucomicrobiota > Verrucomicrobiia > Opitutales > Opitutaceae > Lacunisphaera. Next base: position 1,751 of record DASZPS010000076.1, on the reverse strand, counting down.
GTCACGAGTCCTTCCAATCCGACCTTGATGGCCGCCTCCCGGACTGCCTGCTGGACCCGATCGTGCAGCAGGTGAAAGCGGACCGGCTCCCTCGTGCGCGGATGGGCGCAATGGCCGGCGGCCGGGAACACCCAGAACCATTGCCAGGAACGCGCGGCACCGGGATATTTCTTTCCCAATTGGTTCGGCAACGTCACCCCGACGGTCGGGAAATGCTGGCGATCCGCTTCCCAGACGCGTCGCGCCGCCTCGCATTGGGCCCGCAGGGGGGCGGCGCAGCAGGCGGGTAGCGGCACCCGGCGGTCCTTGGCTCCCTTGGCGGCGCGGATGACCAGCTGGTTTTCGCTCCACAACACATCCTTGATCCGCAGTTCGAGCGGCTCGCTCACGCGCAGGCCGCAACCGTAGAGCAGGTCGACGATCAGCCGGGCCGGAAGACCCGGCCGGTCGACGACCGCCTGCCGGAGGGCACGCACCTGTTCCCGGGAGGGCGCGGTGCGTTCGTGCACGCGCGGTTTGGCCCGAAGCGCGTGGATATCGCCGAGCGGTTTGCCCAGCACTTCGCCATAGAGAAACAGGAGAGCGGACAGCGCTTGGTTTTGCGTTCGCGCCGCGACGTCCTGCTTCAAGGCGAGGTCGGTCAGGAAGGCCTCCGTCTTGCGCTCGGCCGGCCAGGAATTGGGCAGACGGAGGCAAAAATCGTAGTAGCGTCCGGCCCAGTGACAATAGACCTGCTCGGTACTGTGGGCAAAATGGCGCAGGCGGATTTTCGCCTGGACCAACTTGAGTACGTCGGATCGTGATTTCATGGGGGCGGTTCACCGGTGGCCCCCAGCAAGGAATGAATTGATTTAGGCGGGCAGAAACCTAACCTCCACGCAAAAATGGCGTGAGCGGTCCCGGGCCAGACCTGATTTTCACGAAGCCATGCACCAACAATTACTTATGAAATCGATTGAGCCGATCGGCTGTCGGATATTCAGACAATCGATCCCACTCCGGTCCCCGGCCGGACCTCGTTTTCGGTTAAACCTTCGTCTTCACCCGCTTCCCCATTTGATTGAGCCACGGCCCGTGGCATAAACAACGTTAGGCAAGAAAGCCACCGCATGTTCACGCTTGCCGAAATCGAAGAGGAAGTCCGCCAATTGGCGCGGAAGATTGATGCGCCAGAAGGGTCACTGCCCACTTTCGGGCGGTCCGCAGATTTTGCCCGGCCGCACATCGAGATCCGCGACGACCGTTATCACTTTGTGATCGAAGAGCGCGGCGAAGAGTTGAAGCGCGAGAGCACAAACGATTTTCGAGAGTTGCTCTATTGGATTTTTGCCGAGGTGACTTTCGACATGGCGACCGGCTACGAAGCAGAGCACCGCCGCCCGCGAGTTGATTTTCGGCGCCTCATGTTCGAGACGCAGATCGGCCTCTTGAAGCGTCTTGATCCTTCATGGGCACAGCGACGCCAGACAGACATTGATCGGATTCTGGTTCAGCATCCCTTCCGTGACCTGAAAAATGCCTAACAAGTCGCCAGAGCCAACGGTCATGTCTGTCACGCCTCCCGCTGCGCAGGAGCCGCGCCAGCCATGACCGTGGCTCATCTGTAACGATTAGCCAAAAAATGCCCGCCGATCACAGAAGCCTCGCAGAGATTATCGGCCCTTGGCGTGAGCCGGATTTCCAGAGCGGGTTGATCGATCGAGTTCGATCCGCGTGGACGAAGCCCGTCCATACTTTGACGAATCACGAGC
>DASZPS010000075.1:0-28206 GCA_035549955.1 Lacunisphaera sp. | reverse complement strand
GCTCCAACCCTACGACGGCGCCAACTACCTGCCGCCCTCCGAAGAGTGGGGGAAGCCCGGCTTTCTCAAGGCCGCCCGCGCGGCGCTCGACACCTGGCAGGCCGGCCCGGACCGCGCGCACGCGCTCGCGTCCGAGGCGCTGGAGATGATGAAGCTCCCCCCGCTCGACCTGAAGGCCAGGTTGGACATCCCGGCGAAGCTCGTCGCCGCGACGAAGGCCTGGGTGGCGGCGGCTGATTCCGTCAATGGCGGCTTCGGGTCCGCGCCGAAGCAGCCCGAGCCGGAACTGATCCGTTTCCTGCTCACGCGCGACAAAGCCGCGCAGGAAGTCGCGATCAAGGCCGCCCGCGCGCTCGTGTCCGGCGCGTTGCGTGACCCGGTCGACGGCGGATTCTACCGGCGCTGCATCGACGAAGCGTGGAAGGAGCCGTATTTCCAGAAAACCCTCGTCGACCAGGCCCGCATCGCGCTGGCACTGTTCGAGGCGGCGGACGCGGCCAAGGACGAGAAGCTCCGCGCGGCTGGCATCGGGGCCTTGGAATTCGTGCTGAAGGAATTGAGGAACCCCGACGGCACCTTCGCCGCCGCGCTCGACGGCACGCTCGAGGAGAACGCCGACCCCGCGAAGCGGCCAAAGTTTGCGAAGGTGGGTTCAGCCACCTCGGCTGCGTTGGGTTTGTTTTTTTCCGCCTGCCGGCTTTCTGGCGCGAAACACCTTGTGGAGGCGGCGAGCGGCCTGGCCGGAAGGCTCCCGGGCGGCAACCCTCGGAATTTTACTCTGGCGCACGCTTTCCGCTCGGGCAGTCCTCCCACCGCAGCTGACTATCTGGGCGCAGTTTTGGCGGTTCGCGTCGCGGCGGAGGGGGAGCTTTTGAAAGGAGTCATGGGTGACATGCTGGCTTTGGCCAAGGACCTCTACTTTGACGCCGCCACCGGCACCTACATGGCTTCGCGATCACAATTGGCCCCGGGCATCGCCGCCCGGGTACCGGCCCCGGCCGACGCACTCTCCGCCGAGGTGCTGGCGCTGCTCGCCGCCGTGGACGCCAAGACCGCCGACCTCATCCGCCGGAACCTGATGAACCAGATCGAATACGACGAGCTGCCCCCCGGCGACATCCTCCTCGGCCTGAGCCAGGGACAGAAGTGAACGACGATTCCCCACACACCCCGCCCTGGCGGGCACCCCTCTTCATAGAGGGGACTCAAGCCCACGCAGACGAGGATCCCCTCTATCAAGAGGGGTGGCGCGAAGCGCCGGGGTGTGTTCGTTCGAAGGTCGTTTGACCCATGCCATCCCCCCGGGCCTACGTCTACATCGTCCGCTGCCGCGATGGCACGCTGTACATCGGCACGGCGCGCGACGTTGCCACGCGCCTCGCGCAACACGACGCCGGCAAGGGGGCCAAGTACACCCGCTCGCGCGGCCCGTTGACATTGCTCTGGTCGGAAGGCCCCATGACGGTCAGCCGCGCCCTGCGCCGCGAACATCAGCTGAAGCAGCTTACGCGCGCGCAAAAGGAGGCGTTCGTTGCCGGCACGCTGGTGGTCATCCTGAAGCGCCGGAGCAAATCCCGGCGAAAGCCGCACCGCCTGTAGCCGGGGTCGCTGACCCCGGAATTTGCCAATTTGCAATCGGACCGGGGTCAGCGACCCCGGCTACAACGCAGAGCGCCTACTCCAAGAACTTCCCGTTGAAACACGAATCCCACCCGGTCGTCTGCACCAGCGGCGCGGGTTTGATGTCACCGAGTTTCCGGCCGTCCGCATTCGCCCGCCGGAAATAGGCGGCCTCGGCGCCGGCGCTGATGGAGAACACCCGCGCGGGCCGCAGCTGGCCGAGTTGGCGGCACCAGGCGTAGTGCGGGTTTTCCGCGAGCAAGCGATCGACCTCGCCAGCGGGCGGCGGCACGCCACCCTCCCAGAAAAGCGCATAGCCGGCCGCGGGTCCGCTTGAGGCCGGGGCGAGCATGGCGAACCGCGCAGGTTCGAGGCGGGAAAGGTTCAAAGCCTTCACCACCCGGGCCACAAACTCGCCCGAGAGCTTCTCGCCGCGAAGGTCGGACACATCACCGGCCCGGCCGACAAATTGCAGCGAAGGCGTGCGCCCGACAAATCCCGTCACCCGCACCCGGTCGCCCAGCCGGTAGCGCCAAAGACCACCGCCGGTCGAGACCACCACCTCGTAGATTCGCTCGCGCGCCAGCGCCTCGACCGGATGAATCGCCCCGGCCTCATCGATGAATTCGTAGTAGTGCGAACCCACCGCCACCGGGTGACGTTCCTCAAAGGGGATCGTCACGAAGGCTTCCGTGGCCAGCAGGCCCTTGGGCTGGATGGCCACGCGCGGAAAGCGTCGCGCGAGAGCCGCCGCGCCTAACGCGGCCTGCACATCGGTCCAGCAACTGATCACCGCCAATTTGGGCCAGAATCGTGACGGCTCGTTCGGACCGATGCGCTCGAGTTCACGGACGCGCGTGGATTCGGCACCGAGCCGCAGGCCTTGCTCCACTTGGGCCGGCACGCTGAGCGCAGCCGGCAGCCGTCCGTTGCGCAAAATCCCGAGAAGGATGTCCCAATGGCGCGGCAGGGCGTCCAGGAGCAGCAGCAGGAATGAAGGATGCCAGACGGAGATCAGCCGCAGGTTCCGCCGACGCAGGAGGCAAACCAGGGTGAGGAGGAGGAAGGTTTCTCCGTCGCGGATGTGCCGCAGTGCCGGCGGCACCGCCATCGTGGCGGCCACGAGCCGGCGGCTGGCCCCGCCGAGATAGTTCGTGTCATCATCGAACCCGATGGGCACCGCGGAATCCTCCTTCGCCACACCCACGGCGGGCGAGATGGACCAATAGGCCGGCCCGAAGAGCGCGGAGGAATGCCGCCCATACAGGTCGGCAATCCATGGGCCAATGGCGCGATCGAACTCGCGCTGCAGCCGGGCGGTAAAGGGGATGAGCTTGCGCGCGCCGCTCGAGCCGCTGGTCGGCACCAGGTGCATGACCGTGTCGGTCGTCAGGACGGCGGGCTCGCCCCGACGGAGGCGGTCAATCCACGGCTCCAAGTCCTCGTAAGTGGCGAGTGGCACCCGCGCCGCGAATTCGGCGGGCGTGCGGATGTCAGCGAACCCATGCCGGCGGCCGAACTCGCTGGCGGCATTGAGCCGCAACAGGTCGCGCAGCACCGCCTGCTGCGTGCCCGCGGGATCGTGCAGTTGGCGGCGGAACCGGACCGCCGCGCGCGAGCGCGTGGCCAGCCACGCCAGATTGGCCGCGGTTGCGATCATGCCGGGGCGCGGGCAACCATCCGGCGCCCGGCGGGGGTGAGGTTGGCGGCAGTCAGTTCGGTCACGCAGACCAGTTCGTCGCCTTGGAGGTGACCCGGGTTACGGGCGAGAAAGAAGGCGACATGCGGGTCCGATTCGCGCCCCGGAGGCAGCGCGGCCAGCGCCGGCCGCAGGCACTGGGGACGCGGGAAGCGCACCACGCCGCGCACCGGGTCGTAGGTGTCGCCAAATTTCTCGCGGGCGAGTTGGTCCATGAGCGCCTGCGTCGCGGTCGGGGTCGGGCGATCGAAGGTCGGAAAGAACTCCCGCCAGAATACGGGCAGGAAGCGATACGTGCGGAAGCCGGAGGTCAGCAGGAGCCAATAAAACCGGCCGCGGGAAAACTCGCGCCGGAGGTCATTGACCGTTGCGATCCAGGCCCGCGCCAGCACGGGGCTTTGCCAGGCTTCGGGCGCCACGATCGTGTCGCCGGAATAGACCACCGTGACCGGTTCGCCGCGATGGAATGTCTCGTAGATGAGCAGGGTGGAAAACCCGACCAGGCGCCCGTCGCCCTCGAGCAGGATGACATGGCTTTTCCCGGCGAGGTCGGCGGCGAACTGGGCCGGGGTGACACCGGCGAAATGCCCGTCCAGCAGGGCGAACATGGCCGCGCGGCGTTCCGCGCTGACCTGGTCACGGGGCAGGGCGGTCGGAATGATCGTCGTTTCGCGCAGGGTAATCATAGCAGTCCGATATCCGGCAGGCAGGGACGGCCATCAAGCATGGCCACCGCCGGGCGTACCCCGGGCCAGTCGACCCGATACAGCCGGCTCAGGTAACGGCGTCCCGGCAGGCGGTGCAGCCACGGGTCGTCGGGAAAGCCGCCGAGCGCCACCGTGTCGAGCCCGCGCGATGCGGCGGTGTGCCTTGCGGCTTTCAGCAGGGCGGTGGCAGCGTCAGCGCGGTCGGGATGGCAGGCGAACGGCGTGAGGAAAGCATGGTTGAGCACGGAGCCCGCGCGCGGCAGCAGAGGTTGAGCGAGCAGCGGCGCGAGCAGATTGTGGATCGGACGGGCGGCGGCCAGCGGCCGGCTGTAGCCTTCGATGCGGATTTGCCGGAAGGATTGCTGGTTCCAGATCCCGGCACATGCGACAATTTTTTCCTGGTCCCGCAAAACCACAAGATCCTCCGGAGGCAGGCCATGGGCGGCAAGTTTCGACAACATCTCCGGCGTCCAGTGCGCGGCCAGTTGGCGGGTCCGCGCTGCGACATTGAGGAAAGTGGCGAGCGCTTCGCCGGAGACTTCCGCGCCGCTGACCGTTTGAAGTCCCGTGGTATCCGTTTCGCTGCAGGCCGGCAGCAGCAACGTGACCAGCTCGCCGATGAACTCGTAGCGGGGCAGGCCGCGCGCACCGCGTTCGAACAGCCGTCGGGCGCGGGTGTTGTCGGCGACGATGCTGGTGTAGCAGAAGTCAGCTGGCTCGTTCGCGTACGCCTCGCCAAAGAATTCGTACCCGCGGCGCAGGATGTCCCACCGGCCCTGCGCGCCGGCCGCCAGGCGGAGTTCGCCGAGATATGCCACGGGGCGGACTTCGCCGTTCACCCAAGCCGGGCGCGTGACACATCGTCCGGTTGCCACCAGCCGGTCCCCCACGCGCGCGAGCACGGTGCGGTCGGACGCCCCGGCGAGGCCCGTCCCGGCAAAATAGTCCGGTTCGTGGGTGAACCCGACGCTGACGGTCCCGCGCATGGGGGTCTCCCGCAGCAACTGCCGCACGTCGCCGTCGTCGTCGGGCGTGGCAAACGCGAACTGCACGTTGTCGGTCGCGGTGTTCAACTGGCCTGGAGGATCTCACCGCGCCACGCCTCGTCGCCGAGCGGGTAGTGGTCGCGCAGGCTGACGTCGTCGCGGTGCAGCCCGTTGATCAGGTAGAAATTCCGCCACATGAAACCATTGCTCCGGTTCACCGGCGCGAGGCTGCGGCGCAGGATGCTGGGCCACGAGTAGAAGCGGCGGCGCGCGGCGAGGCAGCCGCGCTGGAGTTCGTCGGGCGCCATGCCTTTCGGTTGGAAGGGAATCCGGTTGTAGCTGTAGCGGTCGTCGAGCCACCACGCTTCGTAGAGCATGCGGTTTTCCTGCACCAGTCGCTGGTAGAGGGGTGTGCCCGGGAACGGCGTCAGGTGGTTGAACGCCGCGATGTAGAGCGACTCCGCCTGCGCAAAGTCGACCGTCGGCCCGAAACTCTCCGGGGTGTCCCCGTCGTAGCCGAAGATGAACGTGCCATACACGCGGATGCGGTGGCGCCGGAGGTTGGCCAGCGCCTGGGCGAAGCCGCCGCGCATGGTGTTGAACGACTTGTTCATCGCCTTGAGGTTCGCTGGATTCAGGCTCTCGAAACCGATCAGCACGCCCTGGCAACCGCTGCGCGTCAGCAACTCGAGAAACTCCTCGTCGTGGGCGGCGTTAATGCTCGACTGGCTCACCCAGCGGATGCCGAGCGGGATCAGGGCGCGGAAGAACTCCTTCGCCTGCGCGAGATTCGAGGTGATGTTGTCGTCGACAAAGAAGAACAATTTCTTCTCCGCCTTGAGCTGGCGCAGCTCGGCGAGGATGTCGTCGACGGGCCGGCGGGTCTGGGTGGAGTCGAACACGGTCTGCACGGCGCAGAACTCGCACTTGAAGTGGCAGCCCCGCCCCGCTTCGACCAGGCCGATGGGCAGGTACCGTTTGCCCCGGAAGATCGAACGATCGGGGCGCAGGCCGCTGAGCGATGGGCGCTTTTCCTGGCGATAGAACTTTTTCAGCCGGCCGTGCCGCGCGTCGTCCACGACCTCGGGCCAGGTGAGCTCGGCCTCGCCAATCACGACCGCCTCGGCGTGCCGCGCGACCTCCTCCGGGCATAGCGCGGCGTGGAAACCGCCCATGACGACGGGAATCTTCCGCCGGCGGTATTCGGAGGCGATCTGGTAGGCGCGTTTGGCGGTGTAGGTTTCGACGCTCAGGGCGACGAGATCGGTGGGTTCGTCAAAGGGGATGTCTTCCATCCGGTCGTCGTAGAACTTCACCGCGACCTCCTGCGGGGTGAGCCCGGCGATCGTGGCGGCGGGCAGGGGCTCCATCTGCCAGGTGCGGATGTAGTCGCGGCTGCCCGCATGGCGGCCAATGCAGGGATGGATGATCGTCAGTTTCATGGGACGCTGCTGGAATGTGGGAGGGGCTTTATGCCCCGACCGTTGGCGACACCGTCATCCCATCGGGGCATAAAGCCCCTCCCACACCCAAACGCCCGTATCGTTGGTTTTGAGAACATGCCGAGACTCAGGCCGCCCGGGCGGGGCGCGGGCGCAGGGCCGGGGCGCGGCCGATGATCCAGTCGCAGTTGTAGAAGCGGCTGAGATTGTGCGCGTAGAACCGGTAGCCAAGGTTCGTGCCCAGCTTGACCGGCCAAGGGGCGGGGGAGTGGCGGATGCGGCGCGCGATCGAGCGGAAGCTGTAGGCGTGCTTCCAGGCGGCCTCCACGCCGGCTTGGAGTTGCGCGACGGTCATGCGCGCCGGCTGGAAGACGACGTGCTGCGCGTCGTAGAGCTCCCAGTTCTTCGTCAGGATGCGCCCCTCGGCCTCGAGGCGCCGGTAGAGGCCGGTGTTGGGAAACGGCGTGACGACGGCGAAGCGGGGCAGGTCGATGTGCGCCTGCACGGCAAACTCGGCGGTCTTCAGGAATACATCCGGACCGTCCTCATCGAGGCCGAACACGAAGCAGCCTTGCAGCGCGATGCCATGCTCGTGCAGGCGCTGGACGACGAGGCCGTAGTTTTCCGGCGAATTGAAGCTCTTGGCGGTCTGCTTCAAGTTGGCCGGCGAGATCGACTCCAAGCCCATCAATAGTCCGCGGCAACCGCTCCGGCCGCAGAGGGTGAGCAGTTCGGGATCGTCGGCCAGCAGCACGGTTGCGAGGCCGTACCATTGCAGCTTGAGGGGGATGAGCGCGCGGAAGAGTTCCAGCGCATAGCCCCGGTGGGCGACGAGGTTGAGGTCGATGAAGATGAGCTTGCGCGCGCCATGTTGGGTGATGTCAGCGACGACCTCGGCCACGGGCTTGTGGAACGGCTTCTTGCCCCAAGCGGTCGGCACGACGCAAAATTCGCAGCTGTGCACGCAGCCGCGGGTGGCCTCGAAGACGTTGTTGGTGAGGAAGTGCTCGCTCGGCAGCAGGTCGCGGCGGGGGAACGGCCGGCCCCCGAGGTCCAGCCCGGGCGCCTGTTTGTAGCGCGGTTGCAGGCGTCCCGCACAGAAGTCGCGCAAAAGCTGCGGCCAGGTGTCCTCGGCGTAGCCGACCACGATGGCGTCCGCGTGCGGCTGGGCATCCTCGGGCATCAGCGTGACGTGCGGCCCGCCCAGGACGACCTTGCTGCCGCGGGCGCGGAACGCGTCGGCCAGTTCGTAGGCGCGCACCGCGGTGCCGGTGATGACGGTCAGGCCGACGAGGTCGGCGCGCAGGTCGGCCGGGACATCGCTGATGCCCTCGTCGATCAGTTCGACGTCGATGGGCAGCTCCGGCGGGATGTAGGCCGCGAGGGTCGTCAGCGTGAGCGGCTGGTAGCGGAGGGATTTTCTCCAGATCCCCCCGCGGTGGCGGTAGAGCGGGCCCTTGGGCGAGATCAGCACCAGCTTGAAGCGGCCCGGCGAAGGAGGGTTCGGCATATCCGCGGAGAATTGCAGCTTGCTCTACGGGTCGGGTCGCCAAGCCTCAAGGTCATTCTCCGATTGCGCGGATCGATACGTTTGTGATCACCCCGATGACGACTGTTGCCACCTCAGCGAATCCGATTCCCTGGCGCCTGAACCTCGTCATCAGCGCGCTGCAGCTCGCGGCGATCGCCGGATGCTGCCTGCTCGCGGCCCGCGTGGAGAGCTGGTGGGGCCTGGGCCTGTTGGCCATCGGCTTCGGGCTGCTGATGAACTCGGTTTACTCGATCATCCACGAGGCCGAGCATGCGATGCTTTTGCCGGATCGTCGGTGGAATGACTTGCTGGGAGCGTTCATGGCGCTGTTTTTCCCGGCGCCGTTTCACCTCATCCGGCAGGGGCACCTGGGGCACCACCTGCGCAACCGATCGGACGACGAGGCTTTCGATTTCTACTTCGAAGGCGACCACAAGGTATGGCGCTTCCTCGTCCTCTACGGGATCGTCACCGGTTTCTATTGGGTGGTCGTCGTGCTCGGCAACGTGGTCTTCCTTTTCCTGCCGTTCACGGTCGACAAGAAATACTGGCACGTGGACCAGCCGTCGGTCGCGTTCATGGAGTCCCTGAATCCCAATTACCGGCGGTTCATCCAGCTCGAGTGCGCCCTGGCGATCGCCTTGCACGTGGCCATTGTCTGGGGCGCGGGCATCCCGGTGGTGAACTACCTCGTAATGTACGCCGGCTTCGGGTTCATGTGGTCGGCGATGCAGTACGTGCACCACTATGGCACGGAACGGCACGTGACGCGCGGGGCCCGCAACCTCTGGATCTGGGCGCCGCTCGACCTGCTCTGGCTCAACCACAACTGGCACCTGAACCACCACGAGCACCCGACCATCCCCTGGGTGCACCTGCCGGGGCTGAGGGCAGCGGGTGAGCCACCGCGCGGTTTCCTGCCCTGGGCCTATCTGAAGATGTGGCGCGGGCCGCGCGCGGCCACCGAGCGCGTGAAGAACAAATACACCGGCAAGGTCATCTCCTGATTCCGGCGATGCGGTGGCAGGAGTTGATCGGACGCATCCGGGCCCTGGCGGGGCGGAAAGCCGCCCTGACCCTCGCGGTCAATGCGCTCTTCTGGGGCGGCTACGGATGGCTGGCGCGCCACGCGGTGTTTCCCGTGCGGCCGATGGCCACCACCGCGATCGACCGCGCGGTCGCATTTGCGCCGGAACCGTGGGCGGCGGTGTACCTTTCCCAATTTCTCCTCACCGGATTGCTGCCGTGGCTGATTGATGCCGCGGAGGTGTTGCGGCGCTATGTTGTCGCCCTGCTGTTGCTGAGCGGGGCAAGTTTCGTGATTTTCCTGCTCTGGCCCGTGGCCTCACCGCGGCCGGTGGAACTCCCCGCCGGGGGGCTGATGGCCTGGATCGCGCGCGCCGATGGTTCCTATAATGCGTTTCCCTCGCTGCATGCCGGCTTTCTCGTGCTCGTCGGTGGACTCGGCTGGCGGATGTTCGCGCGGCGGCCGGCCTGGCCGGCCGCGGGGGTTTTCGCGTTGTGGGCGGCGGCGATCCTGTACGCGACGCTCGCGACACGACAGCACTACTTCTGGGATCTGGTCGCCGGTCTCGCCCTGGGCTTGGGGTCGGACCGGACGGCCTGGCGTGGCTTTACGCGCACCGCTCGACCACGACTTGGAACACCCGGCTGAGTTGGGAAGTGATGTCGTGTCGCGGCTGCATGTAGTGATCGACGCCCCAGAGCGGTACGACAATTCCCGGCCAGCGGGACACGTCCGCCAGCAGCACGCTCCCACCGTCGTTCGGGCCGAGCGGAGCGAGCCGGGCGTAGGCCTTCGCGGCCCACCGGTGATTGAGATGCCGCCGCAGGGGGAAACCATGGATGTGCACGACCTGCAGGCCGGAGGGCAGGCTTGACCACTGTCCCAGCGGCGCATCCGGGCCGTGGCGCAGCTCCTTGAGCACGTCGATCCGCTGGCCGCGCCACCGCAGCAGCAACCACACGCCCCACCACCGCCAGGGGCGGCGGCGCAGCCAGTCCACCAGCGGCGTGCCGGTGCAGATGCCGCTCAGGCTGATCCAAGCCGCGATGCGGCAGCGGCCGGGTGCGGACAGCCGGGGCAGGGCGGTTCGGACGTCGCTGGCGCCCTTGCTCAAGGAAACCAGGATGACCGGGGCCGGCGCCTGTCGCTCGACCCATTCCGAAATGGTCCGGGCGTTGTCGGCCAGCGAGCCGAAGCTGTCGACGGGGATGAGTTCGGTCTGGTAACCAAGGCTGGCCAGGATCCGGCGGACGACCGCACCCTCGGCGCCGGTGTCCTTGTGCTCGCGATGGAACGCGCCGGGCACGATCCCGATTTTCAGGCCCGCGCGCGGTGAATGGGTTCCGGCCGCGGCGACGGCCCGGGCAAATTCGGCGTTGGGGGCGGCGCGGCTGATGCGGACGAACTCCATCGCCGTGGCCAGGTCGAGATCCGCCGGCGCTGGCGCGTTGGCTGCGACGAGGGCGGAGGCGCGGTCGAGCAGTTCGCGATCCGCCGGCGAGAACTCCGCCGCCGCGAACTCGGGGCGACTCACGCGGCTTTCTTCCCCAGGATCCGGGAACCGACGAAGGCCAGCAGGGTTCCGGCGATGGCACCGGCAATTCCCGTCCAGAGCGCGACCTTCCTGATCGCCAGGCTGAGGACCGGGTTTTCAAAGGCATTGACGGACGCATGATAGCCGGTCACGAGCCAGCGGTCGCCGCGCTTGGCGGTCGTGATGGTGAAGACGCTGTTGAGCGCCAGCTCGCGACCGTCGTTTAGGACGAACCGGTCGTGCAGGTTGCCCCAGGATACCGCCCAGTCGCCGTAGAAATGCCGGCCCAGCACCTCGGGAGCGGCCTTCACTTCCTTCACGACCGGTTTGTCGCCCTTCATCATCTTGTTGTAATAGGCGCGAACCTCCTCGGGCCCGCGAGAGATCTCGCCGTTCTGCCAGGTTACAACCGCGTCGGGGGCAAGGTACGTGAGCATGCCGTCGATATCGGCCTTGGCGAAGCTGGCGGTGAGGCCGTCGCGCAACTGGTTGAGCCCGGCTTCGGCTTCGGGGGTGGGGGCGGAGTTTTCGGCCGGGGAACGGGAACAGACCGCCAGGGCGATCGTGAGCGCGAGCAGGGAACGTTTCATGGGGGACGGGGTTAGAGCTGGATGCCCTTGAGCCAGTCGAGGTGGCGGGCAAAGGGAGCGTCGATGTCGAGCAGGCGGTGGGGATTGTGCCGGACGCCGGCCATGCGCTCGATGTCGGACGTGAGGAAGATCTCGATGAACCGCCGCCGAATACGGGCGTTGAGCGGGTCGAAAGCCGCGCGTGCGACCGGACCGCGACTGCGCCGGACCCAGACAATCACGCGGGCCAGCGTACGCGCATTCGGCAGCGGGCGGACGGTCATCATGCCGTAGGTTACGGTGCGCTGGAATCTCGCCTCGACCAGAACCAGGGTGCCGCACCACACGGTGATGGTCATCGTGACTTCCGGACCGGCGACGAGGCGCGTCATGCGGTCCGGCAGCGAATGCCCCGCGACGCCAAACCGCACCTGGATGCGCTGGGCGAAGGGGTGCGGCGAATCGATCGCCGGCTCGCCCAGCATCACCCGGTCATGGGCGCACAGGAAATGCTGCACATCGAAACCGTTCGCGCCGACAAAGTACCAGGGCACGTCCGCTTCGAGCGTGAAAGCCCGGGCGGGTTGAAGCTCGTCGGGATGCACGTCGGCGAAAAATGGCAGGGGAAATCGCGCTTCGGGCTGGTTAAAAAGGAAAAGGTGCCCCCGCCGTTCTTCCACGGGATAACTGGCCTGGCGGGCGAAGGCCGGGATCTCCGCCTGGATTGGGATGCGCTCGCACCGTCCGTCCGTGCCGAATTCCCAGCCGTGGAGCGGGCAGGCCAGGCGCTCGCCGACCACGCAGCCCCGGGCGAGGTCGGTGCCCATGTGGCAGCAGCGCGCCGCGAGCGCACCGAAGCGCCCGCCGGCCGTGCGAAAAGCGACGAAGGCCTGCCCGTTGGGCAACTCGAAGCGCATTGGCCCGCGGGCCGCCTCGGAAACGTGGCCCAGGTAGTACCAGGAATTGGGCGCCACGGCGAAATCCTCGTGCCTTGCCTGCGCCTCCCCGCGATCGGCCCCCCGCGGTTGCGCCGCTGTTTCAAGCAGACTCATGCGGCCGGACCTTAGCGGACGCTTTCCGGCACTCCACTCAAATATTCGTTGCGATGTCTACCGTTTCGTCCGCGGCGAACGGGCCCGCTTGGTGGGGGCGGAAAAAACATACGGCGTGTAGACCGCCGCGAGCTTGCGCGGGAAGCGGCCGGTGAGGCGCACGCCTTCGGCGAGCGATTCCTGCTTCCGCACCTGGCCGGCGCCGTGGAGTTTCGCGATGACGTCGTAGCGATTGTGCGGGACGAGCAGGTCGACGGCTTCGGTGTCGTCGACCGCCAGTTCCTGGGAGCGGGCGAGGAGCTGGTCCAGGCCCTCTCCAGTGTGGACGCTGATGAACAGCGCTTCCGGATGCTGGGCGCGCACGAGTTTCAGGGTATGCGGATCGGCGGCGTCGACCTTGTTGAAAACCGTGATGATGGGTTTGTCCGCGGCGCCCAGTTCCCCGAGCACCTCCATGGTCGTGGCGAAATGATGGGCGACGTTGGGGTTGGCGACGTCGAGCACGTGGACGATGAAGTCCGCGACGACGACCTCCTCCAGCGTGGCCTTGAAGGCCTCGACCAGCCGGTGCGGCAGGCGGCGGATGAAACCCACAGTGTCGGTCGCGAGCAACGTGCGGCCATCGGGCAGTTCGAGCTGGCGCGTGGTCGGGTCGAGGGTCGCGAAGAGTTTGTCCGCAGCCAGGACGTCGGCACCGGTGAGCTTGTTGAGCAGGGAGGATTTGCCGGCGTTGGTGTAGCCGACGATCGCCATGCCGGGCACGGGCGTGCGCTGGCGCTTGCGGCGCTGGGTGGCGCGTTGCGAGATGACGGTGGCGATCTCCTCCTTCAGGTGCGCGATGCGGTCGCGCACGATGCGGCGGTCCTGCTCGAGCTGGGTTTCGCCCTCGCCACCGAGGGCGCCCTTGCCGCGCTGGCGGGAAAGGTGGGTCCATGCGCGCGTCAGGCGCGGCAGCGAGTACTCCATGCGCGCCAGCGCGACCTGCAGCACCGCCTCGCGGGTCTGGGCGCGATCGGCAAAGATTTCGAGGATGACTTCCTGCCGGTCGATGACGGCGAGGCCGGATTCCTCTTCCCAGTTGCGCTGCTGGGCGGGAGAGAGCTCCTCGTCGATCACGATGACGTCGGCGCCGTCTTCCTTCGCCTGCGCCATCAGCTCGGCGGCCTTGCCGGAGCCGATGAGGAACTTCGGCTGCTGCCGGTCGCGCAACGTCACCAAGGTGGTCCGCGTGACATCCAGCCGCAGGTTTTCGACCAGTTCCTTGAGTTCGCCCAACAGCTCCGCGCCCTCGCCGGCCTCCATGCCGGGGGCTTGGACGCCCACGAGGAAGGCACGCGAGACAACTTTTTGGTCGGTAAGGAAATCAGCCATGAACGGTCAATGTCGCCCCGCGCGGGAGGGGAGTCAATGGGAGGATGGCGACGTGGTTCCATACCAGAAACCGGATTGCCCGGGTAGGGGCGCAGTCTTGCTGCGCCCATTCTTCGCCATGCGAAGAATCCCGTTTGGCCCTTGCGTTGCCGGAGGAATCCCGCCGGGGCGGGATTGGGCGCAGCAAGACTGCGCCCCTACATTCGCGGCGACGATCAGGAGCTGCTGTCCGTCAAGGCTTTCCCCATTGAAGAATCATGGCGGTTCGTCCGGGAGGCCTTGACAGAGTTTTCGGTTGCGGCATCGCGGAACCTGGCGACACTACCCGCGTCTGGCGCGAACTCGTGCGCGACCGGACCGTTCCGTTCAACTCCCGTCTTCGGACACCCCAAGGCCTGATCGCCATGCGACAAGCACTCCAGTCCAGCCCCCGCGCCCAGCAGGTTTTCCGCTTACGGACAACTGTCGGGGCGGAATGAAAAGCATCCTCGATTTCGCGCGGGCTCACCGCGAAGCCCAGCCCATCGTGATGGTCACGGCCTACGACGCCACGATGGCGCGCATCGTCGCGGCGTCGCAGACCGACGCCATCCAGGTCGGCGACAGCGCCGCCATGGTCGTGCACGGGCTGCCTTCCACGGTCCACGCCACCCTCGAAATGATGGTGCTGCACACCGCCGCCGTGCGCCGCGGCGCGCCCGACATGGTGGTCGTGGCCGATATGCCCTTCCTCACCTATCGCCGGGGCTCGGCCGAAGCCGTGCGCGCGGCCGGCACGTTGCTCCAGGCCGGCGCGACGGCGGTCAAGCTCGAGGGCGTTCGCGGCCATGAGGACGTGGTCGAACACCTGGTCGGGAGCGGCATTCCCGTGATGGGACACCTGGGTCTCACGCCGCAATCGGTGAACCAGCTCGGCGGGCACCGCCTGCAGGGCAAGTCGGAGACCGAAGCGGCGCGCTTGCGGACCGACGCGAGCCGGCTCGAAGCCCTCGGGGCGTTTGCGCTGGTGCTCGAGTGCGTGCCGGCGGCGCTGGCGGCGGACGTTACGCGCAACCGGGCGATCCCGACCATCGGCATCGGGGCCGGCGCGGGGACCTCGGGCCAGATTCTCGTGCTCAACGACCTGCTCGGGTTGGACGCGACTTTCCGCCCGAAATTCAGCCGTCGTTACTGCGACGGGCATGCCGAGGTGCTGGGGGCGTTGAACGACTATGCCCGGGACGTGCGCGAGGCGCGTTTCCCCGCGCGCACGGAGGTGCTCGCATGAACGTCTGGACCAGCACGGCGGACTGGCGGAAGGCGCGGGCCGCGCTGCCCGGGACCTCCCTTGGCTTCGTGCCCACGATGGGGGCCCTGCACACCGGGCACCGCGCGCTGCTCGCGCGGGCGCGGGCCGACAACGATTGCGTCGTGCTCAGCATTTTCGTCAATCCCACCCAGTTCAATGACCCCGCCGACCTCGCGAAATACCCGCGCACCCTGGAGGCGGACCTGGCGATGGCGGCGGGACTTGTGGACCACGTGATCGTGCCGACGGCGGCGGAGATGTACCCCGATAACTATCATTATCGGGTCACCGAGAATTCGCAGAGCCGGCGGATGGAAGGCGCGCATCGCCCCGGGCATTTCGATGGCGTGCTCACGGTGGTGCTCAAGCTGCTCAACCTGGTGCAGCCCAAGCGCGCGTATTTCGGCGAGAAAGACTGGCAGCAGCTCCAGCTCGTGCGCGGCATGGTCCAGGCGCTCCTGTTGCCCGTGGAAATCGTCGCTTGTCCGACCGAGCGCGAGCCCGACGGCCTCGCCCTGAGTTCGCGCAACCGGCGGCTGCCGCCGGCGGCGCGCGAGCGTGCCCCCCAATTCTCGAAAATCCTGCGCACCGCGCCCAGCGCGGAGGCGGCGACCGCCGCGCTGCAGGAGGCCGGTTTCAAGGTGGACTACGTGGCGGACGAGGCCGGCCGGCGCCTCGGCGCCATCCACGTCGATAACGTGAGGCTCATCGACAATGTCCGGCTCTAACCTGCTCTTTGTCCTGACCGGGTCGATCGCCGGCTACAAGGCCTGCGACGCGATCTCGCGGCTCATCCAGCGCGGCCACCGCGTGCGTTGCGTGGCGACGGCCTCGGCGCTGAAGTTCGTGGGTCCGGCGACGCTGGAGGGACTGACGGGTTCGCCCGTGCTGAGCGACCTCTTTGAACCCGGCCGGGCGCTCGACCATATCGCGCTGACCCGCTGGGCGGATGCCGTCGTCGTGTGCCCGGCCACCGCGAACACGCTGAATCGCCTCGCCGCGGGCCTCGCCGAAGACCTGCCGGGCGCGCTTTTCCTCGCCCATGACCGGACCAAGCCCTGGCTGGTCTTCCCCGCGATGAATCCCGCGATGTGGACGCATCCCGCGACGGTCGCGGCGGTGGCGCAACTGCGCGGCTGGGGTGTGCGGGTGGCGCCGCCCGCGGAGGGGCGCACCGCTTGCGGCGAGACGGGCGAAGGGCGGCTGCCCGAACCCGAGGCCATCGTCGCCGCGGTCGAGAGCGCGCGGTCCCGGCCCGCGCGGCAACGGCGGGTCTTGGTGACGGCGGGCGGCACGGCGGAACCCATCGACGGTGTGCGCGTGATCACGAACACCAGCACCGGGGCCACCGGCGCCGCGATTGCGGACCAACTGGCCATGGCGGGTCATGAGGTGGTGTTGCTGCGGGCGCACCAGGCGGTGCGGGCCGCGGGCCCGTGCCGCGAAGAGACTTTCGGGACCTTTGCCGAACTCGAAGCTGCGCTGGACCGTTTGCTCGGTTCAGACGGGTTCGATGCGGTGATCCACGCAGCAGCGGTGAGCGACTACGGTGTTGATTCGATGATAGTGGCCGGCGGGGTGGTGCCCGCGGGCCGTCATGGTAAAGTCGAGTCAGGTAGCGACCCGCTGCTGCGTCTCCGCCCTCTCCCCAAGCTGGTCGACGGCCTGCGGCAGCGCAGCCGCCGGCCGCTCACGCTGGTGGCCTTCAAGCTCACCCACGGGGCCGATCGCGCGGACGCGGAGGCCGCGGTACGGCGGCTCCTGGCCCACTCGGGCGCGGACTTTGTCGTCCATAACGATCTGACCGAGCGGACCAGCGCGGCGAAGTTTCCCTCGACGATCCACCGCGCCGACGGTTCGATCGTCACGCAATGTCCGGACCGCGCCGCGCTCGCCGCCGCCCTCGAACAGTTGCTGGACAACACGACGGGAGCGAATCGGGCCGAACCCAAGGGAACGGAAGGCGATGAGCCCCATGTAGGGTCGGCGCTTGCTCCGACCTCGCGCGCGAGGTCGGACCCCCTCGACAGGCTCGGGGCCCTGAGCCCCGCGAGCGGGCAAGGTCCGACCCTACATTTCCAGCCCGCGAAATCGGCTCGCCCCCCGGAATCGGAAATCAAGAATCGAAAATTCTCCCATGCTCCTGGCCCTTGATGTCGGCAATTCGCAGATCCACGGCGGCGTCTTCGACGGCGACAAGCTGCTGCTGCAGTTCCGCAAGACCACCCAGCCGGTCGGCTCGTCCGACGAGCTGGGGATCTTCCTGCGGGCCGTGCTGCGCGAAAACGTGCTCGATCCGGCCGCGGTGACGCGGGTGGCGATCTGCTCGGTGGTGCCGCCGGTGGCCTACCCGCTGCGGGCGGCTTGCGTGAAGTATTTCGGCCGCGAGCCTTTTGTCCTGCAGGCCGGCGTGAAAACCGGCCTCAAGATCCGCTATCGCAACCCGGCGGAGGTCGGCGCCGACCGCGTGGCCAGTGCCATCGGCGCGGCGCAACTGCACCCGCAACGTGACTTGCTCGTCGTCGATTGCGGGACGGCGACCACGCTGGAGGCGGTGACGGCCAGCGGCGACTACCTCGGCGGCGCCATCCTGCCGGGCGTCGGCATGTCCGTCGAGGCGCTGGCCAGCCGGACCGCCAAATTGCCCCGGGTTGAGATTGCGCGACCCGAATCGGCGCTTGGCCGCACGTCGGTCGAGAGCATCCAGTCGGGTCTTTACCACGGGCATGTCGGCGCGATTCGCAACCTGCTGGCGGCGCTGACGGCCGAGGCGTTCAAGGGCCAGCGGCCCCACGTGATCGGCACGGGCGGGTTCGCGCGGATGTTTGAAGGCGAAAACCTCTTCGACGAGATCGTGCCCGAACTCGTCCTTTACGGGCTGAAGCACGCCGAGCAGTTGAACCGCGAGCCGGAAAAGAAGTAGGCCCGGTTTCTGATCGGTTCCAATGTTGAGATTGGGGCCTGCTGATCGCTGGCCGGGCCGGTTCGGCCTGGTGTAGGGGCGCAGTCTTGCTGCGACCATTCCGCGCACCGCGCGGAATCCTGATCGTTCGGTTGCCGGAGGAATCCCTGCGTGCCGGGATTGGGCGCAGCAAGACTGCGCCCCTACCATTCAAGCCCGTGGACCGATGGCGGTCACTCTGGCCCGGGAGTGGGACAAGGTGCGCCTTTGCGGTTTCGCGGCCATCTGAAGGTTATTGACCATCAAGCACAAACGAGGCCGGGGTGGTTGGCTCACGGCCTGCGAAAACGGGTCCATCTTTATATGAATCCCGAGAAAATGACCGTAATGTCGCGCCAGGCCGTGCAGGAGGCGCAGAACGAGGCCCGTCGCCACTCGCACAACGAGGTCGACACGTGGCACCTGCTCGTCGCCTTGCTCGCGCAGGAGGGTGGCATCGTGCCGTCGCTCGTCGAAAAACTCGGCCTGACCGTGAGCGCGATGCAGCTGGCCGCCGAGCGCGAACTCGAGCGCCTGCCCAAGGTGTCCGGCAGCGTCGACGTTTCCAAGATCTACGTCACCCAGGCGCTCAACGAGGTGCTGACCAAGGCCGAGGCGGAGGCCGAGAAGCTCAAGGACGAGTTCATGAGCGTCGAGCACCTGTTCCTCGCCCTGCTCGCCGTTGGCCAGCCCGCGGCGATGAAGAAGTACTTCGCCAGCTTCAATCTCGACCGCGCCAAAGTGCTGAAGGAGCTGCAGGCGATGCGCGGCAGCCAGCGCGTGACTTCGGACAACCCTGAATCCACCTACAACGCCCTCGAAAAGTACGGCGTCGACCTCGTCGCGCAGGCGCGCAAGGGCAAGATCGACCCCGTCATTGGGCGCGACGCCGAGATCCGGCGCGCCATCCGCATTCTCTCCCGCAAGACCAAGAACAACCCCGTGCTCATCGGCGAGCCTGGCGTCGGCAAGACCGCCATCGTCGAGGGCTTGGCCCAGCGCATCCTGCGCGGCGACGTGCCCGAGGGGCTGAAGGACAAGACCGTGTTCGCGCTCGACCTGGGCGCGCTCGTGGCCGGCGCCAAATACCGCGGCGAATTCGAGGAGCGCCTGAAGGCGGTTCTCAACGAGGTGAAGCAGGCCGAGGGCCGCATCATCCTGTTCATCGACGAGCTCCACAACATTGTCGGCGCCGGCAAGACCGAGGGCGCGATGGACGCGGGCAACCTGCTCAAGCCCATGCTCGCCCGCGGCGAGTTGCACTGCATCGGCGCGACCACGCTCGACGAGTACCGCAAGTACATCGAGAAGGACCCGGCACTCGAGCGCCGCTTCCAGACCATCCTGGTCGAGGAACCGACGGTCGAGGACGCCATTTCGATTCTTCGCGGTCTGCGCGAACGCTTCGAGCTGCACCACGGCGTGCGCATCCAAGACAACGCACTGGTCTCGGCCGCCGTCCTTTCGCACCGCTACATTTCCGACCGCTTCCTGCCCGACAAGGCCATCGACCTCGTGGACGAGGCCTGCGCCATGATCCGCACCGAGATCGACTCGCTGCCGACCGAGCTGGACGAGCTCCAGCGCCGCGTCATGCAACTGGAGATCGAGGAAACCGCGCTGCAGAAGGAGAAGGACGACGCTTCCAAGCATCGCCTCGTGGAATTGCGGAAGGAACTCGCCAACGCCAAGGAGCAGGCGACCGCCCTGCGCACCACTTGGGCGAAGGAAAAGGAATCACTGGGCCGCGTGCAGAAGATGCGCGAGGAACTCGAGGCCGCGCGCCTGGAGATGGCGAAGGCCGAGCGGGCCTACGACCTCAACAAGATCGCGGAACTCAAGCACGGCCGTATCCCGCAGCTCGAGCGCGAGCTGACCAAGGCCGAGAAGGCCGGGCCGGCCAAGACCACGCTGGTGAAGGAGGAGGTTTCTGCCGAGGAAATCGCCGAGATCATCTCGAAGTGGACCCACATCCCTGTCACCAAGCTCCTGCAGGGCGACAAGGAGAAGCTCCTCAAGCTCGAGGACGTGCTGCATACGCGCGTCATCGGCCAGGACGAGGGCGTGCGCCTCGTCAGCGAGGCCATCCTCCGCGCCCGGGCCGGCATCAAGGACCCGCGCCGCCCGATCGGCAGCTTCCTGTTCCTCGGCCCGACCGGCGTGGGCAAGACCGAGCTCGCCAAGACGCTCGCCGAGCAGCTCTTCGATTCCGAAGCCAACCTCATCCGCCTCGACATGTCCGAGTACATGGAGAAGCACAGCGTCGCGCGCATGATCGGCGCGCCCCCGGGCTACGTCGGCTACGACGAGGGCGGGCAGCTCACCGAGGCGGTGCGGCGGAAACCGTACTCCGTGATCCTCTTCGACGAGATCGAAAAGGCGCACCCGGACGTGTTCAATGTCCTGCTGCAGGTGCTCGACGACGGGCGCATCACGGACAGCCAGGGCCGCACCGTGGACTTCAAGAACACGGTCATCATCATGACCTCGAACCTTGGCAGCCGCCACTTGCTGGAAGGCGTCACGGGCACCGAGATTCCCGAAAGCGTGCGCGAAGCGGTAATGGCCGACCTGCGCCAGGCCTTCCGGCCGGAATTCCTCAATCGCGTCGACGAGACCGTGTTGTTCAAGCCGCTCGCGCTCGAGGAAATCGAGCAGATCGTCGATCTGCTGATCGCCGACATCAACCGACGCCTCGCCGACCGGCGCGTCACCGTCTCGCTCGACGTCAAGGCCAAGAAATGGGTCGCCGAGAAGGGCTACGATCCGGTCTTCGGCGCCCGCCCGCTGAAGCGTTTCCTGCAGCGCCACCTCGAGACCCAGCTCGCCCGCGCCCTCATCGCCGGCGACGTGCATGAGGACTCGGCGGTCGCGTTCAAGGTCAAGAACGACGAGTTGGTCGCGGCGTGACGGTTGGGCCAGACTGCGAATGGCCCGGTCTGCACGCGGCCCGGACGCATGGGTCGTTCCTGTGACGCACGACTTCAGCTCGGGTCATTCGCCCTCGAAGAACCAGCCTTCGCGACGCCAGATAGCTCCATGTGCGCCGATGGATGACCGCGCCCAAATCCCAACACACATTCGGCCTCGGTTCACCGTCTGTGCCCGGTCCGTTTGATCATTTAGAGCGGCTTAAGTTTGTAGCAGCTCGGAAAAGTGGAGCGGGCTGACCTCGGCCCGGTTGCCTTGGGAAAAACGTCCTGAAGTCAGGAGTTCCACCTCACGGGCCGGCCGGATCTTTGCTTAATCGGCTCTAACAGATTAACATTCAGGCTATTGTGAGCCCGGGATGTTTTGTCTCCGCCAAGGGTTGATTCTTCCGGTGAATGACGCAAAGGTTGATTCAACCTTTTATGCCGAACCAGCTTTGCAGATCCAAGCGGCGCCAAAGCCTCGCGGAGCACACCGCGGTGCTGGCGGCGCTTGCATGGATTGCGGAAAATGAAAGCACGACGGTCATGGCGCTGATGCGTGGCGCGGTTCGGGACATCGTACGCCAGAGAGTGCAGTCTTCGGTGCAGCTTGAGCAGCTGCGGGCGGTGGTCTGGCAGCAGGCTCCGGTTATGCCGGCCCGGATCAAGTCCGCGGCCCAGCTGGCGCGCTTCAAGCGCGCGCAACGTGCGTTTGACCGGGTGATCATGGATCTGCAACTGGCCACACCGGACGAAGTGCAGGCGCGTAATTCGATCACGTCCCGGCGACCCGTGCTGCTGAACTTCGACGAGGCCCATGCGTCCCTCTGATGCCGCGCCCCGGCCGCCCGGGGATTTCGCGGCGGTGCTCGCGGCGCCCGAACCTTTCCTGCTCGTTGGCGGCCAGGCGGTGAATCTGTGGGCCCTGTACTTCCAGGACGAAACCAAGGACTACGCTCCCTTCGTCTCCCGCGATGCGGACATCCTCGGTGACCGGGACACGCTTGCGCGGTTGGGCAAACGGGCGGGCAGGAAACCCCAGTACTTTCCACTCAGGCCTCCCACCAATGAGGTTGGTGTCGTCATCGCCACCGACTCAGCCGGCGTGCCGATGCTCATCGAGGTTCTCCGGCACGTGAAAGGTGCGAGCGATGAGGAGCTCCGCCAACCGGTCTATCGTTTCAGTATCGGCGAGCCGCCTGCAATCGTCGAAACTCCAGGTCCGATCGTCTTGCTGCAGGCCAAGGTCGCAAACCTGGCGGAACTCGACCAGCGTAACCGACAGGATGGGCGGCACATTCTCATCCTCAACCGCCTGATGCCGTCGTATCTCGCGACGTTGCGCGACTCTGCGGCCGGCGGGCGTCTGGATGAGCGCATGCTCATCAAGTTGCTGGAGCAGCTGCTCAAAATAATTCTATCCACGCATGGGCGAAAGGCCTCCGCCGATTTGGACATCGATCCTCAATCATTCTTCACCGGCCTGAACCCAGCGGGCCTGCCCAAGCTTCAAGCATTCCTCGAAAAGCGTCTGCCTCGCGCACTTGCCGGGTAGGCAGGCGATCACTGGACAGTTAAGCCAGTCTGCGACCGGCGCGGTCCGGTCACAGAAGGGACCGACGGGCAATCCAGTCCGGCAAGGATTACAGGCGAAGTCCTTGACCCCGAAGCCCGGCCTCAGCGAGGCCGGTTACAACCCCTACCTCGCCGGCCATGACGCGGGGCACGGTTTGGCCGGCTGTGACCCCGGCCAAACCCACCTGGCACACAATGAGGTGACCAAAGAACCTGCGGATAGGAGGGTGCCGGACATTCTCCCAGAAATCCATGCTGGCAAACTGACGCTTTGGTCAGGTCGCATCGTTGGGTAGATTCACTCTTGAACCGCAGTGCCGGGCGCTGGTCCAATGCGCGGATGCAGTCCGCGCGAGACGATAGTTCCGGCTTGGGGGCGACCGAGGTGAAACGCCGCCACATCATCGGCAAAGCCGTGATCGTGGGCATCCTGGCCGGCGCCCTGGCGTCGGCGTTTCGGCGCGCGCTCGAAGGCGGCGAACATCTTCGCGTCCACCTGGTGGCGCATTTCGCGGGCTGGACGGGCTTGCCCGTGGCGCTGTTCCTTGGGGCGCTCGGCGGCGGCCTCGGGGTCTGGCTCGTCCGGCGGTTCGCGCCGCACGCGGCGGGCAGCGGCATTCCGCAGCTCAAGGCGATCCTGTTGCGCGAGGCGGAGCCGGAGTGGAAACGGATGCTGTGGGTGAAGTTTGTCGGGGGCGTCACGGCGATCGGCGGCGGCATGGCGCTGGGCCGCGAGGGACCGACGGTGCAAATGGGTAGCGGGGTGGGACACATGGTTTCCGACCTGTTTCGGGTCCGCGCCGGCGAAGGCGAGCGGCGGATGCTGATCAGCGCGGGCGCGGGCGCGGGCCTGGCGGCGGCTTTCAACGCGCCGTTGTCCGGCCTGGTGTTCGTGCTCGAGGAACTGCATGGCAACTTCACGCCGGTCATGTTTGTGGCCGCCTTTCTCGCCTCGGTGTCGGGTGACATCGTGGCGCGGCTGCTGGTGGGCGAGCTCCCCGTGTTCCACCTCGCGGGCATGGCGGCACCGGGCGTGGCGACGCTGCCTTGGGCGGCGCTGCTGGGCGTCGCCGCGGGCGGGTTCGGCGTGCTCTTCAACCGCAGCCTGCTGGCGGCGCTCGACTTGAGGGAGCGGCTGTTCCGGTGGCCGGCCATGGCCGTCGGTGCGGGGGCGGGGGCGTTCGTGGGTTTTGTCGGCTGGACCGTGCCCGGCCTGGCTGGATCGGGCGGTGACCTGGTACAGATGGCGCTGTCGGGCCGGATCGCGCTTTCGCTGCTTCCGCTGTTCGTGCTCGCGCGATTCTCGCTCACGTTGGTGAGCTACGGGTCCGGCGCGGCGGGCGGTATTTTTGCGCCGTTGCTGGTGCTGGGGGCGCTGGGCGGGTTGTGGTTTGGCGCCGGCGTCCACCAGCTCTTCGAGAGTTCGCATACGCTCGCCCCGGGAGTGTTTGCCGTGCTGGGCATGGGCGCGATGTTCACCGCGATCGTGCGGGCGCCGCTGACCGGCATCGTGCTGATGATCGAGCTCACGGGGATGTACGATTTCATGCTGCCGCTGCTGGTGAGTTGCCTGCTGGCCTACGGCGTCGCGGAATGGCTCGGCAATCTCCCGATCTACGAGGCCTTGCGCCTCCGCAGCCGGGCGGGCACCACCTGAGAGAATCCCCGGCGGTTCCCATTCGCGGGCGAACCAACGCTTTGGGGAGCAATGCGTTTCACCTCATCCGGGCGAGTCCGAGGGAATGGCGGCTGACCGCTTGCGGCTTGCGCCGGCTGGCGCCCGCTGCGTTAGTGGCGCTGTCACCTCCCATGCTACAACGCGTACTTCTCCCGGTCGGGATTACCGTTGCATCGCTGGTTTTCGCAGCAGCAATGCCGGCGGCCGAGCCGCGCACGATTCGCCTGGGGGTGCTGAACGACAACCACCCGTTCTCCTACACCGAGAGCAACGGCGAGATCACGGGATTCGCGTTCGAGCTGGTGAACGAGATCGAGGCGGTGATGGGCCTCAAATTCGAGCGCGTCATCGGGCCGACGCGGGACATCAACCAGGCGTTTCGCGAGGGTAAGCTCGATATCCTCCAGAGCTACGCGCACTTTCCCGAACGGGAAAACGAGGCGGATTTCACCGTGCCTTATCTCACGCTGGCCGGGGCCATCATCGTGCGGAAGGACGAGACCCGCATCCACACGCTCGCCGACCTGCGCGGGCGCCGGGTGCTGGTGCATCGGGGCAGCCAGGGCGAGGCCGTGCTGCGCAACGCGGGCCTCGGCGATTCGGTCGTGTACACGAACTCCGTCGAGGAGGCGATCCGCGCCGTCAACAACGGGCTGGCCGACGCCACCCTGGCCACGCGCCTCACCGGCTTGTCGCGCGCCCATTATTTCGGGCTGAACAATGTCCACGCGCTTGACGCCAAGATCGACGGCTACGACGTGCGGTATTGCATCGCCGTGCGCGACGGCGATCGCGAGCTGCTGGCCCAGCTGAACGAGGGGCTGGCGATCCTCGTTCGCACCAAGCGCTTCGAGGCCCTCTACACGAAATGGTTCGGGCACATGGAGCCCGCCGGCTACACGGCCACGCAGGTCATGGCGGCGGTCGCGATCGGCCTGGCGCTGGCCTTGGCGGTGGCGATCTGGGCCGCCGGCAAGCAGCGCAGCCTCCGCCACCGCATCGCGCAGCAGGCCGAGGCGCTGCGCCTGAGCGAGGAACGCCATCGCGGCGTGTTCGAAGGGGCGACCGAGGGCCTGCTGGTCCTCGAGGCCTCGCCCGGTTCGGGGGAGATTGTCGTGAGCCAGGCCAATCCCGCCGCCCGGCGGTTGCTGCAGGCCGGCAGCGGGCCGGCGCCGGGAACCAAATTGCGCGCCGTGATGGGAACCGATCCGGTGCTGGCCGAGCGACTGGCATCCGTGGCGGGCGCCGGCCAGCCGGTGGAATTCGAACACGAGAAGCCCGCCGCCGCAGGGTGGTGGCGCGTTTCGGTCAGCCCGCTCGGCGAGCGTCTCCTGGTCTCGCTCCGCGACATCACGGAGCAAACGCAGGCGCGCCAGCGGCTCCAGAAACAGGCCGAGCAGATCCGCAACACGCAGAAGATCGAGGCCATCGGCACGCTGGCCGGCGGCATCGCGCACGATTTCAACAACCTGCTGACCGCGATCATGGGCAACACGCAGGTGACGCTGTTGAATCTGCCGCGGGGCCATTCTGAAATCGAATCCCTGGAACAGGTCGTGAAGGCCTCCCGCCGGGCGCAGCAGTTGGTGAAGCAGATCCTGACTTTCTCCCGGCGGTCGGAGGCCAGCCGCCAGGCGGTGCGCCTTTCCCCGCTGGTCGCGGAAGTCGTGGGGTTCCTCCGGTCCGTCGCCCGCGGGACGATCGAGTTCGAGCACCGGCCGGACCCAGCCGGCCCCGAGATCATGGCCGACACGGCGCAAGTCCACCAGGTGTTGATGAACATCGGCACCAACGCCCTGCAGGCCATGCGCGGCACGCCAGGGCGCCTGACTTTCCTCGAGGAAGTCGTGGAACTGTGTCCGGAAACGCTCGCGCAGACCGGCCTCCAGCCGGGCCGGTACCTGTGTGTGACCATTCGCGACACCGGTCCGGGCATGAGCCCCGAGATCATGGAGCGGATTTTCGAGCCGTTCTTCACGACCAAGCCGCTGGGCGAGGGCACCGGCCTCGGGTTGTCGGTGGTGCACGGCATCATGCAACAACACGAAGGCGCGGTCACGGTTGCCAGCGAGCCCGGCCGCGGCACGACCTTCCAGCTGTTTTTCCCGGTCGCCAGCCGCGTCGGCTCGGCACCGACCGAGGAGCCCCTCGGGGCCATCGCGCCCGGCCGGGGCCAGCCGCTGTTGTTCGTCGATGACGACCCGACGATCGTCGAGGCGGGCCGCAAGGTGCTGCAGCGCCTCGGCTATGCGGTGACCGCGCACCTCCGGGCGGATGAAGCGGTGGCCGAGTTCGAGGCGGCCCCGGACCGGTTTGCGCTGGTGTTGAGTGACCTGACGATGCCGCGCTTGAACGGGCTGCAAGTGGCGGCGCGGGTGCGCATCCTGCGACCCAAGCTGCCTTTGGTCCTGGTCAGTGGATACTGGACCGAGTCCGATCTCGCCGAAGCCCGCCGGTTGAACGTCAGCGCGATGCTGCACAAGCCGCTCACCTACGAGTTGCTCGGCCGGACGATGACCGAGCATTTGCCGCGCAACGGCAACGGCGGGGTGTAGCCTAATGTAGCCGGGGTCGCTGACCCCGGCCCGGCCTCAGTGAGGCCGGCGGGAACCACCCCGACGACCTGCGTCAGCTTCCTGGGGGAAGATTCGGCATTTTTCCGGAAGGGCTTTGGCCCGCGCCGGGGTTCAAGCCATGATGGTATCATCTAGGAAAGGCGTATTCGAAAGCGTGATCCTGGTCGTCGCGCTGCTGGCCGCGCCCGCCCCGGCAGCGGATACATCACCCGCTGCTGATCGCGTGGGATTTCCCGCGGGTTACGCCGCAAGTTTCGAGGCGATCCGTGTGGCCAACAAAACCAAGGTGACAAACCTCGGGACGATCTACGCCAACGCGCGTGCGGCTTCAGTCAAAGGGCTGGGCGGGCTGCCGTATCCTGATGGCTCGATCATTGTCATGGAATGGGCGGAACCGCTCAAGGGAGAGGACGGCGCCCTGCTGACGGACGCCAATGGCCTCTGGCGGAAGGGCAGGGTGGTGAGGGTGGACGTCATGCGCCGTGAACGCGGCTACGGCGAGGCCTATGGGGAAAAGCGGGCGGGCGAATGGGAATTCGCGTCCTACCTGCCTGATGGCACCCGGGTCGAGTCGGCCGGCAAGCCCGTCTCCTGCGCGCAATGCCACCGGAAAGCAGGGGTGGAAAGGGACTACGTTTTTCAGGGCCGCTTCCCGCCGTTGCCAGGGAATTGAGCGGGGTTCGAATTGTAACCGTGGACGGTGACCCCGGTCCGGGGTCAGCGAGGCCGGCTACAACGAACCCGGGGTCAGCGACCCCGGCTACACTTTGTTGTCGGGCGCCGTCAGCACGAAGCAGCGCAGCACTTCCGCCACGCTCCAGGCTTGGGCGATGCAGCCGCGCGGCGCGAACGGTTCCTCGGCGTCGAAGATCTCGTTGATCGAACCTACGCACGCTTCGTCAAGGTGGGGCACAAACCCCGCCAGGAACCGGCGGGCGCCGGTGCGATCGGAGGGATGAACTTTCAGCCACGCGTCGATGAAGGGACCGATCAGCCAGCCCCAGACCGTGCCCTGGTGATAGGCGGCGTCGCGCGCGCGCAGGTCGCCGTAGTACTTTTCCTTGTAATCCCGGTGGCCCGGCGCAAGGGAGCGCAGGCCCACCGGCGTGAGCAGGCGTTTTTCGACCACCTCCATGACCGCCGGCCAGTGCTCCGCGGCGAGCACCGGATGGTCGAGGGAGAGCGCGAAGAGCTGGTTCGGCCGGATCGAATCGTCATCGCCGGATTCGCCGTCCACGACATCAAAGAGGCACTGCAGCTTGGGGTTCCAGAATCGCCGGTTGAACGATTCGCGGGCGCGCTCGGCGTGGGAGGCCAGTTCAGTGGCGGCGTCATTTTCGCCGGACTCGCGCAGCCAGCCCTCGGTGAGCCGGAGCGCGTTGTACCAGAGGGCATTGATTTCGACCGCCTTCCCGCGGCGGGGCGTCACGACCCAGTCGCCCACCTTGGCGTCCATCCAGGTCAGCTGGTACCCGGGCGCCCCCTGGCGCAGCAGGCCGTCCGCGGGGTCGAGGCCGATGCCGAACCGCGTGCCGGCCAGGTGCTTCTCGACGATGTCGACCAGCTTGGGCATCAGGAACCGGCGCGTGTCGGCGTCGCCCGTCGACCGCTCGTAGCGGTCCAGCGCGTGGAAGAACCAGAGCGTGGCGTCGGCCGTGTGGTACAGGCCCTCGGTCTCGCCCTCCGGGAACAGGTTCG
>DASZPS010000074.1:0-6208 GCA_035549955.1 Lacunisphaera sp. | reverse complement strand
GCAATCGGATCCAATCTTCAGAGTGAAATCGATCACACCAAAAGGTGGAGCGCGTTGCTCCCCAACGCGCTGAGGACGTCCGCTGCGAAGAAAGCGCCCTGGGGAGCAGGTCGCTCCACCTCGAACTGAATCGTTCCGGCTTAGTTCCAGTAGCCTTCGTAGAAGCGGTAGGCGCCGGAATCGGTGCGCTCCCAGCGAGGGGCGATCCAGACGGAGCCACGTGACGGCGGGAGTTCCCAGTGGCCGGCCATCCATTCATAACGGCTGTTGCGCCAGGTCCAGTAGCCCGGCACCCACTTGTGGTCCGAGGTGGGCTGCGCGGTGACGAGCTCCTGCTGCAACGTCGGCGGAGCCTGGGTCACTACGATCGTGCCGGAAGTGGTCTGCACGGGAACGGAGGCGGCGACCTGCGGCTGGGTCACAACCACCTGGGTTTGCGGCGCGGCCGGCGGCGGCGCGGAAACGACATGGGACTCGGGTTCGGAGGCGCAGCCGGCCAGCAAGGCCAGTCCGCCGGTAAGTACTGAGAAAAGGGCGGCCCGTCGGATGGCGGGAGCCATGGTATTTTGGGATGAGGGATTCATACGTCCCTTGGACTGGCGCGGCGAATCCCAAGTGCCGGGGAAAAATCCCGCGCGATTTCCCGGGGAATTCCGCACCGGATTTTTCCCTATGCGGCCGCGACTGTGGTTGTAGCCGGGGTCGGCGACCCCGGACCGGCCTCAGCGAGGCCGGCTACAGCGCCGCTGTTTCCCATTGAATTTCGCGCAATAGCCTTACACACCCCGTCGTTTAGCGCCACCCCTCTCGAGAGGGGAGCCAAAACTCCGGAAACGATGGTCCCCTCTTGAGCCGGAACAATTCAGTTCGAGGTGGAGCGACCTGCTCCCCAGGGCGCTTTCTTCGCAGCGGGCATCCTCAGCGCGTTGGGGAGCAACGCGCTCCACCATTTGGTGCGACCGATTCCAGTCTGAAAATGGACCTCCAACTGCATCGTTCCGGCTCAAGAGGGGAGCCCGGAGGGCGGGGAGTGTATAGGGTCCGAAGAGGCGGCGAAGGTTTCGCCGTCAGTCCAATCAGCGAAACTCAATAGGAGAAGGTGGAGCGACTTGACCCCAAGGCGCTGGCTCGGAGCGGCTGCGCCGCAACGCGCTGAGGACAGCGCGTTACACCATTTGGTGGTCGGCGATTTCCCAGCCGCAGCGCAGGCTGCGCGACTGGTCCCGGGTTCGCAGCAGCGAACAACAGGACACATCGCCGACAAGGACTCACGGGGCGAGTGAACCTCGCGTCGGTGTGGAAACCGACGCCCACCTATTGAATTGTTCCGGCTTGAGAGGGGTGCCCGGAGGGCGGGGGGTGTAAGGGGGCTGAAGCCGGAACCATGCCGCCCCAAGTCGCAACGGTGTGGTTGTAGCCGGGGTCGGTGACCCCGGACCGGCCTCAGCGAGGCCGGCTACAGCGCCGCTGTTTCCTACCGTTGCGTGCAACGCGCCCTGGAGAGCAGGTCGCTCGGTCATCGACTGCTTTTGGTCATGGCGCGGTGCGCGACAATCGTCGTCGTAGGTCCGGACTCCGGCGGGACCATCGAGCCTGGGCCGGTCACAGACCGGCCCTACTTCAAACATCCAGCCGCAATGCCGGGAACCCGCGGCGCCGGCAGCGGACCATGGAAGGTGTCCTCACGCTTGCAACCGGCCCGCTTTGTCGCCCCCATGAAGGCGTTGGGGGTCGATGGCGTGCCGGCCGGCGGGAAATGGCATTGTGAGATCAAATTCGACGGCTACCGCGCCGTTGCCGTGATCAACCGCGGCAAGGTCGAGCTCTGGTCGCGCAACGCCAAACCGTTGGCATACCCGGAGGTCCTGCCTCCCTTGGAAAAACTCAAGTGCCGCAACGCCGTCGTGGACGGCGAAATCGTCGCCCTCGACGCCGAGGGCCGCTCTAATTTCCAGGCGCTGCAGGGGCGGGACCTGGGCGAACGACCGCCGATCGTCTATTTCGTCTTCGATCTCCTGCACCTCGACGGCGTCTCGTGCGTGGACCTCCCCTTCGAAAAGCGACGGGATTTGCTCACCCGGCTGCTCCGCGCGCCGGCGCCGGCGGTGCGCCTGTCGCCGGTCTACGACGTCGATCCCCAAGCCCTGCTCGAAGAGGCGGCGCGGAAAGGGCTCGAGGGCATCATTCTGAAACGCGCCGATTCTGCCTACGAACCGGATCGCCGTTCCGGCGCATGGCTCAAGGTGAAAAATGTCAACGAACAGGAGTTTGTCATCGGCGGGTTCACGCCCCCGCGCAACAGCCGCGTGGGCTTCGGCGCAATCCTGATCGGCCACTACCGGGCCGGAAAATTGATCTACGCGGGAAAGGTCGGCACCGGCTACAATTCGACCATGCTGCGTGAACTGCATGCGCGCTTCCTCACGTTGCGCAGCGACACGTGCCCGTTCGCGAATCTGCCCCTGGCCCACAAATCGCGATTCGGCCAGGGCATGACGCGCTCGGTGATGCGCACGGTGACGTGGCTCAAACCCAAGCTCGTCGCGCAGGTGAAGTTCACCGAGTGGACGACCGAAGGCATCCTGCGTCATCCCGTTTTCCTGGGCCTGCGCCACGACAAGCCCGCCAAGCTCGTGCGCCGCGAAGCCGGCGCGGCGAAAAAAGGGAAATCGTGAGATCAGGAATCGTGGAAACTGGAAGCTATCCGGATACCAAACCGAACGAGATCCTTGCCGCGAGTGCAGGGGCGCAGTCTTGCTGCGCCCAAGCCCGCACGGCTTTCTTCCGGACCGCCGTAACGCGATGATTCTTCGCTGGGCGAAGAATGGTCGCAGCAAGACTGCGCCCCTACGGCAGAAACCGAGGTATTCGGACAGGTTCCAGACCTTCGAAATGCCCGGCCCGGCGATCCGGCAATGTCACGATTCCTGAGTTCACCGTTTGCCGCTTTCAAGATTTCCAACCGCTAAGCCGCCTTCCGCGTCCGGCCTCTGCCCTTGCGGGATTTCGCCTTCGCGTTTGCCCTGGGTGCCTTCCCGCCCGCCAGGCTCTCCTCGAGGACGGCCGCAAGGTCGATCACGTTCGTGGCGGGCCGGGCCTTGTGTTTGGACGGCACCTCCTTGCCTCCGCTCTTGATCTTGGCGTCGATAAGTTTCATCAGGGCCGAGCGATAGTCGTCCGTGTACCGGCTCGGATCCCAGTCCTCGCTCATCTGCTCGACCAGCGTCGTGGCCATTTTCAGTTCCTTTTCCCGCAATTGCTTGCCTTCCGCCTTGGCCACTTCGCCGGGCGACACGAGTTCATCCTCGAAGCGCATCAGGTCGAGCACCAGGAGGTCACCGTTGGCTTTGACCGCCGCGAGATGCTGCCGGGTGCGGATGATCACTTTCGCGATGCCGACCTTGTTGGTGCGCGCGAGCACGTCGCGCAACAGCTTGTAGGCCGGCGCGCCGCCCTTCTGCGCCTCCAGATAGTAGGGCCGGTAGAAATAGACGGGGTTGATTTGCTCCAGGTCGACGAAGTCCACGATGTCGATCGTGTCGGTGGCCTCGAGGTCCACGCGTTTGAAATCCTCGTCCTTGAGCACGACAAACTTCCCCTTCTCGTATTCGTAGCCTTTCACGATCTGGTCCCACGGCACTTCCTTGCCGTCCACCTCCGCCACGCGCTTGTAGTTCACCGGGCTGAGGTCCTTGCTGCGCAGCAAGCGGAACTTAAGCTCCTCCTGGCGGCTGGCGTTGACCAGCGCAACCGGGATGGTAACGAGCCCGAAGCTGATGGAGCCTTTCCAAATGGCGCGCATGATGAACGGTGAGTAATGGGATAGAGCAACGCGGCGCCCCGGCAGTTCCCGGCAAATGTCGTCGGCGATGCCGCCCCCATTCGCGAGAAGTCGGATGACAAACGCCATTTCGCGCGCTTGATCAGGGGACCAGATACCCATCGGTAAACGCCCGGTCCCGCTTCCCGGTGACCGGGCCGATGGCCACACGGGCGTCGGGCCTATACGCTTGCGGCGACTCCGGCAATACCGCCGGCCCAAACCATCGCCCGCCATGCCCAAGAAACAATCCGACCAAAACCCGACCTGGAAACCGCAACCCGAGGTGAATCCCGTCCCCGGCGACGTGCCGAAAAAATCGCCGAGCGGACCCGAGCCCCTGAGCACCAAGAGTCCCGAATATTCGCCCGGGGAGGAGGCCAACGCATCCGTCGATCTCGACGCAGACTCCGGCGGCGACAATCCCCTCGTGGAATCCGGCGTGCCGGACAACGATCCCGAGCAGCCGCGGGAGACGGACGAAGACAAATCGAATCCCTGAGTCGAACTCATGCAGCCCCAAGCCGCCAAACACGTTTTGCTCCGGTCAGGAGGAACGGTGTGGTTGTAGCCGGGATCGGGTGACCCCGGACCGGCCCCAGCGAGGCCGGCTTACAGGGCCGCTTTTTCCTACCGCGCGGGCAGAGCGCCCTGTGGAGCAAGTCGCTCCGCCATCAACTGCAAGATCCCGGCTGCGCGATGCGGTATTCCCGCGGGACGACGGTGAATAACCCGCGGGTTATTCACCGTTGCTTTGGTTTCGGGGGTCATTTTACGCGGAGCGCTACGGTGCGGAGGCCGATGAACATGGGCCTCGCAGGAAATAAAGATGGGTTTCGCACCCCATGCGGGAATGGCGGCAGTTCGGCTATAGTGGCTGCGTTATGAACACCCGCCCTTATAAATCAGTGGAAGCTCGCAGCGCCACGGCGCTGCATTTGAAAGTCGCGGCCCTGAAGGCTGCTGGTTGGATTGTCGACGGTCCCGTTCTGCAGGTAACCGATTTCTGCCATCGCCGGCCGATCCAGCGCTTCTCCCAAGCGATGACCAAGGCCCACTGGATTGCTTCCGATTGGAGCTTCGCGTGACGCTCCAGCGAGGCTGATCACGGTCGGATTTACCGGACTTCGAGGCAGCCGCCCACAGGCAGCTGGCAGCGGTTTCATCCCCGTTGCCACACTCAAACGGGCAAACGGCAATTTTGGCCTGCCTCTTGAGCGACACTCCCCGGCCCGTGGCACTTAGCAGCTTCAGATCTTCGGGATGCGCCAGGTACTGATCATGGCGCTGCCACTGAGGCCGTAGAGCAGCGAGAGCGGGTGCAATAGCAGCCCGCCAACGGTCCAATCGCCCAACCACATCGCGGGACCCAGCCGGTCCTGCCAGTGCAACACGGCGATCAAGCCGACCAGCAACACGCTGGTGGGAATGGGCGTCCCCTCGAAGTACTTCACCTTGCCGGAATCGTCAGCCAGGGCGTCGGCCGTGACATTGAACCTGGCCAGCCGGCTGATGCCGCAAGCGACGAAGTAAAGGAGGATCGCCACATCGAGGGCACCGCGCAGGCCCACCGCGAAACCCAGCGCCGCGGGCGCGAGACCGAAGGAGATCGTGTCCGCCAGCGAATCCAGGTCAGCGCCCAGCGCGGATTTGTGGTGGCGCCAGCGGGCGACCCGCCCGTCCGCGAAATCGAACACCAGCGCCACCGGCAACAGCACCATGGCGGTGACCAGCCAGCGCCGGTCGTTGTCCACGAGGAACTGCAGCAGGGCAAAGACCGCGCCGGTGCCGCAAAAGGCGTTTCCCAAGGTGAGGAAATCCGCCAGCACGAACGAGCGGATCATGGAGAAGCGGCGGGGCTTGGGCGTCATGGTCATAAGAAGGGCGGTAGGGCCGGGCTTGCTCGATCCACGGTCAATTACAATGCGTCCAAGCAGGCACCGAGCAAGGGCGTGTCTTCAAAATCCGAGTTGGTGGCGATACCGCGACCTTCCCACGCGCCCCCTCGCTTTTCGCTCAAGGCCCCGAGTCTGTCGCGGGGGACACCAGGTCAACAGGCCCTCGTGAGTCCTTGTCGGCGATGGGTCCCGTTGTTCGCTTCCTGATGTGGTCTGCTCGCCACCAAGGATTAGTCGCGCAGCCTGCGCGGCGGCTGGGAATTCGTCGACCGCCAAAAGGTGGAACGCGCTGACCCGGCAGCGCGGTGCGGCCGAGTCAGCGCCTCGAATCAGGTCGCTCCACCTACTTAGCCGGAACTATGCAATCGGATCCAATCTTCAGAGTGAAATCGATCACACCAAAAGGTGGAGCGCGTTGCTCCCCAACGCGCTGAGGACGTCCGCTGCGAAGAAAGCGCCCTGGGGAGCAGGTCGCTCCACCTCGAACTGA
>DASZPS010000073.1:0-2431 GCA_035549955.1 Lacunisphaera sp. | reverse complement strand
GTAAACCCCTAATAATCCCACCTAATAACCACGCATCAAACATTTAAACTCTCCTCAAAATATAAAACATTTTGGAGAAATATATGTCCACAAAACCAGCGCCATTTATTGAGCTAAAAACACCATCCACTTTAAAAAGATATTCTGATGAAGAGCGTCAAAATCACTGCGAGAATTGGAAAAAAAGTGGCTTGAGCATGAGTAAATACTGCCGACAAGTTGGGCTGCCAATATCATCTTTGAGCAAATGGTTGAGCGACAATAACAACCGAGTGATAGAGAAAAATACACAAGAGCCGGCTTCAATGGCGACGATCCAATCTCAAGTTGGCATGGAAATTATCTTAGTCAGCGGGATTAGATTAAGGTTATCAAGGGTAACAATTTCTGAAATGTTGCGCTTTGTGAAGGCATTAGAGTCATGAAATTAACATTATCCTCCCCTCAAATATGGTTATCTTCTCAGCCGGTTGACTTTAGGCGGTCAATAGATGGATTATGCGAAATAGTTAAATCTCATTTTTCTGCAAACTTAAAAGAAGGTGTTTTTATATTTTTGAATCGCAGTCGGAAGAAAGTCAAGATATTGACTTGGCATAAAAATGGGTTTGTATTGATCTATAAACGTCTTGAACAAGGCTGTTTTAAGCTGTGTAAAGCAGAAAATGATATAATGACATTGGATGAGAAGCAATTAAGCTGGTTGCTGGCTGGGCTTGATTGGGTTTCAATGTCTAATTGGAATGAGCTGGAATTTCACGAATATTTTTAAAGTATTAATGCTCAAATATTTAAAAAACCAGTTAAAAATAAAGTATAAATTTGATAAAATGGCTAAATGACAAATCATGAAAAAATTCAAAAAATTATCGGAACTCTAAGCCATATTTCAGATGATAATGTTGAAATATTTGAATCTTTGCTTGCAGATAAAGATGCGACTATATTTAATTTAAAAAATGAAATAAGCTGGCTGAAGCAGCAAATTAAACTAGGTCAACAAAAAAGGTTTGGCCAATCAACAGAAAAATCAGAATCATTACAACTTCCTTTGATTTTCAATGAAGAAGCAGAAACTGACTCAGCTCCTGAAGAAAGCACTGAAACCATTAAATACACACGTCGTAAAGTAAAAACACGGGGTCGCCAATTAGATACTTCTAAACTATTGCGAGAACGCCACGTCCATGACCTGTCTGAATCCGAAAAAATATGCG
This sequence comes from Lacunisphaera sp., assembly GCA_035549955.1. Taxonomy (GTDB): domain Bacteria; phylum Verrucomicrobiota; class Verrucomicrobiia; order Opitutales; family Opitutaceae; genus Lacunisphaera. The sequence goes on along the minus strand of DASZPS010000073.1, from coordinate 1,214 downwards.
TCTGTGGTTGTCAACTTGAAAAAATTGGCGAAGACATCTCAGAACAAATAGATCACATTAGAGAGCAAATTAAAGTCATTGAGCATGTTCAACCAAAATATACCTGTCGCCGATGTGAAACCATCAAATCAGAAAAAAAACCCGAATCTCCTTTCCCCAAATGCATGGCTAGCGCCAGACTTATCACAGATGTTGTCATTAAAAAATATGAACATCATTTGCCTCTTTATCGACAGTCAAAAATATTTGCTGGGCAGGGTTTGGCTATTCCTGATAATACGCTAGGTAATTGGGTTATGGGGGCCGCAGAGGTTTTATCTCCATTACAAGATGCATTATATCAACAATTTCTAAATACGCGCATTATCCAAGCGGATGAAACTCCTGTAACTGTTTTAAAACCTCACAAAAAGGGTTACTTATGGGCGTACCATAGTTACGATCCCAAAAATCGATTTATCCTTTTTGAATTTAACTTGAGCCGAGAAGGAGGGAATCCAGATCGGGTATTAAAAAATTTTAATGGATTATTGCAAACGGACGGATATTCCGGCTATAACAATTTAAGAAAAAACCCTGAGGTGACCCATTTTGGTTGCTGGGATCATGCCAGAAGAAAATTTATTGATGTAGTTAAAATCAATGGCAATAATAAATCCGGTAAAGCAGGTGAAATGTTGGTGCATATTGGCGCCTTATATCAAATCGAAAAAGATATTAAGGGTTTTAGTGTTCTCGATCGCGCATTAGCTCGGCAAGAAAAGTCCAAACCTCTGTTAGACTTAATATTTAGAAAAATAGAAAAGATACATGCGCCACCCCAAAGCGCTTTAGGAAAAGCCATTACTTATTGTCTAAATCAGAAACCTTATCTTTGCCGCTACATTAATTATGGTGAAATCGAAATCAGTAATTGCTGGATTGAGAATCAAATTAGACCCTTTGCAGTTGGCAGGCGCAATTGGCTATTTGTTGGCAATGAAAAAAGCGCTAACAAATCAGCTTTGCTTTATAGTCTCATTCAAACCTGCAAATTGAATCAGGTTGATCCACGACAATATTTAGAATATGTACTCAATCAAGCTCACAAAATCAGACGCAAAGAAGTAGAACCCACCTCTCTCCTGCCGCAGTTTATCAATAAGTCCTTATTTATATAAAGAAAACATTCGCTAGAAAAATTCAAATATGGGATGGAATTATTAGGGGCTTAC
>DASZPS010000072.1:0-145546 GCA_035549955.1 Lacunisphaera sp. | reverse complement strand
GTCGGACTCTCTTCCGAAAAGCTCGCCCGCATCGGCCCATGGCTCGAGCGCTTGCAGGCCGAAAACAAGACGCCCGGGGCCGTGACCGTCGTCGCGCGCCGCGGCCAGCTCGTTCATTTCGAGGCGCATGGTTTTGCGGACCTCGAAAACAATCGGCCGATGCGCACCGATGCCATCTTCGCCCTCGCGTCGATGTCGAAGCCCGTTGCGGCGGTCGCCGTGTTGCTGTTGATGGAGGAAGGCAAGATCCAGCTCGACGATCCACTGGAGAAGTTCATCCCCGCATTCCGCGATCCCAGGGTCGCGGTCGCGCGCGCCGATGCCCCTGGCGGCTACGAACTGATCCCCGCGAACCGGAGCATCACGATTCATGACCTCCTCACGCATCGCCCCGGCTTTCCCGGCGCACCCGTCGACGACCGGCCGGCGGTCAAACTCTGGCAGGAGGGTAAGAAGGGCCTCACTTCCGATCGCGCGACGCTCGCGGAATATGTCGACCGCATCGCCCGGCTGCCCCTGAACAGCCAGCCCGGCACCGAATGGCGCTATGCCGACGGCACCCTGGTTTTGGGCCGCGTGATCGAAATCGCGGCCGACCGGCCGCTCGACCAGTTCTTGCAGGAAAGGATATTCCAACCGCTCGGCATGGTGGATACCGGCTTCAGCATCCCCGAGGATAAACTCGATCGGGCGGCGGTCGGCTATGCGCGCAAGGCCGGCCAGCCGCTCGCCCGAAATTACACGCCCGCAGCCGTCGTCCCAAAATTGCTTTCCCTTAGCGGCGGCCTTTATGCGACCGCGGCCGATTACCTGCGATTCTGCCAGATGCTGCTCAACGGCGGCGAGCTTGACGGCCACCGATTGTTGAAACGCGAAAGCGTCGCGCTGATGGCAACGGCGGTCGTGGCCGAGATCCCGTTGCCATTCCTCGCCGGGCAGGGCTATGGTCTGGCCGTGGCCGTGCTGCAACCGGGCGGCAAATCCACCGCCCGCGGATCTCCCGGCACTTATGGCTGGAGCGGGGCCCGCAACACCTACTTTCGCATCGATCCGCAGCAACAGCTCATCCTCGCCATCTTTCAACAGCATTCCCCGCCCAACGACCTGGAGTCCACCTATGGCTTTCAAAACCTGGTGATGGACGCAGTCACTGAGTGACACGGGCCATTCCGGCACCAGTCAAGACTGGCATGGCTCAGGACAATCCATGCGCAGCGCGACGGCCCGAGTGGCATATAGTGTCGGCATGAAAGGGAAGGCTGTGCCCGCGGTGTTATGCCCGGCAAAGGAGACATGATTCCGTGTATTTCCGAGCTTCCATCCTCGTCGCCCTGCCCGTGCTCTGGCTGACTGCCTGTAGCGGCCTGCCGGTGGGGTCCGGTCGCGCCGGCCAGGTCACGATCGTAAACGGCGAGTTTCCGGTCCTGACCCGAGGCATGACCCTGGCCGAAATCCGCCAGACATTGGGCGAGCCCGCCGAAATCCAACCCGGGACGGGGGCGACAGATGTGACCTCGGAGGTGTGGGTTTACTACCTCGAGAAATCCCTCGGGCGGTCCACCGTCGTTTCCGGCCTGACGGGCACGCTGGGTGGCGACTTTGGCCGCGCCGGCATGGGGCCCGACTACATCATCGCGGAGCGGAAGCTTCTCGTGACCCTGCGCCTGTTGATGGTCAACGGCCGGCTCTTTGCGCAGTCCGCCAAAAGCGACGAGCGCATGGAGTTCTAATCGGGCGGCAGCCGCAACGATCGGGACCGGCGGCTGCCGTTCGCCAGATCGATGGCGTTTGCCGTTTTTGGCGCCCGCGCTGCCGGATGCGCGTCGGAGGTCACTGGTCCTTTTTCGGCGCGAAGATTGCGTCGTCGATCGGCACGTTGTGCTCGACCGATCTCACCCGCGTTTCCATCCGCATCGCGGGGTTGGTCACGGTCACGAGGTGCGGCATCAGCAGTCCGTCCACCATCCGGTAGTCGGAAAACTCGGCGGTTACCTTCAGCTGCCCGTTCGCCCCCGTCTGGACGAATGTCTCCACGCGGACCAACTCGGCGGTCTGCTGGTCGAAATAAAAATTTCCTTCCACCCCCTTCATGCTCGCCAGCGCCACGCCGACGAGGGTGCGGCCATTTTCCAACTTCTCCTCCAGCAGGCGCCGGAAGGGACACGCCGCGCTGAGCTTGAGCGGGCCCTCGAGGTCGGCGCCGCCGAGCATCTGCTGGAGTTCCGCGCCCTGCATTTCGCGGTAGCCCTCCACTTCGTTCCATGCCCAGCCAATCTTGCCGTCGTATCCCTGCCAGGCCTTGCCGACACCCGGCGTGTCCTGCACCACGGCCAGCAGGTTCGGCCGCTTCTGGTAAACTCGCGTCGGAATCTCCAGGCCCGAGGTGGTGATGCGCACGACCTGGTCCGTCACCCGCGTCTTCACCTGGTCAAGCGAGGCGCGCAGGTAGGCGTTGCGCCGGAAGAGTGCCTGCAGCTGTCGATTGTCCTCGGTCGGCCCGGCCGGCGCCGAAAACAGGCCCATGTCCATCGACTCATTATAGAGCACCACCTGCATCGTCACCGTTGTCTTGCGATCACCTTCGCGACGAATCGTGCGATAGGGTTCCTTGACCAGGGCGCCGGAGACGGGACGGAAGTCCTCAAACTCGAGGACCACCGGGGACGCGGCGGAAGGACCGGGCAACTCCGCCCGCACGCGGTAACCGGTCGCGGGATCGAAATACCATTTTTCCTCCCGCCCGCCGGCCGTGCGCAACTGGACCGGTTGCAGTTGGCGTCCGTCGATCGTTTCCTTGGGCAACAGGCGCCGGTAAGGATAGCGCGAACCCAGCCGCAATGGCGCGTGGAAGTCGGTCATGACCAGGTTGAAATTGTGTTCCTGCGTGGTCTGGAAACCAAATCCCAACACCTCGTTGTACTGCCACGCCGTCAGGCCATCGAACGCCTGGATCAGGGTGCCGAAGGCGGGCGTGGTATACTCCATGCGGTAGAGTCCGGGAGCGCCGCGCACCAACAAGTCAACCGCCGGCAGGCCACTGCCGTAGTCAATCTTGCATTGGATAAAGGCTGTTTGCAGGCCTTTGATCTGCGTGCCGCCGCCGATCGCCTCGATCCAGCGGCCGAGCACCTCGCGGGCCTGTCTTTCCTCCGGGGGCTCCGGCGTGCGCGAGTCAGGCTGCTGGGCCGGCAACGCGCCCGCGAGAATGACCGTCACCAGCGCCGTGACCGCCAGGCGTCGCCACCCGTGCGAGGTCAGACCTGCCTTCGTCTTCATCGGGAGTCCGCGGGGGGAACGGCGGGCTTGTGGCGCGTGGACTCGATCCAGCGCCGGGCGGCCTCGAGCACGGGATCACGTCCGGCCGCCAGGTCGTCCAGCGAGCGCGCCACGACCTCGTCGGGTTTCACTCCCCCACCCTCGATGAGCTGGCCATGCGGCGTTTGCAGGTCGGCGATCGCATGCTGCAGCAGGTCACCCGTGGGGAGGGCCTTGAACAAGGAAGGCAGCGCGGCGCCCGGGCTCGTTTCGCCGAATATCCGCGCCCGCCCCGCCTCCTGCAGCCCGGCCGCCAGGATCTCGCTCGTCGAGGCCGACCCGCTGTCGATGAGCACCGCCACGGGACCGAGAAAGGCGCCCGACTGCGGGGTGACCGTGAAACCCATGTGCCCCTCCCGCAGGTGCATGGCCCCGAGCGAAAACGAATGGTCGCTCAACCACCCGCTGAGGCCCGACGCCATGACCGTCAACCCGCCGCTGTTGCCGCGCAAGTCGATCACCATCCCGCCGTCGGCCGGCACCTGGCGCACGAGCGCCCGGAAATCCTTCATCACCGGCCGGGCAAAAACATTGAACCGCAGGTAAGCCAGCCCATCGGGCTCGCAACGACCGATCACATGGATCGGCACCGAGGGCAGGCTGCCCATCGGTTCGGTCCATTCGCCCGCATGATCGGTGAACTTGAGTTCGACGCTGCGCTCGGCGTCGTGCGCGGGCCGCAGCTGCAGCCGCACCGAACTGCCGACCGACCCCTGCAGGTGACTGCTGACCAGGCCGGTCAAATACAAGTCGCGGCGGGCCGGGGTGGCGTCGAGCTTCTCCAACCACGGCCGCAAGCCGGCCAGTTCCAATCCGTCGACCGCGAGGATAACGTCACCCGGACCAATTCCCGCCTCGGCTGCGGGCGAACCGGGCACCACGTCCTCGACGGCGATCTCGTGGCCGACACAGACCACGGCCAGTCCCACGGTCCCGGCGCGGCTGCGTTCCGCGGGGGTGAAGACCGACATCTCGCGCGGCAGGATCGAAAAGTGCGTCTTCCGCAATTCGCCCAGCATGGCCCGCAACAAATGCCGCAACGCTTCCTTGTCGTCCGCCTCGGGGAGATGCCGGCGATATTTTTCGCCCACGGCCGCCCAATCCACGCCGCCAAACGTCGCGTCGAAATAGGAGTCGTTCACCGTCTGCCAAACCGCGTTGAAGGTCTGCTCCCGCACCTCAGGCCAAAGCGGCACTTCGCCTTGGCGCGCCTCCTCCGCAGCTCCGGCCAGCCCTCCCCATGCCGCCCCCAAGGCAGTCATTCCCACGCGAACGAATGCTGGCATCATGCGCATCAATATCAGGCTTTGGCGGCTGTCCCTTAAGTCAAGGCCGTGGCCGCGTGATCGCGGCGCGAACCATCCGGCGACCCGGGGGCATGGAAGTTTTGTTCGGGCCATCACATTGGCTGAAGGTAGTTTATAAATTGATGATACTTTAGTATTGTGGTGAGACTTTTGTCTCACACACTCCCGCCGCATTCCCAACCTTATCCCGCCATGCCCCTCACCCCCGCCCAAATGGATCGCAAGATTGATGAACACTTCGGTTTCGAAGCCAGCGACAACGTCGACGGCGTGCTCGCCACGCTGGCGCCCGACGCCACCCACGACATCGTGGGCTATCCGACGGGGCCGACCCGCGGCCGCGAAGCTGCCCGCGCCTTCTACGTCGGCTTGTTCGCCGACCTCGCGGAAAGCAAGGTCACGCCGGTCCGCCGCCTCTACGGCGAGAACTTCCTGGTCGACGAGTCGCTCTGGGAAGGCACGGCCCCGGGGAAGCCCTTTGGTCTCGAGGGCCGCAACCGGCCCCTGTCCTTCCGCCTGTTGCATGTGGTGAATTTCACCGCCGACGGGCTGATCCAGCGGGAACAAGTCTGGCTCGACCTCGCCGCGATCCAACAGCAGCTCGCGCCCACGCCATGAAAAAGCCCCGACCGCCCAGCAACCAGGAACTGCGCACCCGCAAGGACCTCCTCCTCGCGGCCGGCCGGCTCGTCAAGCAGGGCCGCAAGCCCAACATGGACGAGATTGCCCAGGAGGCCCTCGTATCGCGAGCCACGGCCTACCGCTGTTTCCGCAACGTCGAAACCCTTCTCGCCGAAGTACCTGTCGACGAAGCCGTGGGTGACCCCGCCGCCACTTTCCTGGCGGATCCGTCCGGTGACATAGAGGAGCGCATCGACGCCGCGGAAGCAGCCATGCACAAGACGGTCTTCGAAAACGAAGCGCAACTGCGGGTCATGCTCTCGCACTCCATCGGTCGCAATCGTCACGACACGCCGCCCACCCGCCAGAACCGGCGGGGCGCGCTGATCGAGGCCGCGCTCGCGCCCGCACGCGACCGCTTCCGCGACGCGGACTATCGGAAGCTTTGCGCCGCCCTCGCGCTGATCTTTGGCACCGAGTCCATGATCGTCTTTCGCGACGTGATCGGCCTGGACGAGCGGGCCGCGCGCGAGGTCAAGAGCTGGGCCGTGCGCGCGCTCGTGCGCGCCGCGCTGCAGGACGCCGGGGACCGGCCCAAGCGCCCCCGCAAGTAGGCCCAACCCCTCCCCCTCAAGCGCCCCACACCGGGGCGCGACGCCGCCGCCTGCCCGACCTTTCCCTTTTCCCCAACCCACCATGAAAACGCTCCGTCTCATCGCCGGCTTCACCGCCGTCCTCGCCACCTGCGTCCTCTGGACCGTGGCGCTCGCGGACCAAACGTCCGCCGTTCCCGCCTCCGCCAAGCCGTCCGCCCTGCTCGCGGGCCATCCCGTCAGCCCCGGCGGCGCGAGCCCCTTCGAACTGAACCGCCCGGCAGAGCCGTCGCAACCCGACGCCGGTCTGCTGGCGCGCGGCCACTACCTCGTGTTCCGCACCGGGCTGTGCATCGACTGCCATTCGCCGCGGAACGAAAAAGGCGAGCATATCGAATCGCAGCATCTCATGGGTGCACCGATTCCCTTCGCCCCAACCGTGCCGATGCCCTGGGTGCCGGCCGCCCCGCGCCTCGCGGGCCTGCCCGCGGGGTACAGCGAGGAACAAATGGTGCACTTTCTCATGACCGGCGACCGACCCGACGGCCGCGGCAAGCCCCTCCCCCCGATGCCCCCGTTCCGTTTCGACCATGACGACGCCGCTGCCATTGCCGCCTACCTGCACTCGTTGCCCGCGAAGTAGCTTTTGCCCGGCAGCGCGAAGCGTGTTAACTTCGGGCCATGAAGCCGCCTGCCATCGAGCACGTCGTCGAGACGATCCTGTACACGACCGACCTGCCCAAGGCGGTTGGTTTCTACCGCGACGTGCTCGGCCTGGAGCCGATGGCCGGCGACGCAACCCGGTTCCAGTCCTTCAAGGCGGGACCGGGCCAGGTCCTGCTCCTCTTCACGCAGGGTGGCACGCTGGAACCCACGCCGGTGCCGGGAGGCATCATTCCGCCGCATGACGGCACCGGCCCGCATCACATCGGATTCGCCGTGAACGCGGAGAACTACGAGCCCTGGCGCGCGCATCTTCGCGTCCAAGGTATCGTGATCGAGAGCGAGACCCACTGGCCGCGCGGCGGCCGCAGCCTGTACTTTCGCGATCCCGACAACCACCTCGTCGAGTTGATCACGCCTGGCATCTGGCCGAACTACTAGACCCCGAACAGCCCCCCGGGCCGATGGATCCGCCCCGACCCGGCATATAGTCAGGAACTGCCCCCGCCGGCAGGTGGTCACTCCCCGGTGACCGACTCTCCTTCGCCTTTGCCGTCCGCCCCGCTTCTGGCCTGCCCGCTGTGCGGCCAGTTGCACGAACGGATCCGGCTTCGTCCCGCGGAGATCGGCAAATGTGTCCGTTGCGACGCTTCGCTCGCCCGCGGCGGCTCAGCCAGCTGGAACGCCACCCTCGCTTGGGTGGTCACCGGCCTCATCCTGTGGGTGCCCGCCAACCTGCTGCCGATCGTCACCCTGTCGCAGCTCGGCAATACCCGCGAAAGCCTGCTCATCACGGGAGCGCGCAGTCTCGCCCGCGCGGGCATGCCCGCGGTCGGGGCGCTGGTCGCGGCCTGCGGCATCGCCGCCCCGCTGTTGCTGCTGCTGGCGCTCATCGCCGTGATCCTGCCCATCGCGGCCGGCTGGCGGGTGGCCCGGCTGGGTTTTCTCGTGCGCTGGCTGCACGTGTTCGAGCTGTGGTCCATCCCGGAAGTGTACCTCCTCGCCGCGCTGCTGGCATTCATCAAGCTGGGCGACGTGGTCCATGCCGAACCCGCCGCCGGCCTGTGGTGCCACGCCGCGATGTCCGTCGCCCTGCTGGTTGCCTGGCGGCGCTTCGACCCCGACGCCGCGGCGGAAGCGCTCGCGCGCCGCGCCCTCGCAACCGCAACCCGATGACATCCACCCTCCATTGCACCGCCTGTACGTTGACGGCATCCGTGGGCGACCCGGCTCCGGAAGCAATCGCATGCCCCCGCTGCGGAGCGCCGTTGCACCACCGGCGGCCACGCTCCCGCGAACACTCCGCCGCTTTCGCGCTGGCGGGTCTGGTCATGCTCGTCCCGGCCAATCTGCTCCCCATCATCAGTTCCAACCTTCCCGGGGAGGCGCACACGGACACGATCTTCTCCGGGGTCATGCGGCTCTATGCAGACGGGCTGTGGGGCCTCGCGCTCATCGTATTCACCGCCAGCATCGCGGTTCCGGTCCTCAAGCTCGTGGGCCTGGGCCTGCTCTTCCGCTCCGTCCACACCCACTCCCCCGCGCACCGGCGCGGCCTGACCCGCCTGTATGCGTTCGTGAAATTCATCGGCCGCTGGTCGATGCTCGATGTTTTCCTCGTCGCGTTCCTGGCCGGGGCGGTCCAGTTCGGCGCGCTCGCCAACGTCCGTCCGGAACCCGGGGTGATCGCCTTCGCGGCCGCCGTGGTGCTTACGATCCTCGCCACCGAGGCCTTCGATGCCCGCCTCCTGTGGGACGAAGCGCCTTCCTCCCGTTCATGACGAAACTTCCCATTCCTCGCGTCGTTCCCCAACGTCGCTCGCTCCCGCTCATCTGGGTCGTACCGCTCGTCGCGTTGCTCGCCGCCGGCTGGCTCCTCATCCGGAATTTCCGCAACCACGGCCCGGAGATCACCATCCGGTTCCAGAATGGCGCGGGGATCGAAGCCGGCCGGACCGTGTTGGAACATCATGGCGTCGCCGTCGGCGTGGTGCAGGATGTCGAGCTGGACGCGCACCTTGACCTCGTCCTCGTCAAGGTGCGGCTGGCCAAAAGTGCCGCCGCCCTCGCCCGGGCCGATTCGCAATTCTGGCTCGTCCGGCCCGAGATCGGCTTCTCCGGCATCAAGGGCCTCGACACGCTGCTCACCGGCGCCCGCCTGAAGGTCCGGCCCGGCACCGGCGGGCAGCCGGCAACGGAATTCACCGCCCTCCATCGTGCACCGCTGCTCCTGAACAACGAGCGCGGCCGTTCCTTCATCCTGCGGGCCGACAAACTTGGCGCCCTCACGCCCGGGGCGCCGGTGTTTTTCCGCGAAGTGAAGGTCGGCTTCGTCGAGGCCCACCGGCTGATGCCCGATAGTGACGGCGTGCTCGTGCGGATCCGCGTCCGCACGCCCTACGACCAGCTCGTGCATTCCGACACGCGGTTCTGGAACTCCGGCGGCGTGGTCGTGAAGGTCGGCCTGCTGGGTGCGGAGATCCGCAGCAACTCCCTCGAGTCGCTCGTCACCGGCGGGGTGGCCTTCGCGACCCCCGACACCACCGGCAACCCACCCGCGCCGGATGGCGCCGAATTCCCCCTCGCCGACGAGGCGGAAAAGGACTGGCTGAAATGGAAGCCGAAAATCCCGATCACCGAATCAACCGAGGGTTGGGAAGCTCCCGTCCAGGCCGAGGCAGCGGGTTGAATGCCCTTCAAGGCGGCCTGGTCCGGGCCTCGAGCCGTCCGAGGAGCCGCAGCGCTTCGGCGCGATTCGCGCCGCACATGCCTTCATCCGGTCGCAATCCCGCGCAGAACGCCGGGCGCTCCGGTCTCCCGAAAAGCGCGCAGCGGTAGTCGGGCAACAGCTGCACGCACGGGATGCCCGCGGGCTTGCCATGCGGCATGCCCGGGATCGGCGAGGTGATGCTCGGGGCGATGCAACAGGCGCCACAGTCTGGCCGGCAGTCCATGCACCAACTAGCCACAAAAAGCGCAAAACGCGCAAAGGAAAACCCGCCGGAACAATGCCCGGGAGGCGGAGTACGTCTTGCCGTGTCTTCCGTGTTTTCTGTGGTAGTCACTGACGCATGAAATCGCATCGCCAGGAACTCTGGTTCGAGACGCCCACCCGCCGGGCTTTCCTCAACATCACCCCGCAGGTTGAGAGCGCCATCCGCGCCAGCGGCGTCAAGGAAGGCCTCTGCCTCGTCAACACAATGCAGATTTGACCGCAGCGGACGCCAAGTGCGCTCTGCTTGTCGGCAGTTGGGTGACCGGGTCAAGCAGGCGGCCCTCGATTTTGTAGCGCCAGTTCCCAGATTCGTCCCAAGAGATATGAACACCCATGCGTCGTCCTTCGGGCGTTTTGCCCGAAAATACGGCTTCAAGAAGCGCTCGCTTATCGCGCCAACTCATTTCCTCGATTTGAGAGTTGGCCAGTCGGATTTTGGAAACCATGCGAATTGCGGCCTTTGTCGGATACGTCGCGCAACGGAAGCGAGAGGACAACTTTTGTGCCACCTCCTCAATGGCGTGCGGTGTCGGCCTGTTGCTCACATACTCGATCAACTGCAAACGTTCAGCACCTAAACGCGCCTCATCAGCCGCAAGCGCAGCGAGCTGATCCTCGGCCTGCTGGTCCGTGACAAGCAGCCGAGAAACCAACCCAAGCACTTTCGCGCGGCCAGTTTTCACTTTCGACAAGGAGCCTTCGACTTCCTCAAGTCGTTTTTCGGTTTGTTTAATCCGTTCCAGGTTCGGGATGGCCTCTTCGACTGCGCTGCGCACTGCCGCCGGATTTCCGAAGCATTCAAAAAGGTCCTCCATGACCATCTTTTCTAGCTCGTCTGCCCGTACCCATGACTTTGGCCTGGGGCACTCACGATCACGCTCAGCATGCACATGGCGATAGTATCGAGTCACTCCGTGGTTAAGCTGCCCGAACATTCCATAACCACAGTGAGCGCAACAAATGACGCGCCCGAGTAGGTAAGGCGTTCCATTTGTCCGAGCGCCATGTGCCCACGTCCGGTTGGCTTCTGCTCTTTCTCGTATGGCCTTGATAGTTTCCGCCGAAAGTAGCTCGGGAATCTGAATCGTTACTTCCTCGTGGATATTTAAGCGTTGCGACGAAAACGTCTGAACCCATTCCGTTCCCGCACGCTTGGTCAGAATCTTGTGCAGGTTTGAATGATTCATTCCAAACTCCCGTGCCAGGGTAGGCAGTGCTTCCCCTGCCAAGTAGCGCCGCGCAACCTCCCGAATAGTGGCCGCCTTATTGTCATCGAGCTTCCAAGACTTAGCTTGCGCATCGTAGATGCGCCCGAAGGGCAACTTGCCGCACGTGGGTTCGCCTCTTCTAGCTCGGTTAATTCTGTTTAGAAGCGATGACTTAGCCTGTCTCAATGCATGGTATTCACCAATTACCGCCGACATGCCTAGATAGAGTCGGTCATTCTCATCAAACAGGTCTTGCTCATCTGTGCGGATGAAGAAGCGAATACCGTGTTGCTTTAGAATACGGAGGCCGGTCTGAGACTGCTCGTTTTGACGGCTCCAGCGGTCCGCATGGTGAACTATTACCGCGTCAAAGAGCCCCAAAGCCGCATCCCGAAGCAGTCGCTCGATTTCTTGCTTCTCAAATCCCTCAACGGCGTGCTCCTGCCCACCATACCACTGAAAGAAGATGCCTTCCAGTTCATCGATGTCGTGCGCAAGATCGTTGCTCTGGGTTTTCAGCGATTCCCCTTCCCTCTCTTGCTTCTCAGTAGAGACGCGGCGCAATGCCGCGAATCTCAGTGCCCTCCCAGAATCTTGCTGTGTTGATGTCTTTTTCATGTGCTGACCTTTGGTTTGCTGACCCGCTGACCATGCGGAAAGTAATACGGACGGCTGACCACCGGTCAGCGGTAGCGGTCCAGCGTCGCTCATGACTTCGACACTGTGCCGTCCGTAGGCTTATTATCTGTTCGGCGACTGTTTCGACGTTCGCGCCGAATCGCTTAGAAGTCGCGCTAATGGGGATGGGGGCGAGGCAGCCACAATGCGCGGGCACCAGAATACCGCGCGGAATACCGGCCTCGCCCCCAAAGTGATTATGCCGTTGCCGGAACAAGGAGGATTTCCCCGTGGTGGAGTTGGTTGCGCATCAGCCCGGCACCATCGGCGATTGAGCACGCGCCGATTTGGTCCGGCAGGATGGCGAGGTGGTCCGGGACGATGTTCCGGGCCGTGCTCTCGTATTCCTCGCCGTTGAACGTCCCGTATCCATCCGAATCGCTACCGCACACGAGTCCCGTGGAGACTTCCATCATGCTACGGCTACGGATCGCGGCGGCCACCCGTCGGTCGAGCGCTTCCACCCGCTGTACGTCCAGCCACGCCTCGGCTTTGAGCCGGTGCCCATCGAACGAGGCGTTGAAAATCGTGCCCACCTTCTGCCGGTTGAACACCTCGGGGTTACCGGCGAAGCCGTCCGAATACATGCACGGATGATAGATAACGACCGGCTTGCCGTTCCAATATGGCGCGGTGCGATCCAATTCGTCGGCTGGATAAAAGATGGGGCCACGCGACCCGCAGTGCACACCGACGGTGAGCATCACAACGGGGACCACGAAATGGTCCCGATCCTCCAGTTTCTTGATGGAGACTTTCACGATTCCACCTCCTCCAAGCCATCGTAGCGGGGCAACGGAAGCGGCTCCTCATCGGAGCCCGCACCGAAAGCCGGGTCCGCGTGCAGGGCACGCATCGGCTCCGCGACCCGATCTTTCGGTGCGGTGCTGGGGAGCTTTAGAATGTCGTCTCGCTCGTCCGGCGTGGAGACGTTGCAAACATAGACGGTTTTCATGTTGGGTTAGTTAGATTTTGATGGATTCGACAGCCTCGACGAACGCGGTCGCCATTTGACGGGCCGCGCTAAAATGCGCTCTCCGATCCAAGACTTCCTGTGGCGTGTTGCGCTTGAGTTCGGCGCGGGCCGCCGTCACCCGCTTCTGCAGTTCGCGAACGTTGTCCCGTAGCTCGGTGAGCTTCTTTACCGCCTGCGCCTCGGTCCAAGGCAGCGCGGGCGTGAAGGCCTCCGTCAATCCCACCTTGGCATTGGTGAGATACTGGCTTTTCACTTCGTCGAACTCTGCGACTGCCCGCCGCTGCAATTCCTGCCAGTAGGAAAGCTGGATTTTGCACCGCTCTTGCGGGTCTCTCGGAGGGTCGATAAGCGCGCCCAAGGGCTCGGTGTCGCGGATGGCACCGTTGCTGTAATAGATAGCGCCGTTGATTTCGACGCCATCGCCACCGTTCTTTTTATCAAAAGCGGCAATGCGCTGCCGCACGCTGTCATAGTCGATCATTTGGTATGTTGGGTTTATTGTTCTGGGTTATCGGAAATGGCTCCAACGATGCGCCGAGGTGCGGCGGCGATGTCCGTGACGCCAGCCACGCTGTTCGCAATGTCGTCATGGCCCCCCGGCGGGTGGTCGATAATGTCTTTGCCTCCGCTGCGGGTGCGCCGCTCAAGCGAGGCGATTTGGCCGACTAGCACCTCGTCATCCAGCAACTCGACTTCGCCGGAGCAGATACGGGGGAGCAATTCGAGGTAGAGTGCCGAACGCGGCTTCTCTGAACGGATGAACCGGATGCCGTAGCTAGCAAAAGCACTTACCGTGTAGTCGGCGGCGTAATTGTCGCCCTGCACTTGGCGCAGGCCGTATCGCTTCAATTCCTCGGCCATTTCACCGATGACGGCGTGCGGGTTGAACGGGGGCCGGTAACGCTTGGTGAAATCAATGACGACCTTCCGCTGGGTGCGGTGCCCGATGGCGAGCGCGGCGTCATCGTTTCGCCCGCCGCTCATATCAACAAACGCGGAGTAACGAACACCCCTCGACGGTGATATTTCCGTCCGCCCACGCACGACAGCGGCCTCGACGAGTTCGCGGGAGACGTAAGCGCCGATGTCATCACGAAATTCACCGAGGTACTCACTCATGGCCGCCGCCAAATCCTCGGCCAACGCCGCATCAACCACGGACTGCGGGAGCGTCGGGTTCATTACACGGCTGGGCGCATTCCAGACCAGCACCGTGCCCGCGTTATTGCCGAAATTCTTTTGGTGCGTCGTAAAGCACCAGCCCCGGCGTGCATACGGGCTGGAAATCACAATTAGGCGGCCTTTCGTCGTCGCGAGTCCGGGACGGACGGCACGGATTAGTTCGGTATCGCTCTTTACCTTGGATTCTTCCGAGAGCCCGAAGAACGCGGCCTCGTCTATTACGACGCAAACCAGCGTGAAGCCGCGGATAGTGCGCCAGTCACCGGCGAGCACCACGACGGAGAGACCGTTCTTCAAATCGAAGCCGTCCGCCGTCTCCGCGATGACCTCGCCACGAAGCAACGGCGCGTCAAAGATACCGCGAAGATACCCATGCACGATACCCGCCTGCTTCTTCGTTGGGGCAAGGACGGCGACCAAACCGCGCTCACCCTTGGCGAGCTTCCTATCGTGCCCGGCAAACAGGGACTCAAATGCGCCGACGATGGCGGCGATACGCGACTTGCCGCTGCGGCGTCCAGTCAGGAACTCCGCCACGTCAAAGCCTGCCTCCGGCATCAAGTCCGGGTCGCGTCCGGTGCATTGCTGGACGAGTGCGCGGGCCTCCTCGCTCCAAACGTCCAGTCCGTAAAGCACCCGCAACGCCGTATGCCACGGACGCCACGAGTCCAAGTCATCGCCGAGGAACGACCCGAGCAAATTGGGATCCTTAATTGCTTCGATGACGTTCACGACTTGGCCCTCCCGTTGACGTAGGACTTCAAGTCCCCGACGGGCTTCGCCTTCCTCTCCAGGCCAAGTGCTTTGAGCAGGCCGGTAAGGCAGTTCACCATCTGTGTGTATACCCCGGCATCAATCTTCCCCGTCTCGCATGCCGTCCGCTCCATCGTTTCGAGTTGGATGGCCACGAATACCGCCCGCTGGGCGATCAGGTCTTTTTGGGTGCTGTCGGCCTGTGCGTCGGCCTTCAACTGCTCGTAGCGGGTGCGGATTTCACGCACAATGGCGACGCGCCCGTCGGCGTCCTCCCAAAAGCGGGGCTCGAACGCGCCGGACAGTGTAACGGTTTTGGAGTCGCGGTTGCTCATAGGTCGAGGGCCAAGACGGCCTCGTTGATTTCCTCTTGTTCAATGCCGAGGTAACGCATCGTGATTGCTTGGCTTGAGTGACCGAAAATCCGCATCAGCAGCGCCGGGTCATAACCCGCTTTGCGAAGCTGGTAGCCAAAAGTTTTTCTAAGAGTGCGGACGCCAAAGTTGCCGCGAACCTTGGCGGCGCTGGTCCACGATACGATAAGCTGCCGCAAACGGTCCGTGGTGAGCTTTCTATACCCCTCCCGTGAGCGAAACACGTAATCCTCGGGGTTGGGCGTTCCCGTAGCACGGAGCAGCGATTCTAGGGCTTCGCGTGCGGGCTTTTGCAGCACTACAATGCGGACCTTGTTCGTTTTGGACTCCGTAACGCGAACGCGGTCCGCAATCGTGCCGTCCTCGGCAAGCACGTCGGCCCACACCAGCGCGAGCAGGTCTTTGCCACGCAAGCCGGAATGGATGCCGAGCACGAACAGCGCGAGGTCGCGGGGCTTGCGTGCCAGCAGACGCTTGATGGCGTCGATGTCCCGTTTGTCGCGGATGGGCTCGCACAAACACGAGCCCCGGTGCGGACGGTGCCGCGCCGGGGTCGTAGCGTTGGAATGCGCTGGGGCGATCATTTGAGCGACCACCCGTCCTTCCCCTGCGTGGCGACCTTGCGCTTGAGCAGATAGGCCATGTGACTCCGGATACGAGGCACGCCGAGCTTGGCCTTCTCGGCGATGGCCTCGACGGTCTGGGGTTCCTTGGACATTGCGGCGTTGATGCGAGCGGCCTGGGACCCTTGACGATTTCCAAGAGCGTCAACGGCGGGCTCCTTCTTCGGCATCGGGGTGGGCTTGTCGGTTGCAGTGGGTGCGGGTTTAGCGGCGGGCTTTTTCATTTGGGCGGTGGGTTGAGTTGCGGGTTTGTTGCGGATTGCGTAGCGACGAACACAAAGACCCAGCATTGGCACGATGACCAAAGGCACGTTCTGGTGCGTGTTCTGTGCGACCCACCGGCGACGAGCGCTTTGCAGGCAATTATTTCTGCGCACCAATTTCGCCTATTCCACAGAAGGCGAAGTTGGCGTAGCGGCGGAAGCTGAGGGAAGTACCCGGCGGACCGTATCGCATATCGGCGGTTACCGCCGGGTATTCCGAACGCGGCGCGAGGCTACATACTATGAACCCCTAGCAGGTCAGGCGCGTTGGGGTAGTAGTGCGCGGCCGCATCGCTCTTCATATCCGTTTTAGTATCTTGTCGCGACGGAGTATCAGATGCGGACTCGAATCGGTTTCCGAACATTGTCGTTTGAATCGAGCCAATCGTGAACGACAGTAGTGAAGGAAATCTCCTTCTAGTTGTTTGACGGACAAGAACCCACCGGGACGCTTGAGCTGCCGTTTCCAATTTCTCTGGAGAAGGCCGATAAGTTCGGCCCGTGCCAGTGAGTATTGGCGAGAGCGTTCAAGCTCTTCGTGGGTGTATGTGCGTGGGACGGTATTCATAACTTTCCTTTGTTGTTGTTGGTTGTCTGTGGACGTAATGCCCCCAGTTAACCTTCGAGCAGCAGCACCGTCCCTCTACGCGCGATAGATTCCGCGCGTTGTCCGAAGCGTCGAGCAACCGGACTATTTTCTCCTAAAACAAAAACGCTGCACCAGTTTGGTCGCAGCGCTAAGGCAGATTTTTTGAGACTAGTCAGATCGAATCAGATTTTTCCTATTTTGGCAAGAAGTCTCGCGCTCCGTGTTCAGAGGCAAACGCGCAGTGTAGCTAGCGTTTCGGTCTTAGTTGATTCCTTCTTAATTCAACTGGGGTCTGCATTCTTGAAGAAAGTGCATCGCATGACTCCAGTTGACGTCCTAACATATACTACAAAGCTAACAACGTTGAATCAAACAAAGCACTTTTTTGATACGCTAGTAACCGTTCAAAACGGCGACTCGCTAAACCTCTGCGACGAATGGCCGAGCCCTACAGCGATTATTTGTGACGGACCCTACGGCGTCAGCGGCTATGATGGCGACCCAGTTTCGACCGAAAATCTGGCAGAGTGGTACCTGCCGCATCTTCGGAAATGGGCAGACAAAGCGACTCCCCTTACGACTCTTTGGTTTTGGGGAACCGAATTGAGCTGGGCAGAAGTTCATCCAGCAATGAAGCAAGCCGGATGGGACTACGTTTCCTGCAATATCTGGAATAAAGGCATGGCGCACGCAGCTGGAAACGTGAACACTCAGGTAATTCGCCGGTTGCCAGTTGTGAGTGAAGTTTGCGTTCAATATGTACGGCGAGCCCAGATTTCATACTATGGCAAACTGGTTTCCCTGAAGTACTGGTTGCGCGAAGAGTTCCGACGCGCCGGACTGTCACTCAACGAAGCAAACGCAGCATGCGGCGTAGTAAACGCAGCCACCCGAAAGTATCTAACTCAGTGCCATCTTTGGTACTTCCCGCCTCCTGAAGCCTTCGAAAAAATCGCAAAGTACGCCAACGAACACGGGAAACCTGACGGTCGGCCGTACTATTCTATCAATGGCAAACAACCCCTTTCGTCGTCGGAGTGGGAACGTATGCGCGCCAAATTCAAGTGTCCGTTAGGTGTGACGAATGTTTGGGACGAACCTGCGCTACGCTCGGACGAACGCATAAAGGAGGGCTCGAAGGCTGTTCACTATAATCAAAAGCCCCTCCGTCTGATGCGCCGTCTTATCGAACTTTCAACTGATGCAGGCGACGTAGTATGGGAGCCTTTTGGCGGCCTCTTTAGTGGCTCCTTTGCAGCGGGCGAACTCGGTCGACGCGCCTTTGCAGCAGAGATTAATCCTCAGGTTTATCAGGTGGGAGCAACTCGCCTAGGGACACGTCCGCCCGCCCAACAGAACCTTCAGTTTCCGGCAAGCCGAGTAGCTTAGCCATTCTATGGGTATCAATCGCGAGAATTTTTGGCCAGGCCGCGATCGGCGCGCCGTCTAGAGTCATGCCGAGCACCCGCTTCTTGAACTCTTCGAGGCTAGGATTTACAACCCGGTCAATTTTTGCGAAGTTGGTATCCAAACGGTAAGGATACTTTGCTTGGAGGCCTTTAAGCAGTGCTTGGTAATTTCGGTCCGGCGAATACTTGGCTTTCTCCTTTCCCCATGATTGCACTTCCGCCAATGCGTCAGCCTTCTGCTTGGCTGTGCCTTGGAACTTGAGCCCGTTCACGTTGGTTTGCTGCAAATTCGAAGTCCGTTCCTTGGTATCCTCCGGCTCAGTGACCAAATAGTCAGGTGGCCGATGATAGTGATTGTCTCGGGAAGTCGCCAATTGCAGGCCGGATCCAATCCAGACACCAATGATTTTGGGGCGGCCATAAATAATGAACTCCGGCAACCAAGCCAAAACGGCCACGTGAGTCTGGTCTTGGGAAAAGAAAGTCACTGAATCGCGAAAACGGGCCGTAATTTCAGTAGCGAAAGGAAACCATGTTTTGATCTCAATGCCGGGCAGCGGGGTGATTCCGCCTCGGTACACTGCGTCAGGAAATCCCGGGTCCTGCCGTTCCCATTTTCCACCGCTATCCCATTTCTGGGTGTTTAACGTCCGTACCACTTCCAGTTCGATCAAATTGCCCAGCAATGGAGACATCTTGGAGATGATCTTCGCCAGATTTTGCGCATAGTTTGTATCAGCAGGCTTTCCTACGTTGAGTATATCGAAATGATGCCCCTCTAGGCCACGAATTACTTCAGCTGCCCGGGAGAGAATGGTCTGGGTAGAATCCGGCATCTGATGGAGATTTCTCCCGCGATTTTACCTTAATGACAAGCGCTACTTGTCCGACAAAGCTCCACCTGTCCGGCACTAGTCCATTTCCTCTGTCCATTCGATCATGCTGATAAACTTCCCCGCAGAAATTCCTAGTGCGCGACTGACAGCAAAGACGGTGTGGAGATTCGGTGTGCGCTTACCGCTTTCAAGCTTTCCCAGCGTGTTGAGATGCAGCCCGGCTTCTTGAGCAAGCTGCATTTGGCTCCACTTTTTCTTCTCTCGCTCTCGCCTGAGCACCTTACCGAAGGCTTGGGATAGTTCGTCGGACACAGCGCATATCCTACCGAAATAGTCCGCCTCCAGGATACACATCATGCGCTACACATAGGAGTGTGTATTCAATGTTGCGTCTGTCTCGGGAATGCCATGCTTGGGGCTTTCATGAGATCGCTGTTCGCATTGACCATCCTCGCTGTATTTAATGGGTGTGCGTTGACTCCGATACCCAAGATCGACGAGAAGGCCGAACGTGAGAAGCTAATGGCAGAGATTGCGGCTATCGAGGCCCAGGATGCACCCCGCCGCGAGAAGGAGGCCAAAGCAAAGGCCGAACACGAGAAATGGCTGGCCGACCGTAGGGGCGCTCGCTACCTCGAACTTCATCCCGAGACGCTCCCAATAACGAGGGAGCACATACTGAAGAGTGAGCTAGCAGTTGGTATGTCCCCGGACGAGGCTTGGGCCGCGATTGGGCCTATCCTTCCCGCATCAGAAAGCGATGGAGTCGGAGGCAAAATGAGTATCTGGAAGACGACCGAGGGGACTAGCTGCTTTCTCTACTTCGTGAACCAAAAGCTCGTTCGCTGGACCAGCTACGGAAATTAGTCGCTCCTAAAAAGCTGGGTAAGTAGCCACAAATAGGCATCATGAAATCGCTTCCAGTTGCCTTATGAGTTCGCCCAGCCCTCAGCTTCCGAAGTGTTTTATCATAATGCCAATTTCCACGCCACCGGAAATCGCGAAATTATATGGCGGTGATCCGGATCACTTCAAACACGTACTCGAGTGTTTGATTGTCCCGGCAGTCAAAACGGCTGGATTTGAGCCAGTCCCTCCTGCTGCTACAGGATCCGAAATAATCCACGCGAGTATCATTAAGAATCTGTCGGATGCAGACATGGTTTTGTGCGATCTCTCTACGCTCAACCCAAACGTATTTTATGAGCTAGGTATTCGTACTTCGCTGAATAAACCGGTAACTTTGATTCATGATGAATTGCTCACAAAGCTCCCCTTTGACACGGGAATCATCAACGGGGTGGGATATAGCAGCTCAATGCTAGCGTGGAATCTGGACCGCGACAAATTGGCGATTAGCGACCATATTAAAACCACCGCGGACAAGAGCGCTGGAAAGAATCCGATGTGGCAGTATTTTGGAATCCCGAATGCTGCCAGTCTTCCCCCGGTCGGTCAGGCATCTCCGACTCAAGTGCTAGAAATTGTCCTGTCTAAGATGCAAGATCTGGAGAAAAAGGTACAACATGCCGCACCAGACGCCTCCACAATTGCCGCCGCGATAGCCCAACATGCGGCTCAGAAAGCCCTGGACCCTTTGCACTGGTATACGTCGGACGAGCAATCTGACTATCTTTCGGGAATTAATAAGTATCTTCATAGCCTGCGGTCGGACGACGACCCGTTGCTATTTCCCCCGTTCTCCAAGACGCACCTAGGGAAGAAGTCGCTACCACCAGCACCACCGCCGCCGCCCAAATCACCCAAAAATTCCCCGTCCTAGGACTAGTGAGAGAGTAGGTTCAATCGCCGTACTACTTACGGAAAAATTACGACGCCGAAATCGTCCTATCGGAAAACAAGATTTTTCTCTGATCTCGCATGCGGGGCCAGCGTGCAGCCCCAGCGATGTGAATCGGCTCACAGCAACCCGGCCATCGGCTGGGGCTCTCTGTTTTCAGATGGATCGCAGTGCAGAGAATCGCGCATAACGCTTTCCGTTCTAAACAGGAGCCGCAGATGCGGCCCTAAGCGTTCGACTATCAAGGCGATGCAGTCGAGCCGCGAATCTAGTCCCGCAAAAAATCACACACCGTTCTCCGTGCACCAAATCCCGACCTGACTAAACGACACTCGGGGCCAGTGCTGGGTCTGGCTAATGTGTTTGGCAATCTTTCGGTAAGAGAGACCTTGACGACGGAGTTCAACGATCAACTCAACCAGAGCCGCCTTCCGTCGAACAAATTTTCCCGGTCCTTGTGTCTCTGTCTTGGGTCGCCCGCCCAATTTCCCCTTGGCCTGTTGACCGCGCACAGTCTGATAGCCTCGGGCTCTCTGGTCGTTCGGTGGATAGATCGTTGCAAATGGCACTCCCGGAGCCGCGTCCTTCAATTCCTGCATTCGGTCGAGCGTCAGGCGATTTGACCAACTAGAACCATCAAAACCTTTCGGACGGATAAGCCGGTCAAGATACACAGCGACCACCGCGCCGTTACGTCTCTGAGCATATTGGATTGCCGCCATCAGCACGGGACGTTCGCGAACAGGAATCGTCGCCTTACCCTCCTCGTGGAAAATGCGAACATCTGATACTCCTAACGAATCCAACAAATCGAGAGCTTCCAACTCTGCATCGAGATGGTTACCTCGGCGCGTCTGCTGATTCGACGAAACGCGAATGTCGAGCGCTAGTGGAATCCCGGGTCTCGCTTGGAGCAGCTCTTCAACCGACCAGACATGCTGGTTGGGCCGGGCTACGTCGTTGTAGGGGAGCGGCTGGTCTGCGTGACGCCGTATCTTCTCGGCTAACGACGTGCCGCGCTTGGAAAACACCGCGTTCATGCGTGAAATCGCCCCTGTCGTGCGTATTCTAGTGCTAGGGCACGTCCTGACAGTGTCCCATGCGTAGAGCGCTTTCTAAGGGCTCCGTTGGATCGGACTTCAGCACTCACGTCCGACTCCATTCTTGCAGACGCCGTGTAGCACAAACCTAAATTGCGAGCCACTGCCCAATCTGCTTGGTGAACGCCATGCACATCACGGCGTCCGTCTTCATCAACGATGACGAGTCCGGCCTGCATGCCGACTACGAACGCTGGCTCGAGAAGCTCGCCCCGGAAAAGCCGCACACCCAGTACGACCACAACCGCACGGGCGAGGACAACGCCGATGCCCACCTCAAGCGCCAGGTCATGGGCCGCGAGGTCGTCGTCGCCATCACGGGCGGCCGCCTCGATCTCGGCCCATGGGAGCAGATTTTCTACGGCGAGTTTGACGGCCGGCGAAAAAAGCGGGCGCTCATCAAGATCATCGGGGAGTGAACGGGCGGAAAGCGCCGACCCCCTCGAACCGCCGGGCGATTTCGGCGGTCACAAACCGCCGTTACAGGGGCCGCCCGCACTCGGCCAGTCGTTTTTCGAGCAGGGCCCGCTCGGCCGGGAGGGTCGCGAGCTCGAGCGCCCGGCCGAGGCATTCCGCCGCGCGCCTCCGTTCGCCGGCCTCGAGGAGCAGCTGGCCGCGCACCGAGTGGAACAGGTGATAATTTGCCAGCGTGCGTGAACCGACAATTTCGTCCAAGGCACGGAGACCAGCCGCCGCCCCTTCCACCCGGGACACCGCCACCGCGCGGCTCACCGCCACGACCGGTGAACCATCGAGCGCCAGGAGCTGGTCATAAAGCGTCAGCACCTGCCGCCAGTCGGTCGCCGCGAAACTGGGCGCGAGGGCATGGCACGCCGCTATGCCGGCTTCGAGGTGATAGCGCGTGACCCGGTCCCCTTCGCTGGAGGCGCCGAGATGGCCGACCCCGCGCTGGATGTCCCCGCGCCGCCAGAGACTGCGATCCTGCTCGGCCAGCAGCAGCACCGCGCCGGTGTCGTCGGTGCGCCCGGGCAGCCGCGCCGCGTGAAAATACATCAGCGCCAGCAGCGCGTGCGTCGCCGGCCGGTCGCCCGCCGGGTGCAACGCCAGCAACTCCCCGAGCCGGATCGCCTCGGCACACAGGTCCTCCCGCAACAGGGAATCGCCATGCGAGGCCTTGTAGCCTTCGTTGAACAGCAGGTAGAGCGCCTGCTGGATCGCCTCGACGCGGAGAGCCAGCGCCGCCGCCGCCGGCAGCTCGACCGCCACGCGTTGCTGCCGCAGGTATTGCCGGGCCCGCACCAGCCGCTTGGTCACCGCGGCCTCGCCCGCGAGGAACGCGGCCGCGATTTCCTTTTCGCCGAAACCACAAAGCGTCTTGAGGATCAACGCCACCTGCGCTTCGGCGACGAGACCCGGATGGCAGCAGACAAACATCATCCGCAGCTGGCTGTCGTGAATCTCGCTCTCAAATCGCGGCGAGGGCCCGGCCAGCGACGCCTGCAGGCAATCCTCCATCAGCGGCATGAGTTTCGCCTGTTTCCTTCGCCAGGCCGAATCGCGCCGCGTCTGGTCGACCGCGCGGTTCTTCGCCGCCTGGAGGAGCCACGCCGACGGGTTGTCGGGCACACCCGTGTCCGGCCAGGTCTGCATCGCCTTCAACAACGCCTCCTGCACGACGTCCTCCGCCAGCGGGAGATGTTCGATGCCGAAGTGCCGGGTCAGGATGGCCACAAGCCGGCCGGCCTCGCGGCGAAAGAGGTGGCCGACGAGCTGGTGGATGTCAGCGGCAGGCACCTCGGGCATGGAATTCATCGATAAGCAGACAGTGCCTCCAGCGGAATCACGAATCTGACAAAGTGGGAGGGCCTTTATGCCCCGACGAGAATGCAGCCGCGCTCACCGTCGGGGCATAAAGCCCCTCCCACACCCGATCCGCCGAAGTTTTCCTCAATGCTCGATCCGGCGTACCTCCACGACCATGCCATAGGCGAGGCCCGGGCAACCCTGGGCCGCCTTGATCGCGGCGGCTTCATTCCTGGCCTGGACGAGGACATAGCCGCCGACGATTTCCTTGGCTTCCGGGTAGGGTCCGTCGCTGATCGACTTGCCGCCGGGACCGCGCAGCACCTTGCCGCCGGTGTCGAGGCCGTGGGTGCCCACGACCATGTTCTTCTTTTTCAAGCCAGCCATCCACTGCGCGAACTTGGCCATGATTGGCTCGAGGTATTCGGGCGGTGGACGCGGGCCGGGCGGCTGCCGGAGCAGCAACAGGTATTGGGTCTTGGGTTTGTTGGTGGGCATGGGTTGATCCTCCGTGAAACCGGGTCAGCGGGCGGGCATCGTCATGACGGGGCGCACTTCGACGGCGCCGCCATAGGCGAGCACCGGGCAACCCCTGGCCAGCTGGGTTGCCTCCGCCTGTGACCCCGCGGAGACGATGAGGTATCCGCCGACAATCTCCTTGGCCTCGACAAAAGGGCCATCGGTGACGCTGGCGTCCGGGCCGCGAACGACCTGGCCGGTGCGTTCGAGGCGATTCACGCCCTGGAAACAGTTGCGGGCCTTGAGCTCCTGCATCCAAGCCATCCATTTGTTGAGGACTTGCTGCATTTCCTCGGGAGTTTGGGCCGGCATGGGATGCGGGGCGCGGAAAACGAACAGGTAAAGGGGCGGTTGGACGGAAGCGGTCATGGTTGCGGGGATTCGGCGATGGGTGATGGGACTCGGTTCAAAGGTATGACGAAGCGGCCGGCCCGCGCAGGACAAAAAGTTCCGCCCTTTCGAACTTCCTCGAAGCCGTGAACTCCGTGCGATTAGGCGACATTGCCTTGGCGGCGGCTGATCAGTCGCCATAGGCTTCCTCCATGAACCGCCGCGATTTTCTCGCCGCGGGCGGCGCGTACACCGCGCTGGCCGCCCTGCCTCGTTCTTATGCCAGTTGGGAATCCAGCCAGCGCTACCCGGATCCCCTCGTCCGGATCATTGACCCGGCTTTTGCCCGCTACCGCCTGAGCAACGCCAAGGTGGAGCGCCTCGCCACCGGCCAGCGCTGGGCCGAGGGCCCGGTCTGGTTCGGCGATGTCCGTTGCCTGCTGTGGAGCGACATTCCGAACAACCGCATCATGCGCTGGGACGAGGAAACCGGCGCCGTCAGCGTGTTTCGCGCCGCGGCCAACAATGCCAATGGCAACACCCGCGACCGCCAGGGCCGCTTGCTCACGTGCGAGCACCTGACCCGCCGGGTCGTCCGCACTGAGTACGACGGCGCGATCACCGTCATCGCCGACCGGTTCCAGGGCAAACCGTTCAATTCTCCGAATGACATCGTCTGCAAATCCGATGGCTCGGTGTGGTTCACCGACCCGCCATTTGGGACGAGCGGCTACTACGAGGGCGAAAAAGCCGCGGCCGAGCTGCCAACCAACCTCTATCGATGGGACGCGGTGTCGAAGCAACTGACCGTCGTCGCCGGCGACATCAACCGCCCCAACGGCCTCGCCTTCTCCCCGGACGAATCAAAGCTCTACGTGGTCGAGGCCGGCGTGTCGCCGCGGGTGATTCGCACTTACGACGTGGTCGACAACGGCACCCGGCTGGCCGGCCAGCGCGCCTTCATCACCGCTGAGCCAAGCGGCACGCCGGACGGCTTGCGGGTCGACGTCGATGGCAACCTGTGGTGTGGCTGGGGCATGGGCGCCGAGGGATTGGATGGCGTTTCGATCTTTAATCCCGAGGGCCGCCTGATTGGCCGCATCGACCTGCCGGAGCGCTGCGCCAATGTCTGCTTCGGCGGCCGGCACCGCAACCGGCTGTTCATGGCCGCGAGCACGTCCATCTACTCGCTGTTCTTGAACACCCAGGGCGCGGCGGGCGGCTGAAGCCCCCATCCCTACCGCAGGGACAGGAACACCCGCGGGCCCTTTTTCTCCCCGCCGCCGGCGGAGTCCGAGGCGAGGAAAAGCCGGTCGGCGCCGATCTTACCCTCGGTCAGGAAATATTCGCGAACCCGCCGCGCCCGGGCCTCGGCCAGGGCGCGCAGGTCGTTGTCGGTCACCTCGAGCGCCGCCGCCAGCCGGGCGGTCATCTCCTCGACGGACGGGCCGGCAGCCGGCGGCTCCGCCGGCGCGGCGACGACCGCGCTGGCTGGCAACGGCATCGCGGGCTTTTCCGCGCCCTTGAAGGTCACCACGTCGACCACCCGGCGGAGAAACCCCTTTTTTGGTTCCGCCGGCGGGGGGACCGCAACCGCGACGGGCGGCGGCGGCGGGGCGCCCAGCTCCGTGCCAGGCGGAAATTTCTCGTCAAAGAGCTTCTTCACCATGGCGGCGTGGGCTTCGGCGGCGATTTCGAGCTCCCCCGGCGGCGCGACGGTGGGGTCGGCGGCGTGGCGTTCCTCCCAGATGCGGCCGCGCACCAGGGCGGCGAATTTCCGTTGCTGCAACGCCGGCGTGTCGACCGGGCCGTCATAGCCACCCTCGATGCCGAGACTCAACCCGGGCCGTCCGGCAAGCGCCTTCACCATGGTCGCAAGCTTGGCCGACTCCGCCGGCAACAGTTCGCTGGCGCCGGGCGCAAATTCCTGGAAGGCCAGTTCGTCGCCCCCGCCGCCGAACATCGAACCGACCAGCGCAAAGGGCGACACCGCGGCCTTGGTCAGCAGGTTCACGACGACGCGCAGCACGACCTTGCCGATGCGCAGCTCGGGATCCTCGATGTTCCCCGCCATCGGCACGTCGATCACGATCCGGCCGTTCATGTCCTTGAGCAGGGAAACGCCCAGGCGCACCGGCAGCTTGGTGGCGTCGGGGCTCGCCACCGGCGCCCCGAAGGTGAACTGGTCGAGGGTGATGACATTCGACGCGTCGAGGCGCTTGTCGTCGAGCTTCGCCCGCACGTCGAGGTTGAGCTGGCCGCGCGCGAGGGCATAGCCGGCGTATTTTCCGCTGTAAGGGCTGAGGGGCACCAGGTCCACGTTCTTGAAGTCGACCTTGAGATCCACGAACTTTCTTGCCCCCAGCGGATCGAGCTGGCCCGTGATGGCAACGGGACCGGCACCGTTGACCGCAGCCTTCAGGTCGACTTCGCCCCGCGCGAGATTTTCCGACGAGAGTCCCGCGACGGTGCCGCCGAACCGCGACAGACCCATGCGCACATTCGGCTCGAGCGAGCGGTCGGTGAAACTGAAGTCCCCGTCGGCAACCACGACCTTGGCCACGGCGATTCGGGGCCGGGAGGCGTTGGTATCGGGCGTCGGCGGGGCTCCGTGTCCCGACTGGCCGGCGTCGATGCCGGGGGCGGAAGCGGGGGGCAAAGCACTGCCGACAGTCGCCGAGGCGGGAGCCGGTCCTTTCGCCAATCCCGCCAGGTTGATCGTGCCATCCTTGTTCACCAGCACGCGGGCATAGGGCGCGGCGATATTCACCTCGGCGAGCGACACCGCCAGCTGCGGCGCCGTGACGGCCTTGATGCCGCTGAATGCGAGCGAGGCGAAGCCCGCCAGCTCCTCATTGCTCGCGGCGTCCACCAAGCCAAGTTTGGCCAGCTCCAGGTTGCCATCGAAGGTGACCGCCGGGGTGCCGCCGGCCATTGCCACCGTCACCATCCCGTTGGTCGAGACGGTGCCCTGGGTGAGGCGCGCATTGACGAACTGCTCGAGGTAGGGGCTGAGCGGAGGAAGGGCGAGGCCCGCGACATCAACCTGAAGAGTGGCCTTGAGCTCCGGCTTGATCGTCACCTTGCCGGCGACCTTGACCTTGGCCCCGGTCGGCTGCGTGAGGAACAGGCGCAGCGGGATTTCCGCGCCGTCGGCCAGCGTGAGCTCCAACAATGACAGCTGCTCCAGCTTGAGGTCGTGGGTGGCCGGATGTGGCAACGCGACATCCTCCAGTACCACCTGGAAGTCCCCCAGGTTCACTTCCCGCACCTCGACCTCCGGCAACTTGGACGCGGAGCCGGACGGACCCGCGCTCCCCGTCTCCCGAGCTGGCCCGAGCAGCTTCAAGAGGTTGAGCGAACCGTCCGCCTCCCGCCGCACATTCAACTGCCCGCCTCTCAGTCCCACCGTCCCAATCTGCACCTTCGGCGCAAGGGCGTCCGCGATGATCGCGAAGACCGAGAACGAGGGCAGGTCCAGCAGCGGCTGGCCGCTCCCCTGTTCGATTAATTTCACCTTGGCCAACTGCAGGGAGCCACCGCTCAGTTCCAATTTGCGGCTGCCGCCACCGAACTTCGCCTCATAATGCCCGCTCAGGGACAGGAAGCCGTCCGTCAGGTCAGCGCGCAGGAAATCCGCGTAGTACGGGGCGTACTTCGGCAGGAAGATATTTTCCAGCCGCAGCTCGCCGCTCGAAGCCACCGGCGCCGCGCTCAGCTTGCCGCTCCATGTCAGCCTTTCACCTGCTTCGGTCACGGCCTCAAAGCGGTACGGCGCTCCCGCAGCCACGGCCGTGTGGAAATCGGTCAGGTTGAAGCTGACCGGACCCAAGGTCGTGGCGAAGGGCCGGCTGCGCGACTTGTCCGCGAATTCGACCCGGGCCCGCTGCACCGTCACGCTGCCGACCCGCAACGCCGGGGGCGAAGCGGCTGGCGCGGCGCTTCCCGCCGCAGGACCCGAGGCGCCCAACCGCGCGAGGATGTCCGCGAAGTTGAAGTCGCCGTCCTTTTCCAACACCGGCTTGACCTCGAAATCATCCAGCTCCACTGCCGCCAACGTCCAGGGACCGACGAGCGAAGCCACCGGCTCCGCATTCACGTAGAGGCGCTTCCAGCCCAGGAAGGAACCCTGCCCTTCCCGCCCGCGCACCGCGAAATCCTCCAGCGTCACCGAAAAGGCCCAGGGATTCACCCGCACTTTGCCGACTGTCACGGTCCGGCCGAGCAGGGCACTCCCCCGCTGCTCCACCTGGGATTTAATGACCGGCGGCGCGATGAAAAACCCGCCAAGCGTGTAAGCCGCCAGCACTCCGCCCAAAATCCACCACCGACGACGCCGACGCGAAACAGACGGGCCCGGATTCATGCCTCCAGGCTACAAGGACGGCCGGATCGCGCAAGCCTGCCCGGACCGGGCGGTTCGGCCCATTTCCCTGCGCGGTCGACGACCGGCGGCGTTAGTTGCCGATGCCGGCGACTTTCCAGCCGGTGTCTTTCTCGTCCGTTTCGGACTCGCCACTGTAGCGCAACAGCGCCTTCAGGAAAAACGGGCCGTTGATGGCCTCGGGAAAGGACTCGTTCAGCAGCTTCGCCAGCCCCGGATCCTCGTTGCGAGTAACCAGGCTGACCACGCGCTTCGGATTGCCGGAAGCGGGCACGGCTTTGATGACGGTGAAAGCGGAACTGATCATGGTCTTCGGCACGGTGCCGCCGACCACCAGGGCAACGTCGTACGTGCCGGTACCAAGACCCCAGCCGGCGCGCGCGGCGTCGAGCTTGATGGGCTTGATCGGCGTCGGCATCTTGCAGCGCTGGCTCATCTGGTAGCTCAGGCTCTCCTTGAACGCGTCGGTGAGCTGCTCGCTGGCGGCGTTCTTGCGGTCGAGATCGACCACCGCGAGCGACAGGCTGCGGCTGGCCTGCACTTTCACGACCCCGTCGTCAACGGCGCGCAGGCCGAGCACGGAGCTGAGGAAAAGGAGGAACAAGGCGGCATGACGGAGGGATTTCATGACGGGGAGGGGGAGTTTGGCTTGGCCCGATATCGGCACAATTCGTCCGCACCTGAGGGCGATTCCCGTCATGGCTCCCACCCGTCGACAATTAGTGCAAGAAACGAGGCCGGGACCTCACGCCCGGCTGGACAAAATCCCCTAGTTGGGCGTCTCTCGTCCACCCCAATGATCCGAGTTTTTACCGATTCTTCAGGCTTGCTCCTTGACCAAGGCGGCGAGGTCCGGCGCCCTGCCGCCCCCCTGACAATTGACGCCCTTTTCACGGCCACCGATCCCCTGGCGATCGTACGCGGCGCCTGGACCAGTGGCATCGGCGCCAGTCTACCCGCCAATCCGGCAGCGCCGATCGGGACGCAGGAAATCTGGGCCGCGGGCGTGACCTATCTCCGCAGCCGCACGGCGCGCATGGAGGAGTCCAAGGACGCGGGCGGCGGCACTTTCTACGACAAAGTGTACCATGCGGCGCGCCCCGAAATCTTCTTCAAGGGCACGCCCCATCGCGTCGCCGCATCCGGCACCCCGGTGCGCATCCGCGGCGATTCCAAGTGGAACGTGCCCGAGCCCGAGCTCACGCTGGCCCTGAATCGTGACGGCCGCATCTTCGGCTACACCATCGGCAATGACATGAGCTCGCGCGACATCGAGGGCGAGAATCCGCTCTATCTCCCGCAGGCCAAGGTCTACGACCGCTCCACCGCGCTCGGTCCGTGCCTGCTGGTGACGCCCGAGCCCCTTCCGCCCACGACCACGATTGCCATTGTGATCAACCGCGACGGCGCCGCGGCCTTCACTGGCTCAACCTCCATCAGCCAGATCAAACGGGCGTTCACCGAGCTGGCGGAGTATCTCTTCCGCGACAACAGCTTCCCCCGTGGCGCGTTCCTCATGACCGGCACCGGCGTTGTGCCACCCGACTCCTTTACACTGCGCTCCGGCGATGAAATTCGCATCACGATCGAGCCGATTGGGACGCTGGTGAACACGGTGGCGTAAGCTGCGCCTTGGCCTGAGTCTGATCCGCCAGCGACGGTTGGCCAGACAGCCATTTACGATTTATGATTTACGATGTACGATTTGTTCGGATTCCGGGCTCCCAATCGTGAATCATAAATCGTAAATCATTAATCTCCATGGATCCCATTCTCGATTCCGGCAACGACGCGATCTACACGTTGCGCACGACCGCGCCCGGACCCACGGGCAGCCTGCCGCTCGATCCTGATCGCTTGCGCCGCATGTCGAGCGGGGAGCTTTTTGGTTGGACGCAGAACGCCGGCATGGGCTGGTCGCCTGCGGCGATGCTCGGAAAGCAGTTCCTCATCCTGAGCACGCAAGGCGGCATCCGCGCGCCCGACGGTTCGCCCATCGCGCTCGGCTATCACACCGGGCACTGGGAGGTCGGCCTGCTGATGCAGGAAGCCGCGCGGGAGTTCACGGCGGCGAAGGCGATTCCGTTCGCCGGCTATGTCAGCGATCCTTGCGACGGCCGGACCAACGGCACCAATGGCATGCTGGACAGCCTGCCGTACCGCAACGACGCCGCCATCGTGCTGCGTCGCCTGATCCGCTCGCTGCCCACGCGGCGCGGCGTGCTGGGCGTGGCGACCTGCGACAAGGGTCTGCCCGCGATGCTCATGGCGCTGGCCGGCACGCCCGATTTGCCGACCATCCTCGTGCCCGGCGGCGTCACGTTGCTCGCCGAGGAAGCCGAGGACACCGGCAAGGTGCAAACCCTCGCCACCCGCTTTGCCCGCGATGAAATCACCCTCGAGCACGCCGCCGAGATGGGTTGCAAGGCCTGCGGTTCTCCCGGGGGTGGCTGCCAGTTCATGGGCACGGCCGCCACCAGCCAAGTCGTTGCCGAGGCGCTGGGCCTCGCGCTGCCCCATGCCGCCCTGGCCCCGTCCGGCGCCGAGATCTGGCGCGATGTCGCCCGGCGCTCCGCCCGCGCTTTGCTCGCGCTCGATGCCGCCGGCACCACCACGCGCGACCTCGTCACCGATGATGCCTTGCACAACGCCATGGTCTGCCACGCGGCTTTTGGCGGCTCGACCAACCTCGTGCTCCATGTGCCCGCCATCGCCCACGCGGCCGGGCTGCGCCGTCCCACGGTGGAGGACTGGGCGCGGATCAACCGCGCCGTGCCAAGAATCGTGGACTCGCTGCCCAACGGACCGAGGCACTTCGCCACCGTCCAGGTCTACCTCGCAGGCGGCGTGCCGGAGGCCATGCTCCACCTGCGCGATCTCGGCTTGTTGAAGCTCGATGCCCGCACCGTCAGCGGTCGCACGCTGGGCGACAACCTGGCGTGGTGGGAGAAATCCGAGCGTCGCGGGCGCCTGCGCGAGAAGCTTCGCGCCCTCGATGGCATCGACCCCGACCATGTCATCATGTCCGGCGCCCAGGCGCGCGAGCGCGGCCTCACGAGCACCGTCACCTTCCTCCGCGGCAACCTCGCGCCGGAAGGCGCGCTGGTCAAGAGCACGGCCATCGCTCCCTCGCTGATCGGTCCGGACGGGGTTTTCCTGCACGAAGGTCCGGCGCGCGTATTCACGAGCGAAAACCAGGCCATCGCGGCGCTGAAGTCCGGCACGGTCAAGCCGGGCGATGTCATGGTGCTCGCCGGGATCGGTCCCGGCTGCGGCATGCCCGAAACTTACCAGGTCACTTCCGCCCTGAAGCACGTGAAGGACGGCCAGCGCATCGCGCTCATCACGGACGGACGCTTCTCCGGCGTCTCCACCGGGGCCTGCATCGGGCACATCAGCCCGGAAGCTTGGACGGGGGGGCCGATCGGCCGGCTGCGCGAAGGCGATATCATCCGGCTCCGCGTCGATACCCGCCGCCTGGAAGGCGCCGTCGACATCACTTCAATTCCACCCGGTGAACTCGCGGCGCGGTCCATCCATCCCGGCCTGCAGCCCAACCCCCATGTCCCAACCGACACCCGGCTTTGGTCCGCCTTGCAGAATGCCTGCGGGGGGAGCTGGACCGGTTGCGTGTATGATGCGGACCGGATCGAGCACCTGCTCAAACTCGGCCTCGCCGCGGAAGCCGCGCAGGTTCGGACCGGTCAAGCTCGGGACTGACCGATCTGTTTCTTCGCGCCCGTGGGCCAGGGTGCGGTCAAGGCCCGCAATCCGGGAACAATTCATAGCTATAATATTTACACCGGCCGATAAACCGCCCGTATTCACGCCACCACATGGCTACGCCGAACCAGCCGGAATACTGGAATGCCCGCTACCTGAACGACGATACCCCTTGGGATTTCGACGGCGTTCCGGCCGACCTGAAGGAGTTCCTGCAGAAGCGGGGCAAGGGGGCCAAAGTGCTCATTCCCGGATGCGGCTCCGGGCATGAAATCAAGGCGTTTGCCGAGGCCGGCTACGAGGTGACGGCGATCGATTTCGCCCCGTTTGCCGTCGATCGCGCCCGGCGGATGGTGGGTTCCGCACTCGCGGAAAACATCCTGCTCGGCGATTTCTTCCAGTACGATTTTCCCGGCTCGTCCTTTGACCTGATTTATGAGCGCGCCTTTGCCTGCGCCTTTACCCCGGACCGCCGCCAGGCCTATCGGGACCGGCTGGCCCAGTTACTCAAATATCGCGGGCTCCTGATTGGCTACTACTATTACAAGCGGCCGCTGCTGACCGAGGGCCCGCCATTCGGGTTTGCCTGGGGAACGGCGGACGACCTGTTCGCCCGCTATTTCATCCTCACCAAGGACGAACCCGTGAACGACTCGCTGCCGCTGTTCGCCGGCCGTGAACGCTGGCAGGAACGCCGCCGCACCTCGATCCAGGAGTAACGATCGATCGAAGGCAGGATCGGACCATGCCCGTTCGACGAGCTCAGCCGAACTCATGCAGTTGAGGTGGAGCGACCTGCTCCCCAGGGCGCTTCTTTCGTAGCGGACGTCCTCAGCGCGTTGGGGAGCCGTCTCGGCCGGCTCGAGGCCCTGAGCTTGTCGAACGGGCAACGCGCTCCACCATTTGGTGCGACCGATCCCAGTCTGAAAATGGACCTCAGCTCCCAGGCGACAGCGGCGCTGTAGCCGGCCTCGCTGAGGCCGGTCCGGGGTCACCGACCCCGGCTACAACCACACCGTTTCTTCCTGACCGGGGCAAAACGTGTTTTGCGGCTTGGGGCTGCATAGCTTTTGGCTCAGGGCCCCGAGCCTGTCGAAAAGGTCCGACCTCGCGCGCGAGGTCGTCACAAGCGACGACCCTCCATCCGATCCGAAGCCACTTAACACTGCACCGGCACGAATCCCCACTTCGACGCGGAAAAAAGACCGCGGTCGCTCAACTTCAGGTCCGGGATCACCAGCAGCGCCATGAATGAGAGCGTCATGAAAGGTGCGTCGAGCTTTGAGCCCAGGACCTTGGCCAGCGCGTCGAGCCGCGTGTAACTCCGGGCGACGGACCGGCCGTCACGATCCGACATCAGGCCCGCGATCGGGAGTGGCAGCACGGCGCGACGCCCCCGCCCCACCACGCTGATGCCGCCCCGGGCCCCGACGACGAGGTTGACGGCGGCGCAAAGCGAGGCGTCATCCGCGCCCACGGCCACGATGTTGTGGGAATCATGCGCCACCGACGACGCGATCGCCCCGGCCTTGAGGCCGAAGCCCCTGATCATCGCCACCGCCACCGGCGCCCGTGGGGCATAGCGATTGACCACCGCGATCTTCAATAAATCGCGCCGCGGGTCGGCGACGATGGCGCCGTCCACGATGCGCGGCACTTCGCGCCGGTGGCGCGTGATAAGCTGGCCGTTGAGCGCCTCGATGACGTTGACCGGGTGGAGGGCGCTGACCCCGCCGCGCTTGAAACGTCCTGGGGCCGAGACGTTACACCTTAACTCAAAATCTTCCAACCGTCGCGGGCGGGCGCGGAACGCATTCGGTGCCCGCGAGGGTTGACGCGGCAACCGGCTCCGGCCGTCCCGCGCGACAAGTTCCCCGCGCAGGTAGGTGCGGCGCACCCGCAGGTCGCGCCAGCCCTCGAAGACGATGAAATCCGCGGGGTCGCCAACCCGCAGCAGGCCGACGTCCAGCCGATAGTGCTCGACCGGGTTGACCGAAGCGCATCGCAATACATCGTACCTGTCCGCACCCCCGCGCAGGGCCCACCGGACATGCTCGTCGAGGTGACGCACCATGAGCAGGTCGGGATGCAGGTCATCGCAGCAGAACATCGCCTGCCCGGGATGGCTCTTCAGCAACGGCGCCAGGGCGGCGAAATTCCGGGCGGCCGAGCCCTCGCGAATCAGGATTTTCATCCGCGCGGCCAGTTTGTCGCGGGCCTCGGCGAGCGTGAAACACTCGTGGTCGGTCGTAATGCCCGCCGCGGCATATTCCGCCGCCTTGCTTCCGCGGAGTCCCGGCGCATGGCCGTCGACCGGTTTGCCGTGCCTCTGCGCCGCGGCGATCATGGCCATGAGTGACGGGTCCCGGGCCAGGACGCCGGGGAAGTTCATGACCTCGCTCAGGTACTTGATTTCCGGCCGCGCCAGGAGCCGCGCGACCGTGGGCGCGTCCAGCGCGGCGCCGGCCGTCTCGAACGCCGTCGCCGGCACGCAGGAGGGCGCCCCGAAGTTGAATTTGAACGGCGTGCGCGCGCCGTCCCGCACCATGTATTCCACGCCGGGCACCCCGAGCACGTTGGCAATCTCGTGCGGGTCGCTCACCGTCGCCACCGTGCCATGCACGACCGCCCAACGCGCGAATTCCGCCGGCGGCAGCAGCGAACTCTCGATATGGATGTGGGCGTCGACGAAGCCCGGCGCGATGTACCAGGGCGCCTTGACGCGGTCGTCGGCGATGATGCGCGTGACCCGTCCGCCCGCCCATTCGATGATCCCAGGCTGGATGCGCCGGGCATGCAGGTCGACGATCTGGCCGGAAAGTCGCGAGGTCTTCACGCGGTCACGATGCGCGGGCCGCCGGCGACCGCGAGCCTGCAATCTGGGCCCGAATTGAACACCGGACTGGTATTTTTCGGCCTTTGGGGCATTGGTAGGTGCCGCATGCGCTTTTGCTCCCACCCCCTCCCCCGCCGCATCCTGATTTCCCTGTTCCTCGCCGTCGCGGCAGCCCATGCCGCCGCCGCAGAGGACGCCCAAGCCCCCGCTGCCTCGACGCCCCCGCCAGCCGTCGCGCCCGGGGTGGAGAATTCCGTGGTGAAGATTTTTTCCACGGCCCGCTTTCCCGATCCCTTCCGGCCCTGGCAGAAGCAATCCCCGCGGGACGGCAGCGGCACGGGTGTCGTGATCGAGGGCAAGCGCATCCTCACCAACGCGCATGTGGTCCTTTACGCCAGCCAGGTCCAGGTGCAGGCCCACCAGTCCGGCGACCGCCTCCCAGCCACGGTCGAGTTCATTTCCCCGGGCATCGATCTCGCGGTGCTCAAGCTCGAGGATGAATCCTTCTTCGACACGCACGCACCCCTGCCCCGCGCGACGCAACTGCCGAGCATCAAGGACAACGTCATGGCCTACGGCTACCCCACGGGCGGGACGAGCCTGTCGATCACCAAGGGCATCGTCTCGCGCATCGACTTCGCCCCCTACAACTACCCGGTGTCCGGGCTGCGCATCCAGATCGATGCCGCCATCAACCCGGGCAACAGCGGCGGGCCCGCCCTCAGCGGCGATGTCATGATCGGCCTCGCCTTCAGCCGGTTGGGCGGTGCCGACAACATCGGCTACATCATTCCCAACGAGGAAATCGAACTTTTCCTGAAGGACATTGCCGACGGACACGTCGACGGCAAACCGGCGCTCTTCGACGAGTTGCAGTCCCTCGAAAACCCCGCGCTCCGGGCGCTCCTCCAAGCCGACAAGTCCCTCGAAGGCATCGTCGTGAGCCGCCCGGCCTCGGCCACGGCGAACCATCCGCTGCGCGAATGGGACATCATCACCCGCATCGGCGACACTCCCGTGGACAACGAGGGCATGATCAAACTCGGTGACAACCTGCGCGTGCGCTTCACCTACCTGATCCAGCGCATCGCCAGGAACGGCATGGTTCCGCTCACCCTCGTGCGCAAGGGCCAGGAAATGAAACTGGAACTCCCGGTGGAGGCCGACCGCCCGATGCTCATCCCGGATCTCAACGGCGCGTACCCACCCTATTTCGTGTACGGCCCGTTGGTTTTCTCCGTCGCCACCGGCCAGTTCCTCGGCCCGATTGCCACGAATTCCCGGGCCATGACTTCGCTCACAGTCATCGGCAGCCCGCTGGCCACGCGCCGGGGCGACGCGCCGGCGTTCGACGGCGAGGAACTCGTGTTGGTCGCCTCGCCTTTCTTTCCCCATCGCCTGGCCAAGGGTTACGACAGCCCCCAGTCGCGCGTGGTCGACACCGTCAATGACATCAAAATCAAAAATCTGCGGCATCTCGTCGAGGTCCTGCGCGATTCCACGGACAAGTTCATCACCATCGAGTTCGTAGGCCGCGGCGCCGAGTCGATCGTGTTCGACCGGTTGGAGATGATTGCCGCCACGGAAGACATTTTAAACGACAACGGCGTCCGGGCCCAAGGTTCTCCCGACATGATGGAAATCTGGCAGGCCAAGACCGCCACGCCCCCTGCCAAGGCCGCCGTCTCCCCCGCCAAGGCTGAGCCGGCGCCGCCGGCCAAGCCCGCGAAGAAGTAGTCCGCGGCAAGGAATTCCGCCGGCGCGCGGCAGCTGTTTCCACTTCATCCCAAGCGGGTTGAGACGATGGATGACGGGCCTCGTGCCGTACAAAAACTACTCGCAAAACCGCGCGGCCGGTATTCCCTCAAAGCCATGTCCGCCCACAATCTCACCCGCGATTACCAGAATCCGGTCGTGCCTCGCCTCGACGATGACGACGACGAGCCGTCGGAAAACGCCACAAAGCCAACCCCCGCGCCCGTTGGCGCGATGATCCAGAAGAAATTCCTGGAGCAGCGGAAAATATTCCTGTGGGGCGCCGTGACCGATGAGACCGCCAAGGATCTGACTGAAAAACTGCTGTACCTTGAATCCATCGGCCCGGGCAAGGAGATCACCTTTTACATGAACACACCCGGTGGCTCCATCACCGCCGGCATGGCCGTGTACGACACCATCAAGCTCATCACGTCGCCCGTGAAAATTGTCGTCACCGGCATGGCCGCATCGATGGGCTCCATCCTCCTCTCCGCGGCAAAGAAGGGCGACCGGTACATTTATCCGCATGCCCGCGTCCTCATCCACCAGCCGCTCATCACCGGCCGGATGGTCGGTCCCGCCTCCGACATCAACATCCAGGCAAAGGAGATGGAGAAGCTCCGCATGGAACTGAACCAGATTCTTTCCGCGGCATCGGGCCAATCGCTGGAGAAGGTCGCCAAGGATTCCGACCGTGACTTCTACCTGAACGCGCAGGAAGCCATCGCGTACGGGCTGGCGGACCACATCGTCGAAAAGATCTGAGGCGGATCTTTCGTCCACCCTGGCGTCGGTCTTAAGCCGACGCCATTTTTTGCGCCGGAAAACGGGGCTTGGGACACAAACGGGGACGCCGCGATCGGTGCGCCCGGTGCCGAAGCCCTATTGCTTGCGCTTGAACGGTTGGTAAAGCGGGTCGCCAATCGCGACCGCCTGCCAGCTCAGGACCGGGAGCGAATAGTAAGCAGCGTCGCCGAAACGCTCGCCCCGACCCAGCGCGTGCACCAACAGGTCGGGCCGGTGCGTGTATTCCAGGTAGGGTTCGAACACGTTCCCCACCGTCGCCGCGACGCCTCGTGCCACGAATGGACCGCACCAGCCGGCGACGGTCGATCGGAGGGTTTGCGCCGAGTAACTATGAATGTGCACGGCCACCGCCCCCGGCGGAAAGGCAAAGCCCTCCCGGGAGAACGGCCCGTTAAGGTCGCGTTCATACCAGCCAAAATAGAAAATGGGCAGGTCAAAGGGCGCGGTGGGCGCAAACGTCATCGCCGTTGTTTCGGTGTCCCCTTCGAAACCCAGTCCCTGCAGTTCCGCGACGGCACCTTCGAGCCACTTGTCGCCCTCCTTGTCCCGGCCGCCCTCGTCCACGTAATAGCGACCGTGCAGTCCCTGTCGTTCCCCCGCCAGTGCTGACGTCACCAACCGGTGGGCGCTTTCCCAAGTCGGGCCATCGAGGCGGGAAACCTTCACGACCTCCTCGCTCGCCAGATTGGCGGAGCCATCCTGCCGGAAGCAGGGATTGGGAATCCACCCGGTGATTTCGCCGAGGGGCATGGCCAACCGGCAGAGCTCCCCATCCACCGCCCCTTCGTTCTTGTTGAGGGCGTCGGGAACCTTCCCCACCGGCGCCACCTCGAGCAGGACCGGGTCGTTGTAGATCCGCAAAGGCACGCCGCGGCAGACGACGAGGTAGGAAATGCGGTGACCCGTCGGCGCACAGCGGCGGCGGCCATAGCGATCCAACAAATCGCCGGCGACGCCCTGGATCCAGCCGCGCCGGTACAGCTCGTCCTGCACTGGCTGCCACACCTGGTCAATGAACCGCCGCCAGGTGATGCTCTCGTCCTCCGGCAGCGGGAGGGCGACAATGTTCGCCTCCGGCACGCCGCGTTGCGCCGCGTAGAAGCGCGCGAGTTCGACTGATTCCGGCTGGCGGACGTTGGCGAGGATGACCACGCGCGCGACGGGATCGTCCCTCCCGGGTCCGACTTCGCCCAAGCAAAAGCAAGCCGACACGGCGAAAAGGATCGTCCGGGGGAAATACACGGGCGCAGACTCTGGCCGCGTCCGCGCAATTATCGAGTGCCGTTTTCGCGCGGCTTGCCAAGCGCAGGCAAATCCTTTTGCTGGCACCGGCGATGGATTCCGCCCTCCCTTCAGGGAAAACCGCTTCATTCCGGGGCTGATGATTCCTGTTTCAACTCCGCCCTCAACCGGCTCAAACAGGCAGTCCATGATCCTCTACCTCCTCATCGCCCTCGGTGGCGCGTTCGGCAGCGTGTCGCGTTTTTGGCTTTCCGGCGTGGTCGCCAATCACTTCGGCGAGACCTTTCCCTGGGGCACGCTCGTCATCAACGCCACCGGTTCGTTCATCATCGGCTTCTTCTTTACCTTAACCGGCCCCGACGGCCGCCTGTACGTCGGAAGCAACGGCCGGCAATTTTTCATGACCGGAGTCTGCGGCGGCTACACGACATTTTCGTCCTTCAGTCTGCAGACCCTGAACCTCGTTCACGAGGGTGAGTGGCTGCGGGCCGGCGGCTATGTCGCCGGTTCGGTCCTTTGCTGCTTGGTCGCCGTCTGGCTCGGACACGTGCTTGCCGCATACCTCAACACCCAACGCGGAGTATGATCATGAACCTGCCCACCGAATCAGTTCTGTTGCGCATCTTTATCGGCGAGTCCGACCGCCACGAGGGACAGCCGCTGCATGAAGCGATTGTGCTGAAAGCTCGTGCCCTGCACTTGGCCGGAGCCACGGTCATCCGCGGTTCCATGGGTTTCGGCCGGTCGAGTCGGTTGCACACCGCCAAGATCCTGCGGCTGTCCGTCGACCTTCCACTCATCATCGAAATCGTGGACAGCGACGAAAAGATCCGCGCGTTCCTGCCGGTGCTGGACGCGATGATGGGTGGCGGACTTGTGACCTTGGAAAACGTCCAGGTAATCCATTATCGGAGTCCGACAGCCTGATCCCTGTGGCCCCGGAGCGGAACGATGGTAACGGGTGTCAGGACGCCTCTGCGCATCCCCGCGTCGTTCAAGGCCGGGTTTCCGGCGCGGGAGGCGGCAGGCCGGCACGCTTGGCGAGTTGCGTCCGCAAGTATAGGTCCATCGGCGCCGACTTCCAAGCGGTCAACCACAGCTGGCCGAGCATCCGCCCGCCCTTCAGCAGCTGCTTTTCGATGAATTCCCGGCCGGCAGGATCAACCGGTCCGGCGATCTGGCGGTCGCGGTCATCCCGGCCCAGCTGCTTTTCCTGCTCGTTGCTGAGCTTGCCTTCCTTGTCGAGGCGATAGAGGGGCTCGACCAATTTGTTCTGCTCAAGGATGTAGTCCATCGTCGCCACGAAGATGGGGTCGCGCCCGTCCGCCCGGACCGGCATCGCCAGCGGTGCGACGACACTCGCGCGTGGCAGCAGGTCTTCGGCCTTGATCCCCGCCTTGTTGATCAGCCCGCTGTCGATCCAGCTGTGGAAGCCCGGCCATTTGGTGTAGCCGCTGGGATTCGCGCCGACCCATCCATTGTGGTGGATCGTGGTGTGCAGCGGCTGCGCGCAATCACCGACATAGTGTCCCATCACGCCCATGGCGTAGATCACGTCCGCCTCGGCATTGGCGATTTCCTCGGGCGTGCCGCCCAGTTCCTGATACGCCTTCAGGTAGCCAAACGCCGACCGCAAGCGTCCGAAGCACTCGGCGATGGCCCAGGGGGCAAACCCGGCCCATTCACGCGTGTGGTCGGTGTTCTTCGCCGGGTCGATCGCCGGGAACTTGTCGAGGTGGGCGGCGCGGGCCGCGGCGAAAGCCACGGCAAAATCGAAACGCAGCGACGGCACGGTGAGTGGATCCATCCCGGCGGCGGGCAGGTCCTCGATGTCGATATAGTGGTCGGCCCACGAGCCGCCCGACTGCCGCAGCCAAGGGTCCACGTTGCGCCACCGGTCCGGCAGGTTGGCAAGATAGACCACCCTCGCGGAATTCGCGGGCTGACGGACAAAGCCCGGGAAATCCGGCGGCAGGCTGGCGAGGGCGAGCGTGTTGACGATGCGATGCCCGGTATAGTCCCAAGCACCCAAGGGCGCGGCACACAAGAGGCCGAGGAAAAGCAGACGGAAGTGACGCATGTCGCTACTTTGCGGGGGGCGGGGCCGGACGCAAGCCGGCCAGGGCCGTCGCGTAATCCTGCAGCCCGGTGGCGATGGCCTCGGCGATCTGCTGGCGGAACTCCGGCGTGGCCACGCGCCGCGCCTCCCCGTCGTTGGAAAGGTAGGCGCATTCGACGAGCACGCCCGGGCACTCGAGCATCCGCAACACCGCCTGGCGCGCGTGCTTGTAGCCGCGATCCGGGGTCTTGAGCCCGGCGACCATCGCCCGGTGCATTTTTTCGCCGAGGAGCAGGTTGGCGTAGTCAAGCCGGTTGCTGGGATAGGCGACCTTGGTCATGTCGTCGCCCTGCTCGTCGCCCGCGGAAAGCATGAACTGCGGGGCGAGGCTGTAGGTCTCGACTCCCGCCACGGTCGGCACGGCGCTGTTGAAATGCACGCTGACGTACACGTCGGCGTTGCTGCGGTTGGCCAGTTCGTTCCGCATCAGCAGGTCGGTCTTCTTGTCCTTGGACAACTCAATGTCGCGGTCCCGCACCATGACCACCTTCCAGCCGCGAAGCTGCAGCAGCTTCGCCAGTCGCTGGGCGACGTCGAGGGTGGAAGTCTTCTCGTTCAAGCCCAACTTCGCGTTCTGCGTGCCGGGATCGATGCCGCCGTGGCCGGCGTCGATCACGACCAGCCGGGGTTCACCCGCGGGCATCGCCGCCACATGGGCTCCGGGCCGAAAGAGCGGCGCGATGATCTTGATGACGTCGAGTTTGCTGACCCAAAGGGTTGCCTTGTGGGCGAGCGCCGGGGCGCCCAGGAAGATCCGCAAGCCGTCGAAATAGAAATCCTTTTGGCGCGTCTCGAACAGGCACCGGACCGTCTTCCCCTCGCTCAGGGTCATGCCGGTGTCCCCTTTGACCCAGGCGGCCTTCAGGCCAAAGTTCCTCGCCACCTCGTGGAGGTCGACGTAATCGACCTCGCGCAGCTTGGTGCTCTTCCACAGGACGGCCGGCTCCGGCCGGGTCGGCGGCACGCGCATGGGCGCCGGAGGGGCCGGCGGCGGTTCGGTCGGCGCCGGAGCGGCGTGGGCGGGAGCGTTCGCGGCGGCAGCCGGGCGCGACTGGGCGGGCACGGCGCAAGCCGCGAGCGAAACCAGGGCCGTCACCCACAGGCCGCGTGCAGTCAGCCGCACCACGAGGCGGGCCCTCCGTTTCACCCCTCGGCGGGCGGAGTTTGCGCGGGCTCCGATGGATGCGGCTCCGGCACGTGGAACTTCGGCTTGCGCTTGTTCGCCGGGAGCGGGGTCAGCATGACATTGATCTGCTTGCCGTTGAGCTTCGGCTCCGCATCGGGGTGTCCCATGTTTTCCAGCTCGCCGAGCGCCTTCTTCATCATGGCAAAACCGATCTCGGGATGCGCCATTTCGCGGCCGCGGAATTTCAGGCGCAGCTTCACCTTGTTGCCATGGGCGAGGAACTCCTCGGCGTGGCGGAGCTTGGTCTCGAAGTCGTGGTGTTCGATACGGACGGTGAACTCGATTTCCTTGATCTTGCCGGCCGCGGGCTTGCTGTGCGCGTGCTTCTTTTGCTCCTCGTAGACGTACTTGCCGAAATCCATGATGCGACAGACCGGCGGCGCGGCGTTCGGGGCGACCTCCACGAGGTCGAGGTTGAACTGCAACGCGAGCGCGATGGCCTTCTGCGTGTCCATGATGCCCAACTGGCGGCCTTCGGGGCTGATGACGCGCACCTGGGGCGACTTGATCCGCATGTTGCGGCGGATGGCGGCGAAGGGATCGTTGTTGCGACGATTGTCGCGATTATACGGGGTGCTGCGGGCGCCGGGACCGGACGGAGAGGAAGGGATTGCCATTCAGGTGGTTTGCTTTGCTGGGTGTCGGAAAGTCTTTTTGCCTCGGGGGACCGGAATGACAACACCTATTTCCTAGGGCGAAATCCGGTGTTAAATGCGTGCCAGTCAGACGCTAAAGCTCTCACCGCAGGAGCACGAGGCCTTGGCGTTCGGATTCGCGAACTTGAAGCCCCCCCCAATCATCTTGTCGGAGTAGTCGACTTCCGTGCCCTTCAGGTAGAGCGCCGTCTTGGCATCCACCAACACCGCCGTGCCCGCGCTGCGCACGAGGATGTCACCGCGCCTGGGTTCGGTCGCAAACCGGAGCTTGTAACTCAAGCCGTTGCATCCCCCGCCCGTGATGGCGATGCGCAGGTAATCGCCCTGCCGGTCCCGTGCGATCAGGGCGGCGACTTTTGCGCCCGCGGCGACCGTCAGGCGAACGAGGTTTTCGTTGCCTTCGCGGACACCCTCGACGGGCGGCGTGACTGTGGTGGCGGAACTCACGGGTCCACACCTATGTCCCGGCGCCCCGTTTAATCAAGCGTCGCGCCATGGCCACCGCGTTGACGAAACTCCGTGGGCTCGCCAGGTCACGTCCGGCCAACCCGAAGGCCGTGCCATGGTCGGGGCTCGTGCGCACGAAAGGCAGGCCCAGCGTGATGTTCACCGCTTCGTCGAAATCGATCACTTTGAGCGGCGCGAGACCCTGGTCGTGATACAGGGCCACGACCACGTCGAATTCACCCTTCAAGGCTCGGGCGAAAAGGGTGTCGCCCGGCAGGCACAACGACAGGCCCGGGTATTGGGGCTGCAGGTGCGCGAGCGTGGGATTGATAAAGTCCCTTTCCTCGAGCCCGATCAGGCCGCCTTCTCCGGCGTGCGGATTCAGCCCGCAAACGCCGATGCGCGGTGCCGTGATGCCGTCAGCCCGCGCCAACCGGTCCGCCGCGGCGACGGTGCGTTGCAGGAGGTTTGGCCCCAGCACGCGGACGACCTCGTGCAGCGGCACATGCCAGGTCGCCAGCGCGACCCGCAATCGTCCACCGGCAAAGCACATCACCGGCTGCCCGCCCCAGCGATCGGCGAAAAATTCCGTCTGCCCCGGAAACGGATACCCGATC
Organism: Lacunisphaera sp.; assembly: GCA_035549955.1. GTDB lineage: Bacteria > Verrucomicrobiota > Verrucomicrobiia > Opitutales > Opitutaceae > Lacunisphaera. The sequence continues at coordinate 101,872 of DASZPS010000072.1, read as the reverse complement.
GCCGCCAGCCGTTCCTTGCTGACCGGCGCCGTCACCACGCCGGAGAATTCGCCGAGTTTCGTGCCCGTGGCAGCGCGTTCCATTGCCGCCCATGCCACCAACGCCCCGTCCCCATCGGGCCGGCCGGGCGTGGCCGCGTAGTCGTCGAGCCCAACCGGCACCTTCGTCACGGCGGCGGACAGGCCCTGCAGCCAGGTGGCGGGGCCGACGACGGCCACCTCGTGCGCTTCCCCGGGGTTCCCCGCCAGCCAGCCGGCAATGATCTCCGGGCCGACCCCGGCTGGATCACCGCAGGTGATGGCCAGCGGTTTCATTCGAGCTCTCCCCCGTCAGTTGTTGCCAGCGGGCCGGGTCTCGCAAAGCCGCGTTTGCCGCCCGCGAAGAATTCCAGGAAGCGCCGGGCCTCCGGCGCGGTGGCGCTGCGCGCCGCCGCCAGTTTGCGCGGATCGCCGCCCGCGAAGACCGCGGCGTAACATTCCTTGATTTCGCCGATCGCCGTCCGGCTGAAGCCGCGGCGCTTGAGCCCGACGACGTTCAGGCCGGAAACCTCGTTGCGCTCGGAAACCAGCAGGAACGGCGCGAGGTCCTGCGTAATCCGAGCCAGCCCGGCAATCATCACGCCCTCGCCAATCCGGCAAAACTGGTGTGCGCCCGCCCCACCGCCAAAAAAGGTGAAGTTACCCACGTCCACATGGCCGCCGAGCATGATGTTGGTGGCGAGGACGACGTCATCCCCCACCGTGCAATCGTGGCCGACGTGCGCGTTGGCCATCAGGTAGCAGCGCGCGCCGACGACCGTGTCCTTGCCGGCGTAGATGGAGCGGTTGATGGTGACGTGCTCGCGGATGATGGTGTTCGCGCCGATACGCGTGCCGCTCACGGTAGCCGGGTCGAACTTCAGGAAATTCGGGTCGCCGCCCACCACCGCGAAGGGATGCACCGCCACGCCGTCCCCCAGCACGGTACCGCGCTTGATGATGGCATGCGCATGGATCGCGCACCCCGTCCCGAGCGTGACGCCTTCCTCGACGATGGCCGTGGGGTGGATGCTCATTCGTCAGCGCCCCCGCGCCCCCGGCGGGCCGGGCGCTCCGGCATCAGGTCCATCTGCGTATCCTTGAGCAGGTCGTAGTTTTTCAGGATGCGCATGACCTGCAACGTATCGTTCTTGGTGTAGTTCTGGTTGATTTCCACCTTGTCGAGCAGGTCGAGGAGCATCGCGCGGAACGAGATGATCGCATCGACACCGTGCTCCTTCAGGAGGTCGACACTTTGCGACCGGAATGGCTCGGCGGTAGGCAGGCTGGGCAGCACGAGGACCTTGGTGAAGCCCCCGGCGGGATCGTCCGGCGAGGCCGGCGGAAAGAAACGCGTGACGTCCTTCAGCACCTTGTCCTCGAGGAACCCGAAAATTTCGGGGCTGCTCTTGAGCATCGTCGGGGTGAAGACACCGGTATGCCAGCCCTTGACCGCCACGACCGCCTGGCGCACGAACGGCAGCTCGTTGGAAAAAAGGAAGAAGCCGGGCTTCCGTGAGCCGCGCTGCCAGGCGGGATTAAACACGACGAGGTCCACTTCCTCGTCACCGGTCTTGCGGCGGGCCGCGACCTGGTACTTGCGCGGCTGACGGACGAGAAATCCGTTTTGCTCGAAATACTCACGGACTATGCCTTCGTCGATGGCGGACATGGGAGGATCAGATTATGACTTTGCCCCGGCATGGCACCCAAAATCTAGGTCGCGCCCAGTTCCCGCCAAACCTCCTCGACCATGCCCGGCGCGATGCCTGATCGGGTGGCGGCCTGGCCGAGGGAATCGAGCACCACGAAACGCACGCCGCCCGCACGGTTTTTCTTATCCCGGGTCGTGGCGGTCTGCAGTTCCACCAGCGGCAAGGGGCCGCGCAATTTCACCGGCAGCTGATGGGCCGCGACGGTTTTCTCAACTCGCGTGACATCCGCCGCCGAAAGCAGGCCGAGCTTGTGCGACAGGCGGGCGGCGCCGGCCAGACCGATGGCAACCGCCTCGCCGTGCAGGTACGTGGTGTAGCCCGTCACCTGCTCGATGGCGTGGCCGAAGGTATGGCCGAGGTTTAGGAGGGCCCGTCCCCCTTCGGCGGCGCGCTCGAATTCGTCCGCGCGGACGATCTCGGCTTTCAATTGGCAACACCGGCGGATCACCGCCGGGAGTTCGGCACTGTGCGCCTCAAGGATTTTCTGTTCTAGCTGGCCGAAGAGTCCGAGGTCGCCCAACAGCCCATATTTGATGACCTCCGCCATGCCGGCGGCGAATTCGCGCGCGGGCAACGATTGCAGGAACTCCCGACCGATAAATACCGCACCAGGATGATGAAAGGCGCCCACGAGATTCTTGCCAGCCGATAGGTTGATGCCGGTCTTTCCCCCGACCGAGCTGTCAACCATCGCCAGCAACGTCGTTGGTACCTGCACGTAGCTGATTCCCCGCAAATAACTGGCCGCGGAGAAACCGCCAAGGTCGCCCACCACGCCTCCACCCACAACCCAAAGCACCCCCTGCCGATTCACCCGGCTGACGGCGAGGAAATCGAGGACCTTGCCGTATGACTCGAGGGACTTGGTTCGTTCGCCTGCCGGCACTATCAATCGCGGCGTGGCGCCAAATGCGTTGGCCAGAAATCCCGATTGCGCCCTCGCTACACCATCGTCGGTCAAAAGGATGTTGGTGCGACCGGCGGCGGCGTGAGCGCCGAGCAGCGACTTAATCGCCGAGGAGGTATCCGCCGGAAAATGAATCGGATAACTTTTTTCGCCCAACTCGACGGCCAGATCGTTCGTCATAGGTATGTTAAAAACCAGCAACTTGCGTAAGTCAATGGAGCAACAAAAGCATTCGCCTAAAGAATTTTGAGACAATGTCGCAATAGAGCATTGACATGATACTGCGTCTCAATCTTGCTGCGACCCGTTCTCAATTTCCCATGCATAATCGCTCTACCATCGCCATCTCCCTTTGGGTAGCGTCGCTCGCCTTTGCCGCCGCGTCCTCCGCCAAAACCGGAAATACTCCCAGCTACCTGCCGCCCCAAGACGAACTGCTCCAGTTGGAGAAGTTCGAAGTCAACGGGCAAAGCGACAAGGACACGTACGCCATTCAGCGTAGCTCCACCCCCACCAAGATCGATACGGCGCTCGTGGACGTGCCGCAGTCGATTTCTGTCGTCACTCGCGAACTCATCGACGATCAGGCGATGCGCGGCATCGCCGACGTGACCCGGTACGTCCCGGGAGTCGGCATCGCGCAAGGCGAGGGCAATCGCGACACGCCGGTGATGCGCGGCAACAGCACGACCGCCGACTTCTTCGTCAACGGGGTGCGCGACGACGTCCAGTACTACCGCGACCTCTACAACGTCGATCGCGTCGAGGTGCTCAAAGGTCCCAACGCAATGATCTTCGGTCGGGGTGGCTCCGGTGGCCTGATCAATCGCGTTACCAAACAGGCCCTTGGCTTGGCCCGCCACGAGCTGACCTTTCAAACCGGGTCCTGGGATCAATATCGCACCACGTTGGATCTCGGCCAGCCGATCACTCGCGACCTCTCCGCTCGCGTGACCGCGGTCTACGAGGACAGCGGCAGTTACCGGGACGATGTCTCGCTCAAACGCTACGGCGTGAACCCGACCTTCACCTACGCCCTAAGCCCCGCCACGACACTGCGCGCCGGGTATGAGTTCTTCCACGACGAGCGGACTACCGATCGGGGAGTTCCTTCGTACCAAGGTCTGCCGTTGGCGACCGACGCCTCCGTCTTCTTCGGCGACCCAGCGCAAAGCTTCAACCACGCCACCGTGCACAGTGCCTTTGCCACCATCGAACATCGTTTTCTCCACGGCCTGAACCTGCGCAATCATACCACCTACGCCACCTACGATAAACTCTACCAGAATGTCTTTCCGGGCGCCGTGAACGCCGCCGGTACTACGGTGGCCCTTTCTGCTTACAGCAACGGTACCGAACGCACCAACGTCTTCAACCAGACTGACCTCACTCTCGATCTCGAGACGGGCCCTGTTCGGCACCAGTTGCTCGCGGGCCTCGAGTTCGGTCGCCAGGCGACGGACAACCTCCGCCTGACGGGCTATTACGACAGCGTCAGCCCGACGACGACCTCGGTTACTGTGCCGGTCGCCACGCCCCGTACCACCCTTCCCGTCAGCTTCCGTCCCGGTGCAACCGATGCCGACAATCATGGCGTCGCCCGCACCGCCGCTGTCTACCTCCAGGATCAGGCCGCCATCCTGCCCGGGCTCCTCGGCGTCGCCGGCGTGCGCTACGAGCAGTTCACCGTGAATTTCCACAACAACCGCACCGCCGTCGATCTCGACAGCACGGACGGCATGGTCTCGCCGCGCGCGGGCCTCATCTTCAAGCCCGCGCCTGCCGTTTCGGTTTACGCCAGCTATACGATGTCGTTTGTGCCGCGGGCGGGAGAGCAGTTGAGCTCTCTCAGCCTGACCAACCGTTCGCTCGCTCCCGAGGAGTTCACCAACCAGGAAATCGGCGTGAAGTGGGAATTCCGTCCCGATCTCGCCTTCACGGCCGCGGTCTATCGCCTCGACCGGACCAACGTCGTTGTGCCCGACTCTGCCGATGCGACGAAGTCCATCCTCGTCGACGGCCAGCGCGCGGAGGGTGTCGAGATTGGCCTCACCGGCCGGCTGACCCGGAACTGGAGCATTTCTGGTGGCTATGCCTATCAGGACGGCCGGTTGCTAGCCACGCAGTCGGCGACGGTCCGGGCGGGTGCCCGTCTCGCACAGCTGCCGCGCCACACGGCATCCCTTTGGAACCGCTACGACTTTAGCCGCCAGTGGGGCCTGGGCCTCGGCGTCATTTATCGCGACGAAATCTTTGCGTCGACCGACAACACGGTTCGCCTCCCCGCTTTCGTGCGGTTCGATGCCGCGTTGTTCTACCGCTTCAACGATCACCTCCGGGCCCAGGCCAATGTCGAGAACCTGCTCGACCATGCCTATTACTCGACCGCGCACAGCAACAACAACATCACGCCCGGCTCGCCGCGCGCCTTCCGGGTGAGCCTGAGCACGATGTTCTGAGACCGCTGAACCAGGTGCCGGCTGCTTTCCGGCGAATCACTCGAACCAAGTACCACGACCTTGTTTCCCATGAATGCCCGCCTTGCCCCGGAAGCCAGCCTCAAGCCGGCTCTCGCGGGCCTGCCCGCCGCCACGATCGCCCTCGCCCTGACCGGCACGCTCCGCGCCGACCCGAATCTCCCGGCCGAAGGCGCGCCGTTGGAATTGCCCAAGCTCACCGTCGAGGAACAGCGCCAGACCGCCACCGCCGCGTCGCCCAAGTTCACCCAACCCCTGCGCGACACCCCGCAAACCATCGTCGCGATACCCCGCGAGGTCTTTACGCAACAGGGCGCGATGTCCCTGAGCGACGTCCTCCGCAACACCTCGGGCATCACCTTCGCCGCGGGCGAAGGCGGGAGCGCCAGCGCCACCTCCGGCGATTCGTTCTACATGCGCGGCTTCGACACGACCAACAACATCTTCGTCGACGGCGTCCGGGACATCGGCGCCTACAGCCGCGACGTCTTCAACATCGAGCAGGTCGATGTCGCGAAAGGCCCGGCGGGCAGCGACATTGGCCGCGGCGGCGCGTCGGGCTACGTGAACATCTCCACCAAGGTTCCGCGCTGGGAGACCTTCTCCGGCGGGTCACTGGCTTATGGCCGGGATGAAACCACGTCGGGTTCGCGCCAGCGCACCACGCTCGACGTGAATCAGCCGCTCGAACATTCCCCGGTCAAGGGCACGGCCGTTCGCCTCAATGCGCTTTGGCAGGACAATGACGTCATCGGGCGTGACCAAGGCCAAAACGGCACCTGGGGTATCGCCCCGTCGCTGGCGCTCGGCCTCGGCACCCCGACTCGCGCCTACATCATCTACCAACACACCGAGCAGGACAACCTGCCCGACTACGGCCTGCCTTCCGCCCAGCTGCCCGGCTACGTTTCCGTCGCGCCGGTGCCCCAGGTCGATTGGAGCACCTACTATGGATTTAAGGCCGACTCCGACAAGGTGAACGCCGACGCCACCATGGTCCGGCTCGAACACGACTTCTCGCCGACCCTGAAGCTCAACAACCAAACGCGCTACAGCGCCAACCAGCGCGAAGCCGTGGTCACCGTGCCGGGAACAAGCAGCACCGCCTATGCGCCCGCCACCGGTCTGCTCACACGCAGCCGGCAGGCCAATAAGCGCGACATGAGCATCGTTTCCAATCAGACCAACCTCGTGGCCCAGTTTGCCACCGGCCGGATCCGCCACCACCTGGCTTCCGGTCTCGAGTTTGCCCGCGAAACCGCCTACCAGCCGGCCTTCGTCAGCGTCGCGCTCACGCCAATTCCGATCGAAAGCCCGGATCCGGCCGCGACCCCAAGCGGCACTCCCGCGCGCAGCGGAGCATATACCGACGTCATCACCAAAACCGCCGCGCTCTACGTATTCGACACGATCCAGTTCAGCGAGCGATGGCAACTCAACGCCAGCCTTCGCGGCGAACGTTATGCCATGCACTACCTGGGTGTCGCGACCACAGGCGTGCCGACCGGAGTCGATGCCGACAACGAGCTGTTTAGCTGGAAAACCGGACTCGTCTTCAAGCCGGCCCGTGCGGGCAGCGTTTATGTGGCCTATGCCAATTCGCTGACTCCCCCGGGCACGGATTTCACGCTCTCGAGCGCCGCGGGCAACCAGAACAATCCGGATGTCGACCCGCAAAAAGCCACGAACCTCGAGGCAGGCGTAAAGTGGGATTTCTTCGAAGGCCGGCTTTCAACCACGGCGGCGGCCTTCAAAACCGTGAATGACAAGACGGTCTTCACGGATGCGATCCTCGGTCCGATCCCCGCCGGCCGGCAGACGGTGCAGGGCGTCGAATTGGGAATCTCCCGTCGCTTCACCGAAAACTGGATCGTGCTCGGCAGCGTTTCATTCCTCGACAGTGAAATCAACGCCGGCACCACTGCCGGCGGCAACCTGGCCGGCTCCGCCCTGCCGCTGATCCCACGATGGTCGGGAAACTTCTACACCAGCTACCGCTTGCCGGCCGGCATCGTGATTGGCGGCGGCGGGCAATATTCCGACAAGGTCGCCCGTCGCGACAACAACGCCCCGAACGTACCTCGCTTCATGCCGGGTTATTGGCTGTTCAACGCCATGGCCAGTTTTCCCGTCGGCCGGCATCTGACCCTCCGGCTGAACGTGAACAACCTTTTCAACGAGGGATTCGTCCAGACCTTCAACAACAACGGCGCCCGCTTCGCCCCGGGCGCGCCGCGTTCCTATCTCCTCAGCGCGGAATTTCGCTTCTGATTCCGTCGTGCTTATAGCGATTCCCAACGTCCTGACCCCGAGCCAGGTCGCCGAGGCCCGCCGGCAGCTCGAGACTGCCGGCTGGGTCGATGGCAAGGCCACGGCGGGACACCAAGGCGCCCGCGTGAAGGACAACATGCAGCTCCCGGTGGACAGCCCCATCGGGCGCGAGGTGGGTGGCACCATCTTGAAGGCCTTGGGCGCGAATGCCCTGTTCATGTCGGCGGCGTTGCCGCTCCACATTCTGCCGCCCATGTTCAATCGTTATTCCGGCGGCCAGACTTTCGGCAACCACGTGGACGGTTCGATCCGCACCATCCCGGGCACCAATCACCGGCTCCGCACCGACCTGTCCTGCACGCTGTTTCTTGCCGGGCCGGAAGAGTACGACGGCGGCGAACTTATTATCGAGGACACGTACGGTTCGAAGTCGGTGAAGCTGCCCGCCGGACACATGATCCTTTATCCATCGACCAGCCTGCACCAAGTCACGCCCGTCACACGCGGCACGCGGCTCTGCTCGTTTTTCTGGCTGCAATCAATGATCCGGGACGACGGACACCGCCGCATCCTTTTCGCCATGGATGTCGCCCTCCAGCGTTTCGGCGCCGAAAACGCCAACCATCCCTCCGTCGTGCAACTCACAGGCGTCTACCACAACCTTCTCCGCCACTGGGCGGATATTTAAGGACGATGCACGCCACCGTGAACCGTCGTGCCGATTTGACCGGCCACCGTGACCTTGCGGTTGCCTGGATGAATCGGGGCAATGAACTGATGGTACACGGCGATCCGCCAAACCTCGCAGGGTCTCTGCAAGCCTATGACGAAGCGATTGGCCTGCTCCGCGCATTGATGCCTGGCGCGAACCCATCTTGGGCCAACAGCCTTGGCGCCGCTCTGATGAATCGCGGCCATCTCCTGCACCGGCTGCATGTCACGGCGCAGGCCGCTCTCGCCCTGGCTGCCTTCGACGAGGCCGCGATCGTGTTGCGCAGTCTGCCTGAAACCGACAACCCCTGGCCGCGTCGCAACCTTGCCGGCGTATTGCTCAACACGGCAAATCTCCGCCTCGACCTCAACTGCCTCGACGAAGCCGCCAGCTCGGCCCGCGAAGGCCTCAACCTGGTCATGCCCGCCGAGCGCTCCCACGAGGTTGACGCCGAACTCGCCCTCAAGGCCCGCCGCGTGCTTTGCGATGCCATCGGACGGATCGTCGTTGCGCCCGACGTGGATTATGAGTCGCTCGCGCGCGAAGCCAGCGATTTGGTGGATGATGCCATGGCCGTCACCCGCGATTGGGCTGGGCGGGGAAATACCTCCTTCGTTTTCCTGGCACAGCGGTTCTTCCGCTTCGGCGTCCAGCTCTACCGGTTTCACCAGCCACAGTTCCTCGCCGAGTTCGTTCGGGAAAACCTCGCATCCGACCCGGAGTTTCGCGCCATCGCCCTCGAGGCGGTCAACGCCGCCCTGGCCGATCGTCCGTCTGGTTTTTTGGTCGTTGGCGACCCGGCATCCGAACGCCGGCTTGAAACCTGGCGCGATCTCGCCTCCCTCCGCGCTGATCTCGTTGCATGAAGCTGTTTCGCCAAATCCTCTTCTGGTCGCACCTCTCCGCCGGGCTGGTTGCCGGCTTGTTTATTGGCGTCATGTGCTTCACCGGCGCGACGCTCGCCTTTGAAACCGAGTTGGTGAGCTGGTCTGAACGCGATGCCCGCCGGATCATCCCACCGTCACACGATGCGGCGCGCCTGCCTTTGGCCGATCTAGTGAAGAAGGCCCGCGAGGCAAATCCCGACGCCCCGATCGCCAGCATGGCCATTTCGAGCGATCCGACCCTCGCGGTGTCCTTTCCACTCGGCCGCGATGGCGCGATCTATGCGAATCCGTACACGGGCGAAATCAAGGCACCGGCTTCAAATACGATGCGCGAATTCATGCGGACGATGACAGACTGGCACCGGTTTCTCGCGCGCACCGGTGACCGCCGCGCCACCGGCAAGGCGATCAATGGCGCCTGCAACCTTGCGTTCTGCATCCTGGCCATGACCGGACTGTACCTCTGGATACCCCGCACCTGGTCCTGGGCCGGAGTGAAGGCCATCGCGGTGTTCAACTGGAAATTGGCCGGAAAGCCGCGGGATTTCAATTGGCACAATTCGATTGGGCTATGGTCGGCGCCGGTCCTGATCGTGCTCACGCTCACCGCGGTGCCGATTTCCTATCGGTGGGGCACCAATCTTTTCTATGCGCTCGCGGGCGAAGAGCCTCCCGCACAACCAAGCCCCGGCGGCGCCTCCGGACCTGCGGTCGAAATACCCACGCCCGCGGATGGGACGCGGCCGCTGAGCTATGATGCGCAACTCGCGGCCGTGCGGAAACTCTTCCCCGCCGCGGAACTCATCACTTTTCGTCTGGGCGCCGGCGGAAGCCGTGGCGGGCAAACTCAAACCGAAGGAGATCGACGGCGCGAGGTCCCGCCTGCCGGCGAGGTTCGTTCCGAATCTCCACGCGAAGGCGGTCGTGAAAGCAGGGGACGCGCCCCCCAGGCGGTTAACATTACGGTGAAGCAGCCCGGCGCATGGCCACGCACCGCGACGACCACCCTGGTGCTCAATCCCTACACCGGGGAAGAACTGAAACGAGAAGGTTTCGACAGCCTATCAACCGGGCGGCGGATCCGTTCATGGACTCGATTTCTACATACCGGCCAAGCCTTGGGTTGGGTGGGCCAATTATTCGCCGGACTTGCATGCCTGGGAGGCTGCTTTCTCGTGTATACAGGCGCCGCCCTTTCGTGGCGCCGATTCTTTCGGAGGAAGCCGGCCGCGATGATTTCGTAATGAAACTTACGGTTTGCCTTTCGCCTGTAGGCGGCCGCGGATCCATTGCCGACTAATAAATTTCGATCAAGCGTCAGATTCACCGACATTCCATTCAAGTAACTCCATATTACCCATGAAATTCTGGGTAATGTACACTAGTTGCAACAGCTCGCTTTCGTCGGAAATCCGTCGATGCTGGGCGCCATGTTCCGGCCCACGTCACCGGTAGCGCTGAGTATCCTGATTTTCTCAGCGGCCACGAGCATGTCTGCCATCAATGACAGGCAATGGATTCATGGTCTTTTTGCGGAGACTTCGCCTCAACCGGTGGCCCTGGGCGAGACCGATGCCTGGCAACAGGCGAGCGCGTTGGCGGAGCGCACGCCGGATGCTTTCGTGCTCATCGGCTCAGGGCGTTCGATGCATCCGCTTTACACACCGGGCACAATCCTGGTGATGCAAAAATCTCCTTACGCAGATCTGCGACGCGGGCAGACCGTGCTCTATCGCAACCATCAACAAAAAGTGGTGGCCCATCTTCTTATCGCCAAAGTGCGCGACGGATGGCGGGCGCAAGGATTGAACAATTCGGCGCACGACATGGAGCCCGTGAATGCGGACAACTTCGTCGGAGTTGTCATAGCAGCCTTCAAACCTTCGGGTCCGGACCGAACCTTATCGCTCGCCTCGACGCGTTAGGCTCGGGCCGCAGGTGGACTGGCGATCCCGCCGCCCGTCGTTGCGGTCGCGATTATCGCCGGAGTCCATGCCACCAAAAAGCAAGACGCGGATGTTACTCCGCGTCTTTGATAACACACCTAACCGAAAAGGTTGAGGGCTCGCGCGCGCGCAACGGGCCGGTCAAACGCACGCGAGCCCCTTTTGGTCACCTCTCGCACCCCTCTCAGGGCACGAAATTCTTAACCCAAACTAATCAGACAACCGGGCTCAGCCCGGCCTCTATTTACCACCTAAATTCAGGTGGGCTGAGTCACGTGCCACGGCGAAACGCCTGATTTTAGGGGTAAAGCGCGTTTAACCCGGCACTTGTTGAGGATTACGAATAGATGTTGCTCCACGTCAGGTCGTAGGGCCGGTCTGTGACCGGCCTTCCCGCTCGGGAAATCTTGCCAGTCCCAGACTGGCCCTACTCAGGCAACCATCTCTTCTTTGGGTAACTCTCAATAGTGCTTACTGGTCCAAGGCAAATACCGCCTTGGCGTAGTTCTCGGCCGAAAATGGCTGCAGGTCCTCAGGCTGCTCCCCCAAGCCGATAAAGTAGATGGGGATCTTGAGCTGGCGGAAGATTCCGACGATGGCTCCGCCACGGCTGGTTCCATCAAGCTTGGTGACAACCAAGCCGGTGAGGCCAAAGCTCTGGTGAAAGACCCGGGCTTGTTCGATGGAGTTGGCCCCGAGGCTGCCGTCCACGACCAGCCAGCGATGATGCGGTGCATCCGGGTCGTTCTTCTGCAGCACGCGTCGGATCTTGGCCAACTCCTCCATCAGATTGCCCTTGGTGTGCAACCGCCCGGCGGTATCGACGATCAGCCAATCCTGGCCGCGGGCTTTGGCGGCCTGCCAGCCATCGAACGCCACCGCCGCGGCGTCAGCGCCGGTGTGACTTGCAACGATCTCCAAACCGAGACGCGTCGCCCAGCTCTTGAGCTGTTCGACCGCCGCTGCGCGGAACGTATCGCAGGCGGCCATGAGCACGGTTTGCCCCTCAAGCTTGAACTTGTACGCAAGCTTCGCCGTGGTGGTCGTCTTACCCGAGCCGTTGACCCCGATCATGCAAATAACCGTGGGGCGCGCGATGCCCAGTTCCAGTTTTCCTTCCGCGCCCGCCAACGCGCGTTGCAGGACGGCCGCCCCGATGGCCGCGGCCTGCCGGCCCTGCAGCGTGGCGTCCTTCTTGTACGCCGCCTTGATTTCCTCGAGTATTTCCGTGGTCGTCTCGACCCCGAAATCCGCCGTGTAGAGCGCCTCCTCAAGCTCGTCGAGGGAAGCCGGGTCGATTTTCCTGCCTCCAAAGAGGCCATGCGTTTTCGCCGCAATAGCGGCCACCGTCTTGGTCAGGCCGTCCTTGAATTTTTTAAAGAGGGAAATCATTCAAAAAATCATGCCGTGCCCCCGTGAAGGGGATGACCAGCGAGCTTCCCCCGGCTGGTCACATGTCGCACCCTGATCGTCACTCCGCGGTGGGCTTGCGCGCGTCGCGGCCCAGTTTGTCCTTCATCCGATCCAGGATGCCGTTGATGAAGCGTTTGGAGTCGACGGTGGAGTACTGTTTGCTGAGGTCGATGGCCTCGTTGATGGAAACGACCGGGGGAATGTCCTTGCGATGCAGCATCTCAAACATCGCCAGGCGGAGGATCGCGAGATCGATCTTGGCCACGCGGTCGAACTCCCAGTTGTGCGCCAGCGCCTTGATGTGGCTGTCGAGTTCCGCGACGTGTTCGATGGTGCCGTGGATCAACTCCTCGGCGAAGGCGTAATGATCGCGCGGTTTATCGAGGTGTTCGAAGAATAGCTGCAGGTCGCTCGCCAGGTTCGCGGGCTGGTTGACGCTCCAGGCATAGAGATACTGGAACGCGGCGGCGCGGCATTCGCGGCGCTGGGTGAATTGGCTGCTCATGGTTTTCCCTTCAAGGTGCGCTTCAGCTCCGCCATCACGAGCGCGGCTTGGGCGAATTCGGCGCCCCGATTGATCCTGCCCGTGCAGCGGACACGGGCCTGGGCCAAGGAATCCGTCACGATCACCCCGTTGATCACGGGGATGCCCGTGTCCAGCGCCACGCGTTGCAGCGCGTGTGACACGCTCTGGCCGACCATTTCGTGATGGTTCGTATCGCCGCCAATGAGCACCCCCAGCGCAACGATGCAATCGAACCGGCGCGAAGCCGCCAGCCGCCCGGCCGCCCACGGCACTTCATGCGAACCGGGAACGCGCACCAGCGTGAGACCCCTGGCCTTCACGCCCTCGGCCCTTAACTTGACCACCAGGCGGGCGAGCAGCGCCGCCACGAGTTCCTCATTGAAGCGCGCCGCCACCAGGCCGAAACGCAACTTGGTGCCATCGATCCGACGATAGTTGGGGGCGCTCAGGCTCATCTGATTTTGGCTGGTTGATCCTGGAATCTCAAAATCCAGCGGTCGGCAAAATTGGCGGCCTTGTTCCGGCCATGCCTTGCGGGTATACGAATATCGAAAATGCTCATACCGGCACCTGTTCGACAATCTCCAAGCCGTAGCCCTCGAGTCCCACGACCCGCCGCGGGGCATGCTGGAGCAGCCTGATTTTACGCAAACCGAGAGCGGTCAGTATCTGGGCGCCGATGCCGTAATCCCGCAGGTTCTGGGGTGCGGCCTGCCGGTCGGGATTGAGCAGCGTCTCCTGCATGCGCCCAGTCTGCTCCATGTAAACGATCGCCCCGTGACCGGACTGCGCAACTCGCTGCAACGATGCGAGCAAGGACCGGTGGCTGCCCAGGTCCTTGGCGTGAAACACGTCGCTCAGCAGGTTTTCCGTGTGGACGCGCACCAAGGTCGGCGTGCCGTCAAGTTTGCCCATCGTGAAGGCGAGATGGTGCCGCCCATCCACCTTGCTGCGAAACACGTGCAGCGTGAACTCGCCGTATTCCGACGAGAACGGCCGTTGGGTCAATCGCTCCACCAGCTGCTCGCGGCGATGGCGGTATTCGATCAGGGCCTTGATGGAAATGAGCGGGACATCATGCCGCCCCTTGAATTCCAGCAGCTCGGGCAAGCGGGCCATGGTGCCGTCCTCGGTGAGGATCTCGCAGATCACGGCCACGGGCCTTAATCCTGCCAATGCCGTCAGGTCCACCGCCGCTTCGGTATGGCCGGCGCGCTCCAGCACCCCGCCAGGCCGCGAGCACAGCGGGAAAATATGCCCAGGCTGGACCAAATCGTCGGGACGCGTGGCCGGATTGGCCAGGAGCTGAATGGTTCGCGCGCGGTCGAAGGCACTGATCCCGGTCGTGATTCCTTCCGCCGCATCGACCGATACCGTGAAAGCCGTCCGGTGAGCCTCCCGGTTCTGTTGGACCATCGGGTTGATCCCAAGGCGCTTCAGCTGCGGTTCGGTCATCGGAACGCAAATCAGGCCCCGCGCGTGCCGGATCATCATGTTGACCAGTTCCGGCGTGGCTTTTTCCGCCGCCAGCACCAGGTCGCCTTCGTTTTCCCGGCCCTCGTCATCCGTCACGACGACGGGGCGACCAGCCGCGATGGCTTGGATTGCGATCTCGACGTGGTCAAAGGGCGGAGAGCTGCTCATGGCGAAAGGGGCACAGCATCCCGCGCCCGCGCCCCGCTGTCAAATCCCCGCTGGATCAACCACGGAACTGCACCGTGTAATTCTCCACCGCCTTGGCTTCATCGCCCTCGCCCTTGAGCAGAGTGAGGTAGACGTTGAAGTTGAATGGAGGCAGGACCGTGCGGGCGCCCGTCATCGCGCTGCCGCTGCCATTGAGGACGGTCCGGTAGTCCGACGGGGTGCCGGTCCTCGTGTTGGGCCACCGTGCCGCGACCCGGGTGACATCCGCGGCCATCGGCTTGTGCTTCTTGTCGTAGAAGGTGAGGACAAAATTGCCGTTGATTACCTGGAGGCCGAGAAAATTGCCGTTCTCCCGTGTGATAACGGTGCCGGGAATCTTCGGCAACACCTCCACTTTCTTCGCCTCTGGCTTGGCCGGCTTGGTCGTTTTCGTGGCCGCCGGCGGCGCGGGCGTGGGACCGGCAGGCGCGGCGGGCGCCGGCGTGGGTTTTGTCGCCGGGGCGGCCTCTCCGTGCGCGAGACTGGCGGCGGCCAAAAGGCAGGCAAAGGCGGCGAAGGATTTCATGCCTCCAAGCTAGTTCAACCCGGTCATCCTGCAAGCCCGGGTTGACCCGCCTCCCTCCTGCCTGCCGCAGTTTCGCACGCAATTCACGGGCGGGGGAACCGGTGGTCCCGCAACGTGGCCTGGGCGCCGCGGGAATTCGTTTGGGGAACCGTGGGACCTATCTGGCCGATCGCAATGACCTGCGGCTCAGCGCAACCAGCCCCAAAGCCAAAGCGACATAGTTTAACATCCCGCCGCTTTCCGGAACTGTCGTCTCCACCATCCACGTGATCGGGCTTGGGTTGATGGATCCAAAGAAGAGCGACTGGTTGCTGAACACCACCAGGTTGAGTTGGGAGTCGTCAGATTCCCGCCAAACGGTGGTATAAATGTCGAACGGATTGCTGAATCGCGTGTTGTCGATCGCCAGAAACGGAGCCAGGTTTCCACTGCCAACGTGCGGATAGCCCAAACTGCCCCCTACGGCCGCGCTCAGGCTGTTCGCCAGCGCTTCGTTGTTCCACCAAGCCTGGCTGGTAAGCACCGCTTCGTTGTCCGCGAAGGTGCCTTCCAACGTGGTCAAGACGTACGTATCCGAGCCCACCATGACAGTGACCGTGTTGGCCACGCCGGAGGCGACTCCAAGCAGCGAAGAGAGAATCAAGACAAGCAGTTTGGTTTTCATGGCGGAATCCTCCGATCGCAGCAAATACGCCAAATCCGCACCCAGTTTAGCGCGGCAATCTATGGCGTTAACGACTAGTTACTTAACCGATCGTCGTTTTTTGCAATGCCAGCGCGGCCACCCCTGGCTGTAAAGGTGACCGACAAAACCGAGAAGCGACCACTTGCTCGTCGCGTCGCACTTGGCGCTGCTCACTCCGACGTCGACCGGATCCTGGCGCGCAGGTCCTTCCAACGTGCCAGCCGCTCGACGATTCTAGCCTCCCAGCCAGCAGTCTTTGGTGCGTAGAGCGACAGCGGTTTTTCGAGGTAGTCCTGGCCACTGATGTTTTCGGGAAAATCGTGGGAGTACAGGTAACCCTGCCCGTGGCCGACCCTCTTGCTGGCCTGGCCGCCCTTGTCGCGCAACGACACCGGCACAGGCTGAACAGGTTGTTCCTTCAGCACCCGGTGCGCCTCTCCCAAGGCGAGGGTCGCGGAATTGCTCTTGGGCGCCGTCGCGATGTAAAGGGTCGCGTGCGCCAGCGTCAGCTCCGCTTCAGGCAGGCCGATGAAGTCGCAGGCGTGGTGCGCCGCGACCGTGAGCGGGAGCGCCTGGGGATCGGCGAGGCCCACATCCTCGCTCGCCAGGATCACCAGCCGGCGGGCGATGAACCGCGGGTCTTCGCCCCCGGCCAGCATCTTGGCCAGCCAGTACATCGCCGCGTCGGGATCGCTGCCGCGGCAACTTTTGATGAACGCGGAGATCGTGTCGTAATGCTCGTCCTCGTCAGCATCGTAGCGAATGCGTCGCTCGCGGGCGAATACTTCCAACTCTTTTTCGCCGATGGGTGTTTTCTCCGGCAAGGAGAGCGCGATGACCTCCAAGGCATTCAGTGCCCGCCGCAGGTCGCCATCGCAAAGCACCGCCAGGTCGTCCAAGACCTTGTCATCCGCGGTGTGCTCCCGGGCTCCGAGCCCGCGTTCGGTGTCAGTCAGCGCGTGGCGCAGCACGCCGGCAACGGCGGCGGTCGGGAGCGGATCGAGCCGGAACAGGTGGCTGCGGCTCAACAGCGGGGGATTTACGTAGAATCCGGGATTGTGCGTCGTCGCACCGATGAGCCGTACGTTGCCTTCCTCCACGTCCGGCAGCAGCAGGTCCTGCTGCGACTTGTTGAAGCGGTGCAGCTCGTCGATGAACAGCATGGTGGCGGCTTCCGGCCGGCGCCGCGCAGCGGCCAGGATCTCCCGCAGCTCGGCGACATTCGACATGACGGCATTGATGCGCACGAACCGGCTCCTGGTTTCCCGGGCGATCACCTCGGCCAGGCTCGTTTTGCCGCAACCGGGCGGCCCGTAGAACAGGAGGCTGCCGAACCGGTTGGAGGCGATGAGGCGCGGCAGCAGGTTGCCAGGCTGGAGAATATGCTCCTGCCCGACGATCTCGCCGAGCTTGCGGGGACGCATGCGCGCGGCCAGAGGCTGGGCGGCAGGAGCCGCCGCCGACACCGGGAGCGCGGGCTCGGTCTCTTCGCCGAATAGCGATCGGGTATCGTCTTCTGCCGGTCGGGCCATGGGAACCGTACAATGTGCGCCGCACGGGCGGAGAAACAAGTTTGAAGGCGACGAGTGGCCATGTTGACCTGTCCTGCTGCCGGCCCGGGCCAGGGTGCAGCCCTCGATGCCCTCGCCCGCCCTGCAACTTCGCGCTCCCCTGTTGTGGCTGCTGCTGCCCTTCGTAATTGGCCTGATCGTCGCGCGACACTGCCCGGTCCCGACCTTCGGTCTCTGGCCGGCGACGGCGACCGCCGGGGTTACGGCGCTTGCCGCCCTGGCTGCCGCCTGGTTTCAGCGAAACGAATGGTGGACGATTTCCCTGGCCCTCGCCGCGGGCTTTGGCGGGTTTGTCCTGCTGCATCTCCGCTACCCTGGCCTTCATGATTGGAGCACCCGGCCCCCCCGGGAGATCACCGTGACGGTCAACATCGTGCAGGTTTTTCCGACGGCGCCCAAAGCGCGCAACCTATCCGGCATTGCGATCATCGTCGCAACCGATGACAACAACCGGGAACTTCTCGGCCGGCGCATCTACTACTCGGCGATCCGTCGAATCAGCGTTCCACCTCTCCGTTCGGCCCGCTATTTGCTCCGTGGCGTCATTGAGCCACTGCCCCGCGAAACCGGGGCGGCTGGCTTCAACGATTACCTGGCAAACCTCGGCATTCACCACCGTCTGACCCGAGCGCACGTCCAGCGCGAAATTGCGGCGCCCGGCAGGTTCCAGCGTTTTTGCGTCGCCGCCGAGGCCCGCTTGGAATCGATCCTGCAGGAGGGCCTGGCCGCCCATCCCGGGACGCTTTCGCTCTATGTTGGCATGCTCCTCGGGCAAAAGGCTGTGCTCAGTTCCGAGCAACAGGATGCCTTCACGCGCAGTGGCACGTTCCATATTTTCTCCATCAGCGGCTTGCACGTCGGCGTGATCGCCGGAGCCCTGCAAGGATTGCTTCAGCTCCTGCGGGTGGGGGGCCGGATGGGAATGGCCATCACGCTGGCGGTACTATGGCTCTACGTGGAGATCACGGGCGCCGGTTCGCCGGCGGTGCGCGCGTTCCTGATGGTCGCTTTCCTCCTCGCGTCACGGGCTTTTCGGCTGCCTGGCAATGCGCTGGCGGCGCTCGTGGCATCGGCGCTGGCGACATTGCTGTTCGACCCGTTGCAACTGTTCAGCACGGGCTTCCAGATGTCCTATGGGGTGGTGACCGCGCTGGTCGTCATGGGACGTCCGCTCACGGAACATTGGCTGGCCCGCTGGCGCCCGTTCGCGCTGCTGCCCAGGATCAACTGGCGGTGGTGGCATCGGGCCCTCGAATGGTGCGGTCGCCAGGCGATCACGGGCATGGCCGGCTGCTGGGTGGCGTTTCTCGCGAGCACCCCTTCCGGCATCGGCTACTTTGGGGTGTTTTCCCTGGGATCGCTTCCGGCCAACCTGGTGATTATCCCGCTGACATCACTTGCGATCATGGCGGGGTTTCTTTCCCTCCTGTGCGGGCTGGCCGGGATGGTCGCCTTCAGTGCGCTGTTTAATTCCGCCGCTGCGATCATCCTGCTCGCGACCGACTGGGTGCTGCAGCGGGGCATTGCCTTGCCGGGGATGTTCTTTCCAGCCGGATTTCGGACGGAGTGGCTCGCATCCGCTTCGCTCGGACTCATGACCGCGACCATGGTCGCGGGCGCCGCGGGAGGATGGTCGCGGCGATATGGCGGGTATTGGCCTCCGGCCGTCCTGCTCGGATTGCTGCTGATCTTCGGCGTCAAGTTCGGTTGACAGGACCAGCCCGATCGCAGTGAGGCCGAGGTGCGCCCGAATTTTCCGTGTTTTCCAGGCATTTCCTGATACGGTTTTGGGTCATGAAAAGCGCCTACGAACTTGCGATGGAGCGCCTCGCCAAAGCGGATCCCGCGACCGCCCCTTTGAGCGCGGAACAAAAAGCCCGGCTGGCTGAGATTGACCGCGTCTACCAGGGAAAAGTGGCCGAGCGGGAAATATTCCTGAAGCAGCAGTTGCAGGCCGCCTTGGCCGCCCAGAACCTCGAGGAAGCCGACAAGATTCGGAAACAGATCGCCGGGGAAAAAGCCCGCCTCGAGGAGGAACGAGAGGACGAAAAGGAAAGGGTGCGGCGGAAGCAGTGACTGGCGACGGGGGGCCCCTCACCCTGCAACAGCGGCGCCGCCCACCTGTTGGCTCGGAGCAAAGTCGCCGCCACCAGGCGGCTACCGTGTGAACTCGAAGTTCGCGGTCAGCACGTGGTGATCGGATGACATGGTAGGCCTGACCTCCCAACTCGTCGGCCGCAGCCAGTCGTTGTAGAAAATGTGATCCAGCACGTATGGCCGCCGGCGCCAGGTGATTTCGGTGGACTGCACCGTCTTGTAACCGCAGTCGGCGAACTGCTGGATGAGCGAATGATGTTTGCTCACGTTGAAATCCCCGGTCAGCAGCGTCGGCATGTGGGCCGTGCCCCGCAGCTGCATCTCAACCAGCTGCCGCTGCTCAAGGTGAAACTCGCTGCTGGATTTCAGCATGAAGAACGCCAGCAAGTGGGTGTTGAACAGCCGCACGTCACGCCCCCCGATGTTGGTGGTGACGCCGATCAGCAAGCGATCGGTCGGCGTCTTTTTTTCGCCGAAGAAATCAAACTCGACCGGCGGCGACGGCAGGTCTTCGCTTTGCTCGTCCCGCAAGGGGGTCTTGGAAAAAATCGCCAAACCGATGCCAAATGGCAGCTCGCGGATGTCGGGCTTCGGATAACTGAAGTAGCTGTGGTAGCCCTTGAATTCCTCCTTCAGCCTCGAGTAGTGCGGAGGCGGCAAGATCTGCTGGCCTCCCGGCAAGGCGTGTTCGACTTCCTGCAGCATGATGATATCGGCGTTATGGCAGCGGATCTCATCGATGGTGGACTGCAGGTTGATCGGCACATGATCGGGATAGGCATCATCCCATGGTTGCCCAAACTGCATGTTGAACTGCAGGACTTTGAAACTTCCGCTCATGCTTTTCAGAGGCCGGAAAGGCCTTGGGGCCGGGAGATGCGGGCGTCAGGCTCCGAAAAGCCGGGCGCGGACAGGTTGCCGACCGAATCAAATGGGGTGCAGGTTATTGCTCGACGTGGCATTGGCAACGGCACTGCCCCTAAGCGTCGTTTCAATCGTAAAAATCGGCAAGCCTATTCTGGCTCGGCAGTTCCCTCAACTACCCACTGCTTTGCCTCGGGGACTTGGCGGGTAAATTCGCGCAAAACGGCACTCAGGTGCTCGGCATAGCGAAAGTGTGCTCCCATGCCCGTCCGGAGCTCGGCTTCGTAGATGAATTTGTCGGCCTGGGTGCTGTGCTCGAAGGGTGTCTGCGCCCCCAACAACAGCGAATAAACGTACGCCGGCGAGCCGCGCTGCATGAGTTCGCGCGTCAACGCGGTTTGCTCATCGAGCAAGGCTTGGTGCGGCGCGGCGGGAATCTCCGGCGGCAGGTAGAAGCCCGCCTGGATCAGCGGGGTGTAGCGATGGCCGGTCCGGTGGCGGTTGAGGTCGCGCAGTTCCGCAATCGCCATGTTGTTCCAGGCAAATGTCACCCGCATGCGGCGAGTGGCCTTGCCCTGGTAGCCGTACCGGTTCGCCCGATGACGCAAGGCTTCGGGCACCGGCTGTTCCTCACCCAGCCAGGGCGGCGCGTCGCGGTCGACTTTGACCCATACCTCATCGCCCAGCGGCTTCGTCGAAAGCCGGGCGAGACCAAGTTTGAAGCTCTCGGCCAGCTCCTGCTGCGCCTGCGCCTGGTAAGAGGACTCGGCGAAGCTATGGCGCATGAGCCGGGGGGACTGCTTGAGCAACTCGTCGCGGATCAATTTGGCTGCGGCCCGTGCCTCGGGCATGGGCAGCGAGTCGAGATGTTTCACGGTGGCCGCCCACATCCGGGAACTCTGGACGAGTCCGAGGTTGGTCCGGGTGGCCAATGGGATGAAGTAGCGGGCGCGGTCGAGCGCGTAGTTTTTCCTCAGGCGCGTGACGACCGCCGGCTTGGCGTCCTTCGGCAGCCGCACGAGGCCGGGGTTGGCCAGCGCCTGCTGGTCGAGCCGCGTGTACTCGGCGTGGTAGGCGGCAAATGCCTTCGCCAACAGCGCGGACCAGCGCGCCGCGAGGTCATCCGGCATGCCGATTTCCCCGGCGGCCGGCAGGTTCGTCGCCGACATCGTGATGTAGCGGGTGCTCGACTCCTGGCCGTCAGCCATCTGGGCGATTTCAAATATCTTGTAGGCCAGCCACATTGAGACGTCGTCCAACGCGATGGCGAGTCCTCCGGTGAGGCCGCCGATCGAGGCATGGCCATAGTCCACGAACTTGAGGATGCGATCGATGGACTCGTCCGGGTTCGCAAGGTCCACCTTCTCCATGATCTTGCCAATGCCCTCGTTGCTGCGCGAATAGCGGGCGAGAACGGAGGCGAGGAGTTCGGGGGTGACCTTCGGCAGGTCGGCCGCCGCGGGTGGCGGCACAATGGCGAGTCCGGTTACCTTCATGTGCGCGAAACTCGAAACACTTTCGCGCGCACTGGCGAAGAAAATATCCAGCGCGGCGCGGTTTACTGCATCAACCAGGTCGCGAGCGGCCCCTGGAAAAAGCCGAGCACCACGGTGGCCAGCGCCAGCGCGGTAAGCACCGTGCGGCCAAGCCAGTTCGGGCTGGCGACCGTACGTGCCGGCGCCTGGGCGGCATTGCCCGAAAGATCATCGAACCACGCCGCCTTGATCCAGCCAAAGTAATAATAGATCGAAAGCACCACGCCCACGATCGCCACCGCCAGCAGCCAGTAAAGCTTGGCTTGGAACGCCGCGACGAAGAGCAGCAGCTTGCCCATGAATCCGACCAACGGCGGGATTCCTGCCAGCGAACCGAGCCCAACCGCCAATACCGCGGCCAATAACGGACGCTCACGGGCCAGTTTTGCGTAATGGTCAAGTTCCTGCGCGGTGTCGTCCACTCCCGCCAGGTAGGCCATCACGCCGAACACCGCCATCGAAGCCAGCAGGTAGGTGAAAAGGTAGAACCAGACGGCGCCGGCCGCCGAAGGCACGGTCAGGGCGGCGACCACGCCGATCAGCAGATAACCGGCGTGGGAAACACCCGAAAGGCCCATGAGGCGTTTCGCGTTGCGTTGGGAAAGGGCCGACAGGTTGCCGGCGATGATCGTGGCCGCCGCCAGCACCGACAGGACGGGCACCAGCACCGCCGAGAGCGGGGAAAACACATTTACCACCAAGGTGAGCAACACGGCAAAACCCGCCGCCTTGGACGAGACGGCCAGGAAGGCGGTGACGGGCGTCGGTGCGCCCTGGTACACGTCGGGAATCCAGATCTGGAAGGGAAACGCGCCGATCTTAAAGGCCACGCCGCCGATCACGAGAAGCGTACCCGCGATCCCGAGGAAGTTGTCGGGATTCTCGCGCAGGAAGTTCGCCACGGTGCCGTACTCGAAACCCGTGTGCACCACGCCGTCGATCTCCACCCGGCCAACCGCGCCGTAGAGCAGCACAATGCCGAAAAGCATGATGGCCGAGCTGAGGGCGCCCAGGACCAGGTATTTCAGGCCGGCCTCCAGTGTGAGCGGATGGTCCCGAAAGTAACTGACGAGAATGTAGAATCCCACCGTCACCGTCTCCAGCGCGACAAAGAACATCACGAAATGGTTGCTTTGGGCCAGGAGCATAAGCGCCGCCGTCACCACCAGCACGATATGGTAGAACTCGACCCGCGGCAGCCGGGTGCGCGGCAGGCAGATCGAGCCGAGAAAACACACCAACAGCGACGACAGCAGGAAGAAAACCCGTGCCACCTGGCCGAGCGGACTCAGTTTGATCAGGCCGCCAAACAACTCTTCGCCATCCACCACCCGGTCGTACCGCAGGACGATCGCAGCCAGGGCAAATAGCAGCGCCATCACCGCAACCTGGGGAATGAACCGGTGGTCTTCCCTGGGCGTGAATATTTCCAGGACGAGCAGGCCCAGCGCCGCGCAGGCCACCATGATTTCCGGCGTGAGGGCCCACCACTCGTTGGAGGCCGCGACGTTATGGAGAAGTTCCGGTGACATGGGAGATCAGCGTTGGAAGGACACGGGGGCGGCGGCGACCGACTTCGGGGCCGGGGCCAGCGCCTGGTCGACGGGGAGGGACAGCGCCTTGGGGTAGAAGCCAAAGCAGAGGAGCGCCGCGAGCAGGATCAGCGCCGGCAGCCGCTCAGCCCAATCGAGGTCGGCGGGTGGATGCGCGGTCGTCACCTCCTGCAGGGCCTTGGTGGGCTGGCCGAAGAAAACCCGGGCCGCGGCCCGCAGGCCGTAGATGGCCGAAATGATCACGCCCGCGATGGCGACGGCGGTGATCCATTTCGAGAAATTCCACAACGCCACGAAGACCGTGAGCTCACCCCAGAAATTCGCAAAACCCGGCAGGCCGATGCTGGCCATGGTGGCGGCAACGAAGAAGGCGGCGAGGACCGGCGTCTTCTGCGCCAAGCCGCCCATATCCGACATGTCGAGGGTGTGCGTGCGGAGCTGGATGCTGGTCGCCAGCATGAACAGCAGCGCCACCGACAGGCCGTGGGCCACCATCAGCAACACGACGCCGCCGGTGCCGATGGTCGACAGCGCCGCGAGGCCGAGGAAGCAATAGCCCATGTGCATGACCGAGCTGTAACCAAGCATCTGCTTCAGGTCCCGCTGGGCCATGGTGACAAAACCTATGACCAGCACGTTGCCGATCGCCGCCAGCAACGCGAGTTTCCAGACCCATTGGGCGGCCCCGTCCGGCAACAGCGGCAGGGCAATCTGGATGAGGCCATAGAGGCCGAACTTCTTCAGCACGCCGGCGTGCAACATGGCCGCCGAACTCGGCGCGGCGCCGTAGCCCAGCGGCGCCCACGTGTGCAGCGGCCAGAGCGAGACGAGAATGCCGAATCCAATCAAAAGGAGACCGAAGATGTTCTGCTGCGACGCGGCCGCGATGCCCTGCGCTGCGACCGCGCGCTTCAGTTCGATCAGGTCGAAGGTGTTCGCGTCGCTCTTCACGTAGATCGCGATCAGGCCGAGCAGCGACAGCATCGCGCCAACCGTGAGGTAGATCGTCATCTTCATCGCCGCGTAGTTGCGGTCCCGTCCGCCCCAGATGCCGACCATGATAAAGGTCGGAATCAGGGCCAGCTCGTGGAAGAAATAGAAGAAGAAGATGTCGACCGAGGCGAATACGCCCAGCAAACCGCCGTGCATGATGAGCAGGAGCACGAGGTAGGTCTTGAGGCGTTCCGCCTGCGAACGCAGCGCGTAGAGTCCCGCGGCGATCCCGACGATCGCCGCCAGCAGGAACATGGGCAGCGCGATGCCATTGAGGCCGAGCTTCAGGCTGATGCCGAATGATGCCAGGCCGGTGTCCAGGGAGCTCAGATAATGGTAGCGCGAGCCGCCCTCGGCGGGATATTTGGCCCAGAGCACCAGCGCGGCCAGGGCCGGCAGCGTGAAGGCGGCCGCCGCGAGCTTGGTCGCAAACCGCTTGGGCAGCCCGAGCGCAATGATGAGCGCCGACACGAGCGGGGTGGCGATGGCAAGCTGCAGGAGGAGGGCGGTCTCAGGCATGAATCAAAGGCAGGTTAGTTGAACACCCCGGCGGCAAAGGCCCAGAGGACGGCGGTCCCGAGCAGGAACCAGTAAACGTAGGCGTGCAGGCTGCCGGTGTAGAGCGCCCGCGCCCCGAGGCCGATGAAACCCACGACGCGGGCCGCGCCTTGGATGATCGTCTCGGCGAGGAAGATCCGCTCGAGGAAGTTCAACAGCATCGCGAAGCGCTGCTGCACCTTGGCCACGTAATAGTCGTATAGTTTGTCGAAGGACTCCTTGAGCTGGCCGAGCAAGCGGAACAAGCCGGGAGACTTTTCCTCCAGGGTGTCGTTGGCGGAAGTCTTGTAAAAGAGCGCCGCGGCACCCGCCCCCACCGTCATAACGGCGAGCGACACCAGCAGGATGGTGAGGTGAGCCGAGCCATGCGCCTCGGGGATCAATTCGGCAATGGAACCAGCAAGCTTGGGATAGAGCCCGATGGGCAGGAACCAGGTCCCGCCAACCACCGAAAGGATCGCCAGGATGATCAATGGCACCGTCATGACGAAGCCGCTCTCGTGGGCGTGGCTGGCATCATCCGAGCGAGCCTCGCCCAGAAAAGTAAGCTTCCACACGCGGACCATGTAGAATGCCGTGATGACGGCGGTGAGCGCCAGGAGGGCGAACACCACCTTGTTGTTCTCCATCGCCAAATAGAGGATGGCATCCTTGGAGAAGAAACCCGCGAAGCCGGGCATGCCGATGATGGCCAGGACGCCGATCGAGAACGTGATAAACGTAATGGGCATCTTCTTCCGCAGCCCGCCCATCTTGAAGATGTCCTGCTCGTGATGGCAGCCGTGGATGACGGAGCCGGAGCCAAGGAACATGAGCGCCTTGAAGAAGGCGTGGGTCGTCAGGTGAAACATCGCGGCGCCAACGCCGGTGGCGATGGCCAGTCGGTGTTCACCGTTCTCCATCGCGAGGGCCCCCAGCCCAAACGCCGCCACCATGTACCCGAGTTGCGAGAGCGTTGAGTATGCCAGCACCTTCTTGATGTCGCGCTGGGTGATGGCGCAGAGCGAGGCGTAGAACGCCGTGATCGTGCCGGTCCACATGATGACATTCAACGCATCGGCCACCATCAGGACGTTGACGCGACAGAGCATGTAGATACCGGCGGCCACCATTGTGGCGGCGTGGATGAGCGCGGAGACGGGCGTCGGGCCCTCCATCGCGTCCGGCAGCCACACCTGCAGGGGCATCTGGGCCGACTTGCCGACCGCGCCGCAGAACAACAGCAGCGGGATCAACGTGCTGTACACCAGCTCCCCTTTCGGGGCCTTGTCCGCGAGCTCCGTGAATTCGACCGTGTGGTTCAGCCAGTAGCACATGATGATGCCGAGCAGGAACCCGAAGTCGCCCACGCGATTGACGATGAAGGCCTTCTTCGAGGCATCGGCCGCCGACTGCTTGTGGTGATAGTGGTTGATCAACAGCCAGGAACTGAAGCCCACCAGCTCCCAGAAGATGAAAATCATGAACAGGTTGTTCGCGAGGACGATGCCGATCATCGAAAACATGAAGATCGACAACCCGCCGAAGAACCGCGCCCGGGCCGCGTCGTCGTGCATGTAGCCCAGCGAAAACACATGGATGAGGAAGCCCACAAAGCCGACGACGAAGAGCATAAGCGCCGCGAGGTCGTCGTACTTGATGCCGAGGGAAATGGCAAAATCGCCGAAGCGCAGCCACTCGACCTGTCTTTCAAAACGCTCTCCGTGCTGCAGCAAGATGATCGCGATTGCCGCCACCGCACCGGCCGCCGCCACCGAGACGTAGGACGCCAGGGCACCTTGCCGGCGCAGGAAAAGCGCAATCACCGTCGCCGAGAAGAGCGGCACGAGGAGGATGGCAATGGCGTGCTGAAGCATGGTCATGGCGCGGACAAAGACGGAGGGCACCCAATCACACACCCCGCCCTGCGGGCACCCCTCTCGAGAGGGGAACGGCGATGCGCGCAGTCGAAAACTCCCCTCTGGAGAGAAGTGGCGCATAGCGCCGGGGTGGGTAGGAGCAGCCCGAAATTCATGCTTTAATGCTTCAAGTGATTCAGTTCCTCGACCTGGATCGTGTGGCGCTGGCGGAAGAGCGCGACGATGATGGCCAGGCCGACGGCGACCTCGGCCGCCGCGATGGTAAGGACGAAGAAGACGAAAACGCTGCCGTCGAGCGTGCCGTTGAAGCGCGAGAAGGCCACCAGTGCGAGCGTCGAGGCCAGCAGCATCAACTCGAGGCACATGTAGATCACGAGCGTGTTCTTGCGCAGCAGCACGCCGAAGAAGCCAATGGCAAACAGCACGGCGCTCAGCAGGAGGTACGACGGCAGACCGTAGGTGGCGGCGGCGAGCAGCGGGATCATTTGGCGCCCTCCGTCGTTTCAAACTTCTTGCTGAGCACAATTACACCGAGCATCGCGATCAGGAGCATGAAGCCGACGACCTGCACCGGCAGCAGGTAGGTGGTGAAGAGCTGCTCGGCGTAATTCTTGAGGGTCGGCACGGCCACCTGCTCGGGGGCGTGCGGCAGCACGGCGCGGTTCGAAAGCGTGCAAATCCCCACGATCATCAATCCCGCACCCAGCAACGAGGCGGCGAGCGTCACCTTGCTGTAGGGCTTCTGCGCGCCCGGCGTCGTGTCGAGCAGCATGATGATGAACAGGAACAGGGCGACGACCGCGCCCGCGTAGACCAACAACAGCACGAAGGCCAGCATCGGCGCGTCCAGCAGCACGAAGAGCCCGGCCATACCGACCAGCGAGACGATCAGGAACATCGCGGCGTTTACGGCGTTGCGGTTGACGACGACCAGCAGGGCCGAGACGACGGTGAGGACCGCGAGGATGATGAATAGGGTGTCAGCCATGGCTCAGTGCGCGGCGTTGCCGCGCACCTCGGCGGCCTTCTTCTTGTCCCACTTGAAATGCTGGTCGGGAAGCGTGCCGCCGAGTTCGTAGAGGCGGTCCTTGTTGTTGACCATTTCGGCGCGGGTGTAGCCGGTCATCGAATACTGGTTCTGGAGGAAAATCGCCTCCTCCGGGCAGACTTCCTGGCAGAGGCCGCAGTAGATGCAGCGCAACATGTCGATGTCGAAGGCCTGCGGCCCCTTCTCCACGTGGGCGCGCTCCGACTGGTCCGCGGGAATTTCGCCGGGGGTGATGCGGATGGCCTTGGGCGGACAGACGAATTCGCAGAGCTGGCAGGAAACGCACTTCTCGCGGCCGTTGGGATCCTTCACCAGCGTGGGCACCCCGCGGTAGCCCGGCGGGATCGGGGGACGAACCTCGGGATACTCCATCGTCACCTTCGGGGCGAAGAAGTGCTTCAAGGTCACTTTCATCCCCGACAGGATCTGCGGGAGGTAGAAGCGCTCCGAGAGCGTGAGGGGCTTGCGTTCGACGGTGTAGGCCATGGCGCTCAGGAAACGGGTTTTTGAACAACCGCGATCAGGATCGCGTAGACGATGAGGTTGCCGATGGCGAGGGGCAGGAGCTTCTGCCAGCCGAGCTTCATCACCTGGTCATAGCGGAAACGGGGAACGGTCCAGCGCACCCACATGAACACGAACATGAAGATCAGCGTCTTCGTCATGAAGATGCCAATCGAGATCAGTCCGACGGCCAGCGGATGCGCCAGCACGGGCGAAAGGTGCGCCAGCCAGCCAATCACGGTCGACAACGGGATGAACGGAAACAGGTTCCAGCCGCCGAGGAACAGCAGCGTGAACACGCCCGAGCCAATTAGCATGTGCGAGTACTCGGCGACGAAGAACAGGCCCCACTTCATCGAGCCGTATTCCGTATGGAAACCGCCGACGAGGTCGGCCTCGCCCTCGGCCATGTCGAACGGCAGGCGGTTGGTTTCGGCGAAGAGCGACACCAGGAAGACGACCGCCGCCACCGGCATGGTGAAGATAAACCAGAGTCCGTGCAGGCTCCCCGAGGTCAGCCCCTGCCACGTGCCGCTCTGAAAGCGCACGACGTCGGTCAGGCTCAGCGTGCCGGTGCCACCCGGCGCGTTGACCATCAGGAAGACGGGAACGACCGAAAGCGTCATCGCCAGTTCGTACGAGATGAGTTGCGCCGAGGCCCGGATCCCACCGAGGAAGGGATATTTCGAATTCGAGGCCCAGCCGGCGAGAATCAGCGAGTAAACGCCAAGCGAGCTGACGGCAAAAACCGCGAGGATGCCGACATCGAGGTTGGCGAGGACCAGCGGGACCAGCTTTCCCGCGGAATCAAAATAGGCGCCAAAGGGCACCACCGTCACCGTCGTCAGCGCCGGGATCATCCCGACCACCGGCGCGAGCAGGAAGTAGAACTTGTTCACGTGTCCCGGCAGCGAATCCTCCTTCAGGAACATCTTGGCGCCATCGGCCATGAGGTGGAACAGGCCGAGCCGTTGCAGGACCCCGATCCCCGGCACCCACGCCAGCCAGGGCGGCAGGGCGCGATTCGGGCCCGGGCGGCCTTGGATCCAGGCCGACACCTTGCGCTCCACCAGCGAGCAGGCCCCGCCGATCGGGAACATGACGCCAATCACCGCCAGGCCCTTGATGAGGCCTTGCACAAGCGGGTGAAGCCCGGCCCAGAAATCGAAGATCGCGGTCATGCGTTGGCGGCCACGGGCAGGGCGGCGGGTTTGTACTTGAGGGTCTCGCCTTCGCAGAAAGGCAGCCCTGCCCACGCGGAAGAATCGAGTTGGTGGCCGGTGGCGGGCAGGGCGGCGTAACTCAGCCCGGCCAGCGCCTTGACCTGCGCGGCCATCAGCGCCCACAGCCCGCCGAGATCGGTCGGGGTGACGTCGCGCGTGACACCCGAGGCGAGCGTGGCGAGCGTCACCAGATCGTCGACGACGCCCGCCGGCCCCGGCACGGCCTTGGCGAATTTTTGCAGGCGGAACTGTTGGTTCACGAAAGTGCCCGACTTCTCGAAAATGGTCAGGCCCGGGAAAACCACCTTGGCTGCGTCACTCGTCGCGTTCTTGTGCGTCCCGAGGTAGATGACCGCCACCTTGGCCAGCTGCGCGACCGTGAGCCCGGCGGCGGTAAGGTCCTCGCCCAGCGAGAACACGGTCTTCACCTTGCCCGCGTCGATCTCAGCGGCGAGGCCAGCGAGCCTCTGCGTCGGCAGCGCGGAAATCAGCCCGGTGACGAGGGCGCCGCGGACATTGGGATTCCGGTCCGAGGAAAGGAGAAGGCGATCGCCCTGCCCCACCCGGCTGACGAGTTGCGCGGAAACCTTCAGGCCATCGGCCAGCTTCCGCACAAGGAATTGTTCCTCCACGCTGTTGCGGCCCGAGGCTACGATCGCGACGCCGCCGCCATTGAGCAGGCTGGAAGCAGCCTTCAAGGCCATTTCGGGCGCGGTGGCATGGCCGTCGATCGTCGGAGCGACGAGGCGGTCCGTCGCGCGAACCTGCTTGTAGGCCAGGCGGCCGGAATCGGTCATCCAGGTGTCATTCACGGCGTCGTTCCGGCGCGGCGTGATGCGGTAGATCACGCCCTCGCGGCTCCACACCTCGGTGTTGGCGCCGACGGAGGATTCGGGATCGATGGAGGGCGTCTGCTTGAGGAACCAGACGCGCATCTTGAACCGGAAATCGGTGCTGGTGAGGGCGCCGACCGGGCAGATGTCGACCGTGTTGAGCGAGTAGTTGTTCTCGAGGTTCTTCCCCGGATAGCAGGTGAGCGTGCTGTAGCTGCCGCGATCGACGAAGCCGAGGACGTCGTCCTTCGCGATCTCCTTGCAGAACCGGATGCAGCGGGAGCAAAGGATGCAGCGCTCGTCGTCGAGGGTGACGCGGGGGCCGAGCTCCGTGCGCTTCGGCTTCACGTTCTTCTGCTCGATGAACCGGGAATAGCCGCGTCCGTAGGCCGTGGAGTGTTCCTGCAGCTTGCATTCGCCGGCCTGGTCGCAGATCGGGCAATCCAGCGGGTGATTGATCAGCAGCATCTCCGTCACGCCTTCGCGGCAATCCTTCACGAGCGGTGAATTCGTGCGGATGTGGAGGCCGGGCGAGGCGTTCGTGCCGCAGCCGATCTGCGGGCGCGGGATCCAGTTGACCTTCTGCTTGCCGGTGGCCGGGTCGATGACGGGCGCCTTGGTGGCGGGATCCACCGCGGGCATGCCCATTTCGATGAGGCACATCCGGCAGTTGCCCACGACGCTCAGTTTCGGGTGGTAGCAATAGTGCGGGATCTCCACGCCAACGAGCTTCGCGGCCTCGATCACGTTCAGGCCCTTGGGCACGGCGATTTCCTTGCCGTCAATGTTGACGGTCACGAGGTCGGCGGGTTTGGCGGCGGGAGCGGACATCAGAAAATGGCCATTTAGAAACCACGAATGGACACGAATTGACACCAATGAGCCCACAGGCTGACCGATGCGAAATTCAATTCGTGTCTATTCGTGTCCATTGGTGGTTAAGATCAGATCAGCGGCGTTTCGGCCGGGGCCTTGGTTTTTTTGGCTTCGGCGTAGCCCTTGAACTCGTCGCCGAACTTCGCGATGAAGCTCTGGGTCGGCCACGAGCAGGCTTCGCCGAACGCGCAGATCGTGCGGCCCGGGATCTGGTCGGCGACGTTCTTGAGCAGCGTGGCGTCCGCCTCGCGCGCGTCGCCGTGGACCATCCGGGTGGTGATCTTTTTCATCCACAACGAGCCCTCGCGGCAGGGTGTGCACTGCCCGCAACTCTCGTGGGAGTAGAACGCGTTGATGTTGGCCAGCGCCTCGACCATGTTGACGGTGTCGTCCATCACGATGACGCCGCCGGAGCCGCCCATCGTGCCGATCATGCCGAGTGAATCAAAGTCCATAGGAACATCCTCGACACCCCAGTCGTAGTCGACCATCTCGGCGCCGACCTTGCGCTTGCCCTTGTAACGCTCGCCGAAGCGCATGACCTTTGCCGACGAGCCGCCCGGGATCACGGCCTTGAAGGTGCGCCCTGGCAGCGGTCCGCCGCAAACCTCGTTCAGGAGCTGGCCCATCGTGATCTTCCCGCACTCGAATTCGTAATAACCGGGCCGCTGCACGTGGCCGGACACGCAGTAAATGCGGGTGCCGGTGTTGTTGGGCGTGCCGATCTTGGTGTAGGCCTCGCCGCCCATGTCCACGATGTGCTTCACATGGCAAAGCGTCTCCACGTTGTTCACGATCGTCGGGCACTGGTAGAGGCCCAGGACCGCGGGGAAAAAAGGCGGCTTGATGCGCGGGTTGGCGCGCTTGCCCTCGAGCGACTCGATCAGGCCGGTTTCCTCGCCGCAGATGTACGCGCCGGCGCCACGATGCACGAAGATGTCGCAGCTGTAATTCGTCCCGAGGATGTTCTTCCCGACGAAGTTCTTTTCCCGCGCCTCCTGGATGGCCTGCTCGAGGATCCGCGCGCCGTGGGGCATCTCACCGCGGATGTAGATGTAGGCCTGCTTCACGTTGTTCGCGAAACAGGAGATCATCGTGCCCTCGATCAGCTGGTGCGGATCCTGGTGCATGATGTACCGGTCCTTGAAAGTGCCGGGCTCGGACTCGTCGGCGTTGACAATGAGGTAAATCGGCTTGCCGCTCTTGCGGTCGACGAGCGTCCACTTGACGCCGCAGGGGAAACCCGCGCCGCCGCGGCCGCGCAGCCCGGACTTCTTCACCTCGTCGATCAGTTCCTCGGGCTTCCGCTGGAATGCCCGTTTCATGACCTCGTAACCGCCATGCTTCAGGTAGCAGGCGATGTCCTTGGTGTAGCCGGGCTCATCGATGTGAGCGAAGATCAGGCGGCGTTGTTGCGGAGCGGGCATGGCGGAAATCAGGCGGGGTCGTCGAAGACGATCTCGATCCCGCCGGTCCAGCGGGCCGAGAAATTGTACACGGTGGCGATCAGGACCCCGGCCAGGAATCCGCCGACGGCGTTGATGACGGGCGTGAAGAACGCCAGCCCGCCCGCCAGGAACCACGGCACCGCCGGGAAGACCTTGGGGACAATCACCACGCCATTCTCGGTCGCCGAGAAGGCAATTCCCAGGGTGATGAGGAAAAGCGGCGCCAGGATCATGCCCGCAAAGCCGTTGATCACCGCCAGGACGATGCCAAAGCGGAGCGGCGGGACGTGCCTGATGCGATGCTTCGTCATTTCCGCTGCGCCTCCTGGCGGATTCGTTCGCTGAGGGCGCCGGCCTTCGCCTCGTCGACCTTCTCATGCAGGTCGTCGTCGATCATGACCACCGGCCCGGTGCCGCAACTCGCGAGGCACTCGACGAAATCGATCGTCACCTCGCCGTCGGCGGAAACCTCGCCGCGATGGCAGCCGAACTCCTGTTCGAACTTCTCGCAGACCTTGTAGCCCCCGACGAGGGCGCAGGAGAGCGTGCGGCAGACCTTGATGTGCCGGCGGCCGATCGGCTTCTGCCGGAACATCGGGTAAAAGGTCACGACCTCATAGACGTTGATCGGGGGCAGCTCGAGCTTGGCGGCGATCCACTCGATGGCCTCCGTCGAGATCCAGCCCACGTCCTCCTGGATGAGGTGCAGCAGCGGCAGCGTGGCGCTGCGCTTCACCGGGTAATGGGTGATCACCTCGTCGATCTTTTTGAGCGTTTCGGGTTTGAGATTCATCGACGAAAATCACCGGTCGCACTCGCCCATGACGAAGTCGAGCGAGCCGAGGATCGAGACGACGTCGGACACCAGGTTGCCAACGCACAGTTTGGAAAGGATCGACAGGTTGCAGAACGACGGGCTGCGGATCTTCATGCGGTACGGCACGCCGCCGCCCTTGCTGACGATGTAGAAACCGAGCAGGCCCTTCGGCGCCTCGCCCTCGAAATAGACCTCGCCCGCCGGCATCTGCGGGCCCTCGGTCACGATCATGAAATTGTTGATGAGCTCCTCCATCGACGTGAGGATCTTGTCCTTCGGGGGGGCAAAGATCCTGCGCGCGTCCCGCGCGTACCAGTCGCCACCCGGGAACTTGGCGACACACTGCTGGATGATGCTGATCGACTGCTTCATCTCCTCGCCGCGGCAGAGATAGCGGTCGTAACAGTCGCCCTTGGCGCCAACGGGAACGTCAAACTGGTACTGTTCGTAACCCCAATACGGCCGGTCCTTGCGCAGGTCGTTCGGCACGCCGGAACCACGGAGGTTTGGCCCGGACAGGCCGTAGGCAATGGCGTCGGCGCGCGAAATGACGCCGATGTCCACCGTGCGGTCGAGGAAGATCTTGTTGCGCGAGAGCAGGCCGAGGATCTCCTCGAGGATCGGGAGGAACTGCTTGCAGAACGCATCCACTTCCTCGAGCCAGCCCGCCGGCAAATCACGCGAGACACCGCCGACCCGGCTGTAGCTGGTGGTGAAGCGCGCCCCCGTGAGCTTTTCGAACAGGCGGTAGAGTTTCTCGCGCTCCTCGAAGCAATACATGAATACCGACCACGCGCCGACATCGATGCCGTACGCGCCCAAACCCATCAAATGGGCGGAAACACGCGCCATCTCGGAGGTCACGACGCGGATCGCATTGAGGCGGTCCGGCACCTTCAGGCCGGCAAGCTGCTCGACCGCGTGGGCGTAGATGGCGTTGTTCGCGAGGGGGGCGAGGTAATCGAGCCGGTCCGTGTAGGGCACGAACTGGTTGTAAGTCATGTTCTCGGCAATCTTCTCGTCGCCGCGATGCAGGTAGCCGACAATCGGGTCGGCCTTGGTCACCATCTCGCCGTCGAGCTCGAACTGGATGCGCAGCACGCCGTGGGTGGACGGGTGCGACGGTCCCATCGACAGCGACATCTTTTCCGGTTCGAATTCCTTCGGCAGGTTGGCGCCGGCGGCCTTCGCGGCGGCATCGGGAAATGAAAAGTCGGTGGGCATCAGAGGAAAGGGCTGAATGCCGGTAAGACTGAAAGGCCGAGCCATTCAAGTTGAGCCGCGGAGGCGATGTAGCGGTTGTTCATTCAGCCGTTCAGTTCTTCAGTCCTTCGGCCTTTGTTCACTCCACTCCTCGTCCTTCGCGCGCGGCTCGGCGTCGCTCATGGGCTCGCCCGGCGTGGCGACGAAGGGGCCGCCGACCATCGGGGCGGAGATGACACCCGTCTTGGTTTCCTCGGTGATGTCGGCGTCCGACAGTGCGGTGGGCAGCCCCGCCAGGGGAAATTCCTTCCGCAGCGGGAAGTAAGGATACGCGTCCCACATCAGGATGCGTCGCAGGTCGGGGTGGCCGGTGAACTTGATTCCGAACATGTCGTACGTCTCGCGTTCGTGCCATCCGGCGCCGGGCCACAGGCCGGTGGCGGTTGGCATGACCGGGTCCTGGTCACTGGCGCAATTGGCGGCGAGGCGGACGTAGGCGTGTTTGGCGCTGGAATAGAGGTGCCAGACGACGGTGAAGCGCGGGGACTGCTCGGCGCTCCAGTCGATGGCGGTCACGTCCATCAGGAAATCGTAGCCGCGCGCGTCACGCAGGTGCTGCAGCACGGGAATCGCATCCGCGGCGGGAACATTGAATGCCGGGCAATCAAGGCTGGCCCGGGGCGTGACCGAGGGGAATTGCTGGCTAACGGCGGTCGCGATATCGACGTCGGTGGTCATGCGCGGTGGCGGCGGCTCAGGCGCTGAGGAGCTTCGAGGCCGAGCGCTCGCGTTTGACCTTGTCCTGGAGCTTCAAAAGCGCGTCGAGCAGCGCCTCGGGGCGCGGCGGACAGCCGCTGACATAGACGTCGACAGGAACGATGCGATCCACGCCCTGCAAGGTGGCGTAGCTGCGATACATGCCACCCGAACTGGCGCAGGCGCCCATGGCAATAACCCACTTGGGGGCGGCCATCTGGTCGTATATGCGGCGGACGATGGGGGCCATTTTGTAGGTGACTGTGCCCGCGACGATCATGCAGTCAGCCTGGCGCGGGGAGAAACGCATGACCTCGGCCCCGAACCGGGCGATATCGAAGCGACTGGCGGCCACCGCCATCAACTCGATGGCGCAGCAGGCCAAGCCCATCGGCATGGGCCACATGGAGTTGTTTCGCACCCAGTTGATCGCGGCATCGGCCTTCGTGACGACGATATCGCCCTCGATCTTGCTGTTATAGGTGATTTCCGGATTGGCCGTGCCCATGGGAAAAAATTCAAGGCACGCTACCACCCCACCCCCACCCGGCAAGGAGGATTTGTTTACAAAACCCGGTTTGTGACCCGAAATTACCCCGACAGGAATTTCCGTTGACCGCAGCTAATGGGCATCCCTTTATTTGACCCTCATTTGAGTCACGGAGAGGTGGCTGAGTGGTTTAAAGTACCCGCTTGGAAAGCGGGCGTAGGGAAACCTACCGAGGGTTCGAATCCCTCCCTCTCCGCCATGCTTCGCCAAGCATATCGAGTTCGAAGCAGGGCCTCGAAGCCTTGGAGTGGGAAGACGTTCGATATGGGACCAGGCGCGGGTGACCACGACGGCCATCAGATGCGAATGCCTTGAAAGGCGTTCGGGCAATGCTGACCCACCAAAAACCTGAAACTACTCGACCGGGCGGGCGGCGAGCCGATCCAGCAACGCGATGGCGGACGGATTCAGCGCCGGAATCGGGAGTTGCAGCTCCCGCTCGCCGTCCAGCTCGGGGACCATCCTGATTCCACCAACGGAAAAAAAGAACTGAATGCACGGGTGCCCGGCGCGCAAGCCATGGCGGCGAGACCGCGAAACCATCAGCGTCAACATCGACTGCCCAGCCCGGAGTTTTCGGTCGTACCCCGCTTGCCGCATCGCCGTCACCAACCCCATCGCATTTTGCCGCCCCGGCCAGCTGTTTTCGGCAAAAAACTTCTCGATCCGGTCCCAGCTCTCGAGGAATTCGCCCTCAATGGGCTGCCCGGCAGCATAGAAATCCGCCACTTTGCTGATAGGTATCGACGGAAACCGACGCCGCATTTCGTCGGGTGCCGCGTGCTCCACCAACCAACCCTCGAGGGCGCGGGCGATCATGGGCAGGTCGTCTGACCGGATCTTGGCCATCACGCATTGATCCCACCGAAAGGTAAAATCCGCCGCCGGACTCTTGCCCCAAAAACTGACTTTCACGTCGCGGTCCTCCTTTTCGAACCACAATTCGTGGAGATCATTGATGAGCGGCTGCACCCAGCGGGAGAAACCGGCGAGATTTGGGACGACCTCTAGCAGGGAGGCTTCAATTTGCTCCAATGCCCTAAGTTGCCCATCAATGATGGGATATTCCGAACGAAGTTCCATGACAGTCCGTCCCCCAAGCCAGTCAAACGCGGCTGCCACCATCTCGTGTCGTCCCGGTGTTCGCGCTGTGGCCTCCGTCCAGCCACCGCGCCGGAACTCGGCATAGTATTCCGGCGCGTTCTTCACATCGAAGCAGTGGATTACCACCTCACGGTCCGCGAATACGCCCTGGCACCGCCAGTGCACCCCGGCCCCCACCAACGCGAAACGAAACGGCGTCGCCCGACACACCACCTGGACCTCCAAGACCTCGTGCAATTGCTTCGCGTAATCCTCCTCCGGAAACCTCATCGTCCGCCAACTTGAGGGTGAACGAAGGCCGTGTCACGCCTCGGCTGGCAGCAGATAACCCGAACGGCTTATTGCCATGGGAATAAGGTTCTGCGACACTGTCTCCCATCGCATCCATGCCCGCTAAACGCATTGTCATCATCGGGGGGGGCTTCGGCGGCGTGAAGTGCGCCCAAGTCCTGCGCGGCCAGCTCCGCTCGGGAGACGCGGAACTGATCCTGTTCAACAAGGAGAACCACCTCGTCTTCAGCCCGTTGCTGGCCGATGCGGTCGGCTCCTCGCTGAGCCTTGACGACGTGATCGTGCCGCTGCGCCAGCTTCTCCCCGGGGTCCAATGCCGCACCGAGGAGGTCAAGGGCGTCGACCTCGCGGGCAATCGCATCGAGTTTGAAGGCCACGACGGCCAGCCCCGCCAGCTCGACTACGACCACGTCGTGCTGGCCTGCGGCAACATCTCCAACCTGAACGTGGTTCCGGGGATGGCCGACCATGCCTTCCCCCTCAAGACGGTCGGCGATGCGGCGGTCCTGCGCACCCACATCCTCTCGCGGATGGAAAAGGCCGAGGTCTGCGACGATCCGGAAAAACGGCGCTGGTATCTTTCGTTCATCGTGGTCGGCGGCGGCTACAGCGGCGTTGAAACCGCCGGCGAGATCAACGACCTCGTCCGTTCCAGCGTGCGTTTCTTTTCCAACATCCGCGAGGATGACATCAACGTGACCCTGATCCATTCGCGTGACCAGCTGCTGCCCGAAATCAGCCCCTCGCTGCGCGAGTTCGCACGGATCAAGATGGAAAAAGCGGGTGTCACCATGCGGCTCAATGCCCGCGTGATGCTCGCCACCGGGGAGGGCGTCGGACTCAAGGACGGTTTTGTCCGCGGTGGTACCATCGTCTGCACCATCGGCAGCACCACCGCGCCCGTGGTGGAGCGCCTGGAAACACCCAAGGAAAAGGGTCGCCTCCTCACCGAGGCTGACATGCGCCTGCGCGGCCGCGCCAACGCCTGGGCCATTGGCGATTGCGCCAATATCCTGAACGCGCACGACGGCCAGCCGTCGCCCCCGACCGGCCAGTTTGCGGAGCGACAGGGGCGGCAGTGCGCCCATAACATCGTGCGCGTGCTCGCCGGCGAGGCGACGCGACCGTTTTCGTTCAAGGTCCTCGGCCAACTCTGCTCCATCGGCGGACACAGCGCCGTGGCCGAGATGCTGGGGGTGAAACTTTCGGGGTTCCTCGCGTGGTTTACCTGGCGCGGGGTTTACCTCTTCAAGCTTCCGTCGTGGTCGCGGCGCATGCAGGTGGGCTTCGACTGGGCCTGGCTGCTCGTCTTCCCCCGCGACCTGAGCTGCATCAAGACCGACGTCACCGAGCGCGTCACGCATGCCCACTTCGAGCCCGGTGACTACATCATCCGGCAGGGGGAGCCGCCGTCGGGATTCTACGTGATCGAGCAGGGTGAGGTCGACATCGTGCGCAGTTCCCCGGAGAAGCCCGAAGGCGAAGTCATCGCCACCCTCGGTGCCGGTAATTTCTTTGGTGAGCAGGCCCTGCTCAACCGCCAGCCGCGCGCCGCGTCCGTCCGCGCGAAGACCCCGGTCGAGGTCGTGGTCATGGGCCGAAACGTTTTCACCACCATCTCCAAGTCGCTCGCGCCGCTCCGCGCCGCACTCACCGCCGCCATCACGCGGCGCTCCGGCGCGGTCTGGCAGGAACGCCCAGCCGTGCTCGCCGCCCTACGCCAGTTCAAGCTGGCGGATTTTATCGATCCGGCCCCCGTCCCGCTGCTCCGGCCGGACGACACGCTCTACGCCGTGTCGCACCAGTTTGCCCGCCATCCGCCTGACTTCTTCTTCGTCTCACCCGACGGTGCCCGCCTGGAAGGACTCATTACCCTGACCGACCTGCTCCGCGCGCAAAGCAGCGGCGTGAAGCCCGAAACCCCGCTGGCCGAGTTCATGAAGAAGGAGCCCGCGGTGCTCGCCGCCACCGACAGCGCCCTGATCGCGGCGTCGGCATTCCGCGAGCATGGCTTCAAGACGCTGCCTGTCGTGGAGGACAAAACCAGCCGGCGCATCGTGGGCGTGGTGCGGGTCCGCAAACTCATTGCCAAAGTTCTCGAGGTGGTACCCCCGCCGACCGGCTTGAGCGTTCCGCCCGTGCCGGGTTCGTAGGTGGAACGCGGCCTGGGGACCCGTTCTGCCAGAACCATCCGTCCAGAGGCCGGATTCCACCCCCGATACAGTAGCTCGCGTCCCCAAACACTGTTTGCCAAAAGGCGCGCCCGACGTAGCCTCTGCCGTTCACGTTTCCGGCCGATGCAAGATCTCACCGACCTCTATCAATCCGTCATCCTGGACCACAATCGCCGACCGCGCAATCGCGGCAAGCTGCCCACGGCGAACCGCGTGGCGCATGGCGAAAACCCTTCGTGTGGAGACCAATGCACGGTTTACCTCCGGTTAGATGGCGATCGCATCGGCGACATTTCCTTTGAGGGTTCGGGCTGTGCCATTTCCCAGGCCAGCGCGTCCCTGATGACCCTCAACCTGAAGGGAAAAACCGCCCCCGAGGCCAAGGCCATTTACGACGACGTGCATAAGCTCGTCACCACCGGCCAGGTGGACGAAGGCAACCTGTCCGACCTCGCCGCTCTCGCCGGAGTTCAC
Source organism: Lacunisphaera sp. (assembly GCA_035549955.1). GTDB lineage: Bacteria > Verrucomicrobiota > Verrucomicrobiia > Opitutales > Opitutaceae > Lacunisphaera. The sequence continues at coordinate 61,776 of DASZPS010000072.1, read as the reverse complement.
CAATTCCCTGCCCGCATCAAGTGCGCGACGCTCGGCTGGCATGCGGCCCTCAATGCCCTCAAGGGCGATGACGCCACGGCGACGACGGAAACCCACAAGGACTGATGAATCGTTCTCTTTCTCGTTATCGTAATCTCAATCCCCGGGATCATGACGCGAGAGAACGAGAACGATTAGGATTACGAGAACGATGATGAACCCTTCCTGGAACAATGTCCGCGCCGACTTCCCGATCCTGCACCAGCAGGTGAATGGCAAGCCGCTCGTCTACCTCGACAACGGCGCCACGTCACAGAAGCCGCGCGCGGTGATCGACGCGCTGGTGCGTTACTACGAGCGCGACAACAGCAACGTCCACCGCGGCCTGCATGCGCTGTCGATGCGCGCGACCGATGCCTACGAGGGTGCCCGCGCGCGGGTGGCGAAGTTCATCAACGCGACCGATCCTGCCGAGGTCATTTTTACCCGCGGCACGACGGAAGGCATCAATGTTGTCGCGCGAAGCTGGGGGCACGCCCACCTCAAGCCCGGCGATGTCGTGCTCACCACCGAGTTCGAGCACCATTCGAATCTCATCCCCTGGCAGCAGGCCGCCCGGGCCGCCGGCGCCACGCTAAAATTTGTCCCCCTGCTCGGCGTCGATGGCGAAGGCGGGCCCGACCTGGCCGCGTTGGACAAGCTCCTCACGCCACAGGTGAAGCTCTTCGCTTTCACCCACATCTCCAACACCCTCGGCACCATCAATCCGGTGGCCGAGCTCTGCCGCCGCGCCCGGGCGGTCGGTGCGGTCACCGTGATCGATGCCGCCCAGTCAATCGGCCACGTGCCGCTCGATGTGCGAGCCATCGGCTGCGACTTCCTCGCCTTCTCCGGCCACAAGATGTGCGGGCCGACCGGCATTGGGGTGCTTTATGGGCGCCGGGAGCTGCTGGAGAAGCTCGCGCCTGACGAAACCGGCGGCGGCATCGTCGTCAGTGTCACCTACGAGGATGCCACGTGGAAACCCGCGCCCGAGCGCTTCGAGGCCGGCACGCCGAACGTCGCCGACGCCATCGGCCTCGCGGCGGCCTGCGACTATCTCGATGCCCTCGGCCGCGACCAAATCGCTGCGCATGACGCCGCGCTGGTGCAAGTCGCCATGAAAAGACTCTCCGTCCTGCCCGGCATCCGCATCATCGGCCCGCGTGCCGGGGCCGAACGCAGCGGGCTCGTGAGCTTCGCCTTTGAGGGCGTCCACGCCCATGACGTCGTCACCTTCGCCGACGAGGACGGCATCGCCCTGCGCGGCGGCCACCACTGTAACCAACCGCTCATGCGCAAACTCGGTCTGACCAGCACGACCCGCGCCAGCTTCTACCTCTACAACACCGAGGAGGAGATCGATCGCTTGGTGAAGTCCCTGCAGCGCATCCAGAAGTTTTTCGCGGGTTGACCCGGCTCAAGGTCGAGCGACCTCAGCCCAGGGCGCTTCGCGGGCTCTGAGGCGCGCGGGAGTCAGTGAGTTCCACCTTTCTGAACCCACGCCATCGCCTTGCTGGCCAGCTTGTCGAAGGCGGTAACGCACAGCGCGAGGTGTTCCTCCTTCGTGTCCTCGATCTTGTTGTGGCTGATGCCGTGCAGGCTCTGGACAAACATCATCACCGTCGGCACGCCCGCCCCGCAGGTCTCGGCGGCATCATGCAAGGGGCCTGACGGCAGGCGGTGCGACTGCGGCACCGTTTCCTTGATGGCCGCGTCGCACAACTCGATCAGGTCCGGGTGAAACGGACGCGGCTCGATCCGCCAGATGCGGTCCCACGTGACACGGACATTGCCCTCCAGGGCGAATTGTTCGCTGGCGTCCTTCGCCTCCTTGAGCATCTGGGCGAGCTTGGTCGCGTCGAGGTGGCGCTGGTCCAAAGTGATCCGGCATTCCTCCACGACACTCGTGACGATGCCCGGCTTGGTCGTGCACGAACCAATGGTGCACACGCCGTTCCCGCTGCGGCGGGCAATCTCGTAGCTTTCCGCGCTCATTTTCGCCGCGGCGAGGAAGGCGTCCTTGCGGCGGTTCATGGGCGTGCTGCCCGAATGCGCCGCCTGGCCGTGGAAAGTGATCGCGTGGCGCTCCACGCCGAAGGTGCCCAGCACTGCGCCCAGCGGCAGGTCCAGGTCCAGCAGGACGGGGCCCTGTTCGATATGCAACTCGAGGTAGGCCGCGGCGTTTTTCAGTTCGACGCCGCTGTCCTTCACCTTCTCGAAGTCGATCCCAACCGCCTTAAGCGCTTCCGGCAGCGCGATACCCTGTTTGTCCTTCAGGCCCCGCGCCTCTGCCATGTCGAGCTTGCCCGAGCAAGCCGACGACCCAAACAAACTCTTGCCGAAGCGCGCGCCCTCTTCGTCCGCCCAATCCACCAGCCGCACCGTCACCGGCGGACGGCCCGCGTACTGCTCGTTGATCCGACGCAGGATCTCGACGCCGGCCAGGACATTCAGGCAGCCGTCGAGCCAGCCGCCGTTCGGCACCGAGTCCATGTGGCCGCCAATCAAGAGGGCCTTCGGACTCGCACCCGGCAGCGTCGCCCAAAAATTGCCCGCCGCGTCGGTGTGCGTCTCGAGCGGCAGGCCGGCCAGCTTTTCATTCAGCCAAGCCCGCGTCTTCACCCATATGGGCGTGAAGGCCACCCGCTGCGCCCCGTTGTCGTCGCCGGTCAGCGCGCGCAGTTCCTTGAGTTCGGCGATGGTGCGTTGGGGGTTGAGCATATGGTTGAAGGTGGAGCGCGTTGAACCCAACGCGCTTTCCGGGCCCGTAGCCGGCCTGATTTCTGCTTGGAAATTAGCCTCTTCTGCGATGTATTCAATCCACCAAATCACCCACACCACATTCCTGCAGGCGCCCGCGTCGCGGCCCTGGGAATAGCCGGCCGAGTTGACTGACTTCCCACGTGCTGCCTGGCATTGCGCCGAGCCGGATGCGTCGCCTCAATCCCCCACGCCCATGCCTACGCTCGCCACAGTCGTCGACGGCCTGAAATTACCCAATCCCTTTGTCATCGGATCGGGTCCCCCTGGAACCAACCTTAGCGTCATCAACCGGGCCTTCAAGGAAGGCTGGGGCGCAGTTATCGCCAAAACCGTCAGCCTCGACGCCTCCAAGGTCGTCAATGTCTCCCCGCGCTACGCCAAGCTCCTGGCGAACGACGGCGAAGTCATCGGCTGGGAGAACATCGAACTGATCAGCGACCGGCCGTTCAAGCTCTGGGAGGACGAATTCAAGCGCTGCAAGGACGCGCAGCCACCCGGCGCGTTGATCGCATCGATCATGGAGGAGTACAACAAGGATGCCTGGACCGAACTCGTGCAGCGCTGCGAAGCCGCGGGCGTCGACGCCTTCGAACTCAACTTCTCCTGCCCGCACGGCCTGCCAGAGCGCAAGATGGGTGCCGCAATGGGCCAGGATCCCGACATCCTCGAGGAGGTCTGCGGCTGGGTCGCCAAGGCCACGAAAAAGCCGGTCTGGGCAAAAATGACGCCGAATATCACGCACATTGAGGAGCCCGGCCGGGCCGCGTTGCGGGGCGGCGCCACGGGTCTCAGTGCCATTAACACGATCCGCAGCGTCACCAGCATCAACCTCGACACCCTCCGGCCCGACCCGTGCGTGGAAGGTTACACGACGCCCGGCGGCTACTCCTCGAAGGCGGTCAAACCCATTGCCCTTCGCATGGTGATGGAACTTGCCACGATGATCCGCGCGGAATTCCCGGACCGTTCCCTGTCCGGCCTTGGCGGCATCGAAAGCGGTTACGACGCCGCGCAGTTCATCCTGCTGGGCTCGGACACCGTCCAGGTCTGCACGGGCGTGATGAAGTTCGGCTACGAATGCGTGAAGCCGATGCAGGAGGAGCTCCTCTCATTCATGGCCAAGCACAAGTTCGAGACCCTCGCCGATTTCAAAGGCAAGAGCCTCCCCTACTTCACCACCCACGCCGACCTCGTGAAGCGCCAGACCGAGCGCAAGGCCGCCCAGAAGGCCGCCGCGGCGTCCAAGGTCGTCAAGAGCGACGGGGAGTGGTCCGGCGACGAATTCGTGAAGCAATCCGACGCCCTGTCCAAGGGATGACGCCATGAGCCGACTTCTGCCTTTGGCCATGCTCGCCCCTGCGTTGGTGTCCACGGGGGCCATCGCCGCCACCCCGCCGCCAAAGCCCGTTCCGCCGGAAGAATCCAGGATCCTGTTTGAGAACGAACGGACGCGTGTCCTCGAGTATCACACCAATGCCGGAAGAAACGTCTGCGGGTTGGGGATGCACTATCATCCCGCCCACCTGTACATCATGCTCACCGACGCCAAGCTCCGCATCGTCGCACCGGACGGAAAGGAGGAGATCGTCGACGCCAAGGCGGGCGAGGTCGGTTGGGAACCCGCGGTCACGCACATCGTCGAGAACCTCAACGGCAAGAATGCCGCCTGCCAGTTGATTGAGTTCAAAGACAAGGACTGGAAACCTTCGACGGGCCTGACGCCTTAGCGAGATCCGTCCCGGGGAGCCTTTACGCTATACCGTTCTTCGTCTCGCGATGGCGCATTTTCCGGACCAGACATGACGTTTCACTCCTGAAAACTCCATTGATCACCCGTCCTATGTCATCCGCCACGTCCTCCCTCACTCCCTGTCCCCAACTCATCAACGGCGAGTGGTCCACGCCCAAGATCGGCGGCACACCCGTCTACAATCCGTCCACGGGTGACGTCATAGCCGAGTGTCCGGCCGGCGGCGCCGATGAGGTGAATGCGGCGGTCGAGGCCGCGCATGCCGCCTTCCCGGGCTGGCGCGACACGCCGCCGGTGGAGCGGGCACGGGTGTTCTTCAAGTATCGGCAACTCGTCGAAGCCAACTTCGACCAGCTCTGCCGGACCGTCTCCCGGGAGCATGGCAAAACCCACGCCGAGGCCCGCGGCTCCGTTTTTCGCGGCTTGGAAAACATCGAATATGCCTGCGGCATTCCCACGCTGCTGTTCGGCGACTCGCTGAAGAACATCGCGCGGGGCGTGGACTGCGACACGATCAACATGCCGCTGGGCGTCTGCGTGGGCATCACGCCGTTCAACTTCCCGGCGATGGTTCCGCTCTGGATGTACCCGACGGCCATCGCCTGCGGCAACACGTTCGTCCTGAAGCCGAGCGAAAAGGTGCCACTGAGCGCCGTCTTGCTCGGCCAGCTCCTCGAGCAGGCCGGTTGTCCCAAGGGCGTGTTCAACATCGTGCATGGGGGCCGTCCGGCGGTCGATGCGCTGCTCACCCACCCGAAAGTGCGGGCGATTTCCTTCGTGGGTTCCACTCCCATCGCGAAATACATCTGGGACACTGGCACAAAGCACGGCAAACGCGTGCAGGCCAACGGCGGCGCCAAGAACTACATCGTGGTCATGCCCGATGCAGACGTGGGCAAGACGGTTGAAAACCTCGCCACGGCCGCATTCGGCTGCGCCGGGGAGCGCTGCATGGCCGGTTCGACCGCATTGACGGTCGGCGCCGCGGCGGAACGTGTTTTGCCCGAACTCGTCAAGGCCGCCAATGCCATCAAGGTGGGTCCCACCGACCGCCCGGCCCAGCCCGACATGGGGCCGGTCATCACCGCCGCCCATCGCGACCGGGTGCTCAGTCTTGTCGCCAGCGGCGAGAAGGAAGGCGCCAAGGTCATCGCCGATGGCCGCGGCGTGAAGATCCCCGACGCGCCCAAAGGCTTCTACCTGGGTGCCACCGTCGTGGATGGCGTGCAGAACAACATGACCCTGGCCCGCGAGGAGGTCTTCGGCCCGGTGCTGAATGTCATGCGCATGGACGACCTCGACGCGGCCATCGAGCAGGCGAACAAATCGGCCTTCGGCAACGGCGCGGCCATCTTCACAAGCAACGGCCGCGCCGCCCGCGAGTTCACGATGCGCGTCAAGGCCGGCATGGTGGGCGTCAATGTCGGCGTCCCCGCCACGATGGCGATGTTCCCGTTCACCGGCTGGGACGACTCTTTCTACGGTGACCTCCACATCCAGGGAAAGGAAAGCGTCCAATTCTACACCCAGCAAAAGGTCGTCTCGTCCCGCTGGTTCGGCGGCGATGTCGGCGACGTGTGGAAGAAATAATCCCTGGATCCTGACTGGAGGTAACGGAGGACACCGAGAAACCCTACCACCCTCCGTTCGCACCGATCCTCCTGTAAAACATAACCATGAGCCTCCTCATCAAGAATGGCGAAATCGTGACGGCTGATTCCCGCTACGTGGCAGATATCTACTGCGAGGGCGAAACGATCACGAGGATCGACAAGAATATCGCGGCGCCGGCGGGCGGCGAGGTCATCGATGCCAAGGGCAAATATATCTTCCCGGGGTTCATTGACCCGCACGTGCACATTTACCTGCCGTTCATGGGCACGTTCTCGAAGGACACCTACGAAACCGGGTCCAAGGCCGCGCTGGTCGGCGGGACCACGACATTGATCGAGATGTGCTGCCCGTCGCGCGCCGACGACGCCCTGAAGAGCTTCGAGCTGTGGATGAGCCAGGCGGTCGGCAAGAGCGCGTGCGATTTCACGTTCCACATGGGCGTGACCAAGTTTGTCGATGGCACCGAGGCTCAGCTACGGGAAATTGTCCGGCGTGGCATTTCCTCCTTTAAGATCTTCCTCGCCTACAAGGGCGCGTTCGGCGTGGACGACACGGAGCTCTATCGAACACTCAAGCTCGCGAAGGAACTCGGAGTGATTGTCACGGCCCATTGCGAGAACGAGACGCTGGTCGCCGAGCGGTGCAAAGAATTGCTCGCCGCCGGCAAGACGGATCCCGGCCAGCACCACGAGAGCCGCCCGCCCGCGGTCGAGGCCGAGGGGGTGCACCACCTCATGACCTTCGCCGAACTGACCGGCGCCGCCACCTATATCGTCCACCTCAGCTGCAAGGAGGCGCTCAGCACCGCGATTGCCGCCCGCCAGCGCGGCGTGCGTGTCGCGGTCGAGACCCTCATCCAATACCTGACCCTCGACAAGACCTACGCCGAAAAACCAGACTTCGAGGGCGCGAAGTACGTGATGTCCCCGCCGCTGCGCGACGTCCGCAACCAATCTGTCCTGTGGAACGGCCTCCGCGACGGCTTGATTCAAACTGTCGCCACCGACCACGCTCCCTTTGACTTCGAGAAGCAAAAACCGATGGGCAAGGCCGACTTCACCAAGATTCCCAACGGGATTCCCTCGCTCGAGGAGCGCATCAACCTGCTCTACACCCATGGTGTCCGCACCGGCAAGATCGACCTGCATACGTTCGTCAATGTCGCCAGCACCCAAGTCGCAAAATTGTTCGACCTGTTCCCAAAGAAAGGCGCCATCCAGCCCGGCGCCGATGCCGACCTGGTGATTTTCGATCCCGACTATCGGGGCACGATCTCCGCCAAGACCCAGTCCATGAACGTAGACTACAGTGCATTCGAGGGCTGGAAGCTCGAAGGGCGCGCCAGCATTGTCACGGTGCGCGGCCAGGTCGCCGCGCGCGATGGCAAGTTCATGGGCACGCTCGGTCGCGGGCAGTTCCTGCAGCGGAAGCCGAGCCACTTCTGATGTCCACTTCCGAAGGCCTGCGGGAGAACGCCCCGGATGTCGAAGCCGACATCGCCACCAGCCACCTCTACAATGAGGACCTGGCCCCGGTGCCGGCGGCGGGCCGCAGGTGGGGCTTGCTCAGTTTCGCCGCGCTGTGGGTCTCGATGTCGGCGTGCATACCCACTTACATGCTCGCTTCGTCGCTCATCGGCGGCGGGATGAACTGGTGGCAGGCGGTGCTGACGATCTTCCTCGGCAATCTCATTGTGCTGGTGCCAATGGTGCTCAACGCCCATGCCGGCACGAAGTACGGCATACCCTTCCCCGTTTTCTGTCGCGCTTCGTTTGGAACCGTCGGCGCGAATGTGCCGGCCGTGCTGCGCGCGCTCGTGGCCTGCGGCTGGTTCGGCATCCAGACGTACATCGGTGGCGAGGCCATCTTCAAGATTTTGGCCGTCTTTCTTCCACAACTTGCCACGGCAGCTACCACGAAGGTGCTTGGCATTTCCGCCCCGGAGTTCGCCTGCTTTCTGTTTTTCTGGGGCATCAACCTGCTCGTCATCTACAAGGGCATCGAGTCGATCCGCCTCCTGCTTAACATCAAGGCACCCCTCCTTATCGCCCTTGGCCTCCTGCTGCTGGGGTGGGCGTGGCGGAATGCCGGTGGCTTCGGGCCGATCCTCTCGCAACCTTCCGCGTTCGACGCCGGCCAACCCAAGGCCGGCCAGTTCTGGGGCTTCTTCTTTCCCGCGCTGACCGGCATGATCGGATTTTGGGCCACGCTGTCGCTGAACATACCCGATTTTTCCCGCTACGCGAAAACCCAGCGCGACCAGATTGCCGGCCAGGCGCTGGGCCTGCCGCTGACCATGGCGCTGTATTCCTTCATCGGCGTCGCGGTGACCTCGGCCACGACCATCATCTATGGCCAGACCATCTGGGACCCGGTCGATGTGCTCACGCGTTTCAAGAACCCCGTGGTCCTCGTTGTGGCGATGATCGCGCTCTGCATCGCGACCCTGGCGACCAACATTGCCGCGAACGTCGTCAGCCCGGCGAACGATTTCGCCCAACTCGCCCCGCGGAAGATTTCCTTCCGCATCGGTGGCCTGATCACCGGACTCGTTGGCATCATGATGATGCCCTGGAAGCTGGTCGCCGACCCTTCCGGATACATCTTCACCTGGCTGATCGCCTACAGCGCTCTCCTCGGCCCGATCGGCGGGGTGATGATCGCCGACTATTTCGTCTGGCGAAAGAAGGAGCTCAATGTCGCTGCCCTTTATTCCACCACCGGCGGTTACGCCTACCGCAACGGGACGAGTTGGGTGGCAATTTGCTCCCTGGCCGTCGGCGCCCTCCCCAGCCTCCCCGGCTTCCTTGCCACCGTCAAAATCATCGACGGCGCCGGATTGCCTGGATTCCTGCTCGGTCTCTACAATTATGCCTGGTTTGTCGGCTTTGGCCTCGCCTTCGCCGTCTATCTCGTCCTCCGCAAATTCGCCCCGGACAGTTGACCACGGATTGTACCGATGCACCGTCCTACCGTGCATTTCATCCGTGTGAATCCGTGAAATCCGTGGTTAAGACTCTCCCATGAAAAACATCCCGCTCCCACCCACCGCTTTCAAACCAGCGCCCTACACGGGCCCATCCGCGGAACAGGTGCTGGCCCTGCGCAAGCAATACCTCAATCCAGGCATCCTGCTCTATTACAAGCAGCCCATCATGATCGTGGAGGGGAAGATGCAGTGGGTGTGGGACCACACAGGCAAGCGATACCTGGACGGCCTGGGCGGCATCGTGACGATAAGTGTCGGCCATTGCCACCCGCATGTGGTCGCCGCGGCCAACCGGCAGAACGAAACGCTGCAGCATGCCACCACGCTCTACCTGCATCCCAACATCTCGCAGTATGCGGAAAAACTCGCGTCGACGATGCCGGGCGATCTCAAGGTCTGCTACTTCGTGAACTCCGGTTCCGAGGCCAACGACCTCGCGCTCCTCATGGCCCGGCTCTACACGGGCAATTACGATGTCATCGCGCTGCGCAACGCCTATCACGGGGGCAATGCCGCCGGCATGGGCGTGACCGCAAACAGCAACTGGAAGTTCAACGTTCCGCATAGCTTCGGCGTGCACCACGCAGTGGCGCCGTACCCGTATCGCGGGCTCCACGGTAATGACGATCCCGACGCCGGCCGCAAATATGCCGACGACGTCAAGCAGGTCATCGAGTACACGACGCCCGGCAAGGTCGCGGCCTTCATCGCGGAATCCATGCAGGGCGTCGGTGGGTTCGTCGAATTTCCGCCCAACTACCTCAAGCTGGCCTACGAGCACGTGCGCGCCGCCGGCGGCGTATGCATCGCGGACGAGGTCCAGACGGGCTTCGGCCGCACCGGAACGCACTTCTGGGGATTCGAAACGCACGGTGTCATTCCCGACATTGTCACCATGGCCAAGGGCATCGGCAATGGCGCGCCCCTCGCCGCCGTCGTCACGACGCCCAAGATTGCCGCGCTGCTGGCGCAGAAAACGCATTTCAACACCTTTGGCGGAAATCCCGTGGTCTGCGCGATCGGCAAGGCGGTGCTCGAAGTGATCGAGCAGGAAAAGACCCAGGAAAACTGCCTGAAGCTGGGCAACCACATCCTCGCCGGCCTCAACAAACTGAAGGAGAAATACAAGGTCATCGGCGATGTTCGCGGCAAAGGCCTCATGCTCGGCATCGAATTCGTCAAGGACCGCGGCACCAAGGCGCCGGGCAGGGAGGAATGCGCCCAGGTCGTCGAAAATGCCCGCGAACTCGGACTGCTGCTGGGCAAGGGCGGCCTCTGGGGGCAGACCATTCGATTCGCGCCACCGATGAACATCACGCAGGCCGACGCCGATTTCCTACTCGCCGTCCTCGACGAGGCGATTGGCGCGCTCTAGCCAGCCCGGCCGTTTCGACCCGTTGTCAGTTGCTGGGGAGGGTCTGCAGCGCGACTTGAATGCGCTGGGGCCCAACGGATTCCAGCTTCACAACGTCCGGCGTGGCTTGCGCAATAAATGCACAGCCCGCGCCTGCGGAATGCCGCATAATGGCGGCATGGTGTTCCCACGCTTCACCAATCCGCTGCCTGTCGAACCAGCCCTAGAGCTCGTTCGGAAGTACAACATTCCCGGGCCCCGCTACACCTCCTACCCGACCGCACCGCAGTTTTCACCCGAGGTGAAACGCGAAGAACTGCGGGAGGAGATAGCCCGCGACAACCGTGATCCCACCCGGCCCCTCTCGCTTTATTTCCACCTCCCGTTCTGCGAGTCGCTCTGCTGGTACTGCGGTTGCAACACCGTGATCACGCGGCGCCGCTCGTCGGCGGGTGAATACGTCGACCTGCTCTGCCGGGAGCTTGCGCTCACGCAGCCGCTGCTGAATTCCGCGCGGCCCGTCACGCAACTGCACTTCGGCGGGGGCACGCCGACCTTTTTGCCGCCGTCCGAGATCGACCGGCTCGGGCGCGCCATCCACTCGGTCTTCACCTTCGCGCCCGACGCGGAGATCTCCGTCGAAATCGACCCGCGGCGCCTGACCCGCGAGCATGTCGACGCCTATCGCCGCCTGGGCTGCAACCGGGCCTCGCTCGGCGTGCAGGACACCAACCCGCAGGTACAACTTGCCATCCATCGCTGGCAGCCCCTCGCCCAGACGGCCCAGGCCATCACCTGGCTGCGTGAGGCGGGTTACGAATCAGTCGCGGTGGACCTGATCTACGGCCTGCCGGTGCAGACCGCGGCATCGTTTGCGCGCACGCTCGAGGAAGTCATCGCGCTGAAACCCGACCGGCTCGCGGTCTTCAGCTACGCCCATGTGCCGTGGCTCAAACCCGCCCAAAAGATCTTCGACGATCGCGGACAGCTGCCGGACAGCGAGTCCAAGCTGGCGATGCTCACCATCGCCGCGCGAGCCCTCACCGGCGCGGGCTACGTCCACATTGGCATGGATCACTTCGCCCGGCCCGATGATGAGCTCGCCCGCGCCCATGATGACGGCACGCTCTATCGCAATTTCCAGGGCTATACGACCCGCGCGGGCGCGTCGCTGTACGGTTTTGGCATGTCGTCGATTTCCCAGACCGACGGCTCCTTCCGGCAGAACTTCAAGGATCTCGAAGAGTACACCGCCGCCGTGAAGCGCGACGAATTGCCCGTCGAGCGCGGCTGTCTCCTCAACGGGGATGACCTGAACCGCCGCGCGATGATCATGGACATCATGTGCCGGAAGCAGGTGAACTACGCGATGCTTTCGAACCGGCTTGGGATCGATGTCCCGCGGGCCTTCGCGGCCGAGATCGAGTCGCTTACCGACTTGGAGGCTGACGGCTTGCTCCGCCGTGGGGCCGACGGCATTGAAATCACTCCCCTCGGCGAACTCTTCCGTCGCGTCATCGCCATGCGATTCGACGCCTATCTGAAGAAATCGCCGGCGCGCGGATTCTCCCGCGTCGTCTGATCCGGCTCAGGGTATTTTCAACTCCATCCCGACCTTCAGCGGCGCAGACTCGCTCGGGATCACGCCACGATTGGCTTGGTAAATATCCCGCCATTTCGCACGGTTGTTGTAGTATTGCTGGGCCAGCTTGAACAGGGTGTCGCCGGGCCGGACGGTGTGCTTGCGCGGACCGGCTGCGGCGGGAGCCGGGGCCGGCTGGAGCGGAAGCTGGCGCGGTGCGGCGGGTGTCGCGACGGGAGCCGCGGTCGGCGGCGTGATGATGCGGGCACTTGCCGGCGGCGCCGGATGCGTGCGCACGATCGGCGTTGCTTCCAGTGAAAACAGCGGTCCTTTTTCGGGCGTGGTGGCTGGCGCGGGTACCGGGTTCGCGGCCGGCAAGGTGGGCGAACCGCGGTTGGCCTTGGCCTCGGCCAGCTGTCGTTTCAGGGATTCGTTCTCCTGCCGGAGCTGGTCGAGGGCGGCGACGAGATCCACGCGTTGCGGCTGGTTCTCCAAGGGCTGCGCCGGAAGCGTTCGGGCGAATTCGCGGATGGCGGCATTGATGCGCTGCCGCACCAGGGGGGCTTGCGGGCTGTTTGGCCGGAGCGCGAGATATTTGCGGAAATGATAAATCGCGGACAGCGGATCGTTGATGTGCTGCACGTAGAGCAAACCGACCGAGAGGTGCGACTCCGGAGCGTCGTCCCGTCGCTTGTCGATGACCTTGAGAAAAGCCGTGAGTGCCTCCTGACGGCGCCCGGCCTGGAGCAAAGCCTGGCCTTCGCGATAGTCGGGCTCATCCAGTTCGTTGGGATAGGAAATCCGGCTCGAATCACTGCAACCGCCCAGCGCGAGGGCCAGCACGACGGCGAGCAGCGGCGGCAGGCAGCGAAATGGGCGGATGAGGCGTGACACGGACGGGAAATGAATTGAACGGGGAACGGTGGAAGTTACCTTTGTCGCCGCCCCAACCCAACACAAGTTTTTGATGCCACTGGACGCTGCCACCATCCTCACCAAGGCCCGCAATTGCCTCGCCATCGAGCGCGAGGCCCTGGCGGCCACCGCAAACGGACTGGATGAAGATTTTGTCGCGTCGGTGCGCGCGATTGAGGGAACGATCAAGGCCGGCGGCAAAGTGATCTGCTCGGGGGTCGGCAAGAATGCCCACATTGCTGGGAAGTTGACCGGGACGCTCAACAGCATCGGCGTGCCGGCCTGTTACCTGGATCCCACCCAGGCATTGCATGGGGATCTCGGACTCTGCGCCGCAGGCGACCTGGCAATTCTGCTCAGTAACAGCGGTTCCACCCAAGAGATGCTGCGGCTCTTGCCCTTGTTCGAAAAATTCGGCCTCAAGACCGTGGCACTGACGGGCACGGCCACCAGCGAACTGGCCCGCGGCTCGGACTTCCGGCTGATCTACTCCGCCCCTCGCGAGGCATGTCCGCTGGACCTGGCGCCGACGGCCAGCACGACCGCCGCCCTCGCGCTGGGCGACGCCGTCGCCATGGTGTTGCTGGAAAGTCGCGGCCTGACCCGCGAGGATTTTGCCAAATACCACCCGGCCGGCACCCTCGGCATGACGCTGCTCCTGCGGGTGAAGGACATCATGCGAACCGGCGACGCCTGCCCGGTCTTGAAGGCAGCAAAGACGACGGTGCAGGGGGCGATCTTCGCCATGACGAAGGCCAAGGCGGGGGCCGTGGCCCTCGTCGATGCCAAGGGCCGGCTCATCGGGATCTTCACGGACGGTGACTTCCGGCGCAGCGCGCTTAACGGCGGCGCAGATTTTCTCGGCAAACCCGTGAACGCTTTCATGACCAAGGGCGGTAAAACCGTGCCGATCGACGCGCTCGCCGTGGAAGCACTGAAGATATTCCAGCAGTTGAAAATATCAGACTTGTTCGCGGTCGATGCCAAAGGCCGGCCGCAGGGATATATCGACGTCCAGGATCTGCCCAAACTGCGGATCCTGTAGCGGCGGTTATTGACCACGGATGAAACGGTAATAGCTGCAAGGGCGGGATTGCCGCGCGTGGCGCCTTCCCCTAGGTTGAGCCCATGCCTACGCCGTCCTTCCATTATCAGGATCCGTTGCCCCTCGGCGCTGGCGATACCGAATATCGCCTGCTTACCAGGGAAGGCGTTTCGACCACCGAATTCGAGGGCCGGGAAATCCTCAAGGTCGCACCCGAAGCGCTCAGCTACCTGGCGAGGGAGGCATTCCACGACACAAATTTCTTCCTGCGGACAAAACACCTGGAGCAGGTTGCCGCCATTCTGACGGATCCCGAAGCCTCCGCCAACGACCGCTATGTGGCCCTCACCCTACTGAAGAACGCCGAGATCGCCGCCCGTGGCATCCTGCCCATGTGCCAGGATACCGGAACGTGCGCCATCTTCGCCAAAAAGGGCCAGCAGGTGTGGACCGGCGCCAATGACGCGGAACACCTCGCCCGCGGCGTATACGAATGTTACACGAAGGAAAACCTGCGCTATTCCCAAGTAGCCCCGCTCGACATGTTCAAGGAGGTCAACACCGGCACCAACCTGCCGGCCCAAATCGATCTCCACGCGACCGAGGGGGCGAAGTATGAATTCCTGTTTGTCGCCAAGGGCGGCGGTTCCGCCAACAAGCTGTTTCTCTTCCAGGAAACCAAGGCGCTGCTCAACCCCAAGAGCCTCGCGAAGTTTATTGCCGAAAAAATGCTCCTGCTCGGCACCTCCGCCTGCCCCCCCTACCACCTGGTGTTCGTCATCGGCGGCACCAGCGCCGAGGCATGCATGAAGACGGTGAAACTCGCCTCGACGAAGTACCTTGATGCGCTCCCGACATCCGGCAACGAGCATGGGCGGGCTTTCCGCGACCTGGCGATGGAAGCCGAGGTCTTGCAGCTCGCCCAAGCCGCCAAGGTCGGCGCCCAATTTGGGGGCAAGTATTTTGCCCTGGATGCGCGCGTGATTCGTCTGCCCCGACATGGCGCCAGCTGCCCGGTGGGCATGGGCGTCTCGTGCAGTGCGGACCGCAACATCAAGGCCAAGATCACAAAAGACGGCATTTATCTCGAGAAGATGGAAACTTCCCCGGGGCGATTCATCCCGGCGGAAATGCGGACCTTCAAGGACAACGGGATTGTTCGCATCGACCTCAATCGGCCGATGAAGGAAATCCTGGCCGAACTGTCGAAGCATCCGGTCACCACGCGGGTTTCATTGACGGGACCCGTCATCGTCGCCCGGGACATCGCCCATGCCAAACTGAAGGAGCGGCTCGAGGCCGGCCTGGGCCTGCCGGATTATTTCAAAAATCATCCCGTGTATTACGCCGGCCCGGCGAAGACTCCCCAAGGGTATGCGTCGGGTTCGTTTGGCCCCACCACCGCAGGCCGCATGGACAGCTATGTCGCGCCGTTCCAAGGGCAGGGCGGCTCGATGGTCATGCTGGCCAAGGGCAATCGCAGCAAGGCGGTGACCGACTCATGCAAGCAGCATGGCGGTTTTTATCTCGGCAGCATCGGCGGGCCTGCCGCCATTCTGGCCCAGGAAAACATCCAAAAGGTGGAGGTACTTGAATTTCCGGAACTCGGGATGGAGGCAATCTGGCGGATCGAGGTCCACGATTTCCCTGCCTTCATCCTTGTGGACGACAAGGGCCACGACTTCTTCAGCGATACGTGCGGCATCTGCGTGGCCGAAAAATAAAATGGGCCCGCCGTTTATGCGGGCCCCATCATAATCCGCGTCGCGATCAGAATTTCAGCGAAACCCGGCTGCCCACGACGCCGATGCGGCTGATGTCATCATTGATGTCATCCCCCAACCGGCGAGCCAGGCGTTCACGTACCACGGCCGGCGGAGTTGGAGCCGGGCTGAGTGAGCGATCCACATAACGGGCAATCAGCCGATATTTGCTGGAAGTTGAGGCGGTCATCGAAGCCACCTCGGCTTGGGCGATGGATGCAGGCTGCGCCCGCACCGGAGCGTTCAATCGCTCGTCGAGCAGCGGCTCCAGGAAGGCAGGCTCTGACTGGCTCAAGCGCGTGAGACTGGTGTTCATGGAACGCTGGCTAGGCGACACATCAGCGGGAATCGTAGCCGTGATCGCGGCGTCGGCAAACGAGTCACTGGCCGCCGGTGTAACGTGCGTCGCATGTGGCGCCACTCCGGTCGCTTCGCTCGACCCGAGTACTTGTGCAGCGATCGACACAGGAATTTCAGTGGGGGCAAGTTCTTCGACGGCGCTATCCACGCGGGCCGTTACCGCCGCCGGGATCGAATCTTGCGCAATCCGATTCGGCACGGAGTAACGAACCGCCACCAAGGTAAACGCGAGTATCGCGGCCGCTCCCGCCGGGAGATAGATCCGACGTTGCATGAGGGTGGATAGCTCGTGCCACCACCGCCGCTTCTGCACCAATGCGGTCAATTGCCTTTGCCTCAACTCACCCTCAAAATTGGTCCAGAATTCCGGTCCCGGACGTTCCGCACGCTTTAAGCGCAGAAGATCTTCGACCGAGACTTTTGAGTGATGAGGCATGAAATACTTACGATCGGAGATATTTTCCCAGCTCCCCTTGCAAGAACTGCTTGGCGTAGTGCAATCGGGAGCGAACGGTGCCCTCGGAGCAGTCCATCACTTCTGCGATCTCGGCATGACTAAGGCCGTCGATTTCAAATAAGGTAATCACTGTTCGGTGTGGGATAGACAATTTTTGGAGTGCTTCGTTCAATTTTTCCTGAAGCTCCCGCAAGTAGGCGTCACGGTCGGCGCCCCGTTTATCAGTCAATTGGTCAATAACTTGGGCGTTTCCCCCCTCGTCATTCAGTTTCTCCAAACTAAAGAAACTACGCATCCTATTCTTACGCAAGTGACTAAGCGTAGTATTAATGGCGATCTTATAGAGCCAGGTGAAAAACGAGCAATTTCCTTGGAAGCGGTTGATTGCTTGAAATGCCTTGATAAACGTCTCTTGCGACAAATCCGAAGCATCCTCCCGGTTAGCGGATAGGTTGTAAATCACGCCGAATACCCTTTCGCGGTATTTTACAATCAACTTGTCGAATGCGGCTACATCTCCCGCTTGCACCTGCTTTACGACAGCAAAATCCGCATCCGCTTCCTGCTTTCGTTCAGGAGTGGTAATGGCTGTCTGGGTGAAGACCTTCGACAGGTTCATCGCAATAGAAGACAGATAAGAGCAGGAAAAGACCC
Organism: Lacunisphaera sp.; assembly: GCA_035549955.1. GTDB lineage: Bacteria > Verrucomicrobiota > Verrucomicrobiia > Opitutales > Opitutaceae > Lacunisphaera. Next base: position 44,509 of record DASZPS010000072.1, on the reverse strand, counting down.
AGGCAAATCCATTTTAAGCCGAAACTCGAGTAGCGGAGACCATGGCCACTTTGGCTTGGAGGATCATTGCAAGTTGCCGCATAAGCGGCACCGGCGCGAGGGATCCGTGGGGATCGAGCTCGGCATTGGCCTCCGCCAGTTCCGTCTCAATCGCCTCCAAAACTCCCCCGACAACGCCCAAGTCTCGCATCCGCTGCCTACTGTCCGCCAATCCCGGCATCCGACCGCTGTGGAACGAATTGGCAACAGCCGCGCGTTCTTCCGGCGAAAGACGTTCCAACAACAGCATAAGCGGCAAGGTGAGCTTACCCGTGGCCAGGTCAGTGCCCAATGTCTTTCCAATCTGCTGTTCTTCCCCCAGAAAGTCCACCAAGTCGTCGTAGATTTGGTAGGCAATGCCAAGTCGGTGCCCGAAGCGATCGGCGGCGCGCGAGAACTCCTCCGAGCGGCCCGACAACGACGCACCCAAAAAGCAGGAGACCCGAAAGAGCTCCGCTGTCTTTAGATCGATCATCCGGCGGTATTCGCTGAGGGAAACATTTATATCGCGTCGCCGCAGGGTCTGCATGATTTCGCCGGAACAAACCTTGCGCGTGGACTCGGACACCAACCGACACACTTCGGTGGTGGGAAACTGGGCCGCGATATGCAGCGCCTGCGAAAACAACGCATCGCCCAGCAATACGGCGGCATCTGGACCGAATTGACGCGCGGCAGTTCGTCGACTGCGCCGAATTTCGGCCAAATCCATGATATCGTCGTGAACCAAAGTCGCCAAATGCACCATCTCCACCACCCCCGCGGCGCGGACGAGGTCTTTCGCGACAACACCCTCGTCGTTCCATCCGCTGATAAATACCATCGTGGGGCGCAAGCGCTTCCCGGAAGTATCGAGACAATAGGCCGCCATTTCCCTGATTTCCGGTTCGAACTGGTCGACCTGCTCGCGCATGAATGCGTCGAGCGCCAACATGTGCGGCGCAATACGGAGAAAAAGCCCCTCGAGTGGTTGCGAAGGTGGCGTGGATGGCTGGGCCGGCGACGGCATCCCTTGAAACTAGCCGATCACCCGGCGATGGCTAACAAATACTGCGCTGGATTCGCAGGCAAAAAAAAGACCGGCGGAAATCCGCCGGTCTGATGGGCAATTGTGCGCCAGTTACTTGGTCTGGGTCGGGCGCGAAAACATGTCAGTACCCTTCGGGACCCGATAACCGGGCAGGTCATCGCGGCTCATGTCGACAGCGCGCACCGCGCGGGGATCAAACACTTCTTCAGGCGAGGCGCCGTCAGCCGTCACGGTCTTGGCCGTGATGAAAATCAGCAGGTTGGTCACCGCATCGTTCACGTTCTTGGAGGAGAACAAGCGGCCGAGGCCGGGGATACTGCCGAGCACGGGAACCTTCGTGCCGCCGTGATCCTGCGAGGAGGTGATCAGGCCGCCGATGCCCATCGTGTAACCGTCCTTGAGGGAGACCTGTGTCTTGGCCCGGCGGGTGGCAATGATGGGAATGGAAGCGCCGCCGGCGCCACCGAAGGAGGTGGAGCCGTTCTGCTGGCTGACTTCCGGTTCGAGCGTAAGCTTGATGACACCCTGGGCATTCACCTGGGGAGTCACCTTGAGAATGATGCCGATCGGCTTGTAGCTAAACCCGGACACCTCAAAGCTGCCACGCTCGCTGTTGTACGTGTAGCTCGGAATCGGGAACTCCTGGCCGATGTTCAGGAATGCCTCGGTATTGTTCAGGGTCACAATCGTCGGATTGGAAACGATCTTGGTGTTATTCTGGGTCTTCAGAGCGGAAAGGATGACGCTGAAGTCCGAAGCCGAGAACACGGCGTTGGCCATGCGGGACTGGGTGCCGGCATTGGTGAGTCCCATCAACTGGCTCACTGCGCTGTTGGCCGCGTTGGTGAGGGTATTGGTAAGCGTGTTACTCGTGGTAGCGTTCGTCGTGTTGGTGTTGCTGCCGTTGAAGGTGGCCAACGCGTCGGCCGAGGCCGGTGTGGCGGGAGTGCCAGGAATACCGGGCACGCCGGTGGTACCGGCCACAGCAGGCACTGCGGGCGTGCCTGGCTGGTAATTTGCGTTCGTGGTGATCGTTGGAATCGAGTTCGGAAGGCCGCCGACCGTGCCGGTATTGGGGTTGAAGGTGGTTGCAACGCCCGTCGACGGATCCGCCAGGCCGGTCACATAATTGGAAGTGTTGCCCACGGATGAATTGGATGTAGTGCCCGAGTTATTCCCGTTGGTGCTGCCGGCATTGCTCCCGCTGGAACTGTCCGCAGATGAGGTTACGCCGTCGTTCGTGTGTTGTTCACGACTGCGCTTCCAATCTTGATTGATGTTACTCGCCCTCAGCTGCCAACCCTGAAGGGACGCCCAATTGATGCCAATGTTGCGGACGTCACGATCCGTCACTTCGACGAATTTCGACTCAATCATGACCTGATCGGTCGCCTTGTCCAGCTGCTCGATGATGGTGCGGATGCGCTGCATGCGGGAGGGCTTTTCGGTAATGACGAGAGCATTGCTACGCCCATCGATCACAATTTTGCCGCCCGCCGCGGCATCGATCAGGCCGTCAATGGTGGGCTTTATGTCGCCTGCCTTGGCATTGTTCAGAATGAAGACCTCGGTGGAGCCGGGTTCCTGCTGGAGCAGCTCATTGCTGACGATTTTGATAATATTGCCATCCTTGACGTAGCTGTAACCGACCGGCGAAAGGACCACCTGGAAGATTTGCTCCCAAGTGACGTCGCGCAGTTTGATCGACGCCTTGCCGGTCAAGGTATCGGGCACCACCAGATTCAGTTCAAAGAGGTCGGCCACGTTCCGCAGGATGGTCTTGATATCCTCATCGGGGAAATCGACCGAGAGGGTATCCTTGTCGCGGCTGGCCGTTCCGGCGGCGGTCTCAGTTGGGGCGGCCGGGGTTGCCGGACTGGCCGGCGCGGCGGTGGAAGCCTCTTGGGCCAAGGCCGGCATGGTCAACGCCGCGGCGAGAAGCGTGGTCAGGATGGTGCGTGTGCTCATAATTCGTCCTTCTTATTTGATGGGCCGGGTGAATTCCTCACGGTTCAACCGGAGGGTAAAGTTTGGGGGGGCGATCGAAACAATTTCTAAGGTGTATTCGGTTCCTTCAAAGGTAATTGTTAAAGTGCCGCCGGCTTTGACCCGCTTTTGACCGAAGACCAGCATGGGGCCGTCCCTGAGGGCAAAGACCGCGGTTGGCTTCAGGCTCGGGCTGGTGGCGATCGCCTGCAGCAGTTCGCGCGGGTTGCGTGGCCCGGCTGGGGTGACTTCAGGCGTCGGAGAGGTCTGTGTCGTACCAGGAGTGGTCGTCGCTCCGGCCAGTGTCTCGGCATAAGCCTCCGAGTGGAAGGGATCTTTCGCCATCGTGACCGGGGCGGCAGTGGTCAAAAGACTTTTCGCCAAGGCCAGCACTTCCTGCCGCTTCGTGGGACTGATGACCGCTTCATCAGCTGCTCGGGCCGTGCCCGCGGCCACCAGCGCTGCGATCAAGAGACGACTAGCTGTGAACGTTTTCATGGCTGGCCAAGGAGTTCGAGGGTGAGGGCGAGGGTGACTTCGCTGTTATTTTCGCCCGCCTTCTGCATCGTCGAGGTGTTGATGCGACAAAAATGACGCCCGTTCTGAAGCTTGTTCAGGAAATTCATCACGTGGGCATAGCTGCCTTGGACCGCGACATTGAATGGGACCCCGCCGTAGGTGGTTTTGATATTGCGCGGAAATGTGTTCTGGCGGGGATCACTCGAAAGTTTCACTTCGGTTTCGGCTTCCAACTTGTAGAAATACTGCAGGTTGACCGCCAATTGCCCCGCTTTCATCAAACGGTCTTCCATCTCCTTGGTGAGCGCCTGGATCTCCGCAAGCTGCTCCGCCAGGCCGCTGGAGTTCCTGACATTGGCAATCATCTTCTTGGCTTGCGCGGAAGCTTCATCCAATTGCCCCTGTGTTTTCGCGATTTCCCCGTACCGCAGGTACAACAGCACACCGCAGAAGAGGGTGATCAACGCGCAAGCCACCCCAATCGGGTGTTTCTTCAGCAATGCAACGATATCCTCGGTGGTCATGTTATTTTTTGACAGTTAGCGATATATCAAAAGCCATGAATTCACCCTGCGGATCCTTATCCAGCCGGTTGAGGGTGATGGGGTCGAAGATCTTGCCCAGCTTTTCGTGGTGACGCAGCATGTCGATGTAGCGATCGGCGATGCCGGCGGCTTGGGCGGCACCACCGGCGATGCGCCCGCGCAACTGAAAAATAGAGTTTTTGGGATCAGTGATGCGCGTCTCGGCATATTCGATCACAATATCCTTCGGCAGAGACTGGCTCACCAGATCGATGAATTCGGACGGAGTGATCGGTGTCTTGAGGAAAGCCGCCACCTCGTTGACCTTCTTTTCCTCCTCAAGGAAGGCCTTGGAAAGCCGGAGTGCTTCGGAGTTCTGTTTCTGGTTGCTGTCGATCTGACGCTGCGCATCCGCCTTCTGCTCGCCCAAATTGTAATTGTTATACTCGCGGAGTCCCAACCACAGGATCATGCCCAGCGTGACGGCAATGGCCGCGGTATTGATGAAGAAGGTCGTGCGCACGACCTTCGTATCCGGCAACCGGTCAAAGTTGCGGAAGTTGGCGTGCCAGAGAGGCGCGACTACCGGCTCGGCGTCACTTTTTTTCGTCAGGAACTGCATTTTGGTAGGAAGCCAGGAGTGAGAATAATCCAAACCAGCGTTCTTCCGGTTGGCCGAGGGTGACCCCCTCGCCCAGCTTGATGTTCAAAGATTCCAGCCAGGGAATCAGCTCGACTTTCAGAGGTGAGACACCGAGCGCGCCCGACATCGTGGCGCTGAGCCAGGTCAGACTCACGGGCAACTGGGTGCACAGCACGTTGCCAATCGACTGGCCGGTCTGAACCTCATAAAAACCAATGGAGGATTGCAGCTCCTTCAGCAGTTTCTTGACCAAGGCGCCACCCATGCTGGTGAAATCAAAGGTATTCGAATAGAACAGTTTCTTCGCTGATTCTTCGTCCTTCAGGCCCAGCTCTTTTTGTACGACCGGGATCATCGCGGCGATACCGCTTGGGATCGGGCGGGAGATGTCCACGCCTTCGGCACTCACGATGAAACTTTGGGTAGTTTCCTGGCCGATTTCCAAAAGCAGCACGGGCGTCTTGGTCTGCTTGAACTTCAGGTAGTTTACCAGCCCGCCGAGCGTCGCCAAGGTCCCCAACTCGAGTCGTTCGGGATAAATGCCCTGCTCCAAGAGCTTGTCCTGCATCGCGATCACCTCATCAGAGGGCAGGCCGCAGAAAAGCACCTCTTTCTGGCTCGCCTTCACCGAGTCATATTCACCGCCATCGTCAGGGTTCAACGCCTTGATCGTATACTTATCGGGATCCACCCGGAACTGCTGTGAATAGATCTCGTTAAAGTAGGCTGGATCCTTGACCCGCTTCACATCCAAGGTGTGGCGCCGGATGATACGCTTGGGGGAATAGACCCCGCAAGTAGCATGCGCATAACCCGTGGAGCCCTTGCCGTCAGTACCCTTGGTCCACGTGACAATTCCCTCAGTATCGGCCGAGGGAAGTTCCTTAAGCTCCTCCACCACATACGGAGCTTCCGGCTCAGACAGCCGCGCCAATAGCGTGGCATGCTCGCCGATTTCGACGCAAAACCCTTTGGACTTTTTTGCGAAAAGCATGCGGGGTGGGGATGGTGTGTATGCCGATTTAGGAGAAAACGACGAAACCGCCGGACCGTTTTTTGAACTGTAAAGCGATTTGCAGGAGATGCTGGATACGGGGCACTTACCTACCTGACAAGCGCAAAACCATTATCGCATCTCGTTGGCCCAATAGTTTGGCTTATGTTTTACCGGTGTCAGCATTTCTCCTACAAATGTAAAAACCCGCCCTTGTGGGGCGGGTTGAGGGATTTCACGGGGCAAATGGCGAAAATTTACTTCTGCCACGTGCGCTTCTTGTGACGGTTCGCCTTGAGGCGCTTCCGGCGTTTGTGCTTCGACATCTTCAGACGTCGTTTCTTTTTCAGGTTACCCATGGTTTGAGGAGGAGGTTTAGCGGCGCAACGTGCGATTTCTCCTTTACCCTGTAAAGCCTATTCCCGAGGGGACGCTGCCTTCAAAGTGCCCGCCATTGTCCGGTTACGCTGGCATAGAGGCCCAACCGAATCCTCCCGACAGGGAACAAGCGGGCCAGGCAAGTGCCATAGGCTTCCAATTGCGGACGATATTCCCGCAGCAATCTATCCAATAGGGCATTTTCATCCTCCGCTGCTCCCCGCCGGTTCGTTTTCCAGTCTATTATCAGAAACTCGCCCGTGACCACATCCTGCGCCACCAAGTCAATCACCCCGTCAATCCAGCCAACGTCTCCCAACGGAGCAACCACGCTCAGTTCCGACAGGATCTGCCAGCGCGCTCCCCGCAGTTCGCGCCACAGGCCGCTCGCGCGCAGCAAATCCAGCTCCGTGCCCCCGCGCTTCGCGAATCCCTGCTTCGCGGCCACGGCGAGCGCGTTTTCGAGGTAGGCCTCGATGTCCCCCTCCCTTCCCCGCCATGGCAGGAACTCCATTGTTTCGTGCCACCAAACGCCGTAGTCGATGGGATCCTCGCGGTCCTTCCCCACCGGTTCCGTCTCTGCCGACTCGTGTCGCGCATTGCGCACTGCGTCAGGTTTCATCGCCAGCTGGTGCGGCAATAGCCGACGAGGAAAATTCACCTGAACACGATCCTTGGTCCCCAACGGCAACTCTGGCTGCCCGGCAACCGGAGGGGATTCCTTCGGGGCCACAAACTGCACGTCGGGCGCAGGCGGCAAGGCCCCCAAGTCCGCTCCCCATAGATCGAGAAAGCTCCCCTCCTCCGCCTTTTCCCCCATCGGCAACAGCAGGGTCCGCCGCGCCCGCGTGAGCGTCACATAGAGCAGGCGAACCAGCTCGCGCCGGCGCTCGCGTTCGCGCGACTCCTTGGTGGCGGCCGGCAGGCTGGCTCCATCGAAAAACACCCGGGCTGCGCTGTTTTCGTCGGCCGGCAGCAACCGGAACCCCGTTTCGTCCCGCTTGCCGATTCCACGCCACAGGCCCACCGGGATCACGACGGGCCATTCCAAACCTTTGGCGGAATGCGAAGTCAGGAGGTTGATCGCATCGTCGCTCGGCTTGCCGGCGGGCCGGCCGCTCTCCAGTTCGGCCAGCAGTTCACCCAGCCAGGCGCGCGGTCCGGCGCCGGTGAGCCCAAGCTCCGAGGCGTGCGCCAGCAACCGTTCCAGTTCGCCATTCAGTGCGCCGCTGGGGTCAACCTGCCGGGCTTTCTCGTCGAGCTTGAGGACGCGCACCAAATCGTGGGCGAACCGCTCCAATGGTTCGCCTTCCGCCTCCACCCGTCCGACGAATGGCCGCAGGGTTTCGAATGCAAGCCGCAGGGACCCGGAATATTGTTCTGGCATCGCCCAATTGAACTTCCGGTCCGGTCCCAATTCCGTGGCGATGAGCGCATCGCTCACGGCAAAAAGCTCGCGCAGGACACCGACCCATTCGAAGGTGTTCTCCGGATCGCAAACGGCGGCCAACAGGCCGGTCACCCAGGCGTACGCGGGATTGTCGCCGTTGCGGTTCTTCCGCATCTGCAACGCGGTCTTTAGGCCGGCGGCTTCGAGTTCCTTGCGCGCGGTGACGAGCCATTCGTTGCGCGGCGTGAGCACGCAAACTTCGCCCCAGTTCCGCGCGCCCACGACGGCCGGTCCGTGGGTTTGCAGCCAGGCGGCCACTTGCCGCACTTCCGCCGCCAGCCGCGCCTCCACTTTCGTCTTGGGCGCCGCGCCCTGCACCGGCAGCACCACCACCGCGCCCGGCTCGTTGCGTGGTCCGGCCACCAGGTTCTTGAAATCCACCTGCAGCCGCGGCGCGGCGAGCCCGTCCCCCGGCGGCAAGCCGCAGTTGTGCAACCGCGCCGGGCCGAACGCGGCCGGCAGGGTGGCATTCAGGAGCGTGATGGCCGCATGCGGCGCCCGAAAGGTCACATCGAACATCAATCCCTCGCCGCCGTCGCCGCGAGCAAAGGCCTCAATATGCCTCTGGAAATTCCGCACGTCCGCCCGCGAACTGTAGATCGCTTGCTGGCCGTCCCCCACGAGGCAGAAGTGCCCGGGACGCGGCCCGCGGCCGTTTCCGGCCGGCCAGGTGCCAATGGGCTCGCCGGGCGGTCGCGTGATTTCCACCAGGACGGCGAATTGCTGGGGATCCGTGTCCTGCGCCTCGTCCAGGATCACCCGCCAGCCCTCCGCGCGCACACGCTCGAGGGTGATCGCGTCCCGCAACACCGCGAGCGCGGCCTCGACTTGGTCCGCGTAGGTCTGCACGCCCCGGTCAAATCGCCATGCCCGGTAACGCAGGGCGAGTTCGCCGGCCAGCGCCGCCCCGGCTTCGGCCAGCCAGCCCTTCACCGGCAGGAAATAGTCCGCGTAAAGCTCCCCGATGTTCGCGGCCGTGCCGATGGGCTTGGGAAAGGGCAGGTAACCCCGCTCCTCGCGAAATCGCCGGCGCCAGGTTTCCGCCCTTTCCTGGTTCTGTTTCAGGGATTCGACCCCCTTCCCCTGGCTTTGGGCCGCCATGATCCTGGCCAATGCGGTCGCTGACGGTTCCGGCGGCCCGGCCGCGATCGACGCTGATTTCAAGCATTCGGCCGTGCCGCGATCGAGACTCCGCGCCAGGTCGAAGATGGCATCCAGCGGCGTGTGCCGCAGGAAGGCGGTGAGCTGCGCCGGGTCCAGCGCCGTAAACTGCATCGCGTCCTGTTCGACGAATTCCTCCCACAGCGCATCCTCCATTTCCAAGCCCTCGATCACGGCGGGATTGAGGTTCAGCCCCAAGGCCTGACCGTAACGCTGCGCCAGCAGCAGGCAGAAACTGTGAATGGTGCCGAAAAAGGCGCGCTCCAGGTGATCCAGCGGCGCCAAATCCGCGCGGCCCGCTTCCTTCAACCGGCGCACCAGGACCGCGCGTGCCCGCTGCCCGATCTGCGCCGCCGCTTTCTTCGTGAAAGTCACCACCGCCGTCTTGCGCAAAACATCCTCCCCGCCCTCGCGCAGCGCCAGGGCCGCCAGGCGCTCCGAGATGGCCGTGGTCTTGCCCGAGCCGGCGTTCGCGCTGACGGCAAAATTCTGGTGCGATTCACGCAGGAAGCGGTCGCGCGCCGGCTGGTCGCTCAATTCGTCAGGCATCGCCCACCTCCGCCGCCGCGGTCCCGAACGTCGCGGCAAATTTCTTCTCCAACACGGCGTGCCGGATCGGGACGCACGCCAGGGGCCATGCAAAACCCCGCGAAAAATCCGTCCGGTCCACCGTGAGCGCTCCGTAACGGCCGGTCGCAAAATGCCGCCCCAGCTGCGCCAGCGCGGCGAGCGCCTCGGGCAGGTCGCTGACACCAATGCAGGCCGGCTTGGTGGCGTCGGTTTTCAACATCCAGACCCGCCCGCCCGCGACGCCCAGCGTCTCCACCGCCGCGAGGTAAACCCCCAGCTGCAGCGACGCGCCGCGCGCCATCGTGCGCGCCGACATCGGGGCGTCGGCGCCGGTCTTGAAATCCACGACATCCACCTGCGCCCCGCCCCATTGCGGCCGGTCGATTCGCACCAAGTCCATCCGTCCGATGACGCCCACGCGTTCGTCTCCGCCGAGAGGGATCGACGTGCCTTCCGGCAACCGGGCTTCAACCGCCACAAATTCCCCGGCCGGAAGCCGGTAAACCTGGGCCAGCAGGCCGGACGTCATTTCCGCCAGCTCGGCGTGGAACGAATCCCAATACCGGTCGCGCGGCCAGAGCGCCCGTTGGCGCACCAATTCCAACGCCAGCGCCGCGCGCGCGTCAGCCTCACCTGGCAGCTCCTTGAAAATTCCTTCAACGGGCGCCCCCCGCAACGCCGCGGCGAGGACCCGGTGCGCCAGCGATCCGAGGGATTTGTTCCGCGCCCGCACGAGGGGCGACCACGGCACCCGCTGCAGCCGCAGCACGCCTTCAAACCACAGCTCGGCGGGATCCGCGACCGATCGCTCGATCAACCGGGCCGAAAGTTCCGTCGGCCGCGTCACGCCCGGATCACCACCGAGAAAGTAGTCGTCGAAGGCCGCCGCCGGATCGCGCCGGCGCCGCCAGATGTCGAACCATGCTGTCGTGGCCGCGTCAGCGCCAGTCGCCGGTGGTGCGACCCTGCGGGCAAGATCCGAGAACCGTTCCTCCAGTCCCCGTTCCGCCAAAGGGGCGTCGTCGCCCGCCAGCAATATCCGCTCCAGCCAGGCATTCGGCGCCAGCTTCAGCTCGGGTTCCTCCTCGTCGAACAAGGCGGCGGAAAAGGCCACCGTCCCGGTCGTGTTCGCGGCGACGGCCGTCACACCCTGTTTTTCCAGCCACGCGCGGCTATCGCCCGTAAACAGCACGGTGCCCGGCCGGGCGCGGGGATTCAGGGCTTCGCGCTGTTCGTCCGTCAGCCAGCCGCCGGGTTCGGCCCGCACCGGCCACACGCCGGCATTGCTTTCCGTGAAAATGACATCGGACCAAGCCAGCGCCGACGCACGACGCCAGGTCGTCAGCGTCACCGGCGCAAACAGGCCGCGACCAGGTGTCCCCACGGCCGGGCTTTTCTCCGGGAGGAATGAGGCCAGCGCGGCGATGACCACCTTGGCCGGCAACTCCCGCCGGTCCTGCTCCGCATAAACCGCGAGCGCCTGCCAGCCGTCGGCACCCGGCAGGTGCAGCCGTTCTCCCAGGGCGGCAAAGCGATCGAGCGCCTCCTTGAGGGTCAACCGCTCCGGCCACGCGGGCAGCAACAGCCCCGCGACGCGGGCCACCTCGCGCCATTCAGGCCGTTCGCGCGCCGCAAGGTCCGGCAACACCGTGGCCAGCGAGTGGGTTTGCCGCGCATCGAACACCCGTTCGCACACGTCGCGCGCGGCCCCCGGCGCCAGAGTCGTGTGGCCCGTCGCATGCAGGAGTGGCCAAAGTGCCAGCAATTCCTCGAGGCGGGCGCCACGCTCGTGAAAGGCCAGCAGCGCATGCTGCAACTGGAGGTCCACGGCGACCGGTCCGGCGGTTTCCAACAAGTCGTTGAAAGGAAGTTCCTGTGCGGCCAGGAGCCGTGCGAGGCGCAGGTGTGCCGCGCCGGCGCAGGGAAAAATCACGGCAATATTGGCCGCCCCCGCCGCAAGTCGCCGCGCCACCTCTTCCGCCACCAGTTGCATTTCATCCGCGCGCGTGTGGCCCACCAGCACAGTGGCCGGAACCGGCGCCACCATCGCCGCGCCCCCCGTCGTCCAAAGCTGGGCCACCGCCGTGCCGGGCCACGCGGTCCCGGACGATTCGACCGGCAGGGCTTCGGTCCCCAGCATCTGTTCCCAAGCCTCGACCCAACGCTCGTCATGGTCCTTGCGGTCGAACGCCGGTTCCGGCACGACGACCGTGACGTCGGCCGCGCGACGGGCCAACGCCACCAGCGAAAAGAACTCCCGCGCATGTTCCGCCGTGAAGCCGTAGACCAACAGCCGGCCACCGAGGCGCGCCTCCGCCGGAGCAGGCCGGGCCGCCGCCACGATGTTCTGCCGGGCGGCGAAATCGTAACCCGTCGCCGCCACGCGGCGCTCCAGCTCGCCGAAGACCTCTTGCAGCGCCGGCAGCGCAAATTCCGCGGACGACAAGCCGGCGTGGAGCAGCTCGTCGAAGGCATCGAGCGCCCCCTCCGCGTCGCTCTGCAGGCTTTTCCACCAACCCCAGGCCGGCACCTCCGGCGCGAGCCGCGCCAGGCGCTCATCGACGAGGGCTCGCAGGTTGAGCAACAGCAGTTCGCGCCCCAGCGCCGGGCGGGCCGGCGGGGCCAGCGCCGCCCATTTTTGGCGCGCGAGGCCGGGGGTCAGAAATTCAATCCCGAGCAGCGGCAGGTCTTCGCGCACGCAGCGCAGCTTGAGCGCATGGGCCTGGCCGCGCGTCGGCACGACCACAAAATCGCGGCGCAAGGCGACCGGCGAGGCCAGCCACGGGCGCACGATCTCACGCCAGGCGGCATCCCACTCGCGGGCAAGGAAAAGGGCGCACTTTGGTTGCACGGGCACCCAATGAACGCGCATCCACCCGGCAAATTCAACCCTTCATCCGCCGCCGGGTGCGGCCAACAAAAAACCCGCGGCGACGAAGCGCGTGGGTTTCCGCAACGAAAAGCAAACGAACCGGCTTACTTCTTCGCGGTGAAGATGTACTTCGCGAACTGCGATTTGTGGTTGGCCGCCGAATTGCGATGGATGACGTTGCTCTTGACGGCCTTGTCGAGCGCGGAGCTGTAAGCGATCGCGGCGGCCCGGGTCTTCTCCGCATCGTTGGCGGCGGCGGCGGTCTGCACGGCCTTGTTGAGGGACTTCAGGCGGGTCTTGACGGCTTGGTTGCGCGCCGCGTTGCGAAGGGCTTTGCGGGCGGCTTTGATTGCTGACTTGGTATTGGCCATGGCGGATTGAAATTAAGGAAGGGCGAAAGACCCAAAATCAGAGGGGTGAGTCAAGGGCTATTTCCAAGCGGTGGTGTCCCGATTCGTGAGCGCCGACATTCGTTCGCGGCGGTACGGGCGCCTCCCACCACTTCCATCCCGCCAATGAATAGCCCGGCCACCGCGACGAGTCGCAGCGTCAATGTGCATGTTACTCGCTGGGAAATGCTTGCTGGCCAGTCGCAACCGGCGCCGATCAGGCCCCGGCGAGCACCTGCGCCTTGAGTTTGTTGCCGCCCGTCCGTATGTCAGGTTGTCCTCGCCATGAAAATCCGCACCCGCCTGATCCTCTTGTTTGTGATCCTGGTGGCGGGCTTTGCAGTATCCGCGGCGTTTCTCAAACGCAGCCAGCGGGAGGAGGCCACCATCATCCTGGCCAGCGTGGAGTCTGAACGCTCGGGACTCCTCGACCGGATACTCGCCTTGATGGGCCAGTCCCTGGAGAATTTCGCCGGCGACTATGCGCAATGGGACGAAATGGTGCAATTCGTCCAAACCAAGGATCGGGCCTGGGCCGCCATCAACATCGATCCGAGCCTGGCCAATTTCGACGCGCAGGCGGCCTGGGTGATTGGCTTGGACGGCGAGGTGCTATACACCGCCACCCGATCCGGGTTGGAAGTTCCCGCCCCCACCCAAGACCCGGCGCTGCTCGACCGGTTGCGCCGAGACAAGCTGCCCCATTTCTTCCTCGCGTCGCCGGCCGGCCTGCTGGAAATCCGCACGGCGCCAATCCAGCCTTCCGAGGATATCCGGCGGGAAACCCCCGGCCGCGGCTGGTTCATCGTGGCGCGGGCATGGGACGAGCACCATCTCTCGGCCCTGGCGGAGGCGATGCAGAGCCGGGTGACGCTGACCCCGCTGGACGCGGCCGCGCGCGATGGGGTGCCAAACATTCACGTTACCCGCACGTTTTCCGACTGGCAGGGCCGGCCGCTGCAGGTCCTCCACGTGGAATATGAATCCCAGCCCCTCGTTCACCTCCTGGAAGGCAATCGCGTGGAGTCCTTCCTGCTCTATGCGTTCGGCGTCATGGTCATATCGGCCGTCATGATCGGCATTTCGTATTGGGTGCTGCGACCGCTGTCCCTGTTCGGCCTGAGCCTCGAATCCGGGCGCACTGACGCCCTGCGCGCGCTGCAGGGCAACGCGGACGAGTTCGGCCACCTCGCGCGCCAAATCACCCAATCGTTCGTGCAGCGCGATGCCCTCCAGGCGAGTGAGGAACGCTTGCGCCAGGAGATGGACCTGCGCCGCCGGCTCGCGCGCGACCTTCACGACGGGATCATCCAGTCGGTCTATGCCGCCGGCATCGGCCTGGAAAGCGTGCGCGACCTGCCCACCACCCCGCCCGACACCCGCCAGCGGTTGGAGGCCAGCCAGCGAATGCTCAACGACACCTTGTGGCAGGTCCGCACATTCATCCTCTCACTCGAACCCGAAAGCGTGCCGAGCCAGTCGCCCGCCCAATCCCTTGCGACCCTCGCGGCCTCGATTCATTCGTTGCAACACATCCCGATCACCACCGACCTGGACCCCGCCCTCGCCGGCCGGATCGACGGCAACCAGGAATTGCACCTGCTGCAGGCCGCGCGCGAAATGTTGAGCAACGCCCTCCGCCATTCCGGGGCCCGGGAGATGCATCTTTCGCTGCGGGCCCTGCCCGACGGTCTCGCCCAACTGGAGGTCCGGGACAATGGCATGGGCTTCGACCCGACCGAGCGCATGGGCGCCGGACGCGGCCTGGCCAACCTCGCCACGCGCGCCCGCGAATTCGGGGCGCAACTGGCCATCGATTCCAGGCCCGGAAATGGAACTCGAATCACCCTCGAATTTCGTCCATCCCTGTAGTCAGGCCATGCTCCAAACCCGCACAATTTCCATCCTGCTCGTCGACGATAGCGAACTCGTGCGCATGGGCCTCAAGACCCTGCTCAACGCGCCCACCGATCCCGCCGAACCGTCGCTGCAGGTCGTCGGCGAAGCCGCGACCGTGGCCGCCGCCGTAAGCGAATCGGCCCGGCTGCAGCCCGATGTCGTCCTGCTCGACATTCGCCTGCCGGATGGCTCCGGCCTCAATGCCTGTGGCCGGATCCTGGCCATGAGCCCCGACACGCGCATCCTCGTCCTCACGTCCGTCATCGACGACAACCTGGTCTACGATGCGATGAGCAACGGGGCGCACGGCTACCTGCTCAAGGAAATCAATGCCCAAGGCCTCCGGCAGGCCATCATCGCCGTCGCCGCGGGCAAGTTCATCCTCGATCCGACCCTCACGACGCGCGTCCTCAATCTCATGCGCGACGGCGGCAATGCGGCCGAGCAGGACAAGCTCGCCGTCCTGTCGGCACAGGAGCGTCGGGTGCTCGCGCTGGTCGCCGAAGGCATGACCAACAAGGAAATCGCCGAGCAGCTCGATCTCAGTGACAAAACCGTAAAGAATTATCTCAGCAGTGTTTTCGAGAAGCTAAAAATCAAACGTCGCTCGCAGGCCGCCGTGCTTTTTCTCGAAAATCGCGGACGAAATGAACCCCCGGCGGTGACAAAACCGTAAAGTTTGATCGCGGCGCGCCGATGGGGAAAAATTCCGCGCGCAAGCCCGCGCGCGTCTTCCCTCGGAAAACAGGACTCTCGGCCCGGGCCGAATGACGTTCAGCCCTAGCGCCTAGGGCCATCTTCGGCGGCGTCGGACTCTTATATCGGACGCGGGGCAGCCGTATTCTATGGGCATGAAAACGCCCGCTCCACGCCCTCGCCTTCCATTCCGCCGTCGCGTCGCCGCGTTCACGATCGTCGAAGTCGCGATGGCCGCCGCGGTGATGGCGCTTTCGATTTCCTCCTCGCTCATCGTCATGAGCCGGGGATTCGCGAGCCTGGATACGGCGCGCTGCCTGAGCTACGCCTCGCAAATCATGCAGAGCGAGCTCGAGAAGATGCGCCTCACCCACTGGGGTGACGGTACCGGCGGTGCGGGCAGCGGCACCACTGGCGTGAGCGCGTACCCCACGACGGAAACCGTCCTGCCGATCGACCCGTCGTTCACGAACGCCGGCGACGTCGGCAGCCGGATGACCCTCACGCGCCTCGCCGCCAACGCCCCCGGCCATACCGCCGGCATGATCGAGGTCACCCTGAAGATCACCTGGACCACTTACGACCAGCGCACCCTGTCGCGCACCTACACCACCTACTACGGCCAGAACGGGCTCTATGACTTCTTCGTCCTATGAAATCTGCATCATTCAATACCTCCTTCCGCCCACGCCGCCCGGCCGGTTTCACCCTCGTCGAGGTGCTGATATCCATTTCGCTGGGCAGCATGGTCCTGGCCGGCGTGCTCTCCGCCTTCCTGATGCTCGCCCGCAGCGGCATCCGGACCAGCAACTATTCCGTGATGGAAACCGAGACGCGCCGCGCGTTCGAGCAGCTCGGCATTGATGCGCGCATGGCCAACAACTTCGTTTCCAACTTCACGGGCAGCGTCATCACCTCCTTCACCCTCACCATCCCGAGCAATGACCTCACCACGCAGCGACAGGTGACCTACGGCATCGACTCCAGCGACAGCGCCAACATGAAGCTGTACATGGTGCCCGGCGCGGATCCGACCGCCACCTCCGGCCGTTTGGTCCTCGTGAGCAGGGTCACGGGCCTGACGTTCCTGCGCTATGACGCCAATGGCACCCTGATCCCGACGAGCACGACAAGCGACGCCGGCGTCAAGCATGTCCAGGCCTCGCTCAGCGTGCGCCGGTCCACCTCGGGTGTCGCCGCCGCCACCCAGGTCATCCGCTCCTCGGCCTTCACCCTCCGCAACATTTCCATATGAAAACCTTCCTCGCTTCCGCTTCGCCGACCCTGGGCCGCCGGACGAAAATCCGCGGCAGCGTACTCCTGACGGCGCTGATCTTCTCCATCATCATCGGCATCACCCTGGTGGGTTACCTCAAGCTTTCCACCAATTCGCTGAAGCTCGCGCACCGCACGTTTTTCGCCGACGCGGCCAACAACCTCGCCGAGGCCGGCACGGAGGAAGCGGTGTGGGCCTTCAACAAGATGGGCAACTCCACCGATTCCTCCGTCGTCGCGACGGCCTGGTCCGGCTGGACGTGCGGCAATACGGTTTCGGACGTCTATATGACGAGCACGGGCTCCGGGTATACCTCGGCGCCCACCGTGACCTTCAGCGGCGGTGGCGGCACGGGCGCGGAGGCTACGGCGACCATTTCAACTTCCTACTTCACGGTGGGGGGCGTCACCACTGCGGTCACCAGCGTCACGCGCATCAACGTCACCAACCCGGGTTCCGGCTATACCACCGCTCCCACCGTGACGCTCACGGGCGGCGGGGGCACGATGGCCACCGCCCAGGCCCGGCTCGCCGCCACGCGCACGTTTTCCTTTCCCAACCTCGACCAGGGCTCCTCGGGCGTGGTCAAGGTCTGGGTGGACGGCTATGACGGCACCGCGGTTGTGCCGATCGCGGTCGCGCAGGCCACCATCACCCCGCCCGACGGGCCGCCCATCACGAAGATCGTGAAGATCATCCTCAGCAAGACCGGCCTCCTGCCCAAGGGCCTGATCGCCAAGAATGGCATCGATTGGAACGGCCACCCGATCGCCAACAGCTACGTTTCCTGCACCACGCCGGGCGTGCCACCCTTCGCCCCCTACAATATCAACACGGCCCGGGCGAACATCACGGTAGGAGCCCTCTATGGCCCTGAAATCGACCTCGGCGCGCTGGGTGTCGTCAACGGCAACGTCATGCTTGGGCCCGGCGTCCAACTGACAGGCTCCGGCACCGTCACCGGCAATACCGTCGGCAACCTGTCGTACAATTTCACCATGCCAACCTACCCAACCTCGGGTGGTGTCAGCCAGAGCTACAACCTGGGCGGTTCCGTGCCCGCCACGCTCCCCCGCACCGGCGGCACGCCCGACGCGCCGGCGTCCGACGGCAAGTACTATTACTTCGTCAACAACGCCAGCATCAGCGGGGTGACGATCACCGCCGGCAAGAATGTGGTGATTGTCGACAATATCGTCGGCGGCTCCACGAGCGTGACGGGCGCCATCACGATTCAATCCACGGCGTCCGGGGTCCCCTGCGGCTCGCTGAAGATGTACATCGACGGGCCGGTCAGCCCGGGGAACAGCAATATCAATCCAAGCAGCTGGGCGGGTGCGCTGGAAATCTACACGACCACCACGTCCGACTGCGTCATCAGCGGCAACGGCAGCTTCTACGGCTGCCTTTTCGCCCCCAATTCGCAGCTGCGCGGCAACGGTGGTGGCAACGACAGCCAGGACCTCTGCGGGTCGTTTGTGGTGGGTTCGGTGACCAGCAACGGCCACATGAATTTTCACTACGACGAGGCGCTGGGCGCCCCGGCGAGTCCCAAGGCCTGGAGCCTCGCGCTGTGGACGGAGCTGCAATCCCAAACCGAACGCCAGCTCTACGCCAGCCAGCTCAGCTTCTGAGCGCCTTCGGCGGATTACCGATGCGGTCTCCTGCAGTTGGGGTGGAGCGATCTGCTTCCCAGGGCGCTTCTTTCGTCGCGGACGTCATCTGCGCGTTGGGGGAACCGTCTCGGCAGGCTCGAGGCCCCGCGCCGGTCGAGCGGCCCACCGACGCCAGGTTCGCACACCTCGTGAGTCCTGGTCGGCGATAGGTCCTGTTGTGCGCTTCCTGATGTGGCGTGCTCGCCACCATGGATCAGTCGCGCAGCCTGCGCAGCGGCTGGGAAATCGCCGACTGCCAAAAGGTGGAACGCGCTGCCCCCAGCGCGTTGCGGTGAAGCCGCCCCGAGCCAGCGCCTTGGGGTCAAGTCGCTCCACCTTCTACTCCTCGGAAACAGCGGCGCTGTAGCCGGCCTCGTTGAGGCCGGTCCGGGGTCACCGACCCCGGCTACAACCACACCGTTTTTTCCTGACCGGAGCAAAACGTGCTTTTGCGGCTCGGGGCTGCGTGATTCCGCCTGCGACAAGCCGGCTGCATTGCGCGGCAGAACCAGCGCTCCGCGCAGCCTCTGCCCCGCGCGGGGCGCAGGCTCCGCCCAGCCGCCAAAAATGGAGCGGGGCGTGCCGCTCGTCGCCGCACGCCCCGCGTAGTTGCTAGTTCCGTAGCCGGTAAGCCGAATTCTGTCCGGCGCATAGGCGCCGGTGACCTTCATTTCTCTCAACATCCGCCGAAGCGGACCTGTCCCGCCATGGCGGCGGCGCTTGCGCGCCGGCCTGGCGGGATGCGACTAACCCGGGACTGTCCGGCGGGCCGCCGAGTCCCCTATTCAGTCTTGCACCGGATTGGGTTTTTCGTGCCGCCCCGCTTGCGCGGAAGCGCGGTGGGCTCTTACCCCACCTTTTCACCCTTACCCGGCGGTTGCCCGCCGGGCGGTCTGTTCTCTGTGACACTGTCCATCGCGGCGCCTTGACGCGCCCCGTCCCCCCTTTCGCGGGGAATCCTGCCCTGTGGTGTCCGGACTTTCCTCTCCTTGTTCAATGAACCCGGAGCGAAGGTCTGGCTCCGAAACTAGGGTTGCCAATACACCACCCGGCCACACTGGTCGCAAGTGGCAATTTCCGGGCCGGTTTTGGCCATCACCTCGATGTGGGTGGGCACGCGCAGGTGGCAGCCGCCGCATTTGTTGCCGCTGATCGGCACGCAGACGGGATGCCCGGGCTTGGCGGCCAGGCGGTCGTAGATCCGCAATTGCTTTTCCGGCACCTCCGGACGGGCTGCTGCCACCGCTTCCAGGGCGGCCTTCAATTCCCCCTGCAGTTGCGCTTCCCTCTCCCGCAGGATGCGGATGCGCGACTCGTGGCCGGAAATGTTCCTCTTCAGCTCCGCCTCGGCGGCCGCGAAACGCTGCTTGGCCTCGTCGATCGTGAGCATCACGCCGATCTCCTGCTCCTCCAAGGTCCCGATCGCCGACTGCGTGTTCTCGATCTCGTGGGTCAGCGCCTGGTATTCGTCATTCTTCCGCACCTGCGACTGCTGCGTGCGGTATTTGGCGACTTTCTCCTCGGCGGCCTTGATCTCGACCTCGAGCATCTTCTTTTTCGATTCGAGCCCGTGCCATTCGGCCTTGGCGGCCTCGATGGCGGCTTTTTCAGCGGCAATCCGGCTTTCCACGGCGGCGACTTCGCGCGGCACGCTCTTCAATTGCTGCTCCAGGGCCAGCCGCTTGGTGTCTCGTTCCTGGAGGGTGAGCAATTTTTCGAGGCTGAAAGCGGCCATATGCGGCCAATGTGCTGGCACCCTCATCGCGGTCAATGCCTCGCTGCTCGATCAGGAGTTTTTTGTGTGGAAAATCGCCCAAAATTGGTTCACCGGCCCCCGATCCCGCCCCTGCGTTTCGCGAGGATTTTCGAACCGTTGTTACCTGTTGCCTTTCAGTAGTTAGCAACGGTGGTTTTTGCCGGAAAAATAGCCGGCTTTGCGCTGAAAAATAGGTTGTCCCATGGCGGTATCTTCGCGAGATTTTTCACCTTACTTTCTCGACGCGAATGCCCGATCAACACGAAGCCTCCCCGAAGGAAAAAAACAACGCTGGCGCCGAGTCCTACGACGCTAACAAACTCGGGCAGCTAAAGGGTCTGGAAGCCGTGCGCAAAAAGCCCGGCATGTATATCGGCGGCACCGACGAGCGCGCGCTGCACCACTGCGTTTCCGAGGTCCTCGACAATTCCGTCGACGAACACCTCGCCGGCCACTGCTCCAAGATCGATGTCACCATCCACGTCGACGGTTCGATCAGCATCCGCGACGACGGTCGCGGCATTCCCGTCGACATCAACAAGGACAGCGGGCTGCCCGGCGTCGAGCTGGTGCTCACCACGCTCCACTCCGGGGGCAAGTACGGCCAGGGCGGCTACAAATTCTCCGGCGGCACGCACGGCGTCGGCGCGAAATGCGTCAACGCCGTGTCCGAGTGGTTCGAGGTCGAAGTGTCCCGCAACGGCGAGATCCACCACATGACCTTCGAGCGCGGCAAGACCACGAAGAAGCTCGAGGTCATCGGCAAGGCCACCGGCACCGGCACGCTCATCACCTTCAAGCCCGACCCCGAGATCTTCAAGGAAACGACCGTCTTCGTGGCCGACCGCATCGCCCAGCGCCTGCGCGAACTGGCCTTCCTCAACTCCGGCCTGCGGATCAACTTCGTCGATGAACGGCCCGCCACGCCCAAACCCGAGTCCTACTATTACAAGGATGGCGTCGTCGAGTTCGTGAAGCAGATGAACCAGGGCAAGACGGCGCTGCACAGCCCCCCGGTTCGCATCGCGAAGGAGATGAAGACGCAGATCGACGGCAAGGATGCCGAGGTACACGTCGAGATCGTGATGCAGTACAACGACAGCTACAACGACCTCGTCCTCTGCTACACCAACACGATCCACAACCCCGATGGCGGCACCCACCTCTCGGGCTTCCGCAGCGCGCTGACCCGCGCGATCAACCAGTTCTCCAAGGCCAACAATCTCCTCAAGGAAAAGGACCCGCAGATCACCGGCGACGACGTCCGCGAAGGCCTCGCCGCCGTCATCTCGATCAAGCACAGCGACCCGAAGTTCGAGTCGCAGACCAAGGTCAAGCTGCTCTCCCCCGAGGTCGAAAGCATCGTCGGCTCGCTCTCGTACGAGGGCCTGATGTTCCACTTCGAAAGCCATACCGCCGTCGCCAAGCGCATTGTCGAGAAGGCCCTTACCGCCGCCCGGGCCCGCGAGGCCGCGCGCAAGGCCCGCGAAACCATCCGCAAGGGTGCCCTTTCCGGTGGTGGCCTGCCGGGCAAGCTGGCCGACTGCTCCGAGAAGGACCCCGCCGTGTGCGAGCTCTACATCGTCGAGGGCGACTCCGCCGGCGGCTCCGCCAAGCAGGGCCGCGACCGCCGCTACCAGGCCATTCTCCCGCTGCGCGGCAAGCTCATCAACTCCGAGAAGGCCCAGCTCGACAAGGTCCTCAGCAACGAGGAAATCCGCACCCTCATCACGGCCATCGGGACCGGCATCGGCAGCGGCGAGGACGACTCGTCCTTCAAAATCGACAAGACCCGCTACCACAAGATCATCATCATGACGGACGCCGACGTCGACGGCTCCCACATCCGGACGCTGCTCCTCACCTTCCTGTACCGACAGATGAAGGGCATCATCGACCACGGCTACGTCTACATCGCCCAGCCGCCCCTCTATAAAATCAAACGCAAGAAGCGCGAGCAGTACGTCGACAATGATGAACAGCTCAACCGCATCCTCCTCGAACTCGGCACCGAGGACATCCTGATCGCGCCCGCCGGCGCGGGCCAGCCCCCCCTCGCCCCGGGGTCGGTCGACCAGATCGTCGAAATGCTCGCCGCCCTCGAAAAGCTCGGCAGCGGCATCACCCGCCACGGCGCGTCGCTGGCCGAGTACCTCGACCAGCAGGATCCGGTCACCCACGAACTGCCGCGCTACATCGCCCGCATCCGCGAAGGCAACAAGGAGTCCCACAAGTTCCTGGCCGACGACAAGGCCCGCGCGGCGTTCGCCAGCGCCCACCCCGACGTCGCCCCCACCCCGGCCAACGGCTCCGCGTCACCGATCGCACCGCGCCGGGTAACCATCCACGAGATCTTCGAAGCCAACGAGGTCACCAAGCTCCTGAAGGCCCTCGCCCGTGCCGGTCTCGACATCAGCGCCTTCGCGCCCTCCCCGAAGCCCCGCTACCTTTTTACCGAGAACGCCGGCACAAAGAACGAGACCAAGACCGAGCTGTTCTCCCCGCTCGACATCATCACGCAGATCCGCGCCAACGGCCGCAAGGGCCTGTCCATCCAGCGCTACAAGGGCCTCGGGGAAATGAACCCGAAGCAGCTCTACGAAACCACGATGGATCCGGACAAGCGCCGCCTCCTGAAGGTCAACATCAGCGACGCCGCCAAGGCCGACGCCCTCTTCACCCTCCTGATGGGCGACGAGGTCCCGCCCCGCCGCCAGTTCATCGAGGATAACGCCTTAAACGTCCAGTACCTGGACGTTTAAGTAGCGAGTAGTGGGTAGCGAGTAGCGAGCATGGCCGATAAATCACAAAACTTCCGCGAAGTCGTCGTGTGGCAAAAAGCCCACGCCCTCACGCTGGCGGTTTATCAAACTACCGAGCCATTCCCGAAGCATGAGCTCTTCGCTCTTACCTCACAGCTCCGCCGGGCGGCCGCCAGCGTCCCGTCAAATTTCGTCGAGGGCTTCCGCAAACGCACCAAGCCCGACAAGCTGAAATTCCACAACATTGCCCAAGGGTCCGCTGACGAGTGCCTCTACCAGTTGATCCTCGCTCACGACCTCCGCTACGCCGACACGACCAAGCTTCAAGCCGATCTCGAAGAAGTGTCACGCCTCCTCCAAGGCTACATCAACGGACTGGAACGCGGTGGATCGTAACTACTCGCTACTCACTACCCGCTACTCGCTACTTTCCCGCCTGTGTACACCGCCAACGAAAAACTCTCCTCGGCCAACATCACCGACATCATGCAGACGGCGTACATCGATTATTCGATGTCGGTCATCATCAGCCGCGCCCTGCCCGATGCCCGCGACGGCCTGAAGCCCGTCCAGCGCCGCATCCTGTACGCGATGCTCCGCGAGGGCCTGCTGCACAACCGCGCCTTCGACAAGTGCGCCGGCGTGGTCGGCGAGGTGCTCAAGAATTACCACCCGCACGGCGACTCCTCGGTGTACGACACCCTCGTCCGCCTGGCCCAGTCGTGGGTCATGCGCTACCAGCTGATCGACCCGCAGGGGAACTTCGGCTCCGTCGACGGCGACCCGCCGGCCGCCTACCGTTACACCGAGGCGCGCCTCAAGGACGTCGCCGAGGAGCTCCTCAAGGACATCGAGGAGGAGACGGTGGACTTTGCGCCGAACTACAAGGAGTCGACCACCGAGCCGACCGTGCTGCCGTCCGCCCTGCCGAACCTGTTGATGAACGGCTCGACCGGCATCGCCGTCGGCATGACGACCAACATCCCGCCGCACAACCTCGGCGAAATCATCTCGGCGGCGTGCGCCGTCATCGACCGGCCGTCGATCTCCGTTGAAGAGCTGGTGACCTACATTCCCGGCCCGGACTTCCCGACGGGCGGCGTCATCAACGGCCGCGCCGGCATCCGCTCCTACCTCACCACCGGCCGCGGCATCGTCCGCACGCGCGGCCGGGCCCACACCGAGGAACTCAAGGGCGGTGGCGAACAGATCGTCATCACCGAGATCCCCTACAACGTGAACCGCGCCTCGCTGGTGCTGCGCATCGCCGAGCTGGTCCGCGAAAAGGAAGTCGACGGCATCCGCGACCTGCGGGATGAATCCGACGAAAACACGCGCATCGTCATCGAGCTCAAGCGCGGCGAACCGGCCCAGCTGGTCATCAACCAGCTCTACCAAAAGACGGCCCTCGAATCCTCCTTCGGCGTCATCCTGCTGGCCCTCGACAAGAAGCGGCCAAAGCAGATGAACATCAAGGAACTCCTGGAGTGCTACATCGACCACCGCCGCGATGTGGTCACCCGCCGCACCAAGTTCCGCCTCAACCAGGCCAAGGCGCGCGCCCATATCCTCGAGGGGTACATCATCGCCCTGGATAACCTCGATGACTTCGTGAAGATCATCCGCGCGTCCGCCAACCGCGACGAGGCCAAGGTGAAGCTGATGGCGAAATACCCGCTGTCCGAGATCCAGACCAACGCCATCCTCGAGCTGCGCCTCTACCAGCTCACCGGCTTGGAACGCAGCAAGATCGAGGCCGAGTACCTCGAGCTGATGAAACTCATCGAAGAACTGCAGGGCATTCTCGACTCCGAGCAAAAGCTCCTCGCGCTGATCAAGAAGGAACTGCTGGAGATGAAGGACAAGTATGCCTCGCCGCGGCGCACCGAGATCATCGACGCCGAGGGTGACCTCCGCATGGAGGATGTCATTCGCAACGAGGGCGCGGTCATCACCGTCTCCCACCTCGGCTTCATCAAGCGCACGCCCGTCGCCGAATACCGTTCGCAGAAGCGCGGCGGCAAGGGCGTCATCGGCGCCGAGACCTACGAGGACGATTTCGTCGAGAACCTGTTCACCGCGTCGACCCACGACATCGTGCTCTTCCTGACGAGCACCGGCCAGTGCCACGCCAAAAAGATCTACGAAATCCCCGAGGGCACGCGCACGGCCAAGGGCAAGTCCGTCGCCTCGTTCCTGCGCCTCAGCAGCGGCGAGAAACTCGCTTCCCTGCTCTGTTTCAAGGAATTCTCGCCGGAACACTTTGTCGTCATGGTCACCAAGGAGGGCGCGATCAAGAAGACCGCCCTGGCCGAGTACGAGGGCGCCACCCGCGAGGGCGGCATCCGCGGCATGAAGCTGGGCGACGGCGACACCATCGTGGGCTGCGTGCTCACCAACGGTTCCAACGAACTCATCCTCGTTTCCCACCAAGGCCAGGCCGTGCGCTTCTTCGAGGGCGCCGACGACTCGGCCGACACCGGGGAAGCGAGCCCGGCAACCGCCGCGCCGGCCGCGGAAGGCGAAGCCGAGGCGGCCGGTCCGAAGGAAGGCCTGCGGGCCCAGGGCCGGTTCACGGGCGGCGTCACCGGCATGCGCTTCAAGAAACCGGGCGACTACGTCCAGGCCCTCGAGGTCTGCGATCCGGAAGCCCGCCTGCTCGTCGCCCGCGAGGACGGCATCGGCAAGCGCACCGCATTCGAGGATTACCGCCTGATCCGCCGCGGCGGCACCGGCGTCATTGCGATCGACCTGCCCGAGGACGGCTCCGTCAGCGTCGCCGGCGCGCTCAGCGTCCGCGACACCGACGAGGTGATGCTGCTCACCGCCAAGGGGCAGAGCATTCGCACCCGCGTCGCCGAAATCCGGGAAACCGGCCGCGGCGCCAAGGGCGTGAAGCTCGTCAACCTCGAAGAGGGCGACAAGCTCCTCGCCATCGCCAAGGTCATCGCCTCGCCCGAAGGCGAAAGCTCCGGCTCCAATCCGCCCGTTGAGCCGCCGGCAAGCTGAGCGGCCGGTTTTCACGTCCCGGCTGGCGGCTCCCGGCGGCCGATTTCCTCCCTGGCTGCCCGCCGACTGCTGAAGGCTGGTCGCTGATTGCTGACGGTCACTTCCGGCCTTGCCAACATTCTCCGGCTGAATCTCTTTCCTGTGAGGCATGGCCACCCGTCTTTCCAGTCTGCTCGCTCCCGAACGCATCATCCTGAACCTCCAGGGCACCAAGCGCACCGCCGCGCTGCAGGAGGTCGCCCGGCTCCTCGAAAACGATCCCAATGTGGCCAATTTCCAGGGCTTCTATAACGAACTTCTCGCGCGGGAACGGCTCGACACCACCTGCCTCGGCAACGAGGTCGCGCTGCCGCACGCCCGCACCGAGCACGTGAAGAAAATCGTGCTCGCCGTCGGCCGGAGCACGCCGGGCGTGCATTTCGAGAACTCCAACCAGACGGTTCGCCTCATGTTCGTCCTCGGCACACCCAAGAACAACCCGACCGACTACCTCATCCTCGTCGGCGCGCTTTGCCGCCTGATCAAGGACGAGTCGAGCCGCACCGCCCTGATGGCCGCGCCGACGCCCGAGGCCTTCATCGCCATCGTCGTCGAGCTCGAGAACAAGCTCCTCGGCCCGGTGAAGTGATCGGCCGGTAGGTCCGGTCTTCGACCGGAACCAAGGGCTCTCGCCGCTTCCTATCATTCGCGTTGCGCGGGCCGAACGGTCCGGTCGCGGACCGGCCCTGCTTCCCCACCCCAAGCTTGCCACCGTTCGGGGCCCCGCTGAGCATCGCCGCCGCCCCATGATCCATTCCTTCATCTTCAGCGAAGGCAAACTCGTCGGCCGCGACCTCGAGCTCGAGGCCCTGCGGCTGGTGCAGGCGGACAAGGGGCTCATCGTGTGGGTCGACCTCGACAATCCCACGGACGAGGAGATCAAGGCCGTCCTCGAAGGCCTCTTCCAGTTCCATCCGCTGGCGATCGAAGACTGCGTCACCCCGAGCCCGCTGCCCAAGATCGAGGACTACGAAACCTACCTGTTCATGGTCACCCATGCCGTGGACTACTCGCGCCAGGACAAGTTCGCCACGACCGAACTCGACTTGTTCCTCGGCAAGGAATTCCTCGTCACGTTCCACCGCAGCACGCTCAAGTCCGTCACCGCCCTGATCGAACGGCTTGCCAAGAATGCCGGCCCCGGCCCGCGCGGTCCCGACCGCCTCGCCCACTCCCTGCTCGACCTGCTCGTGGACAACTACGTGCCGATGCTCTCCGAGCTCCACACCGAACTCGAGGAGATCGAGGAAAGCGTCCTCAGCAAGGATTCCGACAAGGCCTTTGTTGCCGAACTCATCCAGGTACGCGGCGACTTCACGAAGCTGCGCCAGATCATCCGGCCGCAGCGCGATGTCATCGATCGCCTGGCCCGCGGTGACAGCAAGTTCATCCGGGCCACGCTGCTCCCCTACTACCGCGACCTGCGCGACAATCTCAGCCGCCTGGAGGAAACCGTGATCAGTTACCATGAGCGGCTGATGATGGCGTTCGATATCTACCTGAACAAAGCCGCCTTCGAAGCCAATGAAGGCATCAAATTCCTGACGGCCCTGACCGCGATCACGCTGCCGGCCGTTTTGGTGGGCGGCTGGTATGGCATGAACTTCGACCACATGCCGGAGCTGCGTTCGCCCCACGGGTACCTGTACGCCAGCATTCTCACGCTCGTCAGCACCGTGTTGATGGCGATCTACCTCAAGAAGAAGAAGTGGTTCTGATCGCGGGCCGCGGAACACCGCGGCGCGAGGAAGCTTGCATGCTAAAGATCGTGTACCGGGCGACGTGACCGTCCGCACAATCGCCGAGCTGACGTTTCAGGACGCAGTCTTCTGCAGTTTCACGTTTAGCGATTTCACGATTTTCAGTTTTCAAGATTCCCCGGCTCGCTGTGCCGTCGGTCGATTGCCGTGCCGCCGAGGGATGGCCATTGCTGTATCGCCTTCCCGTCCACTCGCCACTTGCCAGCCCCCGGCTCGTGACAATCCTGCGGGGCATGCGCCGTTCCCTGATCCCCGCAATCGTTGTTGCCTGTTCCACTGTGCTCGCCGCCTGCGCCGCGTCCGCCCCTGATCCCGCACCGGACGCCGATGCCGCCATGCTGCGGCGCCTCTACGATGCCGCGCTGACGGAGAGCCCGGCGTACGGCCATTTGGGCGAATTGGTGACGCGGTTTCCCGGCCGCCTGTCCGGCTCCAGGAACCTCGAGGGCGCCGTGCAATGGGCCAAGGGCGTCCTGGAAAAACAGGGCGTCGACCGGCTCGAGCTCCAGCCCGTGATGGTGCCGCATTGGGAGCGCGGTGCGCCGGAGCGGGTGAACCTGCTCCGCGCCGGAGGCCCGGTGACGACCCTCACGGCCACCGCCCTCGGCGGCTCGGTTCCCACCCCCGCCGGCGGCCTGAAGGCGGAGGTCATCGAACTGCCCTCGCTCGAGGCCGTGAACACCGCCGACGTGACGGGCAAGATCGTCTTCTTCAATGGCCCGATGGATCCGAAGGCGATCATCCCGGGCGATGCTTACGGCGACGCCTATGACCAGCGCACGAAAGGACCGGCCGAAGCCGCCCGGCGGGGCGCCATCGGCGTCCTCACCCGCTCCCTCACCCATGCGCTCAACGATGTCCCCCACACCGGCGCCACGCGTTACGCGGACGACGCCCCGCGCATTCCCGCTGCGGCGCTGAGTACGCTCGCGGCAAACCGCCTGAGCGCCGCGCTCAAGGAGGACCCGAAACTGCAGGTCGAATTCACCATCAATTCCAAATGGTTTCCCGATGCCCAGTCCTACAACGTCATCGGCGAAATCCGCGGCGCCGAGCATCCGGAGAAAGTCATCGTGGTGGGCGGCCACCTTGACTCGTGGGACATCACGCCCGGCGCCCATGACGACGGCACGGGCGTCGTGCAATCGATTGAAGTCCTCCGTCTCCTGCAGGCCGCAGGTTACAAGCCGCGCCACACGGTCCGCTGCGTGCTCTTCACCAGCGAGGAAAACAGCGTCAACGGCGGCAAGGAATATGCCCGGGTGGCGATCGAGAAGAAGGAGGAGCACCTCCTCGCGCTCGAGACCGACACGGGCGGTTTCCAGCCCCGTCGCTTCCAGCTCGGCAACAAGGCCGGTGACGCCCACGTCCGCGCCGCCCGCTGGCTCAAGCTCTTCGAACCTTACAACCTCGCCTTCATGGAAGCCGGCGAAGGCGGCGCCGACGTCGGTCCGCTCCTGGAGAAGGGCGGCTGGCCGGTCGGCGAGATGTTGCCCGACTCCCAGCTGTACTTCGACTACCACCACACGACCATCGACACGCTGGACAAGGTCAACCCGCGCGAAATGCAGCTCGGTGCCGCGGCGCTCGCCGCGTTGGTCTACCTCGTCGACCAGCACGGCTTGTAAGTCGAATTTGGCCTCGACCTCTGGCACGTGACCTGCAGCGTTGGCGCCGCAGCGGGCCAACGTTGCATGCGAATCGCCTCGAGGATCGCCTGGTCCGTGCTGCTGCTGGCTTTTTCCAACGGTTGCGTGAGCTACGTCAGCCGCCGCGCCGACGGCACCGTCGTCCGCCGCCATTTTGGCTATGTCGAGGTGGCGACACCGCCGCAGGCCAGCACTTCGGGCGATGTCTCCGTCATGGAAATCACCTCGGCGGGCATGCGGATCCAGCACGGCATCGGCCTGGGGTTCTTCAAGGAGCGGATCGAAACCATCCCGCTCGACTCGCGGTTGGTCATCCGCGTCCAGAACCAGGCGCAGCTGGACCAGGTCATCCGGATTCTCGGACCCATAACCAAGGAAGGACTATGCGTTGTCGTCGATCCCACCCATTGATCCGCCTCGTCGCGCCGTTCGGCGCCCTCGGGGCTTTGTTCTGGAGCGGCTGCTCCTCCACCCCGAAACACTCGAACGTCCTCATCTTCGGGACCAACACCCGGTTGGCGCTGGACATCACTTACGATCCGAAGACGCAGGAACCGGACATCCTCTTCGGCTACAAGCGCCAGGAGGCGGTCTGGATGCCGCTGCTGGCCAATCTCTCGCCGGCCAGCGGGGATGACTTGCGGGCCCCGAACCCCGCCGAACTCTCCGCCAACAAGGACCTGCTCTACATCGGCAAGGACGACAAGAAAACCGACACCTACTCGGTGCTCGCCAGCTTCGGCGCCAAGTTTGAGGCCAAGACCAAGAATGAGATCACGACTGGCAGCGGCTCCGGCGGGGCCAAGCCCGAATCCTCCGGCTCCGGCGGCCTCGCCCAGTTCTTCGCCACCGGGCTGGCCGCCCGAATTCTGGCTGACCATGGGGGCGAGGCACTGGTGAGTGTGCAAAAAAGCGATGCCCCGGCCAGGGCCCGGGAAGAAGTGGCCAAGGCAGAGGTGGCCAAAGCCTACGATTTCGCGAAAGTTCGCAACACCAGCGAAGCGCTCCTGGCCGAGGCGCGGGCCCTGCTCGCCCAAACCGATGATACTTCCCTCGATGGGCTGATCGACAAGGCTGTTGCGGCAGACCTCATGACCGCCGAATACGGGGCCAACCTCAAGCAGCCCGGCACCGCCGCGAATGTGAAACGTGCCGAACTGCTCGATGCCGCCAATGCCGGCAACAACATCCAGAAACACAAACCCATCGCCAAATTCCTGGGACATTCTGATTCCTGAAATCAATACGCCACCATGAACAAAAGCATCTATTTCCCGGGCGACGATACCGTTGAGTTTGCCAAGGCCCTCAACGACCTGGCCACCGCGTTGAAGCCACCCGCCCCCGGCATCGCCTACAAAGTCACCGGTGCCGTGATCGTGAGCATGAAGGGCGGCGTGGAGGTTGCCGACGGCACTGCCGGCGCAGTCAAACTCCTGCGGGTCGACCTGCAAAAATAGCCCCGGGCTTCCGTTTCAAAACAGATTTCCCTGCTGCAACGCTCCGCGCTGGTCCGGGTCGAGCGTGCTCATCTGCAGTAGCCACGGAATCGTCGCTTCCGCCAATTCCGGACGCCGCAGCAACGCGCGCAACAGCAGCGCGCCGGCGAGCGCGTCGTACAACGCCGCATGATAGCGGCGGCGCTCCGGCGGGCAATGCCGGCGGGCAGCCGCGTCCAGGTCCGCCTGCAGGCCGCCGCGCGCGACCAGGTCACCCAGCCGGAAGGAGCCGAACTGCGGGAAGAACTGCGGGTAGAGCTGCCCGGTGTCGATCCACGGCCCCCACTCCGTCGCGGTCCCGCCGGGGCGGGCGAAATCCGGCACTTGGTTCGGATAGGGCCAGACTTTGCGCAGGAGCGAGTTCTCGACCGGCGCGAAATGCGCCGCCAGCGGGCCGCTCGCGCGGAGGCCGGCAAACCGCTCCCATTCCGCCGCGAAATACGCCTCCCCGACCAATCCTTCCGCCACCAAACCGTGCACGGCGGTGTCCTCGGCGCGTACCCGCCCGGTGGCCCGACACAACCGCGTGTGCGTGGCGGCAATCTCGCCGCCCCGCAGCGTCACCACGCCGAATTCCAGGATGCCCGAGGCGGCGTTGCCCTCGAAATCGATGAAATGAATCGGCGTGTCGGCCCAGTGATTAACCACATTTCCGATCAAAACCAGTTAACCACCAATGAACACTCATTTTCACTAATGACAGCGGGCCATTAGTGTGGCCTTAGTGTGGATTAGTGGTGCCCATTGCTTCGGTGGAATCTTTCCCCTATCTCCCCTTCCTCTCCGAACTCGCCCATGCCAGCGGCGACTTCCTCCGGCCGCTGTTTGGCCGGCCGGGGCTGGCGGTCGAGTTGAAGGGCGACCTCTCCCCCGTCACCGCCGCCGACCGCGGCGCGGAGGAACTCCTGCGCCGGATGATCAACGCGAAGTTTCCCCGCCACGGCATCCTCGGGGAGGAACTGGGACCGGAAAACACCGACGCCGAATTCGTCTGGGTGCTGGATCCGGTCGACGGGACCAAGACCTTCATCACCGGCGTGCCGCTCTGGGGCACGCTCATCGCGCTGCTCCACCACGGCCAGCCTGTGCTCGGCTGCATCCACCAGCCCGTGCTCAACCAGCTCGTCATCGGCGACAACGCCACCACCACCCTTAACAGTTCGCCGGTGCGCTGTCGCCGGACCACGAACCTCGCCGAGGCCACGCTGCTGACCTGCGACTGGCTCACGCCGGCGCAATACGAGGATGGCGCCGCCTTCGACCGCCTGGCAAAATCCGTCCGCCTCGCCCGCACCTGGGGCGACGCCTACGGCTACCTCCTCCTCGCCACCGGCTGGGCCGACATCGTAGTCGATCCCATCATGAATCCGTGGGATATCGCGGCACTCGTGCCCGTCATCCGCGGCGCCGGCGGCGTCATCAGCGACTGGCAAGGTGGAGCCGCGTACCCCGCGAAATCGACGATCGCAGCGGCCACGCCGGAGTTGCATGCGGCGACGCGGGAAATTCTCAAAGCGTAGGGGCGCAGTCTTGCTACGCCAAATCCCGCCCCGCCGGGATTCCTCCGACACCATAGGGGCCAGGTTAGCTCGGTCCTTTCACAGCCCGCGTAGGGGCGCAGTCTCGCTGCGCCCAATCCCGGCGAGCCGGGATTCCTCCGATGATGCACGGAAAAACGGGATTCTTCGCATGGCGAAGAATGGGCGCAGCAAGACTGCGCCCCTACCTGGACTTTACTTCTTCCGCTTCCACTCGCACGTCACGCGCGACGTGAATCCCCCGCGCGCTTTCCAGTCGGCGATGATCGTCAGGCTGCGCGGCTTGAGCGCCGCGCCGAGGTCGTCGCAAATCTTGTTCGTGGCCGCCTCGAAGAAGATGCCCTCATTCCGGTAGGCGTGGAAATACAGCTTCAGCGACTTGAGCTCGACGCACCTCTTGTCGGCCACGTAACGGATCGTGATCTCGGCGAAGTCCGGGTGCCCTGTCATCGGGCACACCGAGGTGAACTCATGGTGCGTGTGCTCGATCAGGTAGTCGCGCCGCGGCGCGGGATTGGGGAAAGTCTCGAGGATTTTCGGGTCGGCCATGGTTTCAAAATCGTTCTCGTTCTCTTAATCGTTCTCTTTCTCTCTCAATTCAAGGCAGGAGAACGAGAAAGATTACGAGAATGAGAACGAGGGTTCAGGTCGCCGTTTCGGTGTACCGCTGCTCCCGGATCACCGTGATCTTGATCGTGCTCGGGTAGTCGAGCTCCTGCTCGATCTTGAGGCGGAGGGTCTTGGCCAGGGCGTGCGCCTGGTCGTCGGTCACGATGCTGGGCTGGACCACCACCCGCACCTCGCGGCCGGCCTGGATGGCGAAGGCCTGCTGCACGCCGGGCATCGTCATCGCGAGTTTCTCGAGGCGGCCCAGCCGCTCGATGTAGGAGGTCATCGACTCGGCCCGGGCGCCGGGGCGCGAGGCCGAGATGGCGTCGGCGAGGATCACGAGCCCGGCGTAGATCGTCTCGGGCTTCACCTCGGCGTGGTGCGCGGCCACGGCGTTGACCACGATGTCGGTCTCGCCGTACCGGCGGATGAAATCGGCGCCGATGATGGCGTGGCTGCCCTCGTATTCGCCCTCGATCGATTTGCCGATGTCGTGCAACAGGCCGGCGCGCTTGGCGATGTTGGGTTCGAGACCGAGTTCGGACGCGAGCATCGAGCAGAGCTGCGCCACCTCGATGGAGTGATCGAGCACGTTCTGGGTATAAGAGAACCGGAAGCGAAGCCGGCCGAGCAGCTTGACCGTCTCGGGATGGAGCCCGGAGATCTTCAGGCGGTCGACGGCCTCCTCGCCGATTTGGGCGACGTGCAAATCGAGCTCCTGCCGCGCGCGATTGACGGATTCCTCGATGCTCGCCGGGTGGATGCGGCCGTCCTTCACCAGCGCCTCGAGGGCGAGCTTCGCCACTTCGCGGCGCACCGGGTCGAACGACGAGATCAGCACCATCTGCGGCGACTCGTCGATGAGCAGCGTCGTGCCCGTGGCGGCTTCGAAGGATTTGATGTTGCGCCCCTCGCGGCCGATGATGCGCCCCTTCATTTCCTCGGTGGGCAGCGCCACGATCGTCGCGGTGATGTCGTTGTTCGGCTTGCTGGCGAGCCGCTGCATCGTGGAGACGAGCAGGCGTTTGCCCTCCTGGACGAGATCCTGCTCGGAACGTTCGAGGAGTTCCTTGCGCAACGCGCGAAGTTCTTCCTGGCATTCGAAGGTGATTTCCTCGCGCAACTGCTTGCGGATTTCCTCGCCGTCGAGCGAGGCCGCGCCCTCCAGGCGCTTGCGCAGCGTCTTGGACAGGTCGCGCATGGCATCGCGCGCCTGCTTGATCGCGGCGGCCTCGCGCGCGAGGCGGTCCTGCCGCTGCTCCAGCTGGTAATCGAGCAGGCCGAGCGATTCCTCGTGCGAACGGATTTCGCGCAGCATGACCTCGATCTCGATCTTGCGGCGGTCGAACTCCCGGTTCAGCTCCGCCTCGCGGTTGCGGATGTCCTCCTCGGCCTTGTTGATGATCTCCTGCGCGGCCACGGCGGCCTCGCGCTTGGCCAGAGTCAGGTGGGAAGCCGCCTGCTCGCACGCCAGTCGCCGGGTTTGCCGGAGAAAGAGCCAGACCGCGCCATAGCCTGCCGCCAATCCCAGCAAGACGGCCAACGCCAAAGCCCACAGATAAGGTCCGGCTTCTGCGTTCTGGCTGGCTTGGCTGGCGGCGGCGATGACGGTCGGCATCACTTGGGGGGCTAAACGTAGGTCCGCCCCCCCGGTTGGCAACATCACAGACTAAGCGGATTTTACAAATAAGGTACCCCCGGTTGTTTCCGTAGGGGCGCAGTCTTGCTGCGCCCAATCCCGCGGACGCGGGATTCCTCCGACGATGCAGCCCAATCCCGCCCCGCCGGGATTCCTCCGCAAGGTTCGGCGCCGAGCTCGCTCGGTCCCTTCACAGCCCGGTAGGGGCGCAGTCTTGCCCGTTCGACGAGTCTCAGGGCCTTGAGCTGGTCGAAAGGCTGCGCCCAATCCCGCGGCCGCGGGATTCCTCCGGCGATGCAGGGGACAAACAGGATTCTTCGCCTGGCGAAGAATGGGCGCAGCAAGACTGCGCCCCTACCGCCCACGGGTTCGATCCGGATTCCGCCCAGCGCGCGGAATGGGCGCAGCAAGACTGCGCCCCTACGGAATCGATTGGGCGGGCGACGGCTTGGACCTTAGGTTACCGCTTGCCGCCTGACGCTCACCCACGTCTAGTGACGGAAATCCCGTGAAATTCCTGCGCAACCTCGACTTGGCCAGCTTCTTCAAGCTCACCACGCGCGAGCGGTTCGACCGGATCACTCCCATCTGCATTGTGGCGCTCAGCCTCTTTGGCGTCTTCTTCATTTACAGCGCCCAAGCCGCCCGGGATGGGCGCCAGTGGGAGATGCAAATCATCTATCTCGTCCTCGGCGCCGTCATCTATCTCGTCACGTCGCTGCTCGATTACCGCATCTGGCTGCGTTACGCGCACTGGGTCTACCTTCTGAGCATTGTCTTGCTGCTCATCGTGCTGATCCCCGGCATCGGCACCACCCACGGCATGGGCGCCCAGCGCTGGATCGACGTCGGGATCGCCTTCCAACCCTCCGAACTCGGCAAGATCGCGGTTATCTTCATCACGGCGTCCATCCTCACCGGCTCGAAACTCGGGACAGTGAAGGACTCCCTTCAAGTACTGGTAAAATTGGCCCTTGCGGTGGGTTTACCCATGCTCTTGATAATCGTCGAACCCGACCTCGGCAGCGCTCTCGTGATAGCTCCCATGGTCTTTGCCATGCTGTTTGTCTCCAATCTTTCGCTGCGTTTCTTTGCCGGTGCCCTGGGGGTCTTTTTCCTGCTTGTGGGCATTGTGACCATCGATGTCGTCCGTTACGCCAACTACATGGAAGACAATCACTTGGACTACGTCCAGGATCGGGGCGCGTACGAGAAACATTCCTGGCTGCCGCTCAAGGACTACCAGCGGAACCGCGTGCTGGCTTTTGCCCAGCCCGACAAGGTCGACCGCAAGGGTATCGGTTGGAACACCCAACAGTCGCTCATCTCGGTCGGGTCGGGCGGACTGACCGGCAAAGGCTGGGCGGAAGGCTACCAGGCCCGCCTCGGCTTCCTGCCGACGGCCGTGGCCCACAACGATTTCATCTTCTCCGTCATCGCGGAGGAAAAAGGGTTTTTAGGAAGCATCACCGTCGTCGGGCTCTTCGGCGTGGTGTTGTGGAACGGACTGCGGATCGCCGGCCTCGCCCGCGACCGCTTCGGGACGCTTATCGCGCTCGGCGTCACGGTGCTCATTGCCGTGCATGTGTTCGTCAACATCGCCATGACCATCGGCCTGGTACCGGTAAAAGGAATACCGCTTCCCTTCATCAGCTACGGCGGCACCTTCGTGCTCAGCTGCTGCTTGCTGCAAGGACTGGTCCAAAGCGTCTATCGTTTCCGGAGGGACTCATGAACACCATGGGATACCTGCCCCCCGATATTGACCGCTCTGCCGGAATCTCCTGCTCGCAGCCTGCTGGCCCCGGGTGCCCTGCCGACAACACCGCCGCAAGGCCCCACCCCCACCATGAACGAACAGTCAACACCCGGCGGCGCCCCGCACCAGGACGCCGCCGCCCGTTATGAGGACGAACTCACCCAACCGCCTCGTCCCCAGCAAACCTCGCCTCTCACCGCGGAGCAGCTGAAGGCAGAATCCAAGGAACGCGCCGCCAACCGGCCTTTTCTCCAGAAAGTCTTGAGCATGTTCCGCAAGGAAAAGGGCTCCTTCCGGGAACTCGTCATCAACTCGGAGCCCCTCGAGAAGCGCGTCGCGCTGCTCGTCGACGGCACCCTCGACCGCTTCGAAATCGAGCGCGAATCCGACACCCGCATGGTCGGCGGCATCTACAAGGGCCGCGTCAAGAACCTCGACCCGGGCCTCAAGGCCGCCTTCGTCGACATCGGCTACAACAAAAACGCGTTCCTGCATTACTGGGACATGCTTCCGGCCGCCACCGACTCCTCGGTCGAGGTCGTGCGCGTCAACAAGAAGAAGGGCGCCCCCGAGCGGAAGGCCGAGCCCACCGTCAAGGACATCCCCGGCCTCTATCCGCCCGGCAGCGAGATCGTCATCCAGGTGACCAAGGGGCCCATCGGCACGAAGGGCCCGCGCACCACCACCAATCTCTCGCTCCCCGGCCGCTACCTCATCCTCACGCCGTTCTCCGACGGCTGCGGCATCTCCCGGAAGATCGAGGACCCCCAGGAGCGCAAGCGCCTCAAGACGCTGATCAACGAGCTCACCATCCCCGAGGGCATGGGCGTCATCGTCCGCACCGCCGGCGAGGGCAAGAAGTCCCGCTACTTCGTCCGCGACCTCCACCTGCTCCTCAAGAAGTGGGAGGAGATCCAGCGCAAGATGGAGACCGAGCGCGCCCCGGCCAACCTCTACATGGAACCCGACATCGTCGAGCGCACCGTCCGCGACTTCCTCACCGAGGACATCGACCGCGTGCTGATCGACAGCGAGGACGACTTCAAGCGCACGCAGGAATTCGTTTCGCAGATTTCGTCCCGTTCCAAGGGCAAGATCGCGCACTACAAGGACAGCATCCCGGTCTTCGAGCGCTATAACATCGAGCGCCAGATCGAGCAGACCTTCCAGCGCAAGGTCACGCTGCCCTCCGGCGGCCAGATCGTGATCGACGAGACCGAGGCCCTCATCGCCATCGACGTCAACACCGGCTCCCACAAGTCGAAGTCCGGCGACGAGAAGAACACCATCTTCCAGGTGAACATGGAGGCCGCCGTCGAGATGGCCCGCCAGATCCGCCTGCGCAACATCGGCGGCCTCGTCATCATGGACTTCATCGACATGAAGGAGCGCCGGCACCGCAACGCCGTCTTCGACAAGATGGTCGAGCTGATGTCGGAGGACAAGGCCAAGACCCACATCCTCCCGATCTCCTCGCTCGGCATCATGCAGATGACGCGCCAGCGCCAGTCCGAGTCGCTCTCGAGCAACCTCTACACCGGCTGCCCGTACTGCCACGGTCGCGGCTCGGTGAAGAGCGCCACGACGATGAGCGTCGAGCTTCAGCGCCGCCTGAGTTCCGTCGCCCGCCGCCTCACCGGCCGCAAGGACGGCAAGGAATACAGCCTCCGCGTCCACGTCCACCCGAGCATCCTCGAGAGATTGCGGTCGGAAGATGCGGATCTGTTGGTGCGAATGGAAAAGTTGTTCGGGGTCAAACTGGCGTTCCGCGCGGATCCCAACTACCACGTCGAGAACTTCAAGATCATCAACGCGAACACGAATGAAGAATATCGCTGACGCGGTATTCATCAGCGGTAAGCGATTAGCTCTCAGCTTTAAGCCCTACCACGCCGGCCCTCGGGCCGGCGTTCTTATTTCGATCGACTGCGTGGTTTGTGGTCCCCGCTTGAGAGGGGTGCCCGTCAGGGCGGGGTGTGTAGGATCGTTCTCGTTCTCATAATCATTCTCGTCTCAGCGCCTGGCCTCACCGCCGGGCGCTTTTGTTTTCGGGGAGAACTCTTGTCGCGCCGTAGCCTTGGCGAAGGCGGATCAAAATCATTAACGCCAACACTAACGAAGAATATCGCTGACGCGAGGTTCTAGGTGTTGGGTTCTTGGTTCTAGGTAAGAGATCCACGCCGGCCTACGGGCCGGCGTCGTTCTTTGTGGAGGGCCCG
Source organism: Lacunisphaera sp. (assembly GCA_035549955.1). Taxonomy (GTDB): domain Bacteria; phylum Verrucomicrobiota; class Verrucomicrobiia; order Opitutales; family Opitutaceae; genus Lacunisphaera. The sequence goes on along the minus strand of DASZPS010000072.1, from coordinate 6,190 downwards.
CGTCCCTGCGGGCCGCTTCGTTCAACGTAGCCGCCCCAACCCAACCTCTCGCGATGCCAGGTGGAACGCGCTGCTCCCCAGCGCGTTTCTACCGATCCCAAACCGGTTAACCACTAATGGACGCTAATGGGCACTAATGTGGCGAAAAGCCAACGAACCATCAGCATTTAGAGATCAGGTAGGGGTCGACCTCGCGTCGATCCGTCCCTTAGAGGGCCGGCGTCCCCGCGGGCCGTTAGGTGGAACGCATTGCTCCCCAATGCGTTTTTCTTGATCGATTCAGCCCCAAGCCGCAAAACCCGTTTTGCTCCGGTCAGGACGAAACGGTGTGGTTGTAGCCGGGGTCGGTGACCCCGGACCGGCCTCAGCGAGGCCGGCTACAGCGCCGCTGTTTCCTCGGAGGTCTAAACGCGGAGGTCGCAGCGAGCACGGAGCATCCAGGTGAAGCGCGCTGACCCCAGCGCGTTTGTTTGTGATCGAGATCAGTCGTCCGTCATCTTCGCCCCCTTCTTCATCCCCACATGAAATCCCATTTCTTTCCTCGGCACTTTCGCTGGCGCCAGCAGCGGACGCAGTTTCTCGTAGATGTCCCGCAAGATCACATCGTGAGTAACCAGTTTCTTGTCGATCTCTGCGAGGCGCCGAAAAATCACCGCACTGTTCATCAACTCATCCCGCATCCGCACGAAGGCCCGCACGACATAGACGCTCATCGCGACCGCTTTCGGGCTGCGCAGCACGTTCGCCGTCATTACCGCTCCGTGCTCGGTGAACGCCCAAGGCAGGTTGCTCAGGCGCCGTCTTGATGTGGTCGCAATTTGCGACCACATATTTGTTTTATGCTTATTTTCAGCTGGTTCCGCGTCCAAGGTCGCAATTCGCGACCTTAGACCCGCGAATTCGCGAATGGTCAGCTGAAACGCAAAATCCTTGGGGAAACGCGTGCCGTTGCGTTTGAACGATTCGTTGAAGCGCTTGGTTGTCGTGCCGTACAGCTGCGCGAGGTCGGCGTCCAGGATGACGCGCTGGCCGCGGACGGTGAAGATGCGACCGGACAGGGGATCGGAAGAAGGCGACTTGCTCATGGGGCTGATCGATTCGCGCCACGAACGGCAGCGCACGTCGGCCCGTCCACGCCGAATCAAGCGTCCTGCTCCTAAGGTGCCAACCGCAATTCAGGGTCTAGGAGCTGGGGTCTCGGTTCCAGGTCACAGGACCCCAAGAACCCAAAACCTAGAACCTGGCAGGTTTCCGCCTGCCCACAACCGCTCCGCCCGGAACCTCGGCGGCGAGGAGAAACCCCGTCCTCCCCGATCCCCAAGCCGTGTAACCACTAATCCACGCTAATGGCCGCTAATGGCGGCTGAAACCGTTCCCCTCTCTAGGGCGGTGATCCCGCGACCGCGGGACCGGCGAGTGTAGGCGGACAACTGTCAGCTCTCAGCAGTAAGTAGCCCGTCACCCGGCACGCCGCTCTCCGTTTTCCGGTCTCAGGTCTCAAATTTCAGGTTTCTCCGCCCTCACGCCTCCGCCGGCGTATACATCGCGTCCTGATGCGAGTTCACGATCGCGATCAACTCGTCTGCGGTCACGTCCGCCCGGTAAGTGCACACGGCCGCGACCTGGGTCGATTGGAGGGCCGCGTTCACCTTGTTCTCGTAGTCGATGAATTCCTTGCTCTGCTCGGTGCACGACACCCAGCCCGTGTCGCCCGCCGCGCGCAGGAACTTGAAGCCCCGGGCGAGGGCCAGGTCCTGCTTGGCGAGGAGCGCGGCGCCGATCTCCTCAAACGACTTCAGCCGGCCGGCGGCATCCAGGTACCAGTCCGGATGAGCGAGCATTTCGAGCTGCCCGGCCTCAATACAGGCTTCGATTCGGTCCACATGCTTTCCGAGCGCCCGGCCAGCCGCCTCGTTCGTGACGGCCGCCGGCATGACCCAGAGGCAGGCTTCGCCGTTTTTCAGCCCGGCGGCGACATAGGGGGCGATGATGTCCAGGAGTTGGTCGTAATCCTGGTAGAAGTGGCAGGCGTGCCAGCCCGGTCCGACCTTTCGCGCGCAAACGGGGCCCTTCCGATTCGGGAGGGACACAATCTTCTGCTCCACGAAATGAATGAGGACGCGCGCCAAGTCCGCGGCATTCAGGCCCAAGGCGCGAATATTGAACTCCGCGGGAAACAACCCCGCGATCGCCTCCAGCCCATGTTTCCCCGCCGGGACACCGATCTCGATCAAGCGGACCTTCGTTGTTTCCGGAATGTAGTCTTTTTCTCGGACCATACTATGTGCGGATAATTTTAATCGGCGGCATTTCCCTCGCAAGTCCCCGATGCGACTTCATCGCAAAAAGTTAAGATAGGGTAACCACCTACTACGCCGGAGGCGCTTCGCCCCAACTTTCCGATCCACTAAGCGCGGAGAACGCGGAGCCCGCAGAGGGTGGAACGCGCAGACCCCAGCGCGCGTTTTGTAGCGGTCGAACCCGCCCTGAGCTTGTCGAAGGGGCTCGTGTCGGCCCGATCTGCAATCCGGCTAACCGCTAACGAACGCTAATTGGCTCTAATGGAGAGCGTCCGATGCGAACCGAAGTCACCTCTTCCTCATTCCCACATGAAACCCCATCTCCTTTCCAGGGACCTCGGGTGGCGCCAGCAGCGGACGCAGTTTCTCGTAGATGTCCCGCAGGATCACATCGTGAGTAACCAGCTTCTTGTCGATCTCTGCGAGGCGCCGAAAAATCACCGCACTGTTCATCAACTCATCCCGCATCCCCACGAAGGCCCTGGTCCCTGATTGGGAACCGGAATTCGCATGTATGCCGGACCTTACATTCCGACCTTATCGATCCCAAACTGGAGGCGCGCGAACAACGCAACGACCATGCTGGAACACATGTACTAAAGAAGGGCCTCAACCGGGGCTTTGTCCTTTCCGTTACGGCAGATTTCTTTCGATAATCTCCGAAAGTCGCAAATCATACAGCCTCGAACCACGCCCATCTAATGATTTTTCGGCACGAACAACAATCTCGATCCAATTTTTATTGAGGTGTCGGAAAAAGAGATTGGGGTCGTCGATGGTACTGCCGATGCCGCAGACGACCCGCTGGTTCGCTATCGTGAGGGCGAGGTGATTTCCATATTGTGGCATGTTGAAGGATCCCGGGAACGGAGTTTCCGCCGATCGCCCCCATTTCTCCGTAACCGCCTCCAGCAGTTCCTGCGTAGTGCTTTCAAACGAGTTCTTTGAGCCGGTGACATCCTGGATGGTGCGTACCAAGCCGAAAAACACCCGATGTGGATCGGCGGTTTTCCCATTGCTTGCTTTCTCGCACCTGCCGGAAAATAGCTTTTCCGAGCAGCTGACCACGGCCGTTCCTTCGTCGCATGTAATCCGGGCCTCTACGTTGCCACAGTTGCAGCTCTTCGATTCGGCCCCGGTACAGACGAGACCAGCCAACATGAAGAGCAATGCTACGGCCCCCGTCTTGTTATTTTGCATAGATGTAATCCTGGTATGGACATTGTTCGTCCTTGATTCCGACCCAAATTCCGCGGACGCCGATAAACATACTAATTTTGTCGTCGTAATGGATCTGGTTGAACCCCGCTTCGATGTAATGAGCCAACTGCGGGAAAGGCGCCCTGTGACCCGGCCACTCCAATGTGATAGTCTTTCCTGCGACGGGCCGGGTGCGATCCGAATACTCCACCACAATTGGAATCTTGGAAACTTCCTGCGCCCGTTCGACCAGAAACTTGACTTGTTCACGGAGAGTTCCCGTCAGAGGCGAGCTTCTGCCTACTTCGAGCTTTAGCTCGGTCAACAGCAGTGCCGCAGGTTCCCGGGGGGCATTGGTCAGCAAGAGTATCCCCACACAGGCCAGCGCGATCGAACCGGAAATCACCAGCATCAAATAGAGCACCACGAAAACCAGTTTCGCCCAGGCTCGGGATATGCGCGACCATACCTGGTCTGCATCATGCGCGACACTCCGCAGGTAGGCTTGTACTGTTTGCCCAGTGCTCTTCATCGCCTCTTTCGCGGGAGCCAGCAGCCAGAATCCGGCGATGATCTTTTTCTCACTGCCGTCGTCGGCCCTCGCGAGGTAAGTCTGGGTGGAAATAACAAAACTGTAGAACAGCAAGGCCAGCAAACAGGTCGCGCAGCAGATCGTGCACAAGAAGACCAGTGAGTCCCGGTGGTCATCGCCACCCCACAGTACCCATAGCAGCGTCACGATGACAGCCGTCAGCAAGCCCGCCACTTTCTGCGGGCCACGATCCACATCCTCCTCCGATGGCTCCCATTTCGTACGGCCGCGCCAGCTCAAGGATATCGCAAAGGCCGCCGATACAATGCAACCAACGGACTTAACCAAAACGCTTAACTGGCCGTAATCGGTGCTGGTCGCTTCCATTTTAGGGATGCTTAGAACGGGACCGAAGAATCAGCACTACCGGAAAAGCGTGGCTGCGTAAAAATGGACATGGGGGCACCTAAGAATTCGCCGTGCGGCCCCGCGGCAGATGGAGGCAAGACATCTCCCGCAGCCTTTGCAAAACTTTAGTCTGAGTCCGCGCAAATTGCATACCCGAATCGCAAAGGAGTCCCTCCGGAAGATCCTTCCAATAGTCAGCTTTCCGGTCTCCGTCCTCAGTCCCCAGTCCTCCGTCCTCCGCAATCCGTCCTCCTCGCCTGTCCCGTCCAACGGGACCGGACGAGCCGCGCCATAGTCCCGCAGGCGCGGGACGACGGCGGGCAGACTCTAAGCTCGCCAAAATCCGTTTTGGCGCTCATCCAATCCCCGGGCCACCACTCCGTCACACGCCGGGGTTCGTGGCCTTTTTCACACGCACAATCACGGGCCAGTCCGGACTTCGTCGCGGCGACGACTCCTCGCCGCGTGCGTTGCATTTGTCCCTCGCCTGTCGCCTCGCGACGGTAGGAGTCTCACCATCCCGTCTCGCCGAAGCCCGGCGAAGGCGGAAGCCCGCAGGGCGACGGCGGGGCCGCTCCGCCGACGTCTCCTCACTACGTGCACGGCTCTTGTGCTTCTGCTCGCACTCCCATTCGCCGAAGCCACCCAATGCCTTGGTCCCACACGCAAAGGCGAACGCTGCAAATGCCGATTCAACGACAGCTACGGCAACGCGCACAATCCTGGCTCCAAATCTTGGACCAATGCTCCTGACACTGCGTTGTCAGTAATGAATGTTACTATCGCGCATGCTCCTGAAGAATTGGCATCAACGGCTATTTGCCCTCGCGCAAATCGTGGAGGTGAATCGCCCCGGCGGTGGAACCAGAGCGTGTTCCGAAAGCTCTTTCAGCACGAATCGAAGACCCTTACCGCAGAATTTCTCGTCCAGAATAGGCAAACTATCAGGAGGTCGAGAAATGGCTGCGCTTAACCAACCCGAGCCGTTTATCACGGCTCGCATACATGACCAAGGAGGCAAGCCAGGTGTAACCGGCCTATGTATTGGGTATGAGAGAAATAGCTGGAGGGCGTCGCAACTGGCTGACCACGCAATAGAATGGTTGCCAGAATTTGTTCTGAAGCATTCAGAAGCGATCGACCTGAACTCTGGGAATGCGGTGAAGCTCATTCGACATGCCGCAAGAAAAGTTTACGAATCTAAGAAGTTCGAAAACCGGGGAGAATTCGGCGAGTTATTCCTCCACCTAGCAATTAGGCAGGTATTCAAGTCTCAGCCGGCGATATCCAAGCTATACTACAAGAGCGCACTCAATGATACGGTTAAGGGATTTGATGCGGTGCATGTAGTGGGAAACCCAGGCAACCTTGAACTATGGCTCGGCGAGTCTAAGTTCTACAGCGATATTGGAGCGGCGATAAGAGATGTCGTCGATGAGCTGAAAAAGCATACCGAAATAGAATATCTCCGGGACGAGTTTCTCCTAATTAAGGGGAAGATTGATCCCAATTGGCCTCATGCGGCTGAATTGGATCAACTGTTATCCAGCAATACGTCGCTGGATGTCATTTTTTCTAAAGCCTGCGTCCCCGTACTCCTCACATACGATACCCGGTGCGCTTTGTCGTCACCGGAGGCGAACGCAACGACGTGACGCAGGCTCCGGCACTGCTGCCTCCTGGGCAGGGTGCGCAGGTGCTGTGTGACCGGGGCTACGATGCGGACTGGTGGCGCGAGCGGCTGGTCGCC
>DASZPS010000071.1:0-69718 GCA_035549955.1 Lacunisphaera sp. | reverse complement strand
GGTCCATTTGGTTCTTTCGCGGTGATTTGAATGTAGGGTCGGCGCTTGCGCCCACCTCATGCGCGAGGTCGGACCAAGGTCCGACCCTACATCAGACTGCAATGGACCCACTACCCGTCATCCTGAGCAACGAGAAGGATCCAAGCTGGGGATGCAATCAGCGCCTACTCCTTTGATCTTCTCCCGCGGCCGCGGGATCAGGATGACGGTGGAGAGAATGGGGTGTGGGCACTTGGAACGGCTACAGTTCATTTTGAACCGCTCTAACCCGGACATTTCACAGTCTTGGGCGATCCAATCAGCAAAATGTCCGTCCGCCCTCCGGGCGGAGCGACTTTGTCGCGGCGCGCCCCGACAAGGTCGGCCCGACAGGGCGCATGTTTCACACCTCTGGGTGTGAAATATGCGGGTTAGCGCGGGGGTTCGGTGGCCCGCACGGCCGTCACGCGACGGATCATGCCGTCGCCCTTGGTCAGGACAAAAAGATCGCCGGTGCGATCGTCATAGCCGATGCGCAAGTGGGCGCGGTCGACCTTCGCCAGCGCCTTCAGGGTCGTGGGCTGCCCATCGCGGGTGACGCCCAGTTCATAAACGGTCCGGTCGGCGGCCGGCCCATCGAGGTGGAGGCAAAACAGCCGGCCGTTGACCATGTCGCCGAAGATGTATTTTCCCCGCAGCGCCGCGAGCGGGCCGCGATAGACATAGCCGCCCGTGATGGAAGATCCGTCGTGATGATCGTAGAGCGCATACGGGGCGACATAGGGAGCCCGTTCCAGCGGCGTGGCCGGACGCACCAGCTTGGGATCGATCTTCGCGTCGAGATAGGCGACGCCCTCCAGGTGGCCGACGCCCCAGCCGTAGGCGCCGCCGCGTTGGATGATATTCACCTCCTCGAGATTCGATTCGCCGATGTCGACGGCGAACATCTGCCGGTTCACCGGAGGCGCGGCGCTGCCGGGTCCAGCGCCCCGGGGTGAGGGCACCCCGGATCCAAGGTCCCACGAAAGGCGGTGCGCGTTGCGGAAGCCGTAGGCCCAGATCTCCTTTCGCACCGCGGGATCGCTGCTCGTTGCAAACGGATTGTCACGCGGGATGCCATACTGGCCACTTGGGGCATTGGTGCCGGCAGGATCAATGCGGAGAATTGAACCGAGCAATGTCTTGGGATGCCCGGCGAGGTCGTGACGCTTCAGATTGATTGAGCCCCCGTCGCCGAGGCCCCAATAAAGCACACCGTAGTCGGGATCCTCCCGGTCCGTCACCGGCGCAAAGGCGAGTTCCTGCCCGCCGTGGCCGGTGGTCGGAGTCACGAACCGCAGCACCTCGCGGTGGGTCCCGGCGAAGACCGGCGCGCCCGGATCGGCCATCCGCCATTCCGTCAGCACCCATTCGATCGGCGGGGTTTCGTATGGCGGCAGGTCGGCCGGGACATCGGCCGGGTTGATCACCGGCCGGCCGCGCCGGGGCTCGGAATGCGTCGTATAAAAGAGGCCATTGTGGGCGAAGTCCGGATGCAGCGCGAAACTCCCGAGGCCGCTCGCCACGCCCGGGTCACACATGAAATCCGGAAAGATCGGCCGTACATCGAGAAATACCGCGGGCTGGCGACCTTTGACGCGGTAAAGCAAACCCATCAACTCATCGACCAACAGCACCCCGGCCTCACGCGGATCGGGCCGCAGCAGCGTGATGCCCTTGTAGGCCGTGCGGCCGGGGAGGAGCGGGATCTGCGCATAGTCCTCGAGTTCGACGGCGAGGCCGGACGGTTGCACCGGCGGCACGAGGCGCGGCATCACCGGCGCCGCCCCGGCGGCATCCGGTTTGAAAGGGCCGAGCTTCCGGGCGGCTGACGAGGCGTCGAGGTAGGCGAGAACCGACCGGATCTCGTCCGCAGACAGGTGCGCGAACGATGGCATCGGCGCCTTGTACCGCTGCAGCAGCGCGTGGGCGCGTTCGTTGCCGGATGCGAGGACTTTCGCTGGATCGCGCACCCATTCGACCAGCTGGGATTCGGACAGCAGCAGCGTGATTCCCCCCAAAGGCGGACCGAATCCCTCCGCCGCCAACCCGTGGCACGCGCTGCATTGCTGTTGGAAGAGCGCCCCACCCTTTTCCAGCAAAGCGGGTTCCCGGGAGTAGTGGTTTCCGCGCAGCGGGGACGCGAGGTCGACGTCCTGGGCGGAGAGTGGCGCCCAGCCAAAGGTTGCAATCAGCCCAAGATGGAGGGCCCAGCTCCAGCTGGGCCGCTGCTCAGGAGCCCCTCGCGGTGCCCGGGGCCCCGAGGTTGTCGGGCACGGAGCAGTACCTTCCGCAAAAACCAGATGACTTCCGGCCGAACTCATGGGCGATACGACAACGTGGCCGGACAGGTTGCGATGCGCACTGCACTGTCCGCTCTCACTTTGGCGCAAACGCATACGAGGCGAAAGCCACCCGGGCGCTGTCGCGGGACCAGCACGGAACATTGAGCGAGCCATTGCCGCCGGTGAAACGGGCCAGCTCGCGCGGCGCACCGCCAGCGGTGGGCAACAAGCGCAGCACGTATTCCCCCGGGGGCGGATGTCCGGTCTCCGGCACCACCTTGCCCGACAACACCAGCAGCCAGCGACCGTCCGGCGAGGGATGCGGGAACCAGTTGAAGTAAGCATCGCTCGTCACCTGCTCCTCGCCCGTGCCGTCGGGATGCAGCCGCCACACCTGCACTTCGTTGCCACGGAAGGAATGAAAGTAGATCCAGCGGCCATCGGGCGAGAAATCGGGGCCGTTGTCATTGCCGGGGTTCGTAGTGAGACGCTTTTCCACGCCGCCGGTGAGCGGGATCGTGTAGACGTCGTAATTACGCTCCCGCTCGGCGCAGTACGCCAGGGTCTTCCCGTCCGGTGACCAGCCATGCCAGAGCGCCGGCGCCGGGGCGTCCACCCGTCGCGGCGTGCCTCCGGCGAGCGGCAGGAGGTACATGAGCGACTTGCCCGTTTCGCTGAGGTCGCTGATGACCAACTGGGTGCCCTCCGGCGAAATCCCGTGGTCATTGATGCAGCGGGTGGCCGGTCCGGTGTCGACGACTTCGGCTGGCAACGCGCCGTCGACGCGACGTCGCCAGATGTGCCCGCCCGCATTGAAATAGATTGCCGTGCCGTCGGGCGAGAAATGCGGCGCCTCCAACGCACCCTCGCCCCGATGAATCACGGTGCGCGCGCCCGTGGCGATGGCGACCACTTCCAACGCCGAGGCCACCTTGGGCAGCTCGGCCGCGAAAACAGGGGAGGCAGCCGCGACGGCCAATCCCAGCTGGAGGGCTCGCGTCCCTGCGAGCCGCTTGATTTGGAACGATGATTTCGATGCCGGCCCGCGGGGACGCGGGCCCTCCACTCGAACCGGCGTCGATCCTTCTTTCACGGCAGGAACAACACGCAGACCGCCCGCGGGACGTTGACCGACCGGCCCGTGGGAGCCAGGCGCCCGCTCTGCGCGTCCACCTTGAAAAGGACGACGTTGCCGGTCGCCTGGTGCGCGCACAGGAGCCACGCCCCGTCGGGCGACAGGTTGAAATTGCGCGGCTGGTCGCCACCCGTGGGCATGTTCTCGATCAGCGAAAGCGCACCGGTGTCGGGATTGCGGCTGAAGACCGCGATGCTGTTGTGCATGCGATTCCCCGCGTAAACGAACCGGCCGCTGGGATGGATGCGAATTTCGGACGCCGAACTCGCGCCGATGTAACCCTCGGGGAGCGTTGAAATCGTCTGGAATGGCACCAAGGCGCCGCTGGCGGGGGCATAGCGGCAGGCGGTCACCGTGCCGGCCAGTTCGCTGAGAATGTAGAAGTGCTTTCCGTCCGGCGAAAACTTCGTGTGCCGCGGACCGGAGCCGGGCGGCAGCGTCGTGAAGGCCGGGTCATGCGGCGACAGCGTGCCTTCCGCTTGGTTCAGGCGATAGGTCAGCACGCGGTCCAGGCCGAGATCAGCTGCGAAGGCGAACCGGTTGTCGGGCGACAGGGTGATCGAGTGGGCGTGCGGGGTGTTCTGGCGGTCAGTCTTCGGCCCGAGCGGACCGGTGTGGTTCATCACGCTGGCGACCTTCCCCACGTGTCCGTCGGCCGCCAGGGGAAACGACGCGACATAAGGGTCACCATACGCCGCCACCATCACCTCACGTCCCGTCGCGTCAACCGCGAGGTGGCAAAGCTGTCCGCGACCGGTGGACTCCGTGTTGAGCGGCGTGAGTTTCGGCCCGGCCGGATCGAGGCTGAACCCCGCGACCCCGCCGGTGGTCTTGCCGTCGGCGCCCACCACCCGGGTGAGCGCGTAGACCTTGCGGGCATCGGGGTGCAACGCGAGGAACTCGGGATTCGACAACTCGGCCACGAGCACGGGCGCGGACAGCGTGCCGGCTTCGGCGTCGAGCCGGACGGCATAGATGCCATGGCTGTCCGCGGGCCCATCGCCGGTGTAGGTGCCAAGCAGCGCCGTGAATTCGCGGGCGGTCGCGAAATGCGCCAGGGTGAACGAGGCAACCAGGACCGGAAGCAGGCGGGACAACATGGGGCGAAGGGATGCGTCAGACCAATGACCACGATCCCCGCCGCCGCCAGTAGAAATTCCGGGGGCCCGTCCGCGCACCGAAACCCGAAACTTGAAACCCAAGACCTGACAGAGTACCGGTTGCGCCCACCCTTTTCAGCTTTCAGCTCTCCTCCGCCCATGCCTGCCAAGCCCGCCCTCAAGCGTCTCCCCGCCAAGAAACGTCCCCGCAAAGCCAAGGCCGGCAGTCGCGGCGCCGAGGCCGCCGAAGCTCTCCTGCCGGAGTTGACGGGCATCGCGACCGAAACCATGGCCGCCATTGAAAAGGCCGGCGGCGTGGTCGTCGGCCAGTACGCCGAGCCCATCGGCAAGCACCCGCTCCTGCTGGCGGTATTGCCGGTCGCCGCGATCGAGCCGACGCCCTTCCAGCGCGACGTCTCCGACATGCACCACAAAAAGCTGGCGGACGTGATTGACCGCACCGGGATGTTCCTCGATCCCATCGTCGCCATCACCGCGCCGAACGGCGGTTTCTGGACGCCCAACGGCGGCCACCGCCTCGCGGCGATGAAGCGCCTCGGCGCAAAATCCATCACCGCCCTCGTCGTGCCGAAACGCGAGGTGGCGTGGCAGATCCTCGCGCTGAACACCGAGAAAGCGCACAACCTGAAGGACAAGTCCCTCGAGGTCATCCGCATCTTCCGCAACCTGCTCGAGGATTCTGCCGCGAAGGCCGAGCAGGAGTTCGCGTACTATTTCGAGGAAGCCGCGCTTATCACCATGGGGCTGTGCTACGAGCAGAACGCCCGGTTCAGCGGCGGCATCTACAATTCCTTCGTCCGGCGCCTGACTGCCTTCAGCACGGACTCCCTCACCAATTCACTGACGGAACACGAGCGCATTGCCACGATGCTGCTGGAGCTCGACACGAAGGTCGCCGAGGCAGTGGCCAAGCTGAAGGCGAAGGGCTTCGTGAGCCCCTACCTCAAGACCTTCGTCGTCGCGCGGTCCAACCCGCTGCGCTTCATGAAGGAGCCGCCGGAACTGGACGAACTCATCCGGACGATCCGCGGCCGGGTTGAGCGCATGAACGTCGACCGGATCAAGCCGGAGGACATCACCGCCTCGGGCGGCAGCGGCGCCGGGGACGACGAGTGATCGCCCGGCGGGCAGCGGCAGCCCAAGATGGAACCATGCAATCGGAGGTGGAGCGATCTGCTACCCAGGGCGCTTCTTTCGCGACGGACGTCCTATTGAGTTTCGCGCAATAGCCTTACACACCCGGTCGCTTCGCGCCACCCCTCGAGAAGGGAGCCAAACCTCCGGAAACGATGGTCCCCTCTTGAGAGGGGTGCCCGGAGGGCGGGGTGTGTATAGGGCCTGAAGAGGCGGCGAAGATTTCGCCGTCAGCCCAATCGGCGAAACTCAATCAGCGCGTTGAGGAGCCGTTTCGGCAGGCTCAAGAACCTGAGCTCGTCGAACGGGCACGCGCTCCACGCTTTTGTGCCGGCGACGTCCCTCTGAAAGGCGGCCACCGCTGAATTGTTGGCCAAGCCGGCTCATCCCAGGCCGACGCCCGGCGCACGACCTTGGGAAGGCCCCCGAAGGCTGTAAGTTTGCGGCCCGGGCGGGTTCTAATGGGTTGTGAATGCCATCAACTCTTCCCGTCCCGCCCATCCGTACCTTCCGTTTGGGCGAATCTCCCTTCGCACCGCCGCCTGGGCGGCTGCGACCGGCATGGCCCTCGTCCTGCCGTTCAACTACCTGATCCACTTCCTGCCGCTGCCCAAGGCGTCCGCCTTGCAGGTTGAAACCACGCGGCACCTGATGCTCAGCTCTTCCCTCGGATTGATCGCCTTGAAGTCCCTGCTCATCTATCCCGTGATCGAGGAATGCGTCTATCGCGGTATCATGCTCCAGATGTTGCGACGCTACCTGCCGCTCTGGGCCGCGCTGCTGCCACCGACCCTGCTCTTCGGCGTCACGCACCTCGGCTACAGCCCGCAAAATGCCGTCTTCGCGGGTTTGTGCGGCCTCCATTTCGCGTGGCTGTCGATCCGCAGCGGTTCGCTGCTGACCTCCATCCTCTGCCATTCCGCGGTCAACCTCTTCGCCGTGTTCCTGCTGCCCCTGGCCTTGGGGCGATCCGCCGCCGCGGCCGACCCCCGCTTTCTCTTCCATCCGCCCGCCCTGGTCCTGCTGGCGGCTTCCCTGGCCGTGCTCGCCGCGGGCATGCGGGAGCTGCGCGGCGCGTTTGTCCGCGCCGCGCCGCCCCTCGGCGTCGCGACTCCGGCCGCCGCTTGAACCCGCAATGAGCGATCCCGAGACCAGCCCCGCGGACGCGCGCCGGCATGAACGCTTCGCCGAAATTTGCCGGGACCACGGCGGCCTCATTGCGCGGACCACCTATGCCTTCGCGCCGGACCGCGCGGACCGTGCCGACCTCGGCCAGGAAATCCTCCTGGCGATCTGGCACGCCCTGCCCCAGTTCGACGCCCGCGCCCGGCTGACCACCTATATCTACCGCGTGTCCTTGAACTGCGCCCTCAACTGGCGGCGCTCCCAGCGCCGGTACCGGCTTCGGCTCGATCACTACCACGATTTCGTGCCCGAGCTCGAGGCCGGCTCCGCGGCCGACCAGGACCGTCTGCGCTGGCTCTACGCCGAGATTCACGCGCTGCCGCCGGTCGATCGCTCGCTGATCCTGCTCTCACTCGACCGGGTGGGCTATGCCGAGATCGCCGAGATTACCGGTCTCTCCGAATCCAACGTCGGCGTCCGCCTCCACCGCATCAAACAACATCTCACCAACGCCTCGGAAAAATATCGTCATGAAAATTGAAGCTCTTGAAACCCTGTGGCACGAGCAGCATCCGGCCGGCGCCTTTCGGCCCGACCCCGCCGAACTGTCCCGCCGCCTCGAACCGGAATTCCGCCGGCGCGGCCGCTTCTTCGTGTATGAGTTCTTCTGCCTCGGGCTCGGCCTGGTGGTCACGCCGCTCCTCGCGCTGGTGAACTACCGTTACCAGCCGCCGCTCGTTCCCCTCCTGTACTGGCTCCATCTCACCCTGTTTTTTGTCGTCGCATCCGGCCTGCTCGCTTCCGCCATCCGCCGCCTGCGCCGTCATCGCGCGCTCGCGCTGGGCCGCACCGACACCCTCGCCGCCGCCGCCGCCAAGGCGTTCGCCTCCGTCGAAACCGAAATGGGGGACTATCGCCTCGTCGGGCGGGTCGCCGTGCTCTGGTGCGGCGTCACGCTGCTCTCGATCTACGTCAACAACCCCGTCAGCGTGTACGGCTGGGAGCGCTTTCTCCGGCCCGTGGCCGTATTCCTGGGGCTGATCGCGGCCCTCGGGGCGATCTTCTGGCGACACTACGCGGTCAATCTCCGCCCCGAATACGCCCGCCGGAAACGATTGCTGGAAGAGCTGGGTGCCGGGGCTAAGTGACGCGGCGATTCCCTTGGGTCCGACTCGCGGCTGCGAGGAGTTGAGGACGTGCGACCCCAACGCCCGAGCGCTGCGGGTCATGCCTGACTCGCCCGCGCGGAAGCTGTCCCGCTCAATGCGCCGGTGCGGTGGGCGCAGCGCGTGAACGGTATCGGACGCCCGGGCTTGACTCACGGGTTTCCTGACAGCCAAGGTGTAAATTCAGCTGGTCTCGGGCGGACCGGGAACGGCCGGCAGCATTGGGCGGCCAAAATCCACGCTCCGTAAACGACCATTCGCCATCCTCAATCCATGTCCGACCCGGCCGTGCCCCCCGACACTCCCCTGCCGCCACCGGCCGGACTGGAGGGGCGTGCGACCGGCAGCCCTGCGGCGAGGACGGCGGTGCTGGTAGTGTTCCTGTTGATTTATTTTGCCCTGCGGTTCGGGGCCTGTTTCCACCGGTCGGCGACGTTCGACGAGCCCATCCACCTGACTGCTGGCTATGCCGCGCTGACCCAGCGCGATTACCGCGTGGATCCGACACACCCGCCCCTGCTGCGCATGTGGGCGGCGCTTCCCCTGCTGGCGTTCGAAACCACCCGTCTCGACAGCGGGCGCATCGACATGCTGCCCCAGCCTGCCTGGATTCCGGAAGCCTACCGCTATGCCCATGATTTCCTTTACGCGGGGCCGCATGCCGACCGCAACCTCAACGTGGCGCGCGGCATGATCATTTTCCTGGGCGCGCTGACCGGGGTGCTGCTTTATTGCTGGGCGCTCGAGTGGCTGGGATTTCTGCCCGCCGTGCTGGCCCTGGTGTTCTACCTCATCGAGCCGAACCTCGGTGCCCATGCCACGCTGGTGACGACCGACTGCGGGATCACCTGCTTTTTTTTCGGGACGATCTATTTCTTCTGGCGAACCTGGCGCAACTACTCCGGATGGAACCTTGCCGGGCTTGCGCTCTTTTTCTCCCTCGCCTGCGTGAGCAAGTACAACGCCGTGCTGTTGGTGCCGGTCGGCGGCCTGCTTCTCGCGGCAACCACGCGCCGCGGCGGCAACATCACCCCTTGGCGGGCGGCCGGCATCACCGCCCTGCTGGCAGGATCGGCCGTCATCGCGATTTGGACGGTTTATGGCTTCCGCTACGCCCCGAGCGCGACGCCCGGCTGGCTGTTCGCCTTCAAGGATTCGCGCGCCGGCGCGGAACCCCTGCTGACCTGGGGGTCGGCCCCGCTGGCCTGGATCGACCGCCACCAGTTGCTGCCCAACGCGTATACGCAAGGTTTCCTCCTGAGTGTCTCCCAAGCCCAGCCGATGCCCGCCTATCTGGACGGCGCCATCAGCACCACCGGCTGGTGGTATTTTTATCCCGCCGCTTTCCTGCTCAAAACCCCGGTTTCGCTCATTGTCCTGCTGATCGCGGGCCTGGCGGTGCTCGCCGCACGACGCCGCGTGCTTGGTCCGCTCAACGCGCTCGTGCTGCTCCTGCCGGTCGCGGTCTACGTGGCCGGCGCGATGGCCAGCGACATCCAGCTGGGGGTGCGCCACCTCCTGCCCATTTATCCCTTTGTCATCCTGATCGCGGGCATCAGCGGGTGGGGCATCGCGAGGCGCCGCCCCGGCTGGCGGATGCAACTCGCGGCGCTGGCGCTGCTGCTCGGCGTCTGGCTGGTCAGCTACAGCCGCGTCTATCCCTATGGGCTGACCTTTTTCAATGAGCTCGCTGGCAGCCCCCAGCGGGCAGCGCGGTTCCTGACCGATTCCAACCTCGACTGGGGCCAGAGCCTGAAAATGTTGAAGCAATGGATGGATGAAAATGGCGTCAGCCGGATCAACCTGGCCTATTTCGGCTCCGCCGATCCGGATTACTATGACATCGATAGCATCCCGCTGCCCGGCATGTTGCTTTTCAACCAAGGGCACGCCCGGGCCGAACTCCCCGGCGTGGTGGCGGTCAGTTCCACGACCCTGAGCGGAGTGTACCTGGAGCCCTCCTTGCGGCTGTTCTACAGTGGGTTCAAGGCCCTCAAGCCCGTGGCGGTGGTCGGCAACACCATCAATGTTTATCGGATCGACCAATGGCCGGAGGCCGTGGATGCGGATCTCGTTCCCCTCGATGCGCACCGCAAGCTCGCGTCGTATGTGCGCAAGCTCAACTGGCCGGACCTTGCCGTTCGCTACTTCAAGCACTACCTGGCCCAACGGCCGGACGATGGCCGGGCGCATCTGGAGCTGGGCTGGGCGCTGCTCCAGTTGAATCGCAAGGATGAGGCCCTGCGCGCGTTCCGGCGGGCGGTCGAACTTGACCCGCAGAATGACGAGAGCCGCACCTCCCTGATCGGCGAACTCTTCTGGCAGAACCGGACCGCGGATGGGATTGCCGCCGCGCGGGAATGGATTCGTCTTCGTCCGGAAAGCGCGACGGCCCACGATCTCCTGGGAGTCGGACTCACCACCGCGGGCCAGCTGGAAGCCGCCCGCAAGTCCTTCGCCCGGGCGCATTCGCTGGCGCCCCACAACGTCGCGATCCGCCGGCATTTCGAGCAGTCCGGTAAAACGCCGGGTGGCGCGCGGTGACCGGCCGCCTGCCTGGCGTCCGGCGCGGCCCCGGCCTGCGGCGTTGCATCCTGCCAGCCGAGGTGCATGCTTTCCCCCAATCCCGCCCGAGATGGAAATCCCCGACCAAGCGGATCGTTGCGCGGCTGATCCGGCCGATCCGTTCCGGCAGGCCCGGCAGGAAGCCGGCCGGCTCGACTGCCCGTTCCAAGGCGACACCATCCCGATGATCCTGCGCCACCGCGACGTGCGCGAGGCGGCGAAGGATTGGCGGAAATTCAGCTCCGACGCCCCCTGCCGCGTGCCGATTCCCTCCGAGGAGGACGTCCGCTCCATGCGGCAGCTGCCGATCGAAACCGACCCGCCGGACCACACCGAATACCGGGCGATCGTCGAACCCTTTTTCCAGCGCGCCCGGGAGCCCGCGATGATCGCCCGCGTCGAAGCCCTGGTTGACGAGTTGCTCCGCGCCGCATTGGCCCGCGAAGCGGTGGAGATCGTCCGGGAATTCGCGCTGCCGCTCCAGTCGCGCCCTCACCTATCTCCTCAACGTTCCCGAGGCGAAGGCGGAAACCTGGATCAGCTGGGGCACCCATGTGTTTCATGAGGGCGACGGCCGCCAGAAAGGGGCGGCCCTCGAGGCCTACCTGCAGCGGGAGTTCGACGAGGCCGCGGGCGGGGACGGCGCCGATTTTTTCAGCGCACTCAGCCGGGCCACCTTTCGCGGCTGGCCGCTCTCACGCCCGGAAATGATGGGCTTCGCCAACCTGACCTTTGCCGGCGGTCGCGACACCATCATCCACACCGTGTCGTCCGTGTTCGCGCACCTCGCACGGCAGCCCGATAGCTTGGCGTTTCTGCGGGCGGAACCGGCGCGGATTGTCCTGGCCGTCGAGGAATTTTTCCGCGTCGGCACCCCGCTCACACACATCGGGCGGGTGTGTCCGGTGGACACCGATGTCCACGGGGCAACGGTCAAGGCCGGCGACCGGGTTTCGCTCTGCTGGGCGTCCGCCAACCAGGATGAAACGGTGTTCGAGTCGCCGCAGGAGGTGCGCCTCGACCGCAAACCGAACCCTCATGTCGCGTTCGGTTTTGGCGCTCATCTATGTCTCGGCGCGGCCCACGCGCGGCTCCTGCTCCGCACTTTGCTTCATGCCCTGGTTCGCCGGGTTGGCGCGATCACGGTGATCGAGGCCCGCCCGCAGGTGGAAAAGACGCCCCGCTATGAGCGAGCCATCGGTTACGAGCAGCTCACCGTGCGGCTGACGCGAACCTGAAAGCCAGCGAACGGCCCGAGGCAGGGCCGATTCCGGGCGGCCCGGCCATGGATGCAATCCTTCCGGCCTGCCCCGGGGCCGGGCCCCACCCTGCCGGTTTTCGCGATGACCTGACCTTGCCGGGTAAGTTTGTTACAAAGGCCGGTGGACGCTGGCCAGGCTGTGGACGACGGCCACGACCTCGGCCGCCGACACGGGCTTGGCCACATGGGTTTGAAAGCCCGCCTGCAGGGCCCGCATGCGATCGTCCGGCCGCGCCAACGCCGTGAGGGCCGCGGCGGGCACGGTTTCGCCCTTGGGAATCCTCCGCATGCGGCGAATGAGTTCGTAGCCGTCCTGATGGGGCATGCCGATGTCACTCAGCACGACGTCGGGCGAGAAATCCTGGAACAGCTTGAGTGCGGCTTCCGCCGATGCCGCCGTCTTCACTTCGGCGTTCCGGCCCGTGAGGATGCGACAGATAACGTCGAGCGAGTCACGGTCGTCGTCGACGGCGAGGACCTTGATCCCAGCCAAGTCGACCATCACCGGTGGCTCAGTCAGCTCCGGTGGCGGACGACCGCGGGAAGCGCCCGCGTGGCTCGCGGCCACTGGCAGCGTGACGGTGAACGTCGCGCCGCTCCCGACGCCGGGACTTTCCGCCCGCACGATGCCCGCGTGCATTTCAACCAGCTGCTTCACCAGCGCGAGCCCGATGCCGAGGCCCCCCTGCTGGCGCGTGGTGGACGCGTCAGCCTGCCGGAAGCGCTCGAACAGGTGCGGCATGAACTTGGGATCGATCCCCTGGCCGGTGTCCGCAACGACGATGTCGAGGTGCGAGTTGGTCCGCGCCACCGTGACGATCACCCGGCCGCCCCGCGGCGTGAACTTGACCGCGTTGGCCAGGAGGTTCCAGACGATCTGCTGGAGGCGTTTCGCATCGCCATTGATCGTGCTGCGCGCATCGTGCAGGATTGTCTTCACCTGGATATCCTTGACGTTGGCGGCGTGCTGCACCGACGCCACCGCCTGCCGCACAATGGCCGGCAGGTCCACCGGCTCGACGTTGAGGGTCATCTTGCCGGAGGCGATCCGGCCGAGGTCGAGGAGGTCGTCGATCAACTGGGCCTGGATGTGCGCGTTGCGCTCGATGACCTCAACGCCGTGCGCAACCTCGGCGGGATCGCTGGCGGCCTTCAGGACCTCCGCCCAGCCGACGATGGCATTCAGCGGCGTGCGCAGCTCGTGGGATATGGTGGCGAGAAAGTCATCCTTCATCCGGTTCGCGTGCTCCGCCTGCGCGCGGGCGATCCGCTCGCTCTCCAGCAACTGCTCGCGCTCGGCCGTGATGCGCTTTGCCTCGGTGATGTCGCGGGCGATCTTGGATGCCCCGATGATCCGGCCCTGCAGGTCCTTCATCGGGGAAATTGTCAACGAGACCGGAAAATGCTCGCCGTTCTTCCGGACGCGCACGGTTTCAAACAATTGCACCCGCTCCCCCCGCCGCAGCCGCGCCAGGATTTCCTCTTCCTCGTGGTGCCGTTCCGTCGGAATCAGTTTCAATACCGATTGCCCGACGATCTCCTCCGCCGCGTAGCCAAAAATCCGCTGCGCGCCGGCATTCCAGCTGGTGATAATGCCGTCCAGGTTCTTGCTGGCGATCGCGTCGTCCGAGGAACTGACAATCGCGGCCAGCAAGAGCTCCGACCGGCTGCCATGGCGGCGTTCAGTGATGTCGCGGACGATCTTGGAGGCGCCGATGATCCGCCCGTCCGCCTCACGAATGGGGAAGACCGTAACGGAGACATCGATCAAGGCGCTATCCTTGCGGCGCCGGACCGTATCGAAATGCTCCACCCGCTCCCCGTTTTTGACCCGGCCCATGATCGTCGTTTCCTCATCCGCGCGATCGGGGGGCAACAACATCGTGGCGGACTGACCGATGGCCTCGTCGGCCGGGTAGCCAAAGATCCGCTCGGCCGCCGGATTCCAGCTCGTGATCATGCCCGACAAGTCGCTCGTGACAATGGCATCGTCGGAGGAATTGATCACGGCGGTCAGAAGCGCCTCCGTGGGAAGCGCCTCGGCAGCTGGATGCCGGGCTCTGCGGGAATCTTGGGAACTCATGCGTACAAAACGGGGCGTGCAGGCATGCACACCATCGTCTAATACGGACTGCCGAAACGCACGCCGGCAAGGAATCTTGCGTGGGGTTGATACCCACTTCCCCATACGGGTTCGTCCGAATTTTTGGCGCGGGCGCGACTTGGGCTCGATGTACGCTTTTACGTGCGAGCGTCTGAATTCATTACGTTTTACCCCGCCGGCCGCAGGATGTAAGCTAGTAAAGTACAATCATAAACTATCATATCAAAGGAGGTTACCCAGCAGTATCGGTGTTTGGGCATATCTAATGCATAATTTTGGCTATAAACCCATCTACCCATCGTTTCTCCCCCATCCAATGAATAGACTCTTCTTCCCTTCCAACCGCCGGCGCAGCGTCGCGCTCGCTTGTTTGTTCGCATTCGGCGCCTCGAACCGAGCGATCGCTTCGACCGTCACCTAGGATTTTGATAGCGTCAGCCCCGGTACCGCGGGCGTGGACCCTACCGCCTACCTGGCATCCTATGGTATCTCACTATCTGGCGTGGGGCCGTCCAACCCAATGATCTACACCGACCAGGATTTTTACGGCAGCGGGGTTGTCGATGCCTCCTCAGGACACAATTTTCTGTTGCAGCAATCCGCCACCAACGGGGGGACTTTCACCCTCAACTTCGCCACGGCGCTGACCAGCGTCCAGTTCACGCGCATCGCCAACATCGCTTACAACCTCGTGGGCACCTGGTCCGCGACGGCCTACGATGGTGCGTCGGTCGTCGGCACGGTCTCGGAGCCCTTCGGGCTCGGGCCGTTCAGCCCGGCCACCTATAGTTTCTCGAGTGCCAATATTACGTCACTGAGTTTCTCCGGCAACGGCTTCAGCGTGGCAGGCATCTCGTCGGTCATGATCGATGACTTGCAGCTGACCTCGGTCGACACCGTGCCCGACACGACCGGGACGCTGGCCCTGATGGGAATTTCCCTCTTCGGGGTCGTCGCCTTCCGCCGCCGGGTTGCCCGCTGATTTGCAGGCGGCGCTCGCCGCAACCGGCCGGGTAATGGGCCGGTGTCAGATCATGTCACCATGACAGGGTAAACCCGACGCCCCGGCCGCCATCGACCCAGAATCGCCGGGTGAACGTCCGCCCCACCTTCTCCCACACCGTTCCCGTGCGCAGAAAATACGCCGCCTTGGTCTCGGGCGGAGGGATCTCGATCGGCTTTTCCCGAATGACCATCGGCTCGAGCTGCAAGGATTCCTCCGCCAGGACAATCGATTCGGATACGCCAGCGGTTTTCGTCGCCAGCGGATTGTCCCGCCCGGCGTCCGCCCGGAGCAATAGCTGCAGCTGATTCTGCACCCGCGTACGGGGTGGTTTCGCCCCCGCGCCGGCTTCCTCCGCGGCAAGGGTCGCCGACCACAAGGTGACACCCAGCAGCAGGACGACCGTACCGGGACCGGGTTTCATGGTCCTTCTTCTAGCCCGCATATTTCACACCTAGAGGTGTGAAATATGCGCCCTGTCGGGCCGACCTTGTCGGGGCGCGCCGCGACAAAGTCGCTCCGCCCGGAGGGCGGACGGACATTTTGCTGATTGGATCGCCCAAGACTGTGAAATGTCCGGGCTAGCGGCACTGGCTTGAAAAAGCTCGTCAAAAGCATCGGACGGGAATCTCCACCGACAGGTGGCTTGCCAGTGAACGCGCCGCGCCTATCAGTGAGCCACCCTGCCATGCTCAGCATCAAGCAATATCCCAAGGACTACATCGCCGCCTGCCGCGAAAAAATGGAGGCGCAGCTCGCCTCCTACCGAAAACTGATCAAGACCGCCGACGCGAAATCCGCGGCCGCTTTCGCCCCGCATTTCTTCAATCACCTCGTGCTTGTCCTTGAAACCAACTTCGTCCATCGCGCCCGCGCGCTGGAGGGCAAGGACGGCAATCCGCTCAACGAAGTGCGCATGCTCGCCACCTCGCTGCAGCAGCACGAGGGCATCCTGACCGCCGACCGGACCATCAAGTACGAGCAGGACGATTCCATCCTGAAACTGCGAATCGGCGACAAGATCGAGCTGGATGAGGCTTCCTTCGTCGTCCTGTCCCGCGCCTTCTTCCGGGAGATCGAGGAGAAATTCAGCTAGGCCTGCTCGGGGCGGAGTGATTTCATGAAGTCCACCTTCGTCGCGTGGCGCACCGGCAGGCTGCAGGCCAGGATCGATGTGAACCGCAGCGGCAGGGACCATTTCCCAGGTTCGCCGCGATCATCCCACCACCCGACAAACCACGGTTGAGTTTCCACTTTCTGTTCGCTTTGCTCGCACGCATGAAACTCCCGCGCCTCGCCGTCGTCCTGCTTGTCCTGCGCCGCTGGCGCCTGGCGGGTGCCCTCGCCGCCGTCCTGGCCCTGCCCGCCAGCCACTACGCCGTTGAGCCTCCGAACCTCGACGGCGCCAAGCGGGAAGTCTACCGCTACATCAACAGCGGCGAATACCACAAGGACCTCGGCGCCGTCGCCCTGAAGGCCACCAAATACCTCGCCAAGCGCCTCAACAAGCCGGCCAAGCCCGGCGAAAAACTGGCCGTCGTCTTCGACATCGATGAAACGACGCTGAGTAACATCCCGCACATGATGGCCAATGATTTCGGCTACGTGGCGCCCGTGTGGCACCGCTACATCGGCTCGGCACAGGCCAAGGCCATTGTCCCGGTGCAGGTGGTGTACGACATGGCCATTCGCGGCGGCATCGCCGTTTTCTTCATCACGGCGCGCAAGGAAAGCGAACGGGCCGCGACCGAACGCAACCTGCGCGACGTGGGCTACGAGACGTGGAACGGCATTTATTTCATGGCGGATGAAGACCCCGATGCCAGCCCGGTGGCCAAGGCCTCAGAACCGGTCCGCCTGTTCAAGACCCGCATCCGCAAGCAACTGGTCAACGAAGGCTACACCATCATCCTCAACATCGGCGACCAGAACAGCGACCTCGCGGGCGGTTTTGCCAAGAAGACCTTCAAGCTGCCCAACCCGATCTACAAGGTGAACTAGGCCGGGTATTTCGCACCGATGGATATGTTTCTTAGGCAAATATCCGTCTGCCCTGCGGGCAGAGCGACTTTGTCGCGGCTGGCCCCGACAAGGTCGGCCCGACCGGGCGCATGTTTCACACCAATGAGTGTGAAATATGCGGGCTAGCCGCGCGCCCCGTGCCATGGCGCTCCATGCGGCCACCATATTTCTCGGGGCATTCCTGCTGTTTCAACTCCAGCCGCTGATGGGCAAGTTCCTGCTGCCGTGGTTCGGTGGCGGGCCCGGAGTCTGGACGACCTGCCTGCTGTTTTTCCAGGGCCTCCTGCTCGCCGGCTACGCGTACGCCCATTGGCTCACGACCCGGCTGACCCTTCGCCGCCAGGCTCTCGTGCACGTTGGGCTGTTGCTCGCCTCGCTCGCTTTCCTGCCGGTCCAGCCAGGGGACAGCTGGAAACCGGTTGGCACCGGCGATCCGCTTGCCCGCATCCTGCTGGTCCTCACCGCGACGGTCGGGCTGCCGTATTTCGTGCTGTCGGCGACCGGCCCGCTGCTCCAACGGTGGGCGAGCCTCGGCCGGGGCCCCGCGTCGCCTTACCGGCTCTATGCCTTGTCCAATGCCGGTTCGCTCCTGGCCTTGCTGAGCTTCCCCTTCGGGTTCGAGCCGCTGGCTTCGCGGTCCACGCTCAGTGTCGCATGGTCAGCCGGACTGGTGGTTTTTGCGGGGCTGGGCGCGGCCTGTGCCTGGCAGTTGCGGAAGTTCGAGCCGGCGCCCTTGGCCGGGATCGCCGCCCCCGAGGGGAAACATCCGGGGCCTTCGACGCCGGCTGCAACCCAAGACACCGAATCCGGGAGCCTGGTCCCGGTTCCTGGCTCCAGTCGCGCCCTTTGGGTTTTGTTGCCAGCCATGGCCTCCCTCCTGCTCGCCGCAGTGACGAACAAGGTCGGGCAGGACATTGCCGCGGTTCCTTTCCTCTGGGTGTTGCCGCTGGCCGTCTACCTCCTGACTTTCATCCTCTGCTTCGATCACCCGCGCTGGTATTCGCCCCGCTGGCACACCGCGCTGCTGGCAACCGGCAGCCTCGCCACCATCTATTGCCTGGGCCACCCGCAATTAAACCTGGCGGTGCAGGTCGGCGTGTATGTCGCGACTTTGTTCGGTGGCTGCATGGTGGCACACGGCGAACTGCATCGGCTGCGCCCCGCCCCGGAGCGCCTGACCGCCTACTACCTGGCCATCGCGGCGGGCGGCGCGCTGGGCAGCACGGCCGTTGCCGTTCTCGCTCCCTGGTTGTTTTCCGACTTCTACGAACTGCCAATTGGCCTCGCCTTGCTGCTCAATCTCGTGGCGGGACTCTGCCTGCTGCAGCGCAGCGCTGCCCTCGCCATGGGAGCGGCAACTGGTCTCCTCGCCGCGACCGTGTTGGTGCCGGCCCTGCAGGCCCAGACCAACCTCAGCGTGGGTGGCTGGTTTGGCTCCTGGGCGGGCGTGATCTGCGGTTTCTTCCTCGACCAGGCGCCGGCCCTGGCCGCCGTGGTGACGATTCTCATCATCACCCTGCGGCACGGCGGGCGCATCGACGGCCGCGAGTGGCGCCAGCGCATGGCCATCGTGCCGCTCCTGCTCTCGCTCGTCGTGGGACAACTCTTCCTGGTGCAACTCCGGCTCACGGGCGGAACCGTGTTCGCCGCGGCGCGCAATTTCTACGGCGCCTACAAGCTGCGCGTCTACAATGACGACACCCCGGCCAGCAAGTTCGTGCTGCTCTCGCATGGCGGAACCACCCATGGGTTGCAGTTCAGCAACCCGCCGATGAACGCCTGGCCCACCAGCTACTATGCGCCGACCAGCGGCATCGGCCGGATCCTGGATGAGACGTCCGGGCCGCCGCGCCACATCGGGGTGGTCGGCCTCGGGGCGGGTTCGCTGGCCGTCTATTGCCGTCCCGGCGACCGGATGCGCTTCTACGAAATTGACCCGGCCATCGTCCGCGTGGCGCACACCTATTTCACCTATCTCCACGACGCGCCGGGCCAGGTCCAGATTGTGCCCGGCGACGCCCGCCTGTCGCTGGAGGCCGAACTGCGCCGGGGCGAGCGCCAGCAGTTCGATGTCCTCGCGCTGGATGCCTTCAGCGGCGACGCCATCCCGGTCCACCTGCTTACCCGGGAAGCCATGACGGTTTATCTGCAGCACCTGCGTCCCGGGGGCATCCTCGCCGTACATGTCTCCAATCGCCACCTTGACCTGCGGCCCGTCGTGGCCGCGCTCGCCCGGCACAACGGATTATTTTTCGCCAGCATCGACGACCGGGTGTCTGAGCAGGACTGGTGGCTCTGCCACTCGCGCTGGATCCTGGTCACCGCAGACGCCTCCCGCTTGGAACCCGCCCGCCTCAAAACCCAGGCGCTGGATCCCGAAGACAAGACGCTCCGCAACGTCGATTGGACCGACGACCATGCGAGCATGTTCAGCGTATTGAAGTAGCCCGCCACCTTCAGCGTGCGTGACCCAACCTTTCCCATGTCCGCCCACCCGATTCTCCTGCCGCGAATTTGCCGCCACTTGGGGCCCGCCAAACCTTTTCTGCTGCTCTTGCTCGCGGCGCCGATGACCGCCCGTGACCGGCCGGCGCGGGAACCCGTCGACCTGACCAAGGCCGTGCAGGAGAGCAGGCTGCCGTTGGCCGAATTCCGCGCGCCCTTGACGGAGGAAATGCGGAAACTGGCGGGCGACGGCCGTGTCTCGCCCATCCGGGAGGCGCGCTGTCTCGTGGGAACTCCCCCGGGGTTCAACCCGGCGCGACCATGGCCCGTTCTTTTTGTCAGTGCCACGACCGACCGGGGTTACAACTCGAGCAACCGGCTCCTGCTCAAATTTGCCGGCCCGGCGCTTGCCGCCGGTTGGGTCGTCCTGGCGGCGGACCCTGCGGATGACGTCGAGCCGGCCCAGGACCGCATTGGCCTGCGCCACGCCCTCTTGCTGGCGGCCCTCGACCACCTGCGCCACGACTGGCCCGGGATGACGCGCTGGCCCCGGGCCTACGCCGGCTTCTCCGGCGGCGCCAAAATTTCCGGATATCTCGCCGCGGTCTCCACCGACGCCGGCCAAACGCCGTGCGGCGTCTATCTCGCCGGCTGCAACGAGGACACGCTCACCCGGGCAATGAAGTCGTTGTCACTCCCGCCCAAGGCCATGACGGGAATTCCCGTCTTCCTCAGCAGCGGCTTGGATGACCCGATCGCCACCCCGAACCAGCACGGCCAAGTCCTGCACAGCCTGCACAAGACCGGCTTCGTGCACGTGGAACTGAAATCATTCCCCGGCCGCCATGAAGTCCATGCCGACCACATCACGGCGGCGCTGGCTTGGTTCACCCAACTCGCAACCGCCTCTCCCGCGGCGGGAGCGACGAAGTAGCGGCGGACCGCCGGAACCCGCTACCTCGATTCCGCGTCAGCCGGGGTCCGTCCCAGGTTGCTGCTGTAAACCCGGCCTTCGCTCAATGCCTCGTGTATCTGGGAAAGTTCGAAGGCAATGGAGTACAGGTGCCGGTTTCGCTCCTCCAGATCCCGGATCTGCCGCAATTCGCGAAGCTCGGCATCCATTTGGTCGAGGCTGGTTACCTGCGAGACAATCTGTTGCATCCGCAGCGAGAGCGCTTTCTCCCTTTCCCGGAGAGCCGCGAACGACCCGCCGTCGGTCGTATCCTTAACCATCGCGAGATCAGCCGGGATGCCCGCTTTTAGCTGCAATTGCACCAACCTGTCTTCCTCGCGAATCCGCTCGTACTGCCGCCAGAGCTCCTGCTTTTGCGCCTCCAGGCCGGCCACCCGGGCGGCCTCCCGTTCCTTGCGCAGCCGGAGGTCAACCCGGTCCGGATTGTCGAGCTGCGCCTCAACGCGGGTCATCTGCTCCCTCAATGAGTTTTGCCGGGCGCGCAGGGCTTCCACGCGCGCGGCTTCAGTCGCCGGATCTTCCCGGACGGAATCGCGGGAGGTCGTCGGTTTCGGCGCGGCTGGCGCGTCGGCCGGGGTCGGCGCGGCCGCCGGCGTCTCCACCGCCGGACGTTCCTGCCAGAAATAGCGGGGGTGGCCGGCCGCATCGCGGTGTTGCGTCGCATCCCAGCGAACCCAGACCGCGGCGCCGATGAGCACCAACACCAGCGCAACGACCAGCCGGCGCCGGGTGGCGGCGGCCTTGTCCTCGTAGGGATCCTCGAGCGAACGCTGCGCGTTCGCGGGCAGCCTGGCCAGGTCGGTGAGCTTGGAGCCAAAGGGAATGTTGATGGCCACGCGGCCATTCACCGCCCAGCCGTTGCCCTCCAGGATCGGGCCGAGCGTGCGCTGGCGCAGCTTGAGCCAGGCGATGGCCATCGACGGCAGCGAAATCACCAGCACGAGGCCGAGGACGACGAGCGGCAGCTGCCAAAGGGCGAGCCGGGCCAGGCCCGTGGCGATCGCGCCGAGCGCGCCGCCGATGGCGCCGACGGCCACGCCCAAGGCGGCCACGGTGCCGACGTCGATCTTCTTGGGCGGCTCGAGCTTCGCCTTGTCGGCGTTGGCGGCCGTTTCGGCGGCGGCCGCAAGTTTGCCGGTGGATGCCGCCTCGGCCGCGGCGGCGCGCTTCGCCACCTGTTCCTCGATCATGCGGATGAATTTCTTGTACGGCGACCAGAACGCCTGCCGGATGCTGATCGGGTTGTCCACGATGCCGGTGATGGCGGCGTCCCAGTCGTTGCCGGCGCGATCGTAGAAAACACCGTGGCGGCCGACGAACAGGTAATCGCTGTCGCCCTGCGTGACGCAGGCGGCGATGTTCATGGCCTTGCCCCCGGCGCGGCTGCAGGCGCAGTAGGCGATGTACATCTTGCTCATCGCGGCGAGCGGGTTGGGGCCGTCGACCCGGATGCAGAGCTCGGTGCTCCGGCTGTCGAAATAGAGCGTACCGGCCTGGAACACGGCGAGTCGGTCCGGCGAATAGAAATCGGCGAAATTGACGAAATTGTGGAGCAGCGTGCGCAGGTCGCGGTGATAGTGTGTCAGGCGATTGACGTCGCTGATGGCGTTGAATTCCGGCTCGAGGGCCTTGTCCTTGGCCACCAGCTCCGCGAGCGCCTCGCGGCCCGGGCCGGCGAGGATTTCCTTGATGCGGGCCAGGCCGAGCTTTTCAACCGCGCTGCCGGCCTTGCTGCCAAGCCAGGTTTCATACGGGGCGAAGCGGGTGTTGAGCGCGATCCAGTCGGCCTCGGCGAGGGCAACGCGGCCGGGACCGAAGACCGGGGTGACGACCGCCTTTTGCAGGGTGGCCAGGGCCGTGACCCAGGCGGGATTGACGCCCTCGAACAGGGGCAAGGGGCGCCCTCCCTCGATGCTCGCGAGCGGGAAGCCCGCGACCTCGTCCGCCGTGATCTTCAAGTCCTTGGCCGCGATGGCCAGATACTCGTCCTCGGCGCGGTTGAGCGCGGCGGCAGCCCGGGTGTCGAAGGCGGCGAGCCGGCACCGGCCGAAGTAGTCGTCGACCTTCGCGCGAACGGCCTTGATCGCCGCGACCGCTGCTTCCGTCGCCTCGCCGAGCACGGCGATTTCCTTGATCGAGCTGCTGCCGACCCACGCCGCGTAGGCCGTGAGTTCGGCAAAAAACGTGTCGACCTGCGCCGCCGTCACGCCGGTCGAGCCGGTCCGGTCCGCCGTGCCCCCGAGGCACGCCACGATGTCCTTGATCAGCGCCTGCACGGCGGGATCGTCGGTGGCTTCGGGCGGGATCACGCCGTCGCCGTTCAGCGCGCTGGCCGAAAAAATCGCCGCGGTGTTGCTGGTGTCAGCCACCATGATGGCGGTGGCGTTCTTCTTGCCGAGGTTCGCCAGGATCTGCCGGGCCGAGGCGAGGGCGATCTTGCCCTCGGGCGTCGCCTCATTGATGGCGCTGAGCGGCAGGCCATCGGTGCCGGCGAGCAGGACACCGACGTCCTTCAATCGGGGCGCGGCCCACTTGATGGCAGCCAGGAGCTCCGGCACGCGGATGCGCCCGTCCCCGTCGCCATCAATCAGGCGGAGCGTGGCTTCATCCAGCTCCAGGCCCTTGACCGGGCAGCTCAGGGCCACCCAAAGTTTCTGATCCAGTTGCTCGAGGGCGAGCAGGTCGGCGCCGCTCGCGAGGGTCACCTGATCCAGGCCGCCGGTCCGAAAGAATTTCCAAGTGTGCATGGGGGTGGGAGGAGGAAGAACGGCCCATTCTCGGCTGTCGCTGAGCAGTGACGCAAACGCGAATTGGCGGCGGTGAGCAAGATATGAGCAAGACCCGGCAACCTCCGCTGCACGGGCGTCGCCGCGGAGTGGTATCCTGCCGCCATGAAAACCCTCCTTGTCCCCGTCGACTTCTCCGCGGTCTCCGGCAAGGTGATCGAAACCGCGCTCGCCCTCGCCCGGGCTTTCCAGAGTCGCGTGACTCTGCTGCACGTCATCCAACCTCCCGTCGTCGGCACCGGCGACTATGCCCTGCCCTCCGACGTCGTGGAACAGGCCATGAAAACCACCCGGCTGGACACCCAGCGAAAGCTGAATGCCCTGGGCGACGTCTTCCAGCAGGCCGGGATCGAATTCGCGGTCGCTGACGCCATCGGTTCGCCCGAGCGCGCGATCCTCGAGCACATCGCCAAGACCGACGCCGATTGCGTCATCATGGGCTCGCACGGCCACGGCAAGCTCTACGACTTCCTCGTCGGCAGCACGGCCAGCGGCGTCATCAAGCACACCAAGTGCGCCGTGCTGATCGTCCCGCCGGCCGACAAATAAGCCTGCACCGGACGTCTGCAACGCACTCGGACGGTCCGGTCGCCAGCCGCCGGCCAGAACTTGCACCGGCCGGCCGGCTGGCTACTGCTTTTGCACCATGTTACCCCCCCACGGCAAACCCGAGGCCGGCTTCGACCGGCGTGACTTCGTGAAAACCCTCTCGGCCGCGGGCCTCGCGCTCGGTGCCGCCCCCGCCGGCTTCGCGCAGGCCGTCGCCCCGCGGCGCCGCTTCGCCATCGTCGGCTGCGGTTCGCGCCATAAGATGTACCAGAACGCCATCGAGACGACGTACAAGGAGCACGCCCAGCTCGTGGGGCTGTGCGACCTGAACGCCGGCCGCATCGAGGTCGCGCGCAAGCTGTCGGCCAAAAACGGCGCGCCGCCGCCCCCGGGCTACGCCCACACCGACTTTGACAAGATGGTCAGGGAGACGAAGCCGGACTTCGTCATCGTCACCACCGTCGATTCGACCCACGACGACTACATTGTCCGCGCGATGGAGCTCGGCTGCGACGCGATCACCGAGAAGCCGCTCACCAATACCGCGCCGAAATGCCAGCGCATCCTCGACGCGGTCAAGCGCACCGGCCGCCACCTGCGCGTCACGTTCAACTACCGGTATTCCCCGCCCCGCACCCAGGTGAAGGACATCCTGATGAGCGGCGAGATCGGCGATGTGCTGTCGATGGATTTCCATTGGATGCTCAATACGACGCACGGCGCCGACTACTTCCGCCGCTGGCACAGCCACAAGGAATTTTCGCAGGGCCTCATGTTGCACAAGGCCTCGCACCACTTTGACCTGGCCAACTGGTGGCTCGGCGCGTTCCCCGAAACCGTGTGGGCCGTGGGCAAGAAGGAATTCTACACGCCCACCATGGCGAAACGCTTTGGGCTCAAGTCGCACCACGACCGCTGCCACACCTGTCCCGAGAAGGACGCCTGCGGCCTGTTTTTCGACCTCGCCGGGAATCCCGACCTGAAGGAGATGTACCTCGACCAGGAGAAATACGACGGCTATGTCCGCGACCAATGCGTCTGGCGGCCGGAGATCGACATTGAGGACACCATGAACGTGATGGTTCGCTACGACAATGGCGTGACGATGTCCTATTCGCTCAACGCCTTCAACGCCTGGGAGGGCTACCATGTGATGTTCAACGGCACCAAGGGCCGGCTCGAGCATACCGTAGTCGAGCAAATCTACGTCAATGGCGGCAGCTCGGACGACTCGCAGGGCGCCATCGCCGACGGTGGCGTCACCACCCGCGTCATCCCGCTGCGCGGCTCGCCGCGGAAGCTCGAGGCCTGGACCGGCACCGGCAGCCACGGCGGCGGCGACAAGGTGATGCTGGATGAAATCTTCCTGCCCGATGCGCCGCCGGACAAATACCTGCGCGCCTCGAACCAGTA
Organism: Lacunisphaera sp.; assembly: GCA_035549955.1. Lineage (GTDB taxonomy): Bacteria > Verrucomicrobiota > Verrucomicrobiia > Opitutales > Opitutaceae > Lacunisphaera. Next base: position 44,613 of record DASZPS010000071.1, on the reverse strand, counting down.
TGCCGGCGCCGCCTCGATCCTCATCGGCGTCGCCGCAAATGAATGTTTCAAGACCGGACAGCCAGTGAAGATCGCCAGTCTCGTCAAAGACCTCGAGTCGCCGAAATACGCCCCGATGCCCTCGCGCACCGGCCCGCTGCCGATGCCCGAGCGCGCCAAGATCCGTCGCGGCGTGCCCGAGGGCGGCGGCTGAACCGGTTTGCTGGAAGGCGTGTGTCCTGCACGCCGCGGTTCCATGTCACTCCGGCTCCTTTTTGCCTTTGCCGCGCTCGTCCTGCTGGCGGGCTGCGGCCGATGGCGCTGACAAAGTCGGGAACAATCACATCCTTGAGGATGACCAGAACGGCATTCCGGGACTGCTGCTCAATGTCCCCCGTCCGCAGTAGATTGGAGGGCCCAGCTCCCGCTGGGCGGCGGTCCAGCGGGAGCTGGACCCTCCAAAAAACGCCGCCTCACTCCCCAAATTTGATTCCCTGGGCCAGCGGCAGGGCGTTGGAGTAGTTGATGGTCACCGTCTGCCGCCGCATGTAAGCCTTCCAGGCGTCGCTGCCGCTCTCGCGGCCACCACCGGTCTCCTTCTCGCCGCCGAACGCGCCGCCGATCTCCGCGCCGCTCGTCCCGATGTTGACGTTGGCGATGCCGCAGTCGCTGCCGCGCGCGGAGAGGAACTGCTCCGCCTCCCGCAGATCCGTCGTGAAAATGGCGGAGCTGAGGCCCTGCGGCACGGCGTTCTGCAACGCGATGGCGTCGGCCAGTTTCCGGTAACCCATCACGTAGAGGATCGGCGCGAAGGTCTCGTGTTGCACGACCGGCCAGCGGTTCTGCGCCGCAGCGAGGCAGGGCCTGACGTAGGTGCCCGTGAGCCGGTCGCCGCCGCAAAGGACCTTTCCCCCATGCATTTCCAGGTGGGCCAGCGCATCATGCATCAGCTGCACCGCCTCCTCGTCGATCAGCGGTCCGACCAGCGTGCCCGGATCCAGCGGCGAGCCGATGGGCAGCGACTTGTAGGCCGCGACAAGCGAGGCCGTGAACTTCTTTCGGATCGATTCATGGACGAAAAGGCGCCGCGTGCTCGTGCAGCGCTGGCCCGCCGTGCCGACCGCGCCAAAGAGGACGGCCCGGAGCGCCAGCTTCAGGTCGGCGGAAGGCGTCACGATGATCGCGTTGTTGCCGCCGAGTTCGAGGAGCGACCGGCCGAATCGCCGGGCCACGACCTCCCCCACCCGCCGGCCCATGCGCGTTGAACCCGTCGCCGACACCAGCGGGACGCGCACATCGTGGGAAAGCAATTCGCCAATTGCCGGCCCGTCGCCGATGACCAGCGAGAAGATCGCGGGATTCACGCCACATTCGCGGCAGACTTTCTCCGCCAGTTTGATGCAGGCGATGGCGGTCAGCGGGGTTTTCTCGGACGGCTTCCAGAGCGTGCTGTCGCCGCAGACGGCCGCGAGTGCGCTGTTCCAGGCCCAGACGGCCACGGGGAAGTTGAAAGCCGAAATGATGCCCACGACGCCCAGCGGGTGCCACTGCTCCATCATGCGATGGCCCGGTCGCTCGGAGGCGATGGTCAGGCCGTGCAGCTGGCGGGAGAGCCCGGTGGCGAAATCGCAGATGTCGATCATCTCCTGCACTTCGCCCTCGCCCTCCGCGAGAATCTTGCCTGCCTCCAGCGTCACGAGCCGGCCCAGTTCCTTTTTCAACCCGCGCAAGGCTTCGCCGTAGCGGCGAACCACTTCGCCACGTTTCGGCGCCGGCAGGTCGCGCCACTCCAGGAAGGCGGCGTGCGCCGCGGTGACCGCCTGCTCGTAGTCCGCCGGCGACGCTTGCCGCACCCGACCGATGAGCGAGCCGTCGATCGGGGAATGTTTTTCCAGCATCGGGCCCGAACCTCGCCAGGTGCCGGCGAAAACACCGGGGTTTGGCCCCTGCAGCGAAAGGCCGAGCTTGGGGAAGATGGCTTTGGCAACCGCACTGGGTAATGGTGTTTTCATGGGCTAAAGAGCCGCGCGCCAAGGACGCAAAGGTCGCGGAGGTGTTTGATCTGAGAGTGCGTCCTTCGCGGCCTTCGCGTGATTTGCGTCCTTTGCGCGCGGAAACAAGAACTTCATCCACCGTACACGGCGCGGCCCCACTTTGTGCCGAGGAAGTCCTCCAATGCCACCGACTCCTGGCGCACAAAGCCCGGGCCGAGTTTTCCCTTGGCGAACAGCTCCAACACCCCGGTGATCCCGGCGGCCGTGGTCAGCTGGATGGCGTTGAGTTTCCGCCCCTGGATCGTGTCGCCGTGCATCTTCTTGATGAAGCTGCGCTGCCGGAGGCCGCCGCCGTTGTCGGTGCCGACGACACTGACATAAAACACCACGACGTCCGACTCGGTCAGCGGCACCTCCTGGTCGAAGATTTGCGTCACGAGTTCCTGCCGCGGCGCCAGGTTGAGGTCCTGCAGGAGAAACTTCATCAGGTCCCGGTGGCCGGGATAGCGCATCGTCTTGTAGTTCAGGTCGCCCACCTTCCCGGCGAAGGTCTGGCACATCGTTGCGACGCCCCCCGACGTGTTGAAGGCTTCGTACTCCGTGCCATCGATCGTGATGCGCTCCACGCCGTCGAGCGGCATGGTGGTCACCAACTTGCCGCCGTGGAGTGCCTCCCCGACCTGGCAATACTCGTTGATCAACCCGGCGGTGCTCCAGCTGAGGTAGTACTTCATCTGGTTGCTCGCGTTGAGCGGCAGCGCACCCACGCGCATCTCGCAGTTGCGCACCTGCTGCAGGGAGGAGGCCAGCGAGCCGCCCACGATGTTGATCGCACCGGGCGCCAGCCCGCACTGCGGCATGAAGGTGGCCCGCGGCGCCTTCGCCGCGAGCTGCTGGATAAACGCCGTCGTTGCCACGTCCTCCGTCAGGTCGAAATAGCTGACGCCGGCCTGGGCGCACGCCGTGGCAATGGCCCGGTTGAGGAAAAATGGCGCGGCGCTCACGATCGCATCCCGCCCCTTGATGAACGCGGCCAGTTGCGCGGGCTGCTTCACGTCGACCTGGGTGAAGCGGGCTTTGCGCAGGCCCTTGAGGTCCACGGCCGGGCGTGCGTCCGCCAGCGCGACGCTCCGGCAGAATTTGCAGGACTCGAGGAGAGTGGCGATGGTGCCGCCGACCTTGCCGGCGCCGATGATGCCGATTTTCATGCTAACTCGGATTCAACAGAAGGGAACGAAGGGAACTGGATCCCTTCTTCGTTATCTCCGTTACCTGCTGTAAAAGGATTGGATCGATTGGGGTTATTGCGCGTGCGCTGCTTCCTGCATTTTGCGCGGGTCGGTCGCGGCGATGATGACGCTGACGGCCTTCTGGTTGAAACCCTTGAAACCACCCTTGCGCTCGAGGTTCTCCAAGTGGCTGCCGATGGCGCCGTCCTTGACGAAGCTCGCGGCCTGCACCGCAGTGATGATGCCCTTCGCCTGCAGCGCCGCCGCGCGGTGCGGATCCACCGCCCAGCGCTCGCCCTCGGTGAAGGCCTGCTTCAGGAAGGGAAAATCCGAGAACGGCTTCATCGTCGTGATGCCCTCGGCGGCGAGCTGTTCCTTGAGCAGCGGATGGTTGAATCGCGCTTCGAGGTGGTGCATGCCCGCCTGCAGGAAGCTGTCGCCGTGCAACCCGCACCACAGCCCGACCGTGCGGGCCGCCGGGATTTCGGGCAGGCGCTGGGCGGCATAATCGCCGTCCACCTCGTCCGGCAGCAGGTCCACGTCGGCAAAGACCACGATGCCCACGTCCGCGGTCTCCATCACCTGCGCGCCCCAGCCCGCCTCGGCGCCGGCGTAGAATCGCTCGCGCTTCTCCAATCCCAATATCTCCATGAACCGCACCAGGTCGGGGAAATACCGCCGCGAGCAGCGGTAGGTATGGTGATCGTGGTTTGCCCAGCCAAGACCAAGCTGGTCCTGGCGGCGCTTCTGCACGCGGCCGGCGCGGTTGCGGAACATCCAGAACTCACGCTCCTCGGCAAAGAACAACTCGCAGGCCACGTCCCGGCCGACGAGGTCGACGCATTTCCGCAGGACTTCAAACGCCTGCTTCACGCCCTCGTCGTCATTCAGGAAATTGCGTTTCCGCGCCCGCCACAGCTCGCGCACTTTCAGCACCGCCGCGGCAAAGCCGGGCGTCGGCTCCCGGACCACAAACCCGCGATAACCGAGCCGCTCGACGGCCTCGAACACGGTGTCGTTCACCTCATTGATGCGGAGGACCCGGTACCGGGCGCAGGGGGCGCCGGCCGGTTCGCCCGTGAGGCCGTGCCGGGCCATGAAATCGGCCAGGAATTCCGGTCGGATTGCCAGCGACCGCGGTGCCTTCGACGGATCCGCCTTCTTGTCCACGATTACGCGCGGCAGCATCGCGTGCGGGTGCGCGAAAACCGCCTGGCCCGCCGGGGCGTCGGCCGCCTGCAGGACGAACCCCGCCGCCCGCAACGCCACCTCGTGGCCGGTGGAAACGACAAAGTGGTCCACCCACTCGAAGAACTCCGTGCCGGTCTCGTCGTGCATCCGCTGCGCCAGCTTCGCGGCGAGGGGATTCCTCTGCAGGAACGCGTTGATGTGCTTCGAGAGCAGCGCCTCGGCCTCGTAGGCGAGCGGCCAGTTGAAATTGTCCGGTGATTGCAGGGAAGCCATGGGATTTCCTTTATGTCATAAATGCCGCCTTTCAATTACCAAGCCTGTTCTGGCCGGTTGGTTGTGGGTCCATTTGCCTCCCATACAGGACCGGCGCCTGCGCTGACCTGACACGCGAGGTCGGCCCTTGGGCCGACCCTACCTTCAAACCATTGCGAACGGTCAAACGGACTCAGTGCCGCCGCAGGCGGCCGGCCCAGCCGCCACCTTCGGCCAGGCGGACCTTCAGCTTGGTGGCCCGGGTGACGGTCTGGACCGAGCGCTTGTAGTCGCCGGCCCGGCGGTCGGCATTCACGCCATCGCGGTATTCCTCCAGTTGGAATTCACCCACCGGCAGGAAGGAAAAATCGATCGTCAGCTCGCGGGGCGTCCAGTCGGTCATCGCCCCGACATACCACTCCACCCCGCTGCGGCGGGCCACGGCGACATATTCCCCGATGCGCGAGTCCAGCGCCCGGGTCTCGTCCCACACCGTCGGGACCGGGGAGAGAAACGCCAGGCATTCCGGTTCGCGCAGGTAGTTGGTCGGCGAATCACAGAGCATCTGCAGCGGGCTCTCGTAAACGACATACATGGCGAGCTGGTGGCAACGCGTGCCCTGGCTCATGGGATTGTCGAAATTCCTGGCAAAGCCGCTCCGCGTCGCGTTCAACATCGCCCCGGGCGTGAAATCCATCGGCCCAAGGAACTGCCGGGTGAACGGCAGCATCAGCGTGTGTCCGGGCGTGATGGCTGCGCTCCACTTGTTCCACTCGTTGCCGCGCACACCCTCGGTCGAGATCAGGTTGGGCCAGGTGCGGGTGAGGATCGCCGGCCGGCTCGAGCCGTGGAAATCCACCAGCATGTGCCGTTGCGCGGCCTCGGCCGAGATGCGGTGGTAGAAATCCATCACCTTCTGGTCGTCGCGCTGCATGAAATCCACCTTGATGCCCTTCACGCCCCAGCGCGCGAACAGGTCAAGCGCCGGCTGCAGCTGGTCGTCGAGCGTCTTCCACACCACCCAGAGGATCACGCCGACGTTCTTTTTCTTACCATGTTCGATGATCGCGGGCACGTCCATGCCGGACGCCTGCTTCAGCAGGTCGCCGAGCACATACCAACCCTCGTCGAGCACGACATACTCGATCCCGTGCTGGGCGGCGAAATCGATGAAGTATTTGTACGTCTCCGTGTTGACCCCGGCCTTGAAGTCCACGCCGCCCAGGTTGTTCGCGTTCCACCAGTCCCACGCCACCTTGCCTGGTTTGATCCAGGCTGTGTCCGCGAGGGTCGTAGGGCGGGCCAGCAGGTAGACCAGCGGGTTGGTGACGAGGTCCCCATCCTTGGCGGCGACGCCAAACAACCGCCACGGGTAGGTGCGGGTACCTTGGGTGACCGCGATGTAATCGGCGGCCTTGGTCACGCGGAAGTCGCGGTCGCCGGTGAGCTCCTCCGCCAGCGGGTACGGCGGAAAGGTCCCGGTCAGTCCGGAGCCGGAAGTGCCCTGCCACCACAACCCCGGGTAGTCGACGACGTCGGAGTCGGCGAGGGCCAGCTTCACGGGCCGCGTGTCGATGATCACCGGGGTGCTCGCCAGCTGCTTCGGCGCCAGGTCGCCGAGCGCCCGGGGCAGGAAATGCTCCTCATTGTGCGAATAGAATCCCTTCTCCTCGGCAAAGTAGGTGGTGAAATTGTCGGCAAACTTCAGCCCCACCTCCTCGCTGTTCACCTTCACCTTGGCGGCCGCCAGCGACGTCTCCCAACGGTAGGCCGCGCCCTCGTTGTAAGCGCGGAAAACCACCGCATAGCCCCCCTCGAAGTCGAGCCGCAGTTCTTGGTAGTGGTCGCGGAGCTCGGCCGCTTTCTGTCGCACCACCGGCTTGAGCAGCCCGTCATGCATCGAAGGCGTCGCCGCTTTCAGACGCGGGGCCCGGCCCAGGACGGTGCCGTCGATCGTCAGCGCCAGGGTCGAGTCCTTGAGGACCGGGGTGCCGTCCACGGTGAGGTCATAGCGGAGCCGGTCGCCCAGGTGGACGTCGACCACGACGACGCCGTTGGGCGAGGCCAGGCGCAGTTCGCTCCCGACCGCGGCCAGCTGCGCCGCGGCAGAAACGGAAATAACCATCAGAGCCAGGAACGAGGATATGATCTTCATCGGGGTAAGGGGCCGGGGTTGAAGGATCGGCCGTCGTTATCTTCCGCCCCAGCCCACCCGCTCGGCCAGCCGATAATGATGACCGCCATTGACCATATTCGACCCTGCCTGATTTTCCATGGAAGCCCGAGGCGTAGATGTGTGCGGGCTCTGCCAGCGGGCCAGGCCGTTTCCCATGCCTTGAATGTGACCGGACGTCGCTGCGGATGGCTTTGGTAAGGCCCCTGGACCGAGCAAGCTCGGCCTCTGCAGTTTTGGATACCACTGACTCGCCAAAGCCGCCATCGATCCACCATTCTGCCCGCCATGAGCGCCGCTTCCCCCGACTTCCCCGCCCTCGCTGCTAGGTTGCAGGGCGAGCTGCACACCGGGCGGACTATGCGCGCGCTCTACGCCACCGACGCGTCCGAGTACCAGGAAATGCCGCTGGCCGTGGCCCTGCCTCGCTCCGACGCCGATGTGCGCGAGCTCGTCGCCTTCGCCCACCGGCACCGCATCGGGTTCATCCCGCGCGCCGCGGGCACCTCGCTCGCCGGCCAGGTTGTCGGCTCCGGGATGGTCGTGGACCTCGGCCGGCACCTGAATCGCGTCCTCCGGTACGATGCGGTCGCCCGACGCGTGTTCGTCCAACCGGGGATTGTCCGGAATGAGCTTAACCTCCATCTCCGGCCCCATGGCGTCTTTTTTCCCCCCGAGACCGCCACCGCCACGCGGGCGATGATCGGCGGCATGGTTGGCAACAACTCCTGCGGCGCCAATTCGATCGTGTATGGCACCACCCGCGAACACCTGGTGTCGGCCCGGGGGTTCCTGAGCGACGGCTCCACCGCGACCTTTGGCCCCCTCACCCCGGCGGAGTTTGCGGCCAAGTGCGCCGGGCCGGACACGCTGGAAACCCGGATCTACCGCACCGTCCGCGACCTGCTCGGCGACGCCGGCAATCGCGAGCTCATCCGCACGCACTACCCCAAGCCCACCGTCACCCGGCGCAACACCGGCTACGCCCTCGACCAACTGATGGAATGCAGCGTTTTCGACCCGGCGTCCGCGCAGCCCTTCAACCTCTGCCGGCTCATCGCCGGTTCGGAGGGCACGCTGTTCGTCGGGGTCGAGTTCGAGCTCAACGTCGAGCCCCTGCCCCCGCCCGGGGCGCTGATGTGCGCTCATTTCGCCAGCGTCAATGACGCGCTCCACGCCACGCTGGTTGCCCTGCGCCACCGGCCGCACGGCTGCGAACTGATCGACCGCGTGCTGCTCGAATGCACCAAGGCCAACCTCGAGCAGGCGAAAAACCGCTTCTTCGTCCAGGGCGACCCCGGCGCCGTCCTCGTGATCGAAATCCGCCGCGACACTCGCGCCGGGATCGAGACCGTCATGCGCCACCTGGAAGCAGACCTGCGCAATGTTCGTACCACGAACATTGGCCCGGGACGAGACGCGGTGAAGCCGGGCTACGCCTTTCCCGTGGTGTGGGGCGACGACTGCAACCGGGTGTGGGACCTGCGCCGCACCGGCCAGGGCGTGCTCAGCAATGTCGAGGGTGACGCCAAGCCGCGCGAAATCGTCGAGGACACCGCCGTGGCCGTCGAGGACCTGCCGGCCTATATCGCGGAGTTCGACGCGCTGATGCGCGGCAAGTACGGGGTCGAGTGCACCTACTACGCCCACGCGGGCGCCGGGGAACTGCACACCCGGCCCTTCTTCAACCTGAAGTCGCCGGACGGCCTGCGGATGTTCCGGGCCATCGCCACCGACGTCGCCGCGCTGGTGAAGAAATACCGCGGCTCGCTCTCCGGCGAGCACGGCGACGGCCGGCTGCGCGGCGAGTTCATCCGCTTCATGGTCGGCGACGAATGCTACGCGCTGATGCGGCGGATCAAGGAAACGTTCGATCCGCAGGGCGTGTTGAATCCGGGCAAGATCATGGACACCCCGCCGATGGACACCTCGTTGCGCCACGGCCCGGACAAACCGACGCCCGACTACGCCACCTTTTTCGACTTCAGCGCCAACCAGGGCGTGTTGCGGGCGGCGGAAAAATGCGTGGGCAGCGGCGATTGCCGCAAGTCCCACCTCATGGGCGGCACCATGTGCCCAAGTTACATGGCCACCCGCAACGAGGCGGACTCGACCCGCGGCCGGGCCAACCTGCTGCGCCAGGTGCTGACCCACCCGCGTGATGTCACCAATCCCTGGGACAGTGCCGAAATCGCCGAGGTCATGGACCTCTGCCTCTCGTGCAAAGGCTGCAAATCCGAGTGCCCCGCGAACGTCGACGTCGCCCGGCTCAAGGCGGAATGGCAACAGCACTACCACGACGCCCACGGCGTGCCGCTCCGCTCGCGGATTGTCGCCGGCTACAGCCGGTCGATGCGCCTGGCGACCCTGGCCCCGGCGATCTACAACTGGATTGTCGCCGCGCCCGACGTCTCGCGCTGGATCAAGGATTTCGCCGGCTTCGACCGCCGCCGCAGCCTGCCGGCGCTGCCGGCGACCACCCTGCGTGCCTGGTACGCCGAACATGCCCATGTAGGGTCGTCGCTTGCGACGACCTCACGCTCGAACGGCAAAGCGGTCGCGAACAAGGTCGTCTCAAGCGACGACCTTGCATTGAAAGGCCGCACCCCCTTCCCCCGCCGCGTCCATCTCTTCTGCGACGAATTCACCGACACCACCGATGCCGCGATTGGCATCAAGGCTGTGCAACTCCTCCGCCGGCTCGGGTACGAGGTGGTCATCCCGGATCACGTCGAAAGCGGCCGCGCGCACCTTTCCAAGGGGCTCGTGCGCGAGGCGCGGGCGCTGGCCATTCGTAACGTCGAGCTGCTCAAAGATGTCATCACGGCCGAGGCCCCGCTCATCGGGCTCGAGCCGTCGGCCATCCTGGGTTTCCGCGACGAATACCCCGACCTGGTGCCGGCGGAACTCAAGTCCGCCGCCCGCGCGCTCGCGAAAAATGCGCTGTTGATCGACGAGTTCATCGCCCGCGAGGCCGAGACCGGGCGGATAACGTCCGCCTCGTTTCGCGCCGGCGACCAGCCGATCCGCCTCCACGGCCACTGTCACCAGAAGGCGCTGGCCTCCCTCGCCCCCACCGTGCGCATGCTCGAATTGCCCGCCGGCTACAAGGTATCGATCATCCCCAGCGGCTGCTGCGGCATGGCGGGTTCCTTCGGCTACGAAGCCGAGCATTTCGACGTCTCGCAGCAAATCGGCGAGCTCGTCCTCTTTCCCGCCGTCCGGTCGGCGCCGCCCGGCGTGCTCGTCGCCGCCCCGGGCACCAGCTGCCGCCACCAAATCAAGGACGGCACGGGGCGCATGGCGCTGCATCCGGTGGAAATCCTGTTCGATGCGTTGGTGTAGACCACGTCCCTCGTTCTCTATCTCTTAATCTTTCTCTTTCTCTCGGGCTCGGAGGGAGGAAGAGAAAGATTGAGAGAAAGAGAACGATTGCCGGACGCTGGCAAGATTCCCCTCCCATCTGGCACTCCCACTGCTGGAAAGGCCCCATGGCCCTGACCCGCTTCTCCGTTCCGCCGCTGCATACCGTCACCCCTTCGCTAGCCGCCGTCGCCATGCCCGCCCTCAAGGCTGCCTGGACCGCGCCGGCTGCACCCTGCCCTACATGGGTTTCAACCTCATCCCGCTGTCCGTCATTCCCGAGCTCCGCATCACGGACCAGGGCCTGGTGACCGTGCCGGGCATGCAGCTCCTCCCGCAGTTCGAGTGAACTCGGGCCGGTGGCCGCCGGTTTCCCGGCCGGCGACATGGCGGCGGGGCTGCAGTCCCGTCCCCACCCATCACCCAAGCGCCGGCTTTCATTCGGCGACGTTTTGTGCTTTCTGGGATCCGGATGAATTTCGACTACCCCGCCCGCCGGGCGCGCATCGCCAAAGCCCTTGGTCTCACCAACGAAATCCTGCTCATCGGCGCGGGCCAGCCGGTGCCCAAGCCCGAGATCAGCGATGCGCACCTCCCGTTCATTGCGCACCAGGAATATTACTACCTGACCGGCCACGCCGAGGCCATCGGTGGCATTCTCGCCTACGACCCCAAGGGCGGCGACCACGGCTGGACCTCGTTCGTGCCCGAGGTCAGCGAGCTGGATCGCGTGTGGGAAGGCCGGGAACAGTTGCCCGGCGAACTGCTCGGGAAATTCCCGGCCTGGCTCGCCGCCCGCCGCGGCCGGCCGGTGGTGATGCTGGGCGCCGCCATCAACGGCCTGGCCGACGAGGATCGCTCCGCCGAAGTGCGCGAGAAGTACAAGCATGCCCGCCGGGCCAAGGAACCAGCCGAGATTGAGATCATGCAGCGCGGTGCCGCGGCAACCGCCGCGGGCTACGCCGCCATCCAGCCCCTGCTCAAGCCCGGCGTGAGCGAACGGCAGCTCCAGATCGAGTTGGAGGCCGAATATTTCCGGCACGGCGCGCAGGCCACCGGCTATGACACCATCGTCGGCATCGGCGCGCGCAGCGCGGTATTCCATGGTTCGCCTTCGCCCGCTCGCGTCGCGCGTGATGGCGACTACATCCTCATCGATTCCGGCGCGCAGATGGACCGCTACGTGACCGACGTCACGCGCACCTACGTCGCCGGCCAGGCCACGCCCTTCCAGCGCGACCTTTACCAGGCGGTGCTTGACGCCCAAGTCCGTGCCATCGGGCGGTGCCGCGCGGGCGCAGAGTGGAAGGCCCTGCATTTCGCCGCGGCGGTGGATATGCTCGGCGGCCTCGTGGCAATGGGCGTGCTCCACGGCGACCCCCAGTCCCTCGTCGAACAGGACGTCCACACCTTGTTCTATCCCCACGGCCTCGGTCATCTGGTCGGCCTCGGCGTGCGGGATGCCAGCGGACTCGAGCCCGGCCGCCGGCAGGACGACCGGCCCAGCCTCCGCAGCCTGCGCATGGACCTCGTCCTTCGCCCCGGTTACGTCGCGACCGTGGAGCCCGGCCTGTATTTCATCCCGGCCATCCTCGATGACCGGCCCCGGCGCGAAAAATATCGCGCGGTAATCAACTGGGACCTCGTCGACCAGCACAAGCAGATCGGCGGCGTGCGCATCGAAGACAACATTCTCGTCACCGCCGCGGTACCGGTGAACCTCACGGCTGCAATCCCGAAGACGCTGGGTTGACTGCAGGGCCGGTCTCCGACCAGGCCGCTAGCCGCAATATTTCACACTTGGAAACGAACCAACACACCTCGCCCTGTCGGGCACCCCTCTTCCTAGAGGGGACTTCGGTCGCGCAGGATTGGATTCCCCTCTATGAGAGGGGTGGCGCGCAGCGACGGGGTGTGTGGGTCGGTCATCGAAGAGCGTGAAATATTCAGGCTAAAGCGGTTCAAAATGAACGATAGCCGTTCTAAGTGCCCACACCCCATTCTCTCCACCGTCATCCTGATCCCGCGGCCGCGAGAGAAGGATCAAAGGAGCAGGCGCTGATTGCATCCCCAGCTTGGATCCTTCGCGTTGCTCAGGATGACGGGTAGTGGGTCCATTGCAGTCCGATGTAGGGTCGGACCTTGGTCCGACCTCGCGCATGAGGTCGGCGCAAGCGCCGACCCTACATTCAAATCACTGCGAAGGAACCAAGTGGACCCACTACCGGATGACGGAGGCGGGGGATTTGGTTTTGTCTAGGCATTGCGGCTACGACGTTTTTGAAACCGCTCTATCGCCACTCCCGTGGCAGCTGCATCGTCCGGCCAACTGCCATGCAGGACCACCGCCGTCATCCTTCGCCGCGCTCAGGATGATGACCGGAATACCAGCCTGGTCACCGGTCCATTCCCTTGCCGAGCAGCCGCCGTGTGAGGTCAAACTTCGGCAGGAAGACCGTGATCAGGAGGCTCGTCACGATCAGCGCGAGCACGATCACAAACAGGCCGCCCGCCAGCAGCGGCCAGCCGCCCAGCACCAGCAGCAATCCGCCGAAGAACTGCGAATCCTGGGTATACTGGTCGCGCAGCTCGCTGACGTGCCGTTCCACATATTCGGCGGCACCCTCCACCGTCGCCTGGTAGTCATCATAGGTGGGGCGCAGGATCTCGACGTTGAAACGGTTTGCCTCCGCCAGTTTGCCCGCCTCGGCGAGCGCGATGAACTCCTTCACCCTCGCCTCGTACTTTTGCCCTCCGTCCATGATTTGCATGGCCTGGTTGCTGTCTTTGAACGGCGGCGTCAGGCTTATTTCCCGGGCCAATTCCCGGACTTTCACGCTGGCCTGGGCCATTTGGGGCAAAAGGTCCTTCCACGTAGGCTCGTTGGCGGGATCCACGATGCGCCGCGCCAGCCGTTGCACGAAACTCATTTCCCGCGTCAGCGTGCGCAGGCCGTTCAGCGCCGGGATGCTATCGGTGAAAAGCACCCCGTAACGCTCGTTCACCTTCTTGAGAAAAAACAGGCTGAGCGTGCCGACGGCGAGGTTCGAGACGAGCAGGCAGATCACCAGCCAGATGCTAAAGCGGCGACGTTCATCCATGCGCGGCCAGCAAAAGCCAGCGCCCGGGTTAATGCACGTTAATACTCAGTCATCGCCCCGGCTGGGGCCGGCGAGATCCCCCGCGGGATGCGCCGGCCGCTTGCGCGGACAGTCCGGGCGGGCGTTACTTCTTCCAGGGCGCCTCCACCACGCGGTAGCCCTCCGGCGTCTTGCGGAAATAAACGTCATCGCACTCGAAGTACTCGATGTCCTCGTGCCAGACACTGCGTGCGTCCGCGGGCAGCGTCCGGGTCATCGCGCCGATGGGCGCCGGGACCCAGACCATGCCGTCGGGCGTCGACTTGAAGAATTGCCCGTCGTGGAACTTGTATTCCATGTCGCCCACCCAGACCGATTGGTACCCGTCATCGGCCGACGGTGGCGGCAGCGCGCGCGGGGCCACGACCGGCGCATCCACGACGACATAACCACCCGGGGCGCGCTCGTAGTACACGTCGCCGTAACGGTAATAATCGCGGCTGCCCACGTGGATCCGCACGTAGCGCGGCGGCAATTCCCGCACGACAAGCCCGCGCGGCGCCCGGACCACGTAGTACCCGTGCGGGCCCTGGCGATAATAGACGCCCCGGTGCACATAATAGTGGTCACGGCCGACCCGCACTTCCACCGCGCCATGGGGCAGGCGGAAACCGACCGACACGCCAACGTCGACCCGGGAGTCAGCCCGGGCCGGCAGGGCGGCGGCAAGAGACAGCGCTCCGAGGAGCGCCGTCAGGGAAAGACAAGAAGCTCTCTTCATGGTGATGGCGTTCATGCCCGCTTTGACGGCGGGTCGGGAAATCCGGTTTCATGCCACCGGTCCAGCCGTGAATAATTCTCCGCGGAACAAATTCCCCCTTTTCCGGTCGCAGGGCGGCCCTCAGCGGCCGAGCCAGCGGCGCATGCCGGCGCCCACGATGGCCAGCGACAACAAGGAGCTGACGGGCATCAGGATCGCCGCCACCAGCGGATTCATCTGCCCGGTCACGGCCAGCCCCACGGCCAGCGCGTTGTAGGCGACCGAAAACGCCAGCAAAGCCTGCTGGGTCCGGCGGCGCGCGTGGTTGACCTCAAACAAGCGGCGCAAGCCATCGAGGCCGCGACCGAGATAGTAGAAGTCCGCCTTGCCCGCCAGCACGCCGCGGTGGATGACGGGCGTGCCTCGCGCCAGCGCGGCGTCGAACGCCAGGCTGTCATTGGCACCGTCGCCCAGCATCAACGTGTCGCCCCGGTCAATTCGCCGCACCCACGCCGCCTTCCCGGCGGGCGTGGCCTCCGCCACGGCCTGCCCGGGGGCCAGGCCCAGGGCCTGGGCCATCGCGGCCACTTTTTCCCGACGATCGCCGCTCAAAATAAAGACTTCGAGACCGCGGGCCCGCAGGTGCGCAATTTCGGCCGCCGCGCCGGTGCGGACGGCATCGACAAAGCGGAATCGCGTCAGCAACACGCCATCGCAGGCGAACTCGGTGTCGTGGGCGGCCTCTGGAAACTTGTCACCTAATGTATGACAAGTTTCCGCGGAGGCGCCGGCCCACCCCGGCCGCCCGAGGGTCCAGGTACCGGACGCCGACTCCAGCCGCACGCCGCCGCCCGCCTCCTCGGTGATGCGGCCTGCCGGCGCCGTTTCCTTCACGAAATCAGCCCGCGTCAGCAGGTTTTCCAGCAGGCTCTGGCTCACCGGATGCGGGCTTTCCCGCACCAACGCCAGCAACGCGGCGCGGGCCGGGGGGGTGAGTTGGTCCAGCACCCCGGGGTTGGCCAGCGCGGGGGTCTCGAGGGTCAGCGTTCCCGTCTTGTCGAAGATCAGTTTCCGGATTCGTCCCAAGCGCGGCCAGAGGTCGGCTTCGCGCACGAACACGCCGTGCCGGCGCAGCGCGACGGTCGCCATCTCTTCCGCCAGGGGAAAGGCGAGCCCCACGGCGCAGGGGCACGAAACCACGAGCACCGCGGTCACCACCGCCCAGGTGCGTTCCGCGTCGTGGGAAAGCAGCCACCAGCCTACGCCCGCGGCGACCGCCACGCCAAGGATGGCGATGAGATATCCGGCCACGATTCTTTCCAATGTCCGGTGGCGGTAGGCGTCCCGCGTCACCGGCCGCAGCAACCGGGCCAGGAGCGATTCCCCCCACGCCTGCGCGGCGCGCAATTGCACCGCGCCCCGCGACAACACCACCGAACCGGCCGGCACCCGCGCGCCCGCGCGCTGGTCCCGCGGGTCCGCCTCGCCGGTGATCCAAGCCGTGCCAAAGGTCGCCGCCGCCGACTCCAACCGGGCCTCGACGGGCACCGCTTCGCCCGGCTTCACCCGGAAAACGTCCCCCGGCTGCAGGTTCTCGACCGGCACATCGCGCCATTCGCCGGCCGGCCCCGCCACGGCGACCCGCTGCGGCCGGGCCTGTGCGCGCAGCAGGCGCCGCTGGTTGCGTTCCACCGCCGCGACCTGCGCCCAGCGGCCCACCAGCATCAGGAGGATGAAGGCCCCGACAAAATCGAAATAGACAAACAACTCCCGCCCGGTGGCCCAGCCGTAGAATGAACCCGCATAAGCGCCGGCAATGCCGAGTGCGATCGGCAGGTCGATATGCAACACCCCGCTGCGCAACGCGGCGATCGCCCGCCCGAAGAAGTAGCTGCCGCCCGTCAGCAGGCTCAGGGTCGCGAACCCCATGGCCAACGTGCCGAACAACGATGCATACGAGAATGTAGCCTCCATCCCGAAATAGTGCGGCAACGCGAACAGCATGATGTTCATGGCGAACGCGGCGCACAGCCCGATGCGCCGCACCAGCGCCCGGCTCTCCGGCACCGGCGGCTCCGCGCCCGGGGGCCCGGCAAGGTAGTTGAAGGATTGCAGCGTGCGGGCGAAGGCCGGCGCGTCGAACCGCCCGCGCTGCCAGCGCAGGCGCATGCGGCCCAACGGGGCATCGGTTTCAATCACCAGGGCTCCCGGCTGCTGGTGAAACACCTTCTCGATCAGCCAGACGCAACCGGCGCAGGAAATGCCCTGCACCTCCAGCACCATCTCCGGCGTGCCGGTCGCCAGGCGCTCGGCCTCCGCCTGGAGTTCCGCCAGCCACGCATAGTCTCGCGGCTGGAGCACCGCCGGGTCCACCGGCGCGACGACGGCATCGCGAATCCTGTAGTAGCCCTCCAGCCCGTGCTCGTGGACCAGCCGGTGCACGTAGCTGCAGCCCGCGCAGCAAAATCCTTCCGCCCGCGCGGCCTCCGTCGCCAGCGGCGTGCCGCAGTGCAGGCAAAGGTGGACGGGAGCGGCTTGCGGGGTGCGCAGTCCACGCACTCGCACCATCGGGCTCGCGCCCCCGTCCACCCAATTGGCCTGAAAGTCGGTTTTCATCCCGGCGCCGCGCCAGGGCGTGCAGGCAAAGGTGGACGGGAGCGGCTTGCGGGGTGCGCAGTCCACGCACTCGCACCATCGGGCTCACGCCCCACGTCCACCCAATTGGCCTGAAGGTCGGTTTTCATCCGGGAAGCACGCCGTGGCGTGCAGGCAAAGGTGGACAGGAGCGGCTTGCGGGGTGCGCAGTCCACGCACTCGCACCATCGGGCTCACACATCCTGTCCACCCAATTCGCCTGGAAATCGGTATTCATGTCAGAAGCACACAAAGTCCCCCGCCCCCGGCCCGCCCCAGCCGAGCGTCCCGCGCAGCCGCCACACGAGGACCGCCGCCACGACCAGCGCCAGGATGGTCTGCGTGCGCGCCAGCCAGACCGGGCCGAGCCGTACGCGGATGAAATGGAAATTCACCTGGGCGAGCCAGAGCAGCGGCACCGTCCCGAGGCCGAACGCGAACAAGGTCTCCGCCCCACGTTGGGCCGAGCCGGATAGCATCGCCAGCGACACGAGAAAATAGAGTGGGCCGCAGGGCAGCAGCGGCGTGGCCACGCCGAGCAGCGCGGCCGCCCGCACCCTAGAACCGCCGCGGAGCCGCGCCGCCACCGCACCATAGGCGCGCCCGAGCAGCGGGAGGCGGGGCAGGCGCTGGTCGAAACGCACCGCGACCGCCACGAAAAACAGCACGAGCAACCAGGGCAGGTAGCGCAGCGCATCCGAGCCGAGCAGCGTGAGCGGCAGGCGGCCAATCCCGCCCGCCAGCGCCCCGAGCAGGCTGTAGCCGCCGAGCCGGCACAGGTGATAGACCGTGCTCACCGTGTGGGAATCGGCATCACCCGCCCGCGCCGGCATCAGTGCACAGGCCAGCGGGCCGCACATGCCGACGCAATGCAGGCTGGTCACGAGCCCCGCAAGGAGGGCCGTGCCGGGCCCGGTGATGGCGGAAAGTTCGGCCGTCATGGCTGGGCCCCCTTGGTTGCCAGCGGCACCGATTCGACTTTCGCGGCATGGGCCGCGGTGAACATCGCGCCCCAAGCCGCGACCAACAACAGGAAGCCGGCGAGGACCCAAACCCAGAGGGACCACGTCGCGCCAGTCGCCTTTTGTAGGGTCGGCGCTTGCGCCGACCTCGCATGCGATTCCCCCAGGTCGCCGCAAGCGGCAACCCTACATGGATCGGCGGGCATCCCCTCAACGCTTGATGCCGTTTTCACGATCCTCCTCCTCGAGCAGCTTCGGTTCCGGGCCCATGAACTCGACGGCCCGGGACAGTTGGTACGTGCCGGCGGTATCCCGCACCACGACGGTGAAGTGGAACGGCCCGGCGTAAGTCTTGCGGTCGACGGTCAGCACCAGCGGGCTGACCTGCTCGCCCAGCGCCGGGATGATCACCGGCGCGTCGAATCCCGTCAGCTTCACGCCCGCCGGCACGCCGGTGGTAGCGACCGCGAGCTCGGCCGGACGGGAAAGCTTGTTCACGAGGCGAACCATGAACTGGTTGCGCACGTCGTTCCGGTCCACGAAATAGGCGGCGCCGGTCATGCGGTAGACGAGGAAGCTGGCCGGCTTGACCCGCGAAAAGGCGAAGGTTGCGACCGCCACGCCCACCAGCAGCAGGACAAAATAGACGATCGTGCGCGGCCGGATCCACCGCGTGCGCCCGCCGGCGAAACGCGCCAGCGAATCGTAGCGGATCAGACCCTTCGGCCGCCCGACGCGCGTCATGACCTCGTCGCACGCATCGATGCAGGCGGCGCAACCGATGCATTCGAGTTGCAGGCCCTGGCGGATGTCGATGCCCGTGGGGCAGACTTGCACGCAACGGCTGCAATCGATGCAAGCGCCAAGCGCCTCGGTGGTAGGGGCGCAGTCTTGCTGCGCCCTTTCGGACTTCGTTGCTCCTTGGGCGCAGCGAAACTGCGCCCCTACCTCGCGATGAATCCTGCCCCGCGGCTCGCCCCGCTTCGCGTCGTAGCCGATCACCACGGAATGATCGTCCGTCAGCGCCGACTGCAGCCGGCCGTAGGGACAAATCATGATGCACAGCTGCTCGCGGAACCAGGCGAAGTTGAAGTAGAGCAGACCGGCACTGGCGAAGACGAAGACAAAGGGCGCCCAATGTTCCCGCGGCGCCGAGCGCATCATGTGCCAAACCTCCGGCAGGCTCACGAAATAGCTCAGGAAAAGGTGCGTTATCAGCAACGAGGCCACGACGTAGAGGCTGTGCTTGGCCACGCGCCGGGCCGCCTTGGCGGCCGTGAGGGGTGCGGCCGCCAGCGCCCGCCGCGCCGGCCCGTCGCCGTCGACCCAGCGCTCGATCACGCGGTAAACGTGCTCGAGGTACACGGTCTGGGGGCAGGCCCAGCCGCACCACACGCGGCCAATGAGCGCCGTGACAAAGAACAGCGTGAAGCCGAGCCCGGAGACCGCGAAGAACAGCAGCCAGGTGTCCTGGGGCGCCAGCGTGTAGCCGAAGAAGTGGAACCGTCCCTCGGCGATGTCCAGAAACACCGCGGGATAGCCGTTCACGGGGATCCACGGGAGCACCAGGTAGAAGGCAATGAGGCCCCACCCGCTCCAGCGCCGGGCCGACATGAACGGCCCGCGCACGTCCGAAGGATGCAAATCGCGCCGCGATCCGTCGGCCGCGATGGTCGTGACGGACTCAAGCGAGGGCCGCCGGGCCTTCGCCGCTTTCGCCTTGGGATTTTCGGCCTTGGGTGGGACTGTCAGTTCGTTGCCCATGCGTGGTTCGAGCGGGCGGGTGGCAGCCGGCGTCGCTGGGTCCGGCCCGGGGTCAAGGACCCCGGTTGATTTCACTTGGGGACCTCCACCGTCACCGGCTCACCCTTTTGGTGATGGGACAGGACGTAGGCGACGACCTCGGCGGTCTTCTTCTGGCCAAGCACCGGTTCCCAGGTCGGCATGCCCTTGGCGAGCACGCCCTTTGAAACCGTGGCGTAAACCTCCTTCGGGGTGCCCCCGTGAATCCAGGACTGGTCCGTCAGGTCCGGCCCGACGGCCGCGGGATTCTCGCTCTTGCCCCGAAGCGTCGGCAGGTGACAGGCGACGCAAAGGGAGTTGAAAGTCTGCTTGCCTGCGTCGACGAACACCGGGTTGCGGCTCATTTCCCAGAAGAGCGCGTCGTTGGTCACGTCGAGCGAGGTCGCGAGCTTGACGGCGGCGATCTCGGCCATGCGGGACTCCACGAGCGCCTCGTTGGTGGCCGGCACCCGGGCGATCATGTAGGCGAACCAGAATACGGCCCAGAAGGCGATGGTCCCGTAGAGCGTGTAGAGCCACCAGTTCGGCAGGCGCTGGTCGTATTCCTGGATGCCGTCGTAAGTGTGCGGACGGACCGGAATATCTGGATCGCTGGTCGGCGGTTGGGTGGGAGTGGAATTCATGCGGCGGAAGGTAAATGGGGGCGCCGCTTGCCACGGCGGCGACAGGCGTCGCGGTGGAAACCGACGCCCACCCGGTTCAGTCGTGTTCCAAGGGCAGGCGGGAGAGCCGATCGGCCTGGGCGGGTTTCATGCGCGCCGCGCGCCACGCGGCGGCGAGGTAAACGAGCGACGCCACGGCCAGCGCCACGACGGGAAAAATCAACTGCCAGTCTTCGTAGATGATGCGGCGAAACATGGGATTAGGGTCTGGGTTCTGGGTTTTAGGATCCGGGTAGGGGATTGTTTGGCGTTTGGACGTTTGGCGTTTGGGATTTCACCGCGCAGCGGTGCCCGTCGCCTCCCACTTCTTGCCCAGCGACTGCAGGTAAGCGGTGAGGGCCACGATCTCCTTGTCGGCGTCGGTGTAGCGGCCCTGGTCGCGCAGGTCCCGGGCGATTTGTTTCGCCTGGACTTTCGCGAGCGCATCGATTTCGGCCGGCGACCAGTTGGGAAACGGGACGCCGAGCGTGCGCTGCACGCGGATCTTCGCCGGGAGGGCCGCGTAATCGGTGTTGTTTTCGTGCAGCCAGTAGTAGGCCGGCATGTTGGAACCCGTCGAAATGGCCCGCGGGTCGCGCATATGGTCGAAATGCCAGGCGTCGTTATATTTGCCCCCGACGCGGGCAAGGTCGGGCCCGTTGCGCTTCGAACCCCACTGGTAGGGATGGTCCCAGATGGATTCGCCGAGGCGCGAGTAGTCGCCGTAGCGCATGACGTCCGGCACCAGCGTGCGGATCATCTGCGAGTGGCAGGTGTAGCAACCTTCGCGGACATAGAGGTCGCGGCCGGCCAGTTCGAGCGGCGTGTAGACCTTCGCCACGCGGTCCTCGGTCTGCAGCCGGCGCTCGATCGTCAGCATCGGGATGATCTGGATGAGCCCGCCGACGGCCACGGACAGGAAGGTGAGGACCGTGAACGGCAGGGCGTTCAGGAGGAGCTTGTCGTACCAGTCGCCCCAGGCCTTGCCGCGCGACTGGAAGTGGCCGATGGCCAGCAGCACGCAGAAGATCGTCGCGACCAGGCCGAATAGGTTCAGCCAGCCATCCGCGAACATCCACACGCAGGCGGCGATGAAGCCCAGCGTGCAGAACACGACCGGGGCGTTGAAGATCGTGGCCCCGGCCCCGAGCTGCTCGTCCGCAGCGGGCGCCTCGACATGGACCTCGATCGTGCCATTCACGGTCTTGGCGCCGCGGATGCTGCGGAGGATGTTGTAAGCCATGAGCACGAAGCCGGTCAGGTAGAGCGCGCCCCCGACCACGCGGAGAAGCATGAGCGGCCGGATCGAATTCACCGTCTCCAGGAAGTTCGGGTACTTCAGGATGGTGCCGCTTTCGGCGGTGGCGTTGAGCATCAGGCCCTGGCCGATGCCCGAGGCCCACATGGCCGCGACGTAAAGCAGGATGCCGAACATCCCGATCCAGAAGTGCAGGTTGGCGAGCGACTGGGAGTAAAGGGGCTTGTTCCACAGGCGCGGGACCAGCCAATAGAACATGCCGGCCGCCATGAAGCCGTTCCACCCCAGCGCGCCGGCGTGGACGTGCCCGATGATCCAGTCGGTGTAGTGCGCGAGCGCGTTGACGGAGCGGATCGAGAGCAGGGGGCCCTCAAACGTCGCCATGCCGTAGTACGTGACGCCGGCGGCGAAGAACTTGATGACCGGGTCGGTCCGGAGTTTGCCCCAGGCGCCGCGGAGCGTGAGCAGGCCGTTGAGCATGCCGCCCCACGACGGTGCCCACAGCATGAGCGAGAAGGTCATGCCGAGGAGTTGCAGCCAGGCGGGCAGCGCGGTGTTGAGCAGGTGGTGCGGGCCGGCCCAGATGTAGAGGAACACCAGCGACCAGAAGTGGACCACCGACAGCCGGTACGAGTAGACCGGCCGCTCCGCCGCCTTCGGCAGGAAGTAGTACATGATGCCCAAAATCGGCGTGGTCAGGAAAAACGCCACGGCGTTGTGCCCGTACCACCACTGGACCAGGCCATCCTGCACGCCACCGAACACCGGGTAGCTGTGCGTCAGCGAAGTCGGAATGGACAGGTGGTTGACGATGTAGAGCATCGCGACCGTGATGATCGTCGCGATGTAGAACCAGACGGCGACGTAGAGGGACTTCTCGTTGCGGCGGGCGAGCGTCCAGAAGAAGTTCACCGCGAACACCACCCAGATGAAGGCGACGGCGATGTTGATGGGCCAGATGAGCTCCGCGTATTCCTTGCCGCGGGTGAGGCCCAGCGGGAGGGTGATGGCCGCGGACACGATGATGAGCTGCCAGCCCCAGAAGTGGAGGTTCGACAGAAAGTCGCTCGCCAGACGCGCTTTCACCAGGCGCTGCGTCGAGTAATAGATGCCGGCGAACATCATGTTGCCGACAAAGGCAAAGATGACGGCGTTGGTGTGGAGCGGACGGAGGCGCCCGAAGCTCAGCCAGGACTGGCCGAAGTTGGCCTGCCAGAAGTTGAGCTGGGTGGCGATGAGCACGCCGACAAGCATGCCGACGATGCCCCAGAGGACGGCGGCGAGCAGGAACTGCCGCACGATGCCGTCATTGAATTCGATGGTGGTCTTGGATCCGTTCGTCATGGGAAGGCGTGGATATGGATAGGGTCAGGTCAGGCCAGGGGTGGCGGCGCCGAGGTGCTTCCGGCAGCCCGCGCAGGGCGGACGCGCGCCGTCGCGGCAGCCGCAACCGTCGGGGCCGGTTTCGTCGCGGCCGGGTGGTACCTGCGGGACGCGCCCGCCGCCTTCGACCGGAACCTCATCCGCCAGGGGCAGGAGCGAATCGCGCTCGGGGCTGCCAAAGCGGCGGCGCTGTTCGCGCGCGAAGAGAAATACAAATGTGCCGGCTAGCAGCAGGCTGCAGAATAGCGTTAGTGGTATCGCAGACATGGCGTGGAGAATGTCCGCGCTGATTATCGGGATTTTCGAATGCGGCTCTGCGCATTCCTTGGCGCAAGCCATGCGAGCGTTGTCCAATGCCGCGTAGCGCCGGGGCGCACGACGGGTGGAACCTGCGCTCCGCGCAGGTTCAGCCCGCGCGGAGCGCGGGCTTCACCCCCGGCGCCCCCGGTCTTCGCCGCGGCGGGCCTGCCCAAGATATGCGCACGGCCCAGCAACACCTGCGGCGCGGCGGCGGAGCACCTGTGGCATTATGGGCGCGTGACCCCCGCCACCCTTCAGCAGCTAGTGGCGCTCGGCCCTGCCATCAAGGCGGAGTGGTCGGTGCTGCTGCGTGGCGAACCCGCCCTGACGCCGCTCGGCCGCCCGGACACCCTGGTCTTCCTGATGGATGCCACGCTGACCCAGCTTTTCAACGGGCTCACCGCCCGGTCGGCGCAGAACTGGCTCCATGGCTGCACCCCGGTGGCCGCCCCGATCCATGCCTACTGCGCCTGTGGTCTCAATCCGTTGCTGAAGTACTACACCACCGGCGAACTGGCCGTGCGCGCCACGGCGGCCTCGATCGTGGGGGAGGAAATCGAGGACGTCCTGCTGCTGTTCCGGTCCCTGGCCCAGCAGGAAATCGAGACCCTGTGCTCGGTCTGCCAGTACAAGGGCGTGCCCGGCTGCTGCGACCTGGCCCCGAAACCCGGTCCGTCAAACCGCAGCTGACGACCGCCCGGGCAGCTTGTCGCGCCACACCGTGGGTGCCTCGCCCGCGACCTTGCGGAACACGCGGTTGAATTGGGAAAGGGACTGGAAGCCGGCCTCGTAGGCGGCCTCGCTGATGCGCTTGTGCGGGTTGAGCAGCAGGTTCTTCACCTTCTCCACGCGCACGCGGGCCAGGTAGTCGGTGAAGGTCAGGCCCGTCGCCTTCTTGAACATCTTGCAGAAATAAAAGGCGCTGGTGTTGACCGAGCCCGCCACCTGGCGGAGCGACATCTCCTCGTGCTGGTGCTCCATGATGTAGATCTTGGCCCGGCTGATCATCGGGGACTCGGACTGCTGCGCCGTCACCATCAGCTCGTTGCTGAGCGCGGACAGGTGCCGGGCAAAAATCATCAGCAGCCGCAGCACGGCCTCGTACTGCTTCCGGTCGAGCACGCGGGTCTGGAAATACGCCTCTTCCATGCCCTTCAGGTCGGTATCGACGCCCCAGTTGATCAGCTCGCGCGTGACCTTCCTGAATTCCTGCCGGCTGGGCTCATGCAACAGGATCTGGCCGGTTTGCAGGAACGCCACCAGGTTCTCCCCCACCCGCACCGGCACGGCCGAGTCGCAGAGACCCGCGAAGCATTTCAGCGTCTTCGGCTCCAGCCGGGCCTCCTCCTCGACCCGGCGCTGCAACTGCAGGCAGGCGGCGCAGCTCTGGTTGGTCTTCGCCATGAGCGCGCAAAAGGGACTCTCGTTCGGATCACCGTGATGCGGCAGGTCGAAAGCCTCGATCGGCCGGAGGTTCAGCGGCAGGCCCGTGGTGTCGCGGAATGCCTTTTCATAATCGCGAAAGATTTCCGATTCCCGCAGTTGGTGAACCAGCTCCCGGCTTCGTTTGGCATCGTCCGCAGGGCTTACCATGCGGCCAGTCAAGCGGCCGCCCACCGGGAGCGCAAATCCGTTCGGGCCCCGCGCGACGTTATCCAGCCGGACTGCAGCACCTCAGCAGTAAAAGTTCTAGCGGTGCATCGCACCGGCAGGGAACCGGCCGGCCCCCGACGCCCCGGAATGCGCCGCCGTGCCACATCGCAACAAATGACCGGCCTATGGCAATTCATGCACTGCGGCGGGCGCAAATTAATGAAAGATTAGCAGCATGAATTCCGCGTTGGGCCGAACGCTGGTCGATCATTTTGCCCCGATCAAACTCGAATGGGTGCGGCGACTGGCGGACGAACCCCCGCTCTCCGCCCTCGGCCGCCAGGACACGGTCGGGTTTCTGGTCGAAGGCACGCTCATGCAGTTGCTGCGGGGCCTTTCCGGCCACGCGACCGCGGATTGGCCGGAAGGCTGCCGGCCACTGGTCGGTCCCGTGCACAGCCATTGTGCCTGCGGGCTGGACCCGATGCAGCGGTATTTTGCCGCCGGCGAACAGGCGTTGCGCCACGCCCTCGGGGAAAAGCCCGAGGTCGACCACGAGGAAATGCTGCGTCGCTTCCACGCGCTGGCCCGGCATGAATGCGAAATGTTCTGCTCGACCTGCGTGTATCGCGGGACTTCCGATCGCTGCCCCCCGCCATCCGGCCCATCCTCGCCCGCGGTTGACTCCCCAGCCGGGGCCTGAAGCGATTCGGCGCCGCGTGGGGTCACGGCGAGGTCGCCGCAGCGGATCGACGCCGGCGGTTTCGACGCGAATGCGTGCGCCGGCCCGGGGGAAATTCCGATCGCGCCGGGCGCGGGTTTCAGGCTCCCGCGATGGCGGCCGGCAAGTCCCCGGCGTCGTCGCGATGCCGGTGCGCGCGCTGGCGGCGGCGCTGCTCGGTCAGCTGGCGGCGCGCCGCCTCAAAGGCGTCGCGGACGGTGCTGTAAGCATTGCCCGGCGAACCGTGGGACTCCTCCGCCTTGCCGGGATGGAGCAGGTCGGAGTCAACCAAGGGCGCCCGCGAGGAGGGCTCGTGGTTGACGATCAACTCGCCGTCGTCCGTCACCAGCGCGAGGGCCACGTGAATGCGATGGTCCGGCCGCGGTTGGTGGTGGGCCCGTTCAATCATCACCCGACAATGCCGCAGTCCGGCATGATGCCGGGCCAGCCGCTCGATCTCCGTCTGAATCAGCAGGGTCAGCGCCGGCGAGGACGGCAAATCCTGGTATTGGATCTCGATCGTGGGTGTCATGAAGATGGCCGCAATCCTAGCGCATGCTTCCGCCCGGTTCTGCGCGTCACTTGACCAATCTGGCTCGCTTCTTGTCGCGGAAAGGCCGGCTCCGGCGCCCCGGGGATGACGCCGGGCGGTGTGACTCATGGGTAACAAATTACGCCCGACCTTCGCCAAGGGACGCACGGCGGGGCCCGGGCTGCCTGCTAGGGTGAACCAACCCCCAGGCCCACCGGTTTCCGTCATGCGCAAAGCCCCTCCCCCCGCCGCGTCCGCCGCGCGCGTGCGCCAGCGAGTCCTCGTCGTGGAGGACCATCCCGTGATGAGGGAAAGCCTCGTGGAAAGCATCAACCGCACGAAGCACCTGTGCGTCTGCGCCGCCTGTTCGACGATGGCGGGCGCCCTGCGCCAGCTCGAGAAGGCCGCCCCCCACATCATCATCACGGACCTGTCGCTGGGCAACGACCAGGGCTTTGCCTTCATCGAGATGGCTTGCAGCCGCCATCCCGCGATTCCGCTGCTCGTGTTTTCCATGCACAGCGAAGCCATCCATGCCCCGCGGGTTTTTCGGTGCGGCGCCGCCGGCTATGTGATGAAGGGCGAAGGCTACACCTGCCTGATGGCGGCGGTGTGCCGCGTACTCGCGGGCGGGCTGGCGTATGCGGACCGCGTCCGGCCAACCCTCCTGCGCCAATTCGCCGTGTCGGGCGGTGCGCCGTCCGTCCCGCTCAACGAGGAGGAACGGCTGGTCTTCACCCTGACGGGCCGCGGGGTTGCGCCGGCCATCATTGCCGATACGCTCGGGCTCACCGCCGCTCGCGTGGCGGAAATCACTGCCGCCCTCCGCGACAAGCTGCACCTGGCGACCGATATCGCCGTCACGCATTGCGCCCAGCTGATCCGGGAATCCGGGGCCGGAACCAGCCCGCCCGCCTAAGCCGCACTTTCCCACCGTCGTCCATGCGCAACCGACCCACCCCGGCGCTGCGCACGACCCACTTCATCCGGATCCATTCAGTAGGTGGGCGTCGGTTTCCACCCCGACGCCCGGTTCGCACGCCGCGTGAGTCCTTGTCGGCGATATGGAAATCACCGACCACCAAAAGATGGAACGCGCTGACCTCAGCGCCTAGCAGCGAAGCCGCTCCGAGCCAGCGCCTTGGGGTTAAGTCGCTCCACCTTCTGCTCCCAGGAAACAGCGGCGCTGTAGCCGGCCTCGCTGAGGCCGGTCCGGGGTCACCGACCCCGGCTACAACCACACCGTTTCTTCCTGACCGGAGCAAAACGTGTTTTGCGGCTTGGGGCTGAATCGTTCCGGATGAAGAGGGGACTTCGGCTGCGCAGGCTTGGATTCCCCTCTAGGAGAGGGGTGGCGCGCAGCGCCGGGGCGTGTCGGTCGCGCATGGAGGACTGTGAAATGTCCGGGCTAGTGCGCCGCCGGTGCCCAACCGGCCGCCGCCGGCGTTTCCCGGGCGAAACGCGTCCAAGGCACGGCGCGCAGGCGCACCGCCGGGATGGTTTCCCCGGTCGCTTCACAGCGCCCGTACGTGCCGCGGTCAATACGATCCAGCGCATCCAGGATCTCCCGCAAGGCGTCCGGTTCGTCCGCCAGCAGGGTTGCGACAAAAGTGATCTCCTCTGGCGCACGTCGCCCTTCGGCCTGCGCCTCCGCCCCGGCAAAATACGCGCGCATCCGCGCCAGGTGCTCCTGGAGCAAATGGCGGCGCAGCGCGAGCAGCGTCCGTCGCTGGCGCTGCCAGGTCCGGCGGTTCGCGGTGACAAAAAAGGATCCTCTCACCCTGAAATGGTCGCCCAATTCCCCTCTTCGCGCCGCCCTGACCTTGCCAGAAACTGCTCCTTTCTTGGCGAAACGGGATGGAGCAAACCCGCGCCTTGCCCGCCGAGGCGGCGGGAGCCGATCTCCGCGCGGCCCGGTTGGCGGCATGATCTCCGGCCCGCCCGGTGGTCGGGCCCTGCCCAACGCCACTCCTATTTTGGAGCTCTCAACCTCACGCCTAGCCCGGTCCGCCCTGCGTCTCCAGCCAGTGCACGGCGTGACGGACCAGCGCGGTCATGTCCTTGACGCCGAGCTTGGACTTCAGGTTGCTCCGATGGACGTCGACGGTCTTCGTGCTGAGCCCGAGCTGGGCGGCGATTTCACGCGTGTTCCTGCCCTTCCCGATCAACTGGTAGATTTCAAATTCCCGGTCCGTCAACAGGCCGAACGGCGACTTCGAGTCGCGCGCCTTGCGTCCGGAAAAACTGTCGAGCAGCAACGCGGACATCTTGGGACTCACGTAAACGTAGCCGGCGAGAATCTGGCGGATGGCCGCGAGCAAGGCCTCGCCCCCGGCCTCCTTCATGATATATCCACGTGCGCCCGCGCGCAGGGCCCGCTCGGCGTAAACCGTCTCGTCATGCATCGAAACCACCAGGACCGGCAGCGTCGGGTACAGGGCGTGCACGTCCTTCATGAACTCGAACCCGCTGCGGCCGGGCATCGTCATGTCCGTCAGCAACAGATCGATGTTCCCCGCCGCGAGCCGCTGCAGGGCCTCGGCCGGATTGCCGGCCTCGCCCGCGGCGCACAGTTCGGCCTGGCGGTCGATGAGCTGGGCTATGCCGGCCCGCATAAACGGATGATCGTCCACAATCAGGATCCGTTTGCGGGGCGGCGGCGCCGGAGGCTCGGGGCGGGACCGTTTCATGGCGCAGGAAGCAGCAGGCAACGCACCACGGTGCCGCCTTTCGGACCCGGACCCACCTCCAGCTTGCCCCCGGCCACGCTGGCCCGGTGCCGCATGACGCGCAGCCCCATGCCGGCCGAGTCCCGGGCGGCATAGCCGATCCCATTGTCCGAGATCAACAACTCCAAGCCCGCCGCGTCGCGCCGCACCGAGACCGTTACCTCCCGCGCCTTGCTGTGGCGGATGACATTCTGCAGCGCCTCCTGGGTGATCCGGTAGAGCTGCAGGGCCACGTCGCCGTCGGGGAGAACGATGGCCTCGGGACAGGCGAAATGGGCGCGGAGCGAACCGGTATGCCCCGCCTGCTCCACCAATTCCTCGAGTGCGGCGCGCAGCCCGTTGGCATCCAGCTGGAACTTGGCCATGCTGTGCGCCAGCGCCCGCGTCTGGGAAATGGCCTCGCGCAGGAACGCCGCGATCCGCGCGAGGCGCGGGGCAATCTGCGGGTTGGATTTTTCCAGGTCGCCCACCAGCGACTGGCACATGAATTCAATCGCCGTGAGCTGCTGGCCCAGGCCGTCATGCAGGTCCTGGCCGATCCGGCGCTGCTCGTTCTCGCTGACCTCGAGGATCTCCTTCTCCAGCCGGCGGCGCTCGCGAATCTCCGCCTGCAGGGCCGCGGACGCCTGGATCGTGCGAAACGCGCGCTCGACGATGTTGGGCAGCAGGTCCAGCAAACCGGTGTCCTTGCTCACATAATCGAGCGCGCCCTCGCGCATCAGCTCGACCGCGACCTTTTCGTCGCCCTGGCCCGTGATGACGATGAACGGGACGTTCCGCCCGGCCTCCCGCAGGCGTCGGAGCAACTCCCGGCCGCCCATGTCCTTTAATTTCAGGTCGAGCAGCAGCAGGTCCGGCAGGGACGCGTCCATCGCCTTCAACGTGGCGGCGCCGCCGCCCGCCCCCCGCACGGCGTAGCCTGCCTCCTCGAGCGTGCCCGACATCAGCGCAAGCAGGCCCTCATCGTCGTCGACCACCAGCAGCGAGGCCTTGGGCTTGGTGTTACGGGCGCCCACAGCCGGTCAGGACTTGACGGAAGGCAGCAGCAGCAGCGTCACAAACAGACCCAGCCGCCGGATCGCTTCCGTGAACTTGTCGTAATCCACGGGCTTCTGGATGTACACGTTGCAGCCGAGCTGGTGGCAGCGCTCCACTTCGCGGGCGTCGTCCGTGGTGGTCAGCATGATGACCGGAAGTTTGTGCAGCTCGGAATCCGATTTCAGGCGGCGGAGGACTTCGATCCCGTCGACCTTGGGCATGCGGATGTCGAGGAGGATCAGGTAGGAGTGCTGCCCGAGCGCCGGGGCGGCCTTCCCGCCCTTGAAGAAGAAATCCAGGGCCGCCTGCCCGTCGCGGAAATGCAGGAATTCATTGTCGAGGCCGGCCGCCTCCAGGTTCTGCCGGACGAGGATGGCGTGGCCTTCGTCATCCTCGATGATTACGATCTTGGGTGCTGCAGTCATGGGTGCGTGGGATTCAGCCAGCATACGGCAGGGCGACGAAAAATGTCGAGCCCTCGCCCGCCTTGCTCTCGACCCACAAGCGGCCCTTCTGCCGCTCGAGCACGCGCTGGGCGATGGTGAGGCCAAGCCCCTCGCCCGGGGTCGTGTCGGGGTCGAGCCGGTGGAAGATTTCGAAGATCTTCGGCTGGTGTTCCGCCGGGATGCCGATGCCGTTGTCGGCGACGCGGTAAACGGCCTTGCCGTCCTCGACGGTGCCGGAGATCGACAGCCGCAGCGGCCGTTCGCGATCGCGGTACTTGAGCGCGTTGTCGACCAGGTTCGCGAAAACCTGGCTCGTCTGGGCGGCGTCGCCGCGAGCCGGCGGGAGCG
The DNA here is from genome assembly GCA_035549955.1 of Lacunisphaera sp. GTDB lineage: Bacteria > Verrucomicrobiota > Verrucomicrobiia > Opitutales > Opitutaceae > Lacunisphaera. The sequence goes on along the minus strand of DASZPS010000071.1, from coordinate 14,204 downwards.
GGCCCAGTTCGACCTCCGCGCCGGATTCGTCGAGCTGGAATTTGGCGGCGGCGAGGACCCCGCCGAGCAGCGCGTTCATGTCGATGCGCGCGATGTTCAGCTCGACGCGGCCCAGGCGCGAATACCGGAGCAGGCCGTTCAGCAACATTTCCATCTTGGCGACACCGGCGTTGATGAAGCGCAGCGCCTGCGGGATGGCCTGCTCGAGCACCGGCTTGGCCGTGAGGGCCGGGATCTGCCCGTCAGCGCCCGCCTCCTGGCGCAGCCGGTCGCAGGCCCGGCTCAACTGCCGGCTGAAGCCCTGCACGTTGACCAGGGGCGAGCGCAAATCGTGCGACACCGTGTATACGATCGTCTCCAGCTCCTTGTTCTTCTCCGCCAGGTCGGACGCGAACTGCTGCAGCTGGAGCTCGTCGGCCTTGCGCTGCGTGATGTCGGTGCGGATCGCGACGTACTGGGTCGGCTTGCCGGCGGCGTTGACGAAGGGAAAGATCGTGGTGTCGACCCAGTAGAAGCTTCCGTCCTTGGCCCGATTGCGGATTTCTCCCTGCCAGACGCGCCCCCGCGCGATCGTGCCCCAGAGGGTGCGGAAAAACTCCTTCGAATGGTGCCCCGAGTTGATGATGCGGTGGTCCTGCCCGATCAATTCCTCGCGGGCATACTGCGAGATCGCGCAAAATTTGTCATTAACCGAGGTGATGCGACCGGAGGCGTCCGTGATCGCCACAATGGAGTGTTCGTCCAGCGCGGCCTTGACGTTCCGGAGCTCGTCCAGCGTGTCGCTCAGGCGCTGTTCCGTTTCGTGGGAATCCGGTCGTTCCAAGGCACGCAATCGCTCCACCAGCTCCTCCCGGGACAGATTGTCGTAACTGGGCACAGTCATGGGCTTGCACTGGTAACAGATGGTGTGGACGGGGCAAGCCCGGGTGCAGCTGGGTGAGGGGAAGTTCGGTCGAACGCCGGCGCGCGTCTTGGCCGCGCCCGGGTGGGGTCAAGCCACGCCGCTGCCCTACCCGGCGCTGCCAGCTATCCACGGACCCAGCTAAAGGAATTCCCTAGGCGGATATGGCTGTCCTGCCAATTACGCGAACACCCGCGTCCTGCTACTCTGGCGCCATGGAAACCACGACCACCCCAACTCCAGAAGCCAACGAGACCTCGCTGCGTGAGCGCAACGAACTCGTCGCCCACATCCAGTCTTCCGAGATCTTCCGCGACTATCAGCGCGCCTTCCAAGCCCTGACCGGTCTTCCCCTCGTCCTCCGCGCCGCGGGGGCCTTCCAAAGCGGCCTCTCCGGGGTCAAGGGCGGCAACGCCTTCTGTGCCCTGATCGCCGCCCGCAACAAGACCTGCGCCGCCTGCCTCAACATGCAGCAGCGCCTCGAGTCCAGCTCCTGCGCCGGCGCCGGCACGTCGGCCTGCTTCGCCGGGCTCCACGAGTCCGCCGTGCCGGTGCGCCTCGGCGACCAGGTCGTGGCCTATCTCCAAACCGGCCAGGTACTCTTCAACCCGGCCACGACCGCCGAGGCCCGCAAGGCTGCCCGCCAGGCCGCCGAGATCGACGCCGGCGCCGACCAGGCCCAGCTCGAGGCCGCCTATCGCGAATCCCGCGTGATCCGCCGCCACCAGTACGATTCCATCCTCCAGCTTCTCCAGATCTTCGCCCAGCAGCTCTCCTCCCTCAGCAACCAGCTGATGGTCCGCCAGGCCCAGACCGAAGCGCCGGCGATCAGCCGCGCCCGCGCCTTCATCGCCGAGCACCTCGGCGAGGACCTCACGCTGCATCAGGTATCGCGCGCGGTCGGGATGAGTTCCTTCTACTTCTGCAAGAACTTCAAGAAGGGCACCGGCCTCACCTTCACCAACTACCTCTCCCGCATGCGCGTCGAAGCGGTGAAGCAGCTCCTCCTCGATCCGTACAAGCGGGTCAGCGAAGCCGCCTACGAGGCCGGCTTCCAGTCCCTGTCGCAGTTCAACCGCATGTTCCACCGCATCACGGGCGAGTCCCCCTCGGCCTACCGCGACCGGGTCCACAGCTCGCTGGATCGCGCGCCCACGCGCGCGCGCCTGGCGGCGGCCTGAGCCGGAATCATGCGGTCCCAAGCCGCAAAACACGTTTTGCTGCGGTCAGGAAGAAACGGTGTGGTTGTAGCCGGGGTCGGTGACCCCGGACCGGCCTCAACGAGGCCGGCTACCCCGGACATTTCACAGTCTTGGGCGATCCAATCAGCAAAATGTCCGTCCGCCCTTCGGGCGGAGCGACTTTGTCGCGGCGCGCCCCGACAAGGTCGGCCCGACAGGGCGCATATTTCACACCTCTGGGTGTGAAATATGCGGGCTACAGCGCCGCTGTTTCCCAGGAGTTGACGTCCATTTTCAGACTGGGACCGGTCGCACCAAATGGTGGAGCGCGTTGCCCGTTCGACGAGCTCAGGGCCTTGAGCCGGCGGAAGCGGCTCCCCAACGCGCTGATGACGTCCGCTGCGAAAGAAGCGCCCTGGGGAGCAGGTCGCTCCACCTCCGCTGGCTGATCCCGGCTGCGTCTTCCCTCCGCCGGCCCTCGCCGGCGGCTTCAGCGCGAACGACGCAGCGGTGGCACGATGACCACCGGGCAGGGTGCCTGTTTCAAGACGCCATGGGTGGTGCTGCCGACAAGCAGGTCGTACATCGCGCCGTGGCCATGGGAGCCCATGACGATGTACCGGGCTCGCGTGGACCGGGCCTTGGCGAGGATCGCGGTCGCCGGCACCCCGGCGCGTTGCACCGTGGTGACCCGCGCGCCGCGCTTGGCGCAACGCCGCGCCAACGCCCGGAGCTTGCGCGTCGCGTTCTTTTCCGCCGCGGCTCCCAGCTCCATCAACTGCCGCGAATCGAACGCATACACGTCGCTCAGGATGACCGGTGGCGTCGTGACGATATGGATCAGGATCGGGCGCGCGCCGATGAGTTTCGCCAGGTCGCAGGCCGCGTCGCAAACCTGCACCGCGGCCGCGGACAGGTCGAGGGGTACGAGGATCGTTTTCATGACGCCTCCATTATAGCCACTTCGAGCCCGCCGGTCGCGCGGGAATTGGCGGTTCCCGGGCGAAATTTGTACCGGGTGCGAACCAGGGGATTCCGCGCTGCGCGCGGAATGGGCGCAGCAAGACTGCGCCCCTACCGGCATTTTCCCCTCTCAACGCCCGTCCAGCACCAGCGTCAGCGCGCGGGGAAACAGGACGTTGTTTTCCTTGTGCACGTGGCGGTGGAGGTCCGCCTCGAACCGGGCCAGGCCGTCAAGCAGCGCGCGGTGCGTGTTGCAGTCGTCCGACGCCGGGACGAATCCGCCCGTCAGCTGCCGCAACCGCTCGATGGCGCGCCCGGCGTCGTCGTGCTCGGCCTCCATTTGGTGGATCGGATCGGCAATGGAGCCCGCCAGTCCGCCGAGGTGGCCGGCATCGATCTGTCGCACCAACGGAAAGAGTATGAGTTCCTCCTTGTTCATGTGGCAGAGCATCTCCTCGGCGAGCGCGCGTACCGTGACATCCACTTCGAGCAGGCGGCCGTCGCGATGCCCGTGCTTGGCGGCGACGCGCCCGGCCATTTCCACCAGGCGCGGAAGCTCATCCTTCAAATACGCGTGGTGCGTGCTTTCGATGTGGTCGGCGAGTTCGGTGAGCGACATCCGCGCCGGGTCCACCTCCGCCGGGCCGGCCTGCAGCGCGGCGGCCGTCGCCTCCAGCTGGGCCACGACAGTGGCCGGGGCGAGCCCGCGGCTGGCGCATGCCGCGGCCAAGGTCTGCTTGCCGCCACAACAATAGTCGATGCGCAGTTCTTCAAACAGGCGCGCCAGTCCGGGACAGGCGGCAACAATGTCGCCCACGCGGGTTTCTGGCGTGATTTCAAGCGGGATCAAGGTGTCCATGCCCCACTCTACCCGCTTCGGCGTCCCGCCGCCTTGAGCTGGATCAAGTCCGGCGAAAAACGGAAAAACGTGGTCCGATTTGAGGCCGGTCGGGCCAAGCGCCCGAATTAGGTCTGCCCCCTCACGCCTCGCCCAGGTTCCGGCGCAACATCCCTTCGATCGCCGGCTGGTCATGGACCTTGATGCTCCGCGCCGCCACGGTGATGAGCCGCGCATCGCGCAGGCGCGCGAGCGTGCGCGACAGCGTCTCGCTGCTCGTGCCGAGTTCCGCCGCCAGGACCCGCTTCGTGCCCGGCAACTGGATGTCCCCGCCGCGGGCATGGCGCCCGTGCTTCACCAGCCAGTTGAGCAGCCGGGTCTCCACGTCCTTGAGGGTGAGGTCATCGAGCGCCCCGACGAGCACCCGGAGATGCGCGCTCATGGAACCGAGCATGCGCAGCGCGAGGTCCGGCCGCCGGCCAATGAGTTCCAGCACCGGCGCCTTCGGGATGAGCAGGATCGTGGACGGTTCCACCGCCCGGGCGTTGGCCGGATAGCCCGTCGGCGAGGCCAGCGCGGCCTCGGCGAATGACTCACCCGCCCGGAACACATGGATCACCTGCTCCTTGCCCGCGGCGCTCACCCGGTGGACGTTAACCGCCCCCGTCTGGACGACGTAGAAGCCGAGCGAGGGCGCACCTTCGTGGAAAAGATAATCGCCCTTCGCCAGCCGCGCCACCTGCGTGAATCCGGCAATGGCCGCCAGGTCCTCGGTCGACAGGCCGGTGAACAACTGGCAGCAGCGCAGCGAGCTGGCGAGTCCGGTGAGCTTGAGTTCGGCGGGCCGCGGGGAGGTCGGCATGACGGGAAAATGAAGCGCGACCCCGCGGGCGTTGTCGCGCCAAAAATCGCCGGCCTCAGGTACCCATGAACGCCAGCACGTCGTCCACGGTGTAACTCGTGCACCCCGGTGGACAAAGGCCGCGCAAATCCCGCACCGAGTCGCCGGCGGTCACGAGCGGCGGCTCCCCCCGGCCATCTGCCAGCACCTGGCCCAGGCCGGCGGCGGCCATCAACCCGTTGCACAGGCAGCGGCGCCCCACGGCGTCCTCCGCCTGGCCGCCTTTTCGCACGTAATCCTCCACCGGCTCAGCCGGGCAGCGGTAGCCAATTGTCCCGTCCGGTCTTTGGTAAGGCTGCCGCAGGTATCCCAGGTCGCACACGCGGACGCGCCCCGCATGAACCGCGTGATCGGAAAGCGAGCGCGCCACGCTGACCACCTTGAAGGGCATTCCGGTCGGCGACGCACGCGGATCGGTCCGCACGTCGCCGCGGCCGCTGAGGCTCTCGCGCAGCACCGCCTCGCGCACCGTCGCGGCGAATCCCGATTCCTCGCAAAACGCGAATGCCGTGCCGATCTGGACTCCGGCCGCACCCGCGGCGACCGCCTCGCGCAAGGCCGACGGGTGGGCCCGCGTGCCCGCCAGCCAGAACGGCCGGCCCAGCGACCGGATGACGGCGAGGTCGACCTGGTCCCGCGGACCGTAGACCGGTTCGCCGCGGGCGTTGAGCTGCGGCTCGCCGCGCGGCGGCGCGTTGTGGCCGCCGGCGGACGGGTCCTCGACGACGAAGCCATCGACGCGGCCACTGGCCTTGCGCGCGAGGGTCAACGCGAGCACGGAGGAGGAAATGATGGCCAGGAACCACGGCCGCTTGAGCGTCGCGGGCGGGGCGGCCAGGAAAGCCGCCGGGTCGAGGGTCGCCTGCGGATCGCTGCCTGCGGATTTGCCCGCCACTTCGATCGGGAGCGAGGCCGGCTGCCAGGCCGCGAACCGGTCCAGCACACCGGGGATGGCGCGCGGGATGCCCGCGCCCATCAGCACATAGTCCACTCTCGCCAGCATCGCCCCGAACAACGTGGGCAGCGTCGGCAGCTGGATCTTCTCGAGCAAGTTGATGCCGACCGGCCCCTCGTGCCCCTCCTTGGCGAGGAAAACTTCGACGAACGCCGCCACGGCGGTCAGCTCGCACAGCTCCGCCGTCAGCGGCAGCGTGAACATCGGCGACAACCGGTAGGGCTGCCCCGGCGCGCGCCCGAGGGGTTGAAAGTAGCGTTCGCGGACCCGCGTGGCGGCGGCCTGCAGCGGACAATGCTCCAGCGCCCGCCGAACACTGCCATCGGGATCACCGTCCTGCAGCCGGCGCGCCAGCACCAGGTTAAGGGCGGTGCCGGAAACCACGCCGAGCTGGCCGCGAAGGGCCACGGCCCGGGCCAGGCGCCAGTGCGAGACGGCGACGCCCATGCCCCCTTGGATGATGCGCGGCCAGGCGGGAGTCGGATGCGGGGCACTCATGGGCGGGTCGAGTCGGCCGCGGGCGGCGGCGTGGCTTGGGTAATGAGAAGGGTCAAGTCTTCGAGCGCCCGCACGGCGTGCGGCAGGCCCGGCGGCAGGTGCAGGAGGTCACCGGCGACCAGGCGCTGGCCACGGCCAGGCAGGGTGAATTCACATGTCCCGGCCAGGACCTGCACGAGGGCGCGCGCGGGCGTGGTGTGTTCGGAAAGTTCCTGGCCCGCGGCAAAGCGAAACAGGGTTACGCGCAAGCCGGGCGCGGTGACCACCGCCTGGCTGATGATGCCATGGGCGACGGGCGAGGTCGGCATCTGCAGGGAGCAGACGCCAGCCTGGTCGGCTGAAAGGAGGGCGGCGGGCATGGAGTTTGGAAAAGAGTAACAACAAGGTGCCGGTAGTTCTCCGCATGGGTTGTCCGACGTTGGGCGGACAAACCGGTCAATCGCGCCAGAAACTGACCGCCCAGGCGCCGTCGCCCCGCCGTTCCATCGACGAGGCGAAGCCCTCGCTCTTGAGCAACTCGATCAGGGGCGCGGGCATGAACGGCGCCAGGATGGTCACGCCCTGCCCGGGCGCCAGCGCATCCACCCGCGCGCGAATGGCCGCGAACGGCTCCTCTCCGCGTGCAAGCATGGGCCGGACGTCGTAGGTCTTGAAATTCGTGGGTTTCATGGATGAAGGAGCGTGATCAGCTTACCCCGGGAGGGACACCCGCGCCTTGACCCAGGTCAAGCGCGCGCCGGACAGGGGTGCCATGGCCCCATGGCCGGGCGGGACCGAGTAGCAGCCGGCCCCGGACCGGCGTGCCTGCCTGCGCGAAGCACGGCCATAACCAACGGGCTTCCGACTCGCACGAACCCCGGCACGGGGCGCCACGCATGATGAGGGGAATTCCCGCACCTTGCTATCGGCCGCCGGCGCGGACGGGCCGGCCGGCTGGGGCGCCAACGCACTGGCATAATCCCTCCAGCAGCATCACCTCGCGGTGCGCGACATGCCGCATCCGTCCGCAAAGTTCACCGACCTGCGCGACGCGCTCGTCCGGCTTCAGCGCCGGATCGGCGGCCTGCGCCCAAATCAGCGCCTCCAGCAGGGCCTGCTCGAGCGTGGCGAAATAGGGTCGCAGCGGATTGCATTCGCACCCGCCCGGCCGCGCTTCGGTCGGCTCCGCCGGTTTGCGGAACGGGCGTTCGTCGGCGAGCACCTCATCGAGCGTCTTGTCGAACAGATGGACAAGGATATCGGGAGCAGCCAAGGCCGACGGCGGTTTCTCGAGGCGCAGCAACGCTTCCCAGCGGACGCGGATCCCCGGACGTTGTTGATTCAGGACCGCCAGAAAGGATCCACGCATGGCTGGATTTTCCTCAGGGCAGGGCCGCGAGCGCCTGCGCCGCCTCCGCGAGGCCGCCCTTGAGCCCGGTGCGCTGGTGGATGATCTCACCTTCGGTGTTAAGCAGCGTGATGAGGTTGGAATGGGCGAAATTGCCGTCGGCCTCGCGCCGGAACTTGACCCCCAGCAACGCCGCCAATTCGCGCACCGCGTCGTCGGAACCATGCAGCAGGGTCCATTGGGCATCGAGGCCGCGCTCGTCGCGGTACTTCTTCAGGGCGGCCGGCGTGTCGCGCACCGAGTCGAAACTCACGAGGACGAACGCGGCGCGGGCGCGGACCTCGGCCGGCAGCTGCGCGCGGATGGCGGCCATGTCGGCCGCGAGCAAGGGGCACGCATAGCCGCAGGACGCGAAGAACATTGTCAGCACGACCGGCCGACCGCGCAGCTGGCCCAGGTGGAATTCCTCCCCGGCGTCGGTCGTGAACACGGCGTCAGCCTGGTAGAGCGAGCGGTTGGAGAACGCTTCGGCTGCTGTTTTTTGGTTTTCGCCCTCGACGGGCGCGCAGCAGGAGGCCTTTTTCACGGGCTCGGACGCGCAGCAGGAGGCGGGGGCCTCGCCGGCGCGCACCGCGCCGGCCCCGAGCAGCGCCAGCGCCAGCAATCCGCCGCGACTCTTGTCACATAATATATGACAAAGGAATCGGGCGGGCGGGACGATTTGGGAGGACGGAGGGGGGACAAGCGTGGTTTTCATGGCAGTGAGGAAGAGATGACGGTGGCGGGAAGATCGGCGGCGCACCGGAACCCGAGGGACGTGGTCGTGTTGCGGGCGGCGAGGGACGAACGCAGGGCAAAGCGCATGAAGGCGGCGTAGTCGGTGGTCTCCTTCGCGCCGGCCGCGCCCGCGCCGCAGAAGAGGTCGCGTTCGAGGCCGCTGTCGGCGCGCGATTCGCCGGTGACCATGGCCGTGTTGAAATCGTCGACCCATTCCCACACCAGGCCGTGCAGGCCGCGCACCCCGTGCAAGTTCGTCCTGGCGGACGCGACCGCGGGCAGCACTTCGGGGACAGGCCGGGCGAGCCATGCGTAGAGGTCGCGGTTGAACTCGGGCTCGTCCTTGCCGAGCGGCGTGGTGTAGCCCGCGGTGGCCGCGAGTTCCCATTCGGCAGTGGACGGCAGGCGCTTGCCGACCCAGCGCGCGTAGGCACGGGCGGCAAACCACGACACGCGCACAACGGGCGCATCGGCCGGGGCGCGCGGGCCCGGCTCCAGGTCGCCCTGCCAATGCTCGAGGTAGGAGGCGTCGGCGAACAGCCGGCTCACGGCCGAGCGTCGCCATTGCGGATTGGCCGTCACGAAGGCGAGGTAGGCCGCGTTGGTGACGGGCGCCTCGTCGAGGCGGAACGCCGCCACGGGCACCTGGTCGGCATCCCGTGGGGAGCGCTGCAGCGGCACATAGATCCCCGCCGGAATCACGGCCATCCCTGCCGCGGCGCGCGTTCCCTCCGCCACCGCCGGGGTCCCGCCCGCCGTGCGATCAACGCGTTCGGCGGCGCCCAGCGCCATCCCCACCCACAAGCCCGCGGCGACCCAGGCCAATTTGTAACTTAATAGGTTACAAATGGCTTTCCCGCGCGAGGGGCGGAAGGCGGAGGATTTCATCGAGGCGGCCATGAAGGCGTGGTTCCAGAGGAGATCGAATTCGCTCAGTGGGTCTCGTTCTTCACGCGGCGGACGTCATCCACCGTGGTGGCCGGGCCGGAGTTGCCCCAGCTGTTGGTGACGAAAGTGAGCACGTCGGCGACCTGCTGTTCGGAGAGGGCGGCCTCCTGCGGCGGCATGGCGCTGTTGAAGGTGGCGCCGTTGACGGTGACCGGCCCGATGAGACCCTTGAGCACGATGCGGATCGCGCGGTCGCGGTCGGCCATGAGGAAGTCAGAACCCGCGAGCGGCGGGAAAACATTGGGCATGCCCTTGCCGTCCGGCAGGTGGCAGGCAAAGCAGAGGCCCATGAAGACCTGCTTGCCGCGCTCCATCTGGACCTCCTTGGTGAGGCCGGCGATGGCGGGGTTGGACTTGATCTCGGCTTCGATCCTGGCCTTCAGCTCGGCCTCGCGCTTGGCCGAGGCGGAACCCTCGTCGGCCGCGGCGCCGAAATACACGGCGTCGATTTCCTTGCCCGAATAGATCACGCGGTCCTCGGGACCGGTGGCCTTGAGCATGGCCAGCGCGCCCTTGTTGAACGCCCGGCTGAGCGAGTGGTCGACCAGCACGTAGGTGCCGGGCACGTCCATCTTGAACTCGACGATGGCCGAGCCCCCGGACGGGACCATGGTGGTCTGCACGTTTTCCTGCACGAATTTCATGCCGCCCTCGGGCCAGACCTTGTCGAAGATCTCGCCGATGACGTGAAAGGACGACGTGAGATTGGGCCCGCCGACACCGAAGTAGAGGCGCACGCGGTCGCCCACGTTGACGGGGAGCGCCCGATCGCCGACCAGCGCCCCGACCGCGCCGTTGAAGAGCACATAGGTCGGTCGCTCATCGATGTTTTTCGCCATGTCGAAGGACTGCAAACCGGGAGCCCCGTAGCCGCCCTGCGTGTAGAACTCGCCCTGCATGACATAGAATTCCTTGTCGACCGGCGGCAGGCCGTCCTTCGGCTCGACCAGGATCAGGCCGTACATGCCGTTGCCGATGTGCATGGGCACGGGCGCGGTGGCGCAGTGATAGACGAACAGGCCGGGATTCAGCGCCTTGAAGGTGAACTGCGAGCTGTGCCCGGGCGCGGTGAACGTGCTGGCCGCCCCACCGCCGGGACCGGTGACGGCGTGCAGGTCGATGTTGTGCGGAAGCTTGGACGAGGGGTGGTTGTTCAGGTGGAACTCCACCACGTCGCCCTCGCGGATGCGGATGAACGTGCCGGGGACGCTGCCGCCGTACGTCCAGAAGGTGTACTCGGCGCCGTCGGCGATCTTCTTGACGACCTCGCGCACCTCGACGTTCACGACGACCCGCGCGCTGTGCTTGCGGGCGATGGGCGGCGGAACGTTCGGCGGCGAGGTGAGGATGGCCTGCTCAACCGGCAGCGCCAGGACCTCGGCCGGGAGGATGACCGGGCCCTTGGCATCGGTCGGGCCCTCGGAAGCGTTCGCGACGACGGCGGTGAACAAAGCGGCAGCCAAGGCGAGTCCGGCCACCGCGAAAGCAGTGAGAATGCGTGGAATATTCATGTAGGATTCTGGTTAAAGGTTATCGGAAAAGGGGGCGGGCAGACCTCGCCGGGGTTGGCGGAGGCTGCGCATTTCTTGCGAAGCGCCATTAGGACATGGAATGGGTCAGGCATGATAAGCGGCGACGAGGGCGCCGACGTAGAGCAGGCCTGCGGCGGCTTCGAACATCCCCACGACGCGGGCCGGCCAGGCCGGGCACCGCGCGCCAAGGAGCCAGAGCGAACGGAGCAGCAGCATGCCGCCTAAACCCGCGGCCAGCCAGGGAACGCGGCCCGCGAGGGCGAGCGCGCCCAGCGCGAGGGCGGCCAGGCCGGCGGCGAACAGCGCCCACCCGCGGCGCGGCGCCCCGCCCTTACGGAGGCGCAAGAAGCTGCGCACTGTGAGCACGGCGGGCACGCTGCGGGCCAGCGCCAGACTGGCGAGGGCCAGTGCGGCGGGAGCCGTCCAGCCGGCGAGCGTGGCCAAGACCGCAGGCATGCAGCCGCAGGCCGCGCTGCCCGCGACCTCCGCGCCCGCGGCACGTGACTCACCCTGGGCTTCGCAGTACAGGAAAATCCCGCCAAACAGCGCCGCCGGCAGCAGCGGCCAGAGCGCGATCCAGGGCGCAAGCACCACCGCTTCCGCCAAACCGATTCCGCCCAGCAGGGAGAACATCGCAAGCGTCCAACGCGCGACGTTCCGGCGCGCGGAATCGGTCGCATGCAGGGCCGCCTTCAGCGGACGCCGCGCAAAAAATCCTGCCAACAATGCGCCGCCGAGGGCGCCACCCGCCCACGACGGCGTGATGAGAAGTCCGAGCGCCAGCGGTTCCAGCGCCAGTGACCATGACCCGTGTTCCTTGGGGAGGAAAACCGTCGTCACCCGCCCGCCGGATGCAGTCGGCGGGCAACCGGCGGAGAAAGGAAGGATCGCAGTGGACATGCCCCAGTATCGGCGAAACGGGCGTGGCGGTCCTTGACGCACATCAAGCCGGGCGCGAATTGGTCGTCCGCGATTTGCAGCAGGGGCTTTATGCCCTGTCGGAATGAGCAGTGGGTGGTCGCCGGTTTCCACCCCGGCGACAGCATCGGTGCGCCCCTCGACCGGCTCGGGGTCCTGAGCTTATCGAATGGAGAACCCGACGCGCACCTACTCCTGGGAAACAGCGGCGCTGTAGCCCGCATATTCCACACCCAGAGGTGTGAAATATGCGCCCTGTCGGGCCGACCTTGTCGGGGCGCGCCGCGACAAAGTCGCTCCGCCCGGAGGGCGGACGGACATTTTGCTGATTGGATCGCCCAAGACTGTGAAATGTCCGGGGTAGCCGGCCTCGCTGAGGCCGGGCCGGGGTCACCGACCCCGGCTACAACCACACCGTTTCTTCCTGACCGGAGCAAAACGTGTTTTGCGGTTGGAGCTGAATGGATCCGGATGATGCCGGAACGATGCGCTTGGAGGTGGAGCGACTTGGGACCCCAAGGCGCTTCTTGCGCAGCGGACGCCGATCAGCGCGTTGGGGCGCAACGCGCTCCACCGGTCATTGCTGCGGCGCCGTGGCGGCCGGCGCGATCACGGGCGCGGTGGTCGCGACCTCGGACTTCGTGGCGGCGGCGGCCGCCTTCACGCGGCGGATGTCTTCGGGCTTGTACGGCGAACCCGTGTTGCCCCACTCGCCGGTCACGTAGCTCAGCACATTGGTCACTTGCTCCTCGGTGAGGATCGCTTCCAAGGGCGGCATGGCGCTGTTGTAGTCGACGCCATTGACCTTCACCGGGCCGATCAGCCCCTTGAGCACGATGTGGATCGCGCGATCGCGGTCGGCCAGCAGGAAGTCCGACCCGGCGAGCGGCGGGATGGCATTGGCCACGCCCTTGCCATCCGGCAGGTGGCAGGCGAAGCACAGGCCGAGATAGACCTCGCGGCCTTTTTCACTGCGAAAATCCCTGGCCGGGCCGGTTGCTTTTGCCTTCGCAACCGGCGCCGGCGCCACGGCAAACATCGCATCCAGTTCGGCCTGCATGAGCGCGGCTGCGGGGTCTGTCGAAGCCAGCCTCGCCCGCATGTTGCCGGACAATGGTGCGATATCGAACAAGGCATCCAATTCAGCCTGCGGCACGGTCGGCCCAGGCGGGGACTTGGAGGGATTGTCCGCCGCACTAGCTACCGACGCCGTGGCCAGGGCGGCAGCTAGGACCAATCCTGCCAACACCAAAGGCAGGAGGATGCGCGGCTTGTTCATGGGTATAGGGTACAGCCGAGGCGACATTCGTGCTGGGCACCCCTTGGCGGAGAGTCACTGTTTCTTGTCCGACCTAAGTGGCCGGGGTCGAGCGCGTTGCCCTCGAAAGCACGGGTCGCCGCATTCGCGCGTTTTTCAGCTGGCAGACCAACGCACTGGGGAGCAGTGCGTTCCACCTGACGAGCTCGCGGTCGGACAAGTTTCGGTTGGACAAAGCCCGGTCGCCTCCTTGAGTTGCGGGCATGTCATCGCCTGAGAAAAAGCCGTACACCGCCACGAACCTGGTCATTGATCTCCTGCTGACGGCCGTCGCGTTCGTCATCTTTTACAGCCTGGTGCATTCCCATGTGCCCTCCAATGACCCGGCGATGATCAAGCTCTGGGGCGGGCTCACCGCCGGCTGCCTTTCGGGAGTCTTCTGGCTCGCCTGGCAGATGGTGAAGGTCGTCTTCCAGTTCCAGCGCGATTCGCGGAAGTAAGGCGCCGGCCGGCTCACCGGATCAATCCAGCCCGCACGACGTGCGGGCTTTTTTTGTTTTTGAACGCCGCGAGCTTTCAGCGATCAGCTATTAGCTTTCAACAAACGGCATGGCTGATCGCTGAAGGCTGACTGCTGAAAGCTGAAATCGGACAGAGTGCGAGGTGAGGCTTGAGCCCTTCCGATCACTCGACGGGCGCCGGCTACTCCGACTCCTCCTCGTGCAGGCTGACCGGCGCAGTGAGGTCGGACCGCATCACTCGCTGCACATACGATAAAATCGACTCGGCCATCTCCGCGTCGAGCCGCGCATCCGCGGCCCCATAATGCTCCATCGAATCGCTCCACGTTTCCCGCCCGTTTTCCTTGATGCTCGGGCCGGCCGGAGGGGGTCGGGCCTCACCTTGCACCTCGCCACGCACGAAGTGGGCTCGCTGGTGGGGCGGACGGGAATCTTCGGCCGGCCACGGCTCCATGACGGATTTGATGGTGCAAGGTGAGGCTCGACCCTTTTCAGCCTTCCCTGTCGTCCAGCAACGTACTCTCGCCCCAAATGTCGTCATCCGTGGGACTGCTCTCCTGGCCGGCCGGCGCCGCGAATTCACGTCGGGCCCGGCATTGGGGATTGCGCATTGCCGCCACGGGGCGACCATGCGCTCAACCCATGTTCCAACTCGTCTATTCCAGCACGGCGCGAGCGCTTTTCAC
>DASZPS010000070.1:0-9215 GCA_035549955.1 Lacunisphaera sp. | reverse complement strand
CAGCGGCCGCGGCAGCACCGGCGGCCGGAGCAGCGGCGGCACCCTCGGCACCGGCGGCGGCGGGAGCGCCTTCGCCAGCGGTCGGCGTCGCGACGGCAACGACTTCCTCTTCCGGCGGGGCGACGCAAAGCACGACAGCCTGTTGGGGGTTGTCGAGGAACTCGACGCCGGCGATCTTCTTGATGTCACTGACGTGGATGGCCTCGCCCATCTTCAATTCGGTGACGTCGATCTCGATGAAATCGGGCAGGTCCTTCGGCAGGGTGCGGATGCGCAGGCGCTTGGTGGCCGTGTCGAGCACGCCGCCCTCGGTCTTGACGCCATAGGCTTCGCCGGTGACGCGGACCGACACGCTGATGATCATCTTCTCGTTTTCCTTCACTTCCTGAAGGTCGACGTGGAGGTAGCGGTCGGTGATGGGATCGCGCTGGATTTCCTGGAGGAACGAGAGGGCGCTGGCGCCCTTGTCGCGCTTGAGCTCGACGAGCGCCGCGCGGCCGGCGATTTCCTTGAGGAGCTTGGCAAACTCCGGCGCGTTGACCGCCAGGGTCTCGGGTTTCGTGTGCTTGCCGTAAAGAATGGCCGGGATCTTCTCGGCCTTACGGAGGCGACGGGAGGCGCTGCGGCCGGTGCCCTCGCGGGACGTGACAGTGAGTGAGTATTTTTTCATGATTTCGTTCCCCCTGTGACTCCGGGATTGGAGGCAGGCGTAATGGAAAAGGGTGCCGAGTCCACCGACCGGGGATGGGCGAGGCAATCAAAACTTTTGTCCTCCCTCAACTTTCCCGGTTTTTACACGATAGTGAGGTTGACAACCCCCCGGGCGGACCTCTTTTTGGCCGTTCCCCTCGGGGAGCCACGTTGCCCGGTAGCTCAGTGGCAGAGCAGGTGACTGTTAATCACTTGGTCGCTGGTTCGATCCCAGCCCGGGCAGCCATTCGACGGGCCGACTTACCACTGTGTCGGCCTTTTACGTTTACACCCTGGAGAACCCACTCGGTCGCCTGTACGTCGGACAGACGAGCGACCTGGAAGCACGGCTTGTCGATCACAATTCGATCAGACCGCCCCACGGCAAATTCACCCGTAAGAATGGTACTTGGCGGTCATGGCTTCAAGCCACACCGGAGCCACGTCTTGTGGCATCTTAGCCTGTCAACCCAGCTCCCTGTAACCCGCGAATCGCCGGCGAAACATCGCGTTGGTGGAGCGCATGGCTTCCGCCCAAATGATCGAAGGGATTGCTCTCCGATTCATGCACTCGGTTGTCGGAGTCGGAAATTGTCTGATTCGCTTACAATTGGTGCTCCGCCATGCCGATCTGACGCCGGCGCGAGACCGCGCTGCGAAACTTCGCAACCTTCTCTTAACATGTATGATACGTCGACGACGAGACTCCGTCCAGCCTCGGATTTTGGTCGATGGCGCATAAAATGCTATCTGGCGGGCGCATCCGACCCGAGTCGGCGGCCAATCCCCAAAAACCCTCCCATGAATCTTCGCCAAACAGTCTTCGCCGCGGCTTTCGTGCTTTCGAGCATTGCCGCCAGCGCCTTCCCCATTGCCCTGCCGGGAACGGAAGGCTTCAAAGTTATCGTCGGCAGCACGGACGACATCATCGCGACCTACGAAGGTAACAGCGCCGCGTACAGCAACGACCTCTACCTCCAGGGCTTTGGGTTCGTCTTCAACAATCACGCGAGCGCAGTCGGCTCGACGGTCAATCTCGGCTCGTACGCCGTCGGCACCGAGTTGGTGTTCCGCCTCCACGTCAACGACACCGGCTTTGATTATTACACCGGACCCGGCAGCCGGAATCCCGACGGACAATTTCACGCCCGGGTGCAGAGCGAATGGTTGCCCGACACCACCTTGGTGAGCTTCGAAGATCTGTATTTCGGTCCGTTCGACTTCAACGACCTGAGTTTCTCCTTCACCAACACGCAAGGGGCGCCTTCGGTGCCGGAGAACCTGTCGATCGCCGGCGCCTTCCTGCTGGCTTTCGGCGCCATGGCCAAATTGGCCCGCTCGCGCCGGCTCTGACCCACAGGAGGGTTTTCCCACTTCAGACCCGCCTCCCACGCGAGGTGGGTTTGTTATTTGCCAGGTCGCGGTCGCGCCAGGCCGCGGTATTCGGGCGCGACCGGCAATTCCGAAAAGTTTAACGGTAATTTTCTCAATGAAGGAAAAGTTGCGCCGTTAATGAGGGTATGCCCAATCCTACCCCGTTCTTCAGTCCTGCGGCCGAACCGGCCGGACGACGGGTGCGTGATGTGACTTGGGGCCGGATTCTTTTTCAGCCGCCCGAGCTGCTGAATCCGCGGCTGGTCTTCGACCCCCTGCCCTTCCGGACCCAGCGTCTTCAGCGCGCGCCGCGCAGCCGTTCTCCTTTCAGCCGTTAAGCGAGGCGCGGGATTGCCAGTCCCGCACCCCTGCCCGCCCGATGCTGCCGCATCGGGCTTTTTTCGGGCCGCAGGGACGCGGGCCCTCACTGTAGCCGGGGTCGCTGACCCCGGTCCGGCCTCCACGAGGCCGGCGACAATGACACGGCCCAGCTGGAGCTGGGCCCTCCGCCATCTGGTCTGAAAGCAAAAACGCCAGCCGGAGGGCTGGCGTGAAGGTGAAAAATCGAACCGTCCCTCAGTCGTTCCATTCCATCGTCGCGGCCTTGCCGGTGGCGGCGGCGTGGAGGACGGGCTTTTGGATCTCAGTATCGGCGTGAGCCGGGGCCTTGGCGTGCGGGGCAGCGTGGGCCGCGTGGGCCGCACGAGCCGGCGACTTGGCGACCGGCTTGGGCTTTGGGATCTCGGCGGCGGCCTCGATCTCGGTGGAACCCTGGACCATGACGAGGATTTCGTTCACGGCGAGTTTCACCTGGCCGGATTGCGACTTCATGTCCTCGGCGGAACCGGCGGACTGCTGGGCCAGGGCGGCGTTCGACTGGGTGATCTTGTCCATGCCGGCGACGGCCTGGTTGAGCTGGTTGATGCCCTCGCTCTGCTCGGCGGAGGCGGTGGCGATGCCGCCAACCATTTCGTCGAGCTGGCGGATGCGCTCGACGATCTTGTCGAGGCTGCCGGCGACCTGGCCGCTGATGCTCGCGCCCTGCTCGCTCTTGGCGGAAGCGTCGGCGATCTTGGCGGCGGTTTCCTTGGCGGCCTGCGCGCTGCGCTGGGCGAGGTTGCGGACCTCCTCGGCGACGACGGCAAAGCCGGCGCCGGCTTCACCCGCACGGGCGGCTTCGACCGCGGCGTTCAGGGCGAGGATGTTGGTCTGGAAGGCGATCTCGTCGATGGTCTTGATGATCTTCGAAATGTCGGCGCTGGATGTCTTGATGGCATTCATCGCCTCGCGCATGGCGGCCATGTCGCGGGCGCCGGCGTCGGCGGTCGAACGCGCCTCGGCGGCCAGGCCCTTGGCGGACTGGGCGCTCTCCGAATTGCGGGAAGTCATGCTGGCCATCTCATGCAGCGAGGCGTGGCTCTCCTCGAGGGCGGCGGCCTGGCGGCTGGCGCCATCGGCCATGGACTGGCTCGCGGCGGACACCTGCAGCGCCGCGTTGTGCGTCTGGCTGGCCTCGGTGGCGAGGCGGGTGGCGATCTTGATGATCGGGCCGGTGATGCTGCGGATGATCCACCAGGCCACGATCAACCCGAGGACGCCGGCACCGATGGTGCAGGAGAGCACAATGGTCTCATTGCGAACCTGGTCCGCGCGGCTGCGTTCGCCGAGTTCGGTCTGGAAGGAGGTCACGGCCTGGCGCAGGCGGCCGAGGGCGGCGGTGAACTGCGGGGCAATCTGGTTGAGCTCGTTGCTGACGCTGGCGTTGCGCTGCTCCTTGAGCGTGATGATGTGCTCGAGGGCCGTCGTGTAGTCGGCAGCTGCGGTCCGCAGCTTCACCAACAGGGCGTCCTTGGCGGCGTCCTTGAGGGTCTCGTCGAGCTTCACGAGCTCGGCCTGGTCCTTCTGCAGGCGCTCAATGGCGCCGCCGACGGTCTTGATGCGTTCCTTGGCGGAATCCGCATATTCGGCCTTGGAGGTCAGAAGGTAGGAATTGGCGAGGCTGCTGGACTCGAAATAGCCCTTCAACGCGCTCGACACCTGGAAGGCGCCGTTCATGTCGCCGTTGCCGCGCGCATCGGTCAGGATCTTGTCCAAGCCCTTGGCAATGGTCTCGCCGTTCGGGTTCAGCTGGTCGCGCACGATCTGGTCCATCTCGGCGGTGGTGGCGCTGACGCGCTGGAAGGCGGCGTCATACTTGCCGAGGAGCGTGACGGCTTCCTTCAACTCGGCGGAGCGGGTCGGATCGGTGATCGTCTTGGTGGCGCTGCCAATTTCCTGGTCGAGGTGGGCCTTCGCTTCCTTGTAGGACTGCGCGCTCGCGGCGGAGCCGGTGGCAAGAAATTCGTTCACGCTCAGCTTCAGCCCGAGCATCGCGGACTCGACGCCGGTGGCGGTGCTGGTTTCCGTGGTGCTGCCCGCGAAGAGGGTCAGGCGGTGGCCCGACGACCCCAGGGCGATCCAGGCGGTCGTGGCGACGGCGCCGAGCAGGACGAGCACGAGGGAGAAACCCAGCGCGATGCGCCGGCCGATGGTGAGGGAACTGAATTTCATAGGGCGAGAGGGACGGGAGGGGTAACCAGGCCTCAGTCGACGGTGAACTGGACGGGGATGTTGACGCGAATCGCGACGGCGGCCCCGTCTTTCTTCGCCGGCTTGAATTTCCACTTGGACAGCGCCTCGAGGGCGGGCGCGGCAAAGGCGTCGTTGCTGGCCTTGACGACCTTGGGCTCGGTGACGTTGCCCTTTTCGTCGATCAGGCAGCTGACCGTGACGAGGCCGGCGCTGCCGCTGCGGCGCATTTCCTCGGGGAATTTCGGGGCGACGGTGCGCACCGGAACGGGGGGCTCGGTGCCATCGGCTCGAGCCAAGGTCCCGATCGCCAAGGTCAGGACCGTAACCAATACATGAAGAAAGGTGGATTTAGTGTTCATGACTGCAATGGCTGGATTCGTCACATTCATGCATGGGTTGAGTGCATTTTGCAGAAAGGGTCTGGTTTCACCTACCTGCCGGACGAGAAATGACTTAACATCGGCACGCCGCCCGTTAATGAAGGGCTTTCCGCGGCTCCCCACGGACCCTTCCCCAGCTGATGCCGAATCAACCAAACGCCGCCCAGCTCCGCCCTGGACGCACGGAATCGACCCTGCGGGGCATCAGTCACGCGGCGGCCAGCCTTGCGATCGCGGGCGGTCTGATGGCGCTGGCCGGATGGATATTCGACCAGCCGGTATTACGTTCCATTTACACGCCCTGGCCCCCCTTGTTGCCGGGGATCGCCGTGGGGCTGATTCTCTGCGCGGTTGGACTCCTGCTCGAGGGCTCGTCCCGTCCGACTGTCCGTCGATTCGGTCCGATCTTGGGTGGATTGGTCTTGCTGGGCGGCCTCGTCGGCTTTCTCCCGGAAAGCTCGGGCGTCGGTGAGTGGCAACGGAAGGTCTGGCACCTGGTCGCCGGAAACCACGGACCCTTCCTGAACGGCCAGCCCGGCATCACGAATGACACGATGCTGATCCTGGCCGGGCTCGCTTTGCAGCGCATCGAGCTCCTGGCCGTATTCAACCGGCTGCGATTTGAACCGAGCAAACGGCTCTGGCTCGGGGCGGCCTCGATTTTCGGCGCCGTTCTCCTGATCTTCTCGCTGTTTGGCCTGCTCACGCGCCTGGTCATGTCCGCCGATGCGACGCCCGCCGTGTCCGGACTCGGCGCCCTGACCGGCCTGTGCCTTGGCCTGGCATTCGCAACCTCCCACGTCGAATCCGGTTTCATTGAAGCGCTGAAATCCGAAAGCGCCTCCGGCCTGGTCGGCCGGCGGCTGCTCTTCCTGGCCGCGGTGCTTCCGCCCGTGCTGTTCGTGTTGCAGCTCAGCGGCGAGACGCCCGGCGCCGCGCTGGAGAAGGTGGCGCTGATGACCGCCACCTTCACCCTCGTGCTCATCAGCGTGCTGGCTTTCTCGATTCACCGGCTCGAACGGCTCGACGCGGAAAAGAAACGCACCGAGGAGGAACGCGACCGCCTCCTGCAGCGCGTGCAGCAGCAGGCCGGCATGCTCCAGCAGGAGGTCGCCACCCGCACAAACGAACTCAAGCTGCTCTACGACCGGCACCGCCTCGCGCTCCGGGGGTCGAACTTCGGCGTGTGGGACTGGGATGTCATCCGCGGCGAGCAAATCTGGGATGCCGCGCTGCTCCAAATCTATGGCCTAAACTCCACCGCCTTCACCGGGAAGCATGAGGAATGGCTGAAATATATCCATCCCGACGACGTGGAGCGCGTCCGGTCAATCGACTGGAGCGCGCTCGACCAGGAGGAAAACCTCGTTTTCAAATACCGCATCATCCGCAGCGACGGGGCGATCCGCCAGCTGCGGGCGCAGGGCCAGCCGCAATTCGGGCCCAACCGCCGCCTGGTCCGTGTCGTCGGCCTGGTCCGCGACGAAACCGACGACGAGGCGCGCGAGCAGGAACTCAGCACGCTCAGCGAGCGCCTGCAGTTCGTCGTCTCCGCCGCCGGCTACGGGGTGTGGGAATACGATTTCAAGGCTGACCGCCTGCTTTGGGATGACCACCTGCTCCGGCTCCACGGCTTGCAGCGTTCCGAGGCGCAGGGCGGCATCGAGACCTGGCGGCAGCGGGTGCATCCCGAGGACTGGAGCGAGGTCCAGAAGCACCTCAACGAGGTGATTGCGGGCCGCCGCGACCAGTTCGAGCCGGAATACCGCATCATCCTGCCCGACGGGACGGTGCGATACATGCAGATGCGCAGCTACCTCATCCGCCAGGCCGACGGCACGCCCATGCGGCTGGTGGGCCTGAATCGCGACGTCACCGCCGCCCGGGACCTGCGGGAGCAGCTCCGCATTTCCGAGGAGCGCTGGCGCATGGTCGTGGGCAGCAACAACGACGCCGTGTGGGACTGGGACATCCAGCACCACCACGTCTATCGCGACCAGCGGTATGCCGACATGCTCGGCCTCACCACCGAGGAACTGGCCAAGGTCGGCCACGAGTGGGGCACGGATTTCCATCCGGACGACCGGCCCCATGCGGATGCGGCGCTGCAACAGCACCTGATGGACCAGGCTCCCTACTACCAGTGCGAATACCGCATGAAGCACCGGCAGGGACATTGGATCTGGATCCTGGACCGCGGCAAGGTTGTCGCGCGGGACAATCGCGGCACGCCGTTGCGGATGGTCGGCACCCGCACCGACATCACCCCGCGCAAGACCCTCGAGGAAAAGCTCCGCCACAACGAGCAACTCTCCCTCCAGCTCAACCGGCTCGCCCAGATCGGCGCGTGGGAGGAGGACGTCGCGACGGGCCGCCTGACCTGGGCTCCCGAAGTCTATCGCATCCACGAGGTGGAGCTGGGCTACGTGCCCAACGCGAGCCCCGAAACCGTCGAACGGTTCTACCCGCCCGAATCGCGCACCGTGATCGAGGAGGCGTTCCGGCGCGCAAAATCCGACGGCACGCCCTTCGACCTCGAACTCCCCTTTACCAGCGCCCGCGGGCACCATCTCTGGATCCGCATCCTCGGCCAGGCGGAGATGAAGCAGGGCACGGTCACGCGGCTTTTCGGCGGCTTCCAGGACATCACGGCCCGGCGCGACGCCGAGGAGATGCGCCGGCAGCTGGAGAGCCAGCTCTTCCAAGCCCAGAAAATGGAGACGCTGGGGACGCTGGCCGGCGGCATCGCCCATGATTTCAACAATCTGCTCACCGGCATCCTCGGTTACCAGGACCTCGCTTTCGATGGCCTGCCCGAGGGCCATGAATCCCGGCCGTACCTCGAGGCCTCGCGCGAGGCCAGCCTGCGGGCCCGGGAGCTCGTGGACCAGATCCTCACCTTCTCCCGCCAGACGGGGTCCAAGAAGGTGCCGGTGGACCTCAAGACCATCGTCGAGGACGCCCGCCGTTTCCTCCGTTCGACCGTCCCGGCCACCATTCGCATCGAGGTCAATGCCGCGGCCGACTGCGACCTCGTCCTGGCCGACGCGAGCCAGATGCACCAGGTGTTGCTCAACCTCGGGACGAATGCCGCCCATGCGATGCACAAGACCGGGGGCGTCATGCGGATCACGCTTTACCCAACCACCATTGCCGAGAGCACGACGTACAACCAGCTCGCGCCCGGCAAGTACGTGCGGCTCGACTTCAGCGACAACGGCCATGGCATGGACGAGCAAACGCGGAAGCGCATCTTCGACCCGTTCTTCACGACCAAGGACATCGGCCAAGGCACCGGGCTCGGCTTGTCCATGGTCCACGGCATCATGCAGGCCCACCAGGGCGGCATCACGGTCGAAAGCGCCGAGGGCCTGGGCACGACCTTCTCGCTTTTCCTGCCGGTCGCCGAGATCAACGAACCCGTCGCCAGCGCCGAGGAACAGCCCACGCCGCGCGGCCGCGGCGAGCTCGTGGCCATCGTGGACGACGAAGACCTGGTGCGCAGCTTCGCGCAGATTTCGCTCGAGCGTGCCGGCTATCGCGTGGTGGCCTTCGACCGCGCGTCCAACTGCCTCGAGGAGATCCGCGGGCATCATGCCGATTTCTCCGCGCTGCTGACGGACCAGACCATGCCCGGCATGAACGGCATGGAGCTGGTCGCGGAAGTCCGCACCTTCGCCCCCACCCTGCCCGTGATCATCATGTCCGGCTACTACTCCCGGATCGGTCCCGAAATGCTCCAGCAGATGGGCCACGTGGCGCTCATTTCCAAGCCGTTCACGAACGAGGAACTGGCACACGCGGTTCACCAGAGCGTGCGGCCGGACAGCCTCACGCCATTTCCCACGCCCCAGGCGACGGTGTGAGGAGAATCAATTCGGCATGGGTGCAGGGGCCGCGCCTGCGCGGAACTTGCGTATTCGAATTCGTGTAGGGCGCAGTCTTGCCTGTGCGGCAAGCGCAGGGGCCCTGGGCCGAATGGCGCAGAGTTCAGGCGGTCGAACGTCGGCGACGCACTCTTGGCCACGCGCGACAGCACGACGACAACGCTCCGGAACGTAGCCGGAACCATGCAATGGGTGGGCGTCGGTTTCCACACCGACGCCAGGTTTGCACGCCTCGTGAGTCCTTGTCGGCGATATGTCCTGTTGTTCGCTTCCTGATGTGGCGTGCTCGCCACCAAGGATCAGTCGCGCAGCC
>DASZPS010000069.1:0-10699 GCA_035549955.1 Lacunisphaera sp. | reverse complement strand
CCTCCATGCGCGACCGACACACCCCGGCGCTGCGCGCCACCCCTCTCATAGAGGGGAATCCAAGCCTGCGCAGCCGAAGTCCCCTCTAGGAGAGGGGTGCCCGACAGGGTGGGGTGTGTTGGTTGTTTCCAAGTGTGAAATATTGCGGTTAGGGCGGTTTCAAAAATGTCGTAGCCGGCAATGCCTGGACAAAAACAAATCCCCCGCCTCCTTCATCGGCGCTTGCGCCGACCTCATGCGCGAGGTCGGACCAAGGTCCGACCCTACATCGGACTGAAATGGACCCGCTACGCCCCGACAGTTGACTCGACCGCCTTCCTCCGTCGGGGCTCAAAGCCATCCTGCAATTAACCGGCCCGCGGCGCGGGTTGGTTGATCAGGGCGGCCAACATGACTTTCAACTGCTGGCGGGCGCGATAAAGCCGGGTTTCGACACCCCTTTCCGAACAGCCTGTGATTTGGCCGATTTCCCGGTAGGAAAGATGATCGTAGTGGTGAAGCAGCAAGGTGACTTTCAGGTCATGCGGCAGCCGGTTGATCGCTTCGCGGACCGCGGCGACCGACTCGTCGTGTTCCATGCTCTCATCGGGCGTCGGCTGGCCCGAGGGCATGTCATCCGCCGCCGACGACCGGGGAGGTTCGTCGCCGCTGCCAGGGACGGGGGCGTCCAGGGCGATGGTCGGATGGCGGCGTTTCCACCGGTGATGGTTGTGGCAGAGGTTGGTCAGCGTGGTGAAGAGCCAGGCGCTGAGCTTGGTGTCGGGCCGCAGGCGCAGGCGCTGCTGGTAGAGCCGGACGAAGGTTTGGGCGACGAGATCCTCGGCGTCCGTCCGATTCTGGCAGTAGCGATAGGCGAAGCTGTGGAGGGGACGCTGCCAGCGGTCCATGAGGCGATTTAGCGCCGCCGCCTCGCCTTGTTGCAGCGCTTGAAGGCTGGCGAGGTCGGTGGCGGGGTCGGGGAACACGGAGCGCGGGGCGGGCGCTGTGGTTTAGTTGGGCAGGGAACCTACGAGCGGCTCGGCGTTGGCGACGAGCGCGAGGTACTGCTGGCGCTGGTCGGGCGTCATGACTTCCGCGGAGGCGAGCACGAGCTGGCGGGTGGAATCGAGGCAGGCGCGGTTCAGGTTGCGACGGATTTCGACAAAGCGGGCAAATTCCAGGAAATCGACCTGGTCCGTGGTGCGGCGGGAGCGTTCGAATTCGCCGAATTCAAGCTGCATTTGCGCGACCTGGGCGGCCATGGCGCGGAGCTTTGGGTGGGAAGCCTGGTGCAGCTCCTTGATGCGAGCGAACTGGCGGTCGGTCAGCTTCAGCTCGGTCTTCATCCAGGCGAGCTGGCCCTCGAGGGTGTCGGTGCCGGCCGGCTCATGGAACCGGTAATAGGCGAGATGCGAGCCGATGCCGGCAATCAGCCCCAGGGCGAGAGTGAGGAGAAGGCGTTTCATGGTTTGCGGTCGGCGGGCGGCGTGTTGAGGAGGGGATCAATCAGCAGCAGGTAGCTGCGCGCGAGCTGGGCGCTGCGCTCGCGCTGCACGTGGCTCACGCGCAGTTCGGCCAGGAACAGGCCGAGGAACGCGCAGGCGACGACAAAACCCGTGGCGAAAACCGGGCGGGCGAACCAGTCTTGGAGCGAGAGCCACCAGCCGGTGGCAGGGTCGCGTGACTTTTCCCCGGTGGCGATTCGCTGCCAGACGTTGGCGGCGAGGCGCGGCGGAGGTTCGGGAACTTCGGACCAGCGGTCGAGCAGCGGATCAAGTGGGTCGGTGGGTGGCGGTTTCATGGCGCAGAAGTTGAAGTTGTGGCCCGAGGCATAACACCTCGGCCGGCCCAAGTCCTTCATAATCTTGCGCGTTTTGGCAGATCGGAGGGGGAGCGTGTTGCTCCTCAGCGAGCTTTAATCGCAGGCCCTCCCAACCCGCGCACTGGGGGGCAGTGCGCGCCACCTGGCGACCTTACCGCCGCAGCGGGCCGTTGCCTTGCGCGATGTGGCGCTCTCCGGCGGGAAAGCGCACGGAGACCGTCCGCTCCTGCAGGGTCTGGAGCTGGACGTTGATGGCCCGGAACTTGGCGGCGACTTCGCCGACGAGCTTGTCGAGCTGGCGATTGGTCAGCTTCAGGCTCCCGAGGAGCGCGGCCTGCGGGCGGGCCGGCGCGGCCTTGGGATTCACCACCATGGTGCGCAGCCACTTGGCCGCGTGGAGCACAGCCGCGAGCTGGAAATGGGCGGCCGTTCCATTGGGCAGATATTGCCAGCGCACCGGCTCGGACATCACTTGCGGAAAGGCCCACAGGCGCAGCAGGGTGGCACCGGCCTCCGCATGGTGGAAACCCAGGGCGGCACGTTCGGATTCACAGGTTTCGAGGGGCAGCCCCTTGGAGGCCAGCCTCAGCCCGGGACGGCGGCGCGTGGCCCAATCGTCGATCGCGACCATCCCGATGCTGTGCAGCAGGCCGATCGTGTAGGCGATGTTGCGATCGGCGCCGAGGGACGATGCCAGCTCCTCGGACGCGAGGGCGCAGGCGATGGAGTTTTCCCACAATTCGTCGATTTCCATGCCGTACGTGGCCAGCGGACGCACGAGCACCTGCGAGGCGACGGCGGTGGCGACGAGTTCATAGATCTGATCGTAACCGACGCGATTGACCGCCTCCTCGACGGTGTAGCACCGCAGGCCGTGGCTGAAATAAGCGCTGTTGCCGAACTGCAGGACGCGGGCGGCGATGCCGGGATCGAGCCGCACCATTTCCACGACATCGCTCATGGCCGTGTTGCCGTCGGAAAGCAGCTGCTTCAGGCGCGGCAGCACGCGCGGCGCCGCCGGCAGCCGGTCCAACTCGCGCACCATCTCATCGAGGGTGAGCGCAGAGGGGGATGGAGCAGGGGGGCTGAGCTGGACCACGAATTCCTATATCGGTCATTTCTTGGCAAACTTTTGGGAATAACTCGTTAACGACGGCATTATTGCCTGTAAAACAACGCGTTGCGGGGAATACCAATTGTGCAACGCTTGGCGGCGGGTGGGCGCTGTCCGGCGAAGTCATCGCCCGGATTGGACCGCAGCGGGCGTCGACAGCCGGCGATCAAAAAAGAAAACTCAGCTGTGCCGCTGATAGATCTTCTGCAGCACCGACGGGGCCGGAGTGGGGACGGCCGATGCCGCGACACCCCCCGCGGGGCCGGCGAGGCTGTAACGCAACAGCAGTTGTTCGTTTTCGCGGTCGAGCTGAAGGATCTGGAGGATGCGGGCGCGGGTTTTTTCGAGGGCGGCGCGATAGGGCGCGCCCTCGGCACTGTGGCGCGGCTGGGCGCGCAGGGCCGCAAGCGTTTCGTCGAGGCGCGCGAGCAAGGCCTTCTTTTTCTCCAGCAGCGCGGCGTCGGGTGTGCGGCGGTGTTGTTGGAGGAAGCTGTTCTCCTCAAGGGCGAGCTGGTGAAGCTCGTTACAGAGCTCTTGGTGTTGCTGCAGGGCTTGCATCGGGGTCATTGGCGGGAGGAGGAGGCGTGGAAGCGGGGCGCGCGGATGATGGGGGCGGATTAGTCGCGCTGAAAAACTTGGTCAACTGGGTTTCGGTTTTGTCGCTCCACTCGAGCTGGCCGATGCGCCATTCGGCCATCTTGGCGAGTTCGGTAAGTTCCGGCGGAACAGGTTCCTTGCCCTTGGGCTGCGCCACCGAATCCATGATGTCGCGGTACGCCTGGGTCGCGCGGTCATGTTGCCGCAGGCGCTCGTAGCACAGGCCGGTCTGGTAAATAATCGGCAGGCGCCACGAGGGGGAGTCGGAGAGACGGGCGAGGCCTTCGTAGATCGCGACGGCACTGAGCGTGTCGCCTCCCTGGAAAAAGTCGTTGGCGAGCTGGTTGCCCGTGCGGCGCTGCCAGTAAGCCCAGGTCTTCGGGTCCGTGGCGGCATTGGCGGATTCCGTGCGGAGCAGGGCGAGCGTGATGTTGAGCGCTTCCTCGCCGCGACCGAGTTCCCGCAGGGTGCGGGCCAGCAGGTAGCGGGCCTCGGGGACATTCACGTCATTGGGCCATTGGTCAATGTACTGGGCGAGTTTGGCGGCGGCCTTTTCGGATTCCCCGCCGTTGAGCAGCGAGCAACCGGATTTGAAATGGGCCCGGGCGCGGTCCTCGGGCGCGAGATCGAGGAGGCGCAGGCGGTCAAAGAATTTGGCCGCCTCGGCGAAATTGCCGGTCTCGAAATGCGTCTCGGCGATCTCGAATTGGGCGGTCTTGGCGAGGAGCAGGTAGTGCTCGTAGCTCTCGGGCGGCAGCTTCAGGGTGGAATTGATGACATTGTAGAATCGATTGATGGCGCTGCGGGGCGCGCCCATCGCGCGCTGGGAGCGGCCGAGTTCGAGCAGGGCGTCAGGAACGCGGGGATCCTCGGGATAGAGCTTGAGGAACTTTTCGTAGACGGCGGCGGCCTTGGTATAGGCGGCCTGCTTGCGATGCATCCGCGCGAGGCCCAGCAACGCGTCACCGAGGTCGGCCGGAGCATACCGGCGGTTGTTCATGATCTGGCGGAAAGCGATCTCGGCGGCGACGAAGTCCCCGCGTTCGGTCAGGCTGGTGCCAAGGTTGATCAGACCGCGGGCTTCCTTGTGCAACTCCTCCGCCGGCGAAGGCACGGCGGCGGCCGCCGGGTGGAGCTTGGAATCCACGTCGAAGTTGGGCGGCGGGGGCGGCGGGATAACCGTGGGCGCGGGCACCTTCGGCATCGCCTCGAGGACCGCGGCCTTGAGGTCGGGCTTCTCCTTCGGTGCTTCGGGTTTCTCCAGCACCGACTTGAGTTTGGCCGGTTCTTTGGCGGTTTCAGCCTGGGCAACCGTTTTGGCCGCTTCCGCGCGGGCATCCGGCTTGGCCCCTTCCTTGGCCGTCGCGACGACAGGCAGCGCCAAGGCGAGAACTAGCGCTGCTGGTAGGTGGCGGAACTGGGCGGCAACACGCCGGGCGCAGGCGGAGTCGGGACGGCCGGCACGCTGACGTCTTCCGACGCGTCGTTCGGTCCCGGGAAACGGAACAAGGGGAGAAAATCCTGCGATTGCAGTTTCCGGCGCGTATCGTCCGGGATGATCGGTTGCGGTTTCGGCGTGGGGGTGGCCGGCTGTTCCGGCTGCGGCGCCGCCGATGGCGTAACCGGAGCCAACTGAGCCGGTTGGGCCGGCAGGGGCATGGGCGGCGTCGACGCCGCGGCCTGGTTGTTGGCGAGATTCACCTCGGCCACTTCCGGACCGCTCGCGGCCACCGGCGGCCCGCTGGCGATCGGTTTCGACAGAACCGGCGCGATCGGCATCGCTTCCATGAAACGCAACGCCGGCGTCCCCATGCTCGGCATGTACGGTCGGGACTCGGGCCGCGGCGTGGCCAAAGTCCGATGGGCGGCGTGGGCTGTTGCAACCATCGTGAGATGCAGCAACGCCAGGGCCAGACGGCACAAAGCCGAAGCTGCCCCGCCGCGAGGCGGGGTGGTTGGAAAACGACAAGGCATGAAAGGAGAAATATTCCATTTCAGCGGATGATTCTGATTCGCTGTCTCTCCTAAACGGTCTGGCTCGGGATATCTTGAGGGGAATTGCACGGCGGAAGCTGAGATGGGGGCGCTCTCAAGATTTTATGGTTAAAGGGTTTGCTAAGAATTTACGTCCGTTCGGCAAGAAGGGTGCGGATTTGGCGCCCCAAAGCATCGAGGGTGTAAGGTTTGCGGACGAAGTTGTGCTGGCCGAGCTGTTCGAACTGGGCGCGCGACTCGGGGGTGAGGTGGCCCGTCAGAACCAGGACCTTGGCGTTCGGTTGGGTGGCTTTTACAACCTTCAGCACTTCGACGCCGGTGGCGCCGGGCATGTTCAGGTCGAGCAGGATGACATCGAACTTGCGATCGCCGCGCCCCAGAAAATCGATCGCTTCCAGCCCATCGACTGCCGTGGTCACGGTGTAGCCCTTGCGGCCGAGGCTCGTTTCGAGGAGCTGGCGCAGCGGGGCCTCGTCGTCCACCACCAGGATGGATTCGGTGCCGCCGGGGAACTCACCGGGCTTGGTCGAGGTTGGCGCCGCGGGCATGTGGGCTTCGGCGAACGGCAGGCAGACCCGGAACGTCGTGCCCTGGCCGACGGCGCTCTCGACGTCGATGCAGCCCTCGTGGCTGGCCACGATCCCGTAGACGACGGCGAGGCCCAGGCCGGTGCCCTTGTTGACCCCCTTCGTGGTGAAGAACGGTTCGAAAATACGCTCGCGGACCTCGGGCGGCATGCCCGTGCCGGTGTCGATGACCTTGAGGCAGGCGCAAGGCTGGCGGCGGAGCATGGCTCCCGGGATCGCCTCGCCCTCGAGGCGGGACGTGGCGATCGTGATGGTGCCGCCGTTCGGCATGGCGTCCCGCGCGTTTACGCAGAGGTTGAGGACGATTTGCTGGAGCTGGTTCTGGTCGGCGAGTAGGGGCGGCAGGCTCTCGTCGAGCG
Organism: Lacunisphaera sp.; assembly: GCA_035549955.1. Taxonomy (GTDB): domain Bacteria; phylum Verrucomicrobiota; class Verrucomicrobiia; order Opitutales; family Opitutaceae; genus Lacunisphaera. Next base: position 4,246 of record DASZPS010000069.1, on the reverse strand, counting down.
CGAACTGGAAGGTGATGTTGCGCGGGAACGTCTCGGCCAGCAGCGCGGTGAGGTCGCGCAGGTGCTGGTTGAGGTTGAGCGAGGCGACGTGCACCTCGGCCTTGCGGCTGAAGGTGAGGATCTGGCGCACGAGGCCCGTGGCGCGTTCGGCGGCCCGCTTGATTTCCCGGACGCTCTTCTGGATGATGGCGGGCTCGTTGGAGTTGAGCACGCACAACTCGGCGTAGCCGTTGATGACGGCGAGGATGTTGTTGAAATCGTGGGCGATGCCACCGGCCAGCGTGCCGATGCCTTCCATCTTTTGCACCTGGCGGAGCTGGGCCTCGAGCAACTTGCGTTCGCTGATGTCCTCGCGCAGCACGAGCATGTTGGAGATCTCGCCATGGGAATTCCGCAGGCAGCAAACCTGCACGGATTCCCAGATCGCGCGACCTTCGGGCGTCTGGCGGGTGATTTCCCCGCGCCACTCCTGGCCGGCCCGCACGCGTTCGCGGAACTCGCGGTAGGCTTCCTCGCTGGGATGCCCCTCCCGGAGCACATCGATTTCGCGGTCGAGGATGGTTTCGAGCGTCAGGCCGGTCGTGGCCGTGAACTTGGCGTTCACATATTGCACGCCGCCGTCGGCGTCGGTGATCGCGATGGCAATCGGCGATTGCTCGACCGCGCTCGAAAGCTTGTGGAACTGCTCCTCGGCCAGGCGACGGCGGGTGATGTCATGCCCGACGGCCCGGACGCCGATCACGCCGCCCTCGACGCTGAAAATGGCGCTCTCCTCCCAATCGATCCAGCGCCAGCCCTGCGGTGTCAGCCAGCGCTGCTCGTGGGTGGCGGTGTTCGGGCCGCGCTGGATGGACTCGTTCGCGCGGGCGAAGGATTTTACGTCATCGTGGTGGACGAGATTCGAGGCCGGTTTGCCGGCGAACTGGTCGGCGGGACGGCCGAATTTCCGGGCAAAAGCGTCGTTGACCGCGGTAAAATTGCCCGTGAAGTCGCGGCAATAGACGAAGGCGGCACTGCCGGTCCAAGCACCGAGCAAAGCCTCTGGCAGCGGGGAGGCGGTGGCCCCCGCAGGAGAATCGCAAATCACGACAGACATCGCTGGTTGAAATCGGCCCGGGAGGGCTGAACTTGAGGCGGCAAACCCGGGGCGGAAACTGATAAGAAGGGCAGCGGGAACCTATGAGCTGGTATGCGATTTTCTTCGCGGGCGCTGGCGTGTAGGCAGCGTGACGAATTGAAAGGGGGGGGATTTGCGCCTCCCAGGGATTTCGACCGCGGGCGGGGTCGGGGCGTAAGGCCCCGGCCCTGATCACACCAAGCCACTGAGCATCTGGGGCAGGCGGGGGAGCGCGTTGTCGATCGCAGCGCGGGCGAGGCGGGTCTCGGGGCCATCGGCGCCGTAAAGGATGTGCCAGCCTTCCGCCTGCAGCCAGGCATCGCGCTGGATCGGATCGATTTTCTCGAAACCGCCCATCACGCCGGCATGGCGCACGAGGCAGTCTGCGACCTGGACGGCCGCGGCGAAAATCTGGTGGCGGGGCGCCTCGGCGGGATGATTGTGGTGGCGGACGGCGAGGACGATCTCCTCGCTCATCTTGTGGCGCTCGAGGTACACGGCGCCGATTTGGCCGTGGTCCCAGCCGATGAGCTCGATTTCCTTCCGGCAGACGTCGGCAGCGGTCTCGAATTTCGTCCCGCAAATCTCCGCCAGTTCCTCGGGAAACGCATGCGCCATGACGACTTTGCCGGCGTTGTGCAGGAGCCCGACGAGGTAGTCGGTGTCGTCATCGATCGTGATGGGCAGGGCCCCGAGGATCTCGCGCGTCAGGATCGCGGTGCCGAGGCTGTGCGCCCAGAGGTCTTTCCACGGCAGGGGCGTCTTGCTGCCGTTTTGAAAGGAAGCCATTTCCTCGATGACGGGGGTGGCCATGGCGAGCTCGCGAATCTGGCGCAGGCCCAGGAAGAAGATCGCTTCCTCGATGTTGCTGACGCTGTTGGAAAGCCCGTAGTAGACCGAGTTCACCATGCGCAGCAGGCGCGCGGTCAGCGACGGGTCGCGGCGGATGATCTCCGCGATTTGCGACGCCATGCTGGTGTCGGAATTGACGAGTTCGCGCAGGGCCGAGTTGATGCGGCCCAACGAGGCCAGTTTCGGGCAGGCGTTGATCCGGCTGCGGATAATATCATCCGAATACTTGGCGGCCACGGGTGGATGGGAAGCGGTCAACATGAAGGAGGAAGCAGGGCGGTAACCACCGGCTTTATTGGTCCGGCTTGGTGTCGCGTTGCTGCAAAACAACGTCTCCCGGCGGGCAATCTTGAGTGGTTTTCCCCCATGCAAAATCACCCTTTTTTAGGTGGTGCGCGCGAGTGGCAGGACCGGTGGAGCGCGTTGCTCCCCAACGCGCGGGTTTGGGCACGGGTGCGCCTTGTTCAAGCGCTTTGGGGAGCAACGCACTCCACCATTCCTTTCCCCTCAAGTTCCGGCGTGGGAGGCCGATGCCTATTGTTGCGAATCTTCCGCCCCGCTTTCGCGGCCTGGCGGCGTTCGCGCCATCCCTCGAATGTCCGCCGCCCAGTACCAACGTCAGTTGCAGGAAGCCATCGTGCACCATCGCGCCGGCCGGCTGGACCAGGCTGTGGCCATTTATCGCCGGGTGCGCGCGGCCTTGCCGAATAACTTCGATGCCGTGCACCTGTCGGGCATCGCGGCCCAGCAGCAGGGTCGCACCGCCGAGGCGCTCGACCTGCTCGGCCGCGCCCACAAGCTGGGGCCCAAGCACGCGCCGTGCGCCTTGCGGTTCGGCCATGCCCTGATCGCCGCCGGCCGGGCGGTCGAAGCCGAGCCGGTTATTCGCAGTGCCGTTGCCCTCGACCCCAAGGCGCACGAAGGCTGGGAGACGCTGGCGTACTGCCTGAAGCTCCAGGACAAACTGGCCGCGGCCATCGAGGCCCACCGGCAGGCGGTCGGGCTGCAGCCGGGAATTGCCAAGGGCTGGTACAATTACGGCCTCACGCTCAGCCTGTCGGGCCGTTACGCCGACGCGCTGGCGTGTCACGAAAAGGCCATCGCCGCCGATCCCGCCTACGCGAAGGGTTGGTATGGCCGGGCGCAGGCGCTTCACCAGATGCACCGCCTCCCCGAGGCGGTGGCCGCCTACGAGAAATACCTCGAGCAGGAGCCGAACTGCCACGAGGCGCGCAGCTACCGTTTGTTTGCGCTCAACCACACGGATCAACTCGCGCCCGAACAGCTTTTCGCCGAACATGTCGCGTTCGGCCGGGCCGTGGGCCGGCACGCGGTCCCCGCCTTTTCGAATTCACCCGAGCCCGGCCGCCGCCTGCGCCTCGCGATCCTCTCGCCCGACCTGCGCGCCCATTCCTGCGCGTATTTCCTCGAGCCGCTCCTGCGGCATCTCGATGCGACGCAGTTCGAAATCTACCTTTACCACGACCATTTCCGGGAGGACGCCGTTTCGACACGCCTCAAGTCCCTCGCAGCGGTGTGGCGCAATTTTGTCGGCCAGCCGGCCGAAGCCGTGGAGCGGACCATCCGCGCGGACCAGCCCGACATCCTCATCGACCTGGCCGGACACACGGGCATGAACTGCCGGCTCCCGCTTTTCGCGAAGCACCTGGCCCCGGTCCAGATCAACTATCTCGGCTATCCCAACACCACCGGGTTGGCGGCCATCCATTATCGCTTCACCGACGGGGTCGTGGATCCCGAGGGCGACGCCGATGCGCTGGCCACGGAAAAGCTCGTGCGTTTCGCGCCGACCGCATGGGTCTACGAGCCGCCCGCCGGCGCCCCCGAGCCCGGCCCGGCGCCGTGCACCGTTCCCTCCCCCAATGTTCGTAATACGAACATTGGTTCGGTGACCTTCGGCTGCTTCAACAATCTCGCCAAGATATCCGACACGATGCTGGCCTTGTGGGCCCGCGTGCTGGCCGCCGTGCCCAATTCGAGGCTGCTGTTGAAAGGCCGCGGCCTGGGGGATGCCGCCACGCGGCAGCGTTATTTCGAGCGCCTGGCCGCCGCCGGCCTCGCGGGCGACCGGGTGGAATTCCTCGAACGCACGACCACGACCGAGGAACACCTCGCGGTGTACCGGCGCGTGGACATCTCGCTCGATACTTTCCCCTATCACGGCACCACGACGACCTGCGAGGCGCTGTGGATGGGGGTCCCGGTTGTCACGCTCATGGGCGATCGTCACGTCTCCCGCGTCAGCGGCAGCCTGTT
>DASZPS010000068.1:0-9325 GCA_035549955.1 Lacunisphaera sp. | reverse complement strand
GCGGCTGCGCCGCAACGCGCTGAGGTCAGCGCGTTCCACCTTTTGGTGGTCGGCGATCTCCCAGCCGCAGCGTAGGCTGCGCGACTGATCCTTGGTGGCGAGCACGCCACATCAGGAAGCGAACAACAGGACATATCGCCGTCAAGGACTCACGAAGCGTGCAAACCTGACGTCGGTGTGCCCCTCGACCGGCTCGGGGTCCTGAGCTTGTCGAACGGAGAAACCGACGCCCACCTCTTCCTGGGGAACAGCGGCACTGTAGCCGGCCTCGCTGAGGCCGGTCCGGGGTCACCGCCCCCGGCTACAACCGGAAGGGGGGTAAACTATTTCCACGCGGACCGGATTTCGTCAGGATGCCGGCCTTGTTCGCGCAGGGTGCGCAACGCCAGCGCATCGTGGCGCTTGGCCAGCCGCACGCCCTGGTCATCGGTGACCAGCGGACAGTGAAAATATGCCGGGGCGACCAAGCCCAGCGCGCGGAATAGCAACAGTTGGCGGAAAGTGGATTTCAGCAGGTCCGCGCCGCGCACCACTTCAGTGATGCCGAGGTCGGCGTCATCGACCATGCATGCAAGTTGATAGCTTGGGACATCATCCTTTCGCCAGACCAGGAAATCACCGAAATCGCGGCCGGCCACCGCATGTTGCTCGCCGAAGTGTCCGTCGCTGAAGCCCAGGGCTTCGCCGTCGGGGACCCGAAAGCGCCAGTTGACGGCGGTCGGCGCCGAGAGTGCAGGCAGCGGGGCTTCGGGTGGCGGGCGAAACTCCGGTGGGTAGAGGGGTTCGTCGTTTTCGTCGCCATCATGGGGAGCCCCGGCCGCCGCGAGCACGTCCTTGCGCGAGCGATGGCACGGATAAATGAATCCGCCTGCATGCAGGCGGGTGAGCGCTGCGCGGTAGAGCGGGATCCGCTGGCTTTGCGAGATCATCGGCCCGGTCCACGCGAGGCCGAACCAGTGCATGTCTTCCTGCATGGCGGTGGCGAATTCGGGCCGGCAGCGCGCGGCGTCGAGGTCGTCGTTGCGCAGCAGCAGCGTCCCCCCGGCAGCTCGCGCCCGCTCCTGTGCCGTCCAAAACGTCCGGGCATGGCCCAGGTGCAGGAGGCCGGTGGGCGACGGCGCGAGCCGTCCGCGGTAAGTTGGAAGAGGGTCAACCACGAATGGACACGAATAGACACGATTGGGGCGGGAACCACGGAAAAAATGGCCCGGAAGCTGGCATTGAATTCGTGTCCCTTCGTGTTCATTCGTGGTTTCAGAATGAAGCTCCTGTGCGTCTATTGCTCCTCCAGCGACCGGCTTGACCCGAAATACGCGGCGGCGGCCGAACAACTCGGCCGCGAGTTGGTGGCGCGCAACTGGGGGCTCGTCTACGGCGGCGGCAAGACCGGCCTGATGGGCGCGGTCGCCCGCGGCACCAAGGCGGCGGGCGGGCGGGTCGTCGGCGTGATCCCCGAGTTCATGAAGGCGCGCGAACTGGCCTTCGATGAGGCCGACGAACTCGTGACCGTCGTCACCATGCGCGAGCGCAAGCTGTTGATGGAGACGCGGGCGGACGCGTTCGTCTGCCTGCCGGGCGGCTTCGGCACCCTGGAGGAGATCATGGAAATCCTGACACTGCGCCAGCTCGACGTGGTGAAAAAGCCATGCGTGTTCTTCAACCAGGACGGATTCTATGATGATTTGATCCGCCTTTTCGAGCGGATGCTGGCCGAGAAGTTTTTCAAGCCCTCCAACATGGAGCTGTTTCGCGTGGCGAACTCGGTGCCGGACATTTTTGCCGAAATCGAAATTGCGCGGGAAGCGAAGGTGGAATCGAAGTGGTTCCAGACCCGATGACGCTGAAGGATGTCGCCGCCCTGCTGCGGCGGCATCAGGCGCGAGTCGAGCTGGGCGACGAGGCCGCGATGCTGGCGGAATATGTCCCGTTCATCACGGCGCACCCGGATTGCCTGTGGCGCACGTGTCGCGAAGGCCATGTGACCGCCTCCGCGTGGATCGTGGATCCGCGACGGGAGCGCACATTGCTCACCCATCACCGCAAGCTCGACCGCTGGCTGCAGCTCGGCGGCCATGTGGACGGCGAGACCGACCTGGCGGCCGCCGCCCTGCGCGAGGCGCGGGAGGAATCGGGACTTACGCGACTCCGGTTGGTGTCGCCTGAGATTTTCGATGTGGACCGGCACCGGATCCCGGCGCGCGGAGCCGAAGCGGAGCACTGGCATTTTGACGTCCGCTTCCTGTTCGAGGCCGATCCCGCCGAGCCGCTGGCAATCAGCGACGAGTCCAAGGACCTGGCCTGGATTCGGCTGGATGAAGTGGCGCGGCTCAATCCGGGCAGATCGCTTGCCCGCATGGTGCGGAAAACCGCCCTGGGTTAAGAACACTCGACCCCAACATCGATAACGCACTTCAACCCGTCGTCCGCGGAAAAATCCGGCTATCGGTACAACGGGATGAGATCCTCGGTGCGGACCCAGCCGCCCTGGCCGCCGGGAAACGAAAGTTGGGTCCAGCCGAGGAAGGTCTTTTCGGCGATCGCGATCGAGCCGGCTGAGAGGGGCGAGGTCTTTTGCGAAGTGTCCGCCTCCGTCGGGATGCTGCGGAGCGTGCTGGCCTTCCAGACGAAGACGGCTTCCGGATTGGCGAGCGGCCCGTAGGCGCGGAGGCTGAAGGTCGCGGATGCGGCGAGCAGGATGGCGGCGAGGATGGTCGTCAGCGCGGTCGGTCGGCCCCAGCCGCCGATGCGCCGGTAGCCCTGCAGCAGCAACAGCACCAGGGCGATCGCCAGCAACAGCGCAGCGATCACAAGGGCGAGCTGCCATTCGCCGGGAGTGGCGAGACGGATGAGCCGGCCGGTGCCCTCGCCGCGGGACAGATCGACCAACTGCGGCTCAGCGAGGCCGGAACGTTGGAGGCCGAGGGAAAGATCCCAGCGCGTCACATCGGCCCGCGAGTTCAGCAGGAATGCGCTGGTCCAATACGCGGTGGCTTCCGGCCAGCGTTCCTGCTGGGCCAAGGCCAGGCCGAGGTTGTGGCGGGCGACCCAGTCGGTGGGTGCCGCCTTGACGGATTTCGCCCACTCGCTTCCTGCCGCGACAAATTCGCCGCGCTTGTAGGAGTCGGCGGCGGTTTCTGCGCTGACCGGCGGCGGCACAAACAGGACGCAGAAAACAAAGAGGAACGGGAGCAGGTGCCGGCCAGCAAAAAGGGAGAACGGATTCCAAGCGGGGACCTTGACGGCCTGCAGGGCGCGTTCGGCCCGGACGGTCCAGTCACCCGGGAGGTTGGACTCGCGGCTGTGCAGCGCGCGGTCGGCTTCGGACCAGAGCGTAGCCCAGGGATTCGCGGCCTCCCTGGCCGCGCGGGCGACGCTGGCTTGGACCAGCGGGGTGCCGGGCGCGGCATGCGGGATTTCCCAGAGCGCGGCGGCATGTTGCTGCCACGACCTCAGCTGGGCGGCCAGGGCGGCCGGTTGCGCGCCCGCGGCCCGGAGTTCCGCGAGAGCGACGGTGAGGGCGCGGTATGCCTCGCGCCGGCGGCGTTGCGGATCCCGCTCGCGCGAGCGCAGGGCAGCCAGCAGCAGCCAGAGCAGCAACGGCGGGACACTGGCGGCCAGGATGCAGATCGTCACCAGCGGCCGCAGGGCCCGGGGGCTGAAACCATGCGCCGGCTCCATGATCGGGTCGCGCGGCAGGTTCTCGGGCGGCACCGGCGCGGTCGGTGTCGGCAAGGAAGGGGTGGCGGGTGCCGGCGATGTCGGGGTGAGGGAGAATTGCACCGGGGCGCCGGAGTTCGCCGGCGCCGGCGCGGGCGCCGCCGCCCCCGTGACGGTAACGGTGACCGGTTCGGTGGAGATCGTTTTGTACGTGCCAGACTTGGGGTCGAAGTACGTGAATCGCACCGGCGCCAGCGTGTAGGAGCCGGGTTTCGTGGGGACGAGGACGACGTCCTCGCTGAGCACGCCCTCGAAGAGCGAGCCCTCCTTCATGGTGCGTTTCGACTTCGGTTGGACGACTTGGAAGTCATTGGAGGCCTCGCGCGACGGCAGGCCGGGAATGTCGGGCCAGTTGCCCGAACCGCTGAGTTCGAGCGTCCAGGTGATTGGTTCGCCCACGCCGGTGGTGAGCGGCACGACCTTGGAAATGAAGGCGAAGTCACCGACGGCGCCGTTGAATCCGGGCGGGGCGGACGGCAGCGCCTTCACGGTGATTTCGAGCGGGTTCGATTCGAGCAGCCGCTGTTCGACATTGGGCTGGGTGAACAGGCCAAAACCGGTGGACCCGACCATCAGGTTCACCATCTGGGTGGCAGGCTTGAGACTGTAGATGCCCGGCTGCTTGATCTCCGCCCGGGTGTTTTGGGTCGATACGACGCGACGCTCGCCCCGGACGATCACCTCGCCAGGATCTGCCTTGCTCCAATCCTCGGTGACGGCCGGCGTGCCCTGCCATTCAAGGATTGAGCCCAGGGAGTGGAAATAGCGCCGCACGACATCCAGCGTGTAGGTGACCGGGAAGACCTCACCGGCCCACACGACGGTCCGCGGCACGGCCAGCTTGGCCGTTGCGACGTCCGCCAGGGCGAGTCCGGAATTGCCCACGGTGGCATCGCCGACGGTGAAGGTTGCGGCCGGCACCTTCATCATGCCCTTGTCGGTTTTGATTTCGAAGGCCGGGATGGTGATGCTGGCGCGCTTGGACGGACGGACCGGAAAATCGAACGAAAAGGTCCGCGACATCTTGAAGTTTACGATGGTGGTCTGGCTGCTGGTCGACGGGCGGCCGAATTGCAGGCCATCCACCACGGGCAGGCGCGGGTCGCCGTCGGGTTCGCAATCCTCGAAGATCAGCGAGAGTTTGCTGACCTGGTTGGTGCCGAGCTGGCCGCCGGGGGGATCCCAGCGGACGGACTGGGCGAAGACCGAGAACGGCAGCCCGAGGAGAAGCAGGAGGAGGGGCGCAGCCTTGCTGCGCCCAAGCCTGGCCGACGTCCCAAGGGCGCAGCGAGTCCGCGCCCCTACGAGGAAAAGAGAAATGCGGTGGAGGAAACGACGCATGTGAAAATCACCAATCCTTGCCGTTGGTCTTGGGCTTTTGCGGCTTGCCCTGCATGAGCTGCTGCAGCTTGGCCGGGGAATCCTGGTTGCGGACCTGGTCGAGTTTCTGGAGGGGCATGGCTAGCTCCGGGTTCTGTTCCTCGGCGGGTTTCTGTTCCTGCTGGCCGCCGACCTTCTGGGTTCCGGGCTTCGGCGGGGGGGGCTTCTGGTCCGATTTCTGTTCCTGCTGGTCCTTCATGTCGCCGAACGCGTCCTGGTTCTGCTTTTGTTTCTGGTCCTGCTGCTGCTGTTGTTGTTGGTCCTGTTTTTGCTGGTTGTCCTGCTGCTGCTGGTCCTGCGATTGCTGATCCTGTTTTTGGTCCTGCTGTTGCTGCTGGTCTTGTTTCTGCTGGTCTTCGTTTTTCTGGTCCTCCTTCTTTTCGTCCTGCTTTTTCTGCTCGTCCTGCTTGAGCAGTGCCTCGAGCTCGGCGCGCAGCTTGGGCCAGTCCGCCGCCTTGGCATCGAGTTTTTCGCCCAGATCCACGCCCTGCAGGGCATCGCGGATGACGGTCGCGGGCGGATGTTGCTGGGCGGCCTGCACGCGCTGGCCATAGGTGATGGTGGTCGAGGCGAGCTCCGCGCAATCCTTGGCACTGAGATCCGCCTGGCCGGAAAGCCGGGCCACGGTCTTGCTGAGCGGCGCGGCCAGCGTATCGCCCGGCTGCTCCGCCGCGGCAACTGAGGACGGGGTACAGAGGGCCGCGGACAGAAGGCTGACCAGGACCAAGGACGCGACCACCGCGGGCTGTCCTCTGACCCCGGCCTGCTGACGCCTGGCATTACCCAGGGGCAGGGCGCGCTCGCGGGGGCGGACGGGAAATTCGGCCCAAAAGCTCAGGAACAGGAGCAGCAGTCCCGGCGCGAGGAACCACTGGAATCGTTCGATCAGGCGCGCCGTGTTCTTCTCCGAGAATTCACCCTTGCGGCCGGCCTCGACGGTTTTGCCGAGCAGGCCGGGCAGGTCGACCCAGGCACTGGCGTCGGTGTAAGCGCCGGCGGTCAGCTGTGCGAGCTCCTGCAGGGTGGCGCTGTTCAGGCGCGTCATGACCACCGCGCCGCGTTCGTCTTTGACGAACCCGCCGCTCGCGTCGGGGATGAACGAACCCTGGGCCGTGCCGACGCCGAGGCCGATGACGCGGATGCCCTTGGCCTTGACGGAATCGGTGAGGCTTTTCCAGTCGTCGACCGTGCTTTCGCCGTCGCTCAGGACGATGAGGTAGCGGTCGGCGGTCGAGGTGCCGAAGGCCTGCATCGAGGCTTCAAGCATCGCCTTGTAGTTGGAGCCGCCCTCGGGGAGGTAATCGGGGCTCAGGGCCGGCAGGAATTCCCGGAGCACCTCGTAGTCGGCGCTCAACGGACTTTGGAGAAAGGCAGTGCCGGCGAACAGCACGAGGCCGACGCGCTCGCCCTTGAGTCCGTCGAGCAGCGACTGGATGAGGAGCTTGCTGCGGTCCAGCCGGGAGGGTTTCACGTCCTGCGCGAGCATGGAGCGGGAAAGGTCCACGGCGATGATCACCTCGCGGGACTGGTCGAACACCTGTTCCTCGATCACGCCCCATTGCGGGCGGGCGAACGCGACGATGCACAGCGCGAGTCCGAACCACAGCCAGATGCGCGGGCGGGTTTCCGCCGTCGTGTGCTGCGTGCCAAGCGAGACATCGAAGGCTCCCGCCCAGGCGCGGGCGATCTTGGGCCAGTGGGCAACGGCCTGCGTGGCATGACGGGCCAGCTCCCACGAAAAGAGCAGGACGAGCGGCACCAGCAGCCAGAGGATGTGCGGCGAGTGGAAGCTCATGCAGGCGAGACCGCGCGCCGGCGGCGGAAAGGCAATTGCGGCGGCACGGCAATCAAGGCGCCGAGGAACAGCAGCGCGGCCCCGGGGTAGGCCGCCCAATGGAACAGCTCGGTCGTGAGCAGGTAGGACTTGGCTTGGAACTCGATCTTCTGCGACGCGTCGATGGCGGCGAACGCCCGCTCGGCGGTGTCGACGTCGAAGGCGCGGAAGAACCGCCCCCCGGTGGCATCGGCCATGGCGCGAAGCTGGCCTTCATCGAGGTCGGAAAGGGCGCGGCGGTAACCGATCTTGTTGCCGTTGTCGTCGAACACGGGCATGGGCACCAGCCCATCGCGGCCGGCGCCGATCGTGTACACGGGAATGCCGCGCGACCGGGCGATCTCGGTCGATTGCTCGGGCGACAGGATGCCACGATTGTTGGCGCCGTCGGTCATGAGGACGACAAACGCGCCCTTGCGCTTGGCGCCCTCCTCGCGCTTCGCCTGTTCGAGGCGGGTGAGGGCGACCCCGAGGCCATCACCGATGGCGGTGCCGTCCTCGATCATCCCGAGCTTGAGTCGTTCCACCTGTCGTGAGAGCCAGTCATGGTCAAAGGTGAGGGGGGCGAGGGTGTAGGCGCGGCCGGAGAAGACGACCATGCCGATGCGGTCGCTGGTCCGCTGGTTGATGAAAGCCTGGATGATCGGCTTGATCGCCTGGAGGCGGTTGATGCGCTCGCCGCCGCGTTCGTAGTCCTCGGCCAGCATCGATCCGGAAAGGTCAATGGCCAGCATCAGGTCGTAGCCCTGTTGCTTGACCTCGCGCTTGTCCTCGACCTTTTGCGGCCGGGCGAGCGCCACCACCAGGAGGACGATCCCGATCACGGCGAATGCCGCGGGCCACCGCGAACTCGGGATGAGCGACGGGCGGTGCCAGACTGCGGCATAGGGCACGACCAACACGGGCGCCCCGCGCCGGCCCCGCAGCCACATGAGCAGGGGCAGGGCCAGCAAAGCCAGCAGCCACCATGGGTCATGGAACGTGTAGTTGGTAAGGGGCATCAGGGGACGAACGGACACGAATCAGGTGACAGGTGGCAAGGGACGGGAAGGGAAGTGTGCATGGCGTGCTTGGTTCTTGGTCCTGGTTGCTTGTAGCCGTTCAACGCCGCTGACCGGCTGCCATGCGGGCGTGGAAAAAGCGAACCAGCGCCTCGAGTCGCTCCTGGTCGGTGCGCACGGTGAGCCGGCTCAGCGGGGCCGGGAACAACGCGCGGAACGAAGCATCCCGCTGGGCAACCCAGGCCGCGTGAGCTTCACGTTGGGCGGAGGACGCGCCGTTGAGGTTAACGAGGCGGCCCGCAACGGGATCATACGTCGTCAGCACGCGTTCGAAGGGAAGGCTGCGGTCCCAAGGATCCTCGACCCGGAAGCCCATCGTCTGGTAGCGACGGGTCAGCACGCTCCAGCCCTCCGGTTCGATGCGCGGCGGAAAATCTCCGAGCCAGATCAGGATGCTGTGCCGCGGCGCCGCCTTCGCGAGCAGGCGCCAGGGGATGAAGTTTGGGGTGTGGGGTCCGGGCTCCGGGGTCTGGGGCTGGACCGAATCAAGTGCGGGAGCCGGCTGGCCGAGGAGCTGGGCGGCGGCATGGAGGATCTGGCCGCGGCCGCGGACCGGTTCCTTCAGCGTGTAGCCCGACCCGGCCGCGTGGAGAAATCCGACGCGGTCGCGATTGACGGCACCGAGCATCATCACGAGGCCCGCGAGTTCGAGCAGGGCCTCGCGCTTCGATTGGGCGCCGGAGCCGAACTGCAGGCTGACGCTGTCCTCGAACAGCAGGAGCAGAGAAACTTCGCGCTCCTCGATGAATTTCTTGCGGTAGGGCTCGCCGAGGCGGGCCGTGACGTTCCAGTCGATGTCGCGGATGTCGTCGCCGTAGGTGTACTTGACGACCTGGTCGAACTCCATGCCCCGGCCGCGAAACGCGGAGCGATACTCGCCGCTGAGCACGTTTTCCACGGCATGCCGCACCCGCCACTCGAGCTGCCGGAGCAGCGCGAGTTGGGAAGTGACGAGGGAAACGGAAGATTGGGCGGGAGCGGACATCATCTGGTTAGATGCCAAAGACCAAACGCCAAACGCCCAGGAAATCCAAATCCCCGAATCCCAAGCAAAGCCACGCGGCAGCTTTGGCGGTTTCTGTCATGGGATTGATTTGGAATTTGGAGTTCTGGAGTTTGGGAATTGCGAAGGTCAGACCTTGGCCGGCACGGGCGTGCGGATGAGCACCTGGTCGAGCACCTTGTCGGTGGTGAGGCCTTCCGCCTCGGCCTCGTAGGTGAGGCCGACGCGGTGACGCAGGGCGTCGTGGAAGATTTCCTGGACGATGGCGGGTGAAAGGTAATCGGCGCCGCGGAGCCAGGCGAGCGCCCGGCCGGCCTGGAAGAGGGCGAG
>DASZPS010000067.1:0-18554 GCA_035549955.1 Lacunisphaera sp. | reverse complement strand
GGAGCACAAGCGAATCCTAGATGCGCGATTCACCCATGATAAAAAGGGCTAACCAGGCGCTAGAGCCAACGACCACAGCTGTCACGATCCGTGCTTGCGCACGGCTCGCGCCAGCCGCGGTCGTGGCTCATCTTTAACGTTGGGCGAAAATATGGAGCCGGTCTTTCTATCGCGAGTTGAGTTTCGCTTCGGTATTAAAGGCCGCGGCGTTGCTCTTGATCCTGGCGTTCCATACGAGCCCGCTACTCACAGAGTGTATATTGGCGACGAGTTGGAGATTCGCCGTCCTGACGGATCGGCCATTTCCACGAGGGTCAGTGGCCTAGAGATGTTCGGCAGGCCGACGAAGAAGTCCTGTGCGATTATCCTGCCACCCAGCGTCGTTGAAGAAGAGATTCCGATTGGTTCGGAAGTCTGGCAAATTACCCGCAGCCGATGAAGAAAGAAGCCCAACCAGCTGCCAGTGCCAATGCCGGGGCTGCGCCCCGCCATGGCACATCGTGAACGATCGGCGGAAGAATGATTATGTCAGGCGCTGCGACACCCACGAAGAAGCTCAGTTTCTATTTGTTCGCGGCGTTTTTCGTTCTCGGCGGGACTTTGGGAATTTTCGCAGTCCTGAAGAAGGATTCGCTGCCTCATGGTATGCTTCGGCTTGGCGGGTTGCTTTATTTCGGCCTTTTCTTTGTCACGATCTCCCTCGCGGAGATCTACTGCGGAGAGATTCGGACCAGGCTAAGCGGTCCTCCGACATGCAGCAGGGAAGAGTCACCTTTGCAGTTCTGGATTCAAGTGGGCGGCCAGATTGCGCTCGGGATTTTTCTCCTGGCCGCTATTATCTGGAGCAAATGAAGTCGCCGATCCAGTTGCCAGAGCCAACGTCCGGGCTGGCGCCCGGCCGTGGCTCATCGTAATCGTTCGGCAAAAATATGAAATTGCTGTTGCTCATATCAGTAGTCCTAGCGTCTCTATCGCCAGCGCACGCTAACACCGAAGTCGCCGACGTTGCGGTCGCCGTTTACCACGTTGCCGTTTCTGGCGGGAAGTCGCAGCCCAGTGAAAGCAGCCCGACTGGTGTTTCGGTTCTACGGGATCGATTTGACGTCGTCGAAAGGAGTTTGGGTATACCCTTGACCAAGGGGCATGGCCTCGCCGTGACGTTCACGCTATCAGGTAAGTATAAGCGTTTAGAGAGTGTGCGTTTAGTCGTAACATTCCCCGAGATGAAGTCTCCGTCAGGTGAGGTCTATTCAAGAATTGATCGCATTCAGAAGTCGCTCCCGGATGAAAAAGGACGGGTCGTGGCGTTTTCATACGCGTTCGATGAAGATTGGGAGTTGGTTGAAGGGATCTGGACGGTTCAGATCTTCGACGGCAAGGACCGGCTGGGAGAGGCGCAGCTTATCACTTTTGACCCGAAAAAAATAAAGCCTAACCAGCGCCAGAGCCAACGTCCCTGCTCGTCACGCCTCGTGCTGGCGCACGAGTCGCGCCGATCAGTGCCGTGGCTCATCTTTAACGATCGGCAAGAAAGATGGACGATACTCCGCAGCCATTCGTAGTCGGACGCTACTATCGCGTTAAGAAGACGTTTGAAGATTCGTTTTCTGCCATTCGCGAGGGAGAGGTATTGCGTTACCTTGAGCGCGGATTCGCCACCTACGATGAGACTTGGGGAGAACCAAGAAGGGGTCGGACCTCACCTTGCACCATCGCGCCTATGCTTACGGAATAGTTACGCGAGGCGCCTTGGGCCGGAGTCGTAGCGGCTGATGATGGCCGCATGCCCCGCAAGCTCCGCCTGGAATTTCCCGGCGCAATCTACCACGTTATCAACCGGGGCAACTACCGGACTTGGATCTTCGCGACCGCCGGAGCCAAGCAAGCCTTTGCAAGCGCTTTGTTCACTGCCTGCGAACGCAGAGCCGGCCGGAAGGGGTCGAGCCTCACCTTGCACCACGAAATTTCGCTCGGGACGCAGGTGAATTGAGACCGGCCAGCCATTCTCGTCAGTCAGTCCCCTCGGAAGTCGCGAAGTGCAAGGTGGGGCTCGACCCCTTTCTCCGCCCCTCCATCTTGCGAGCCCGGGCCGGCCCGGGCCTTTCGGCCCTCCCGATAAAACCATCTAAGCGCCTCACGTGAGGGGCCGCGGCACTGGGTCTCGCGCCAGCCAAGAAAGCGTTGGGCCGTGCCGACGGTGGCCGCCAGATGGGACTCCTTGCAGTACTTCAAGAAGGACAAGATTTCCCGGACATAGGCGGCCTTGAGTGCCTCGCTGAGTGGCGACTGGGCCAGCGCTGACATCCAATCCGGAATTGAAATGGGCCGATCCATGAAGGGTGCAGCCCGATATGTAAATCGCAGGCAATTCTCCGTCTTGCTGGCAACGGAGAATTGCCTACGCTACCGAATCAGATGTTGAATTCGAACGGCTTAACCCGCGTTCCGCCCCCACCGGGCCACCCCGGGCATAGGCAATTCGCGTAGGCTGAATAACACTGATCGCCGGAAGATGAAGAGCCTTATTCTCACGCCCCACGTTGGCATCGGCCCAATCAAGCTTCGTGCCACGCGGAGTGAAGTCCGTGCAGCGTTGTCTGCAGTGTCTCTGCCGCTAGAGACCGAGCGAGAGTCCATGGACTTTTTCTGCGGGGCGTCCATTCAGGTTGAGTATGAAGAGGACGGCACGGCGTCATTCATCGGCGTGAGTGGTGATCCCGAGCTGGCACTTCTTTATGACGGCGCGGACTTGTTCGATATCGAAGCGAAGAGGGTGTTTGAGCTTCTCGCTAATCGCGACGGTTCGGGACAGCATGAGTTCTCCGAGTTCGAGTATATTTTCCCATCCCAGATCGTGACCCTTTACGAAGCTGACCAGCAGTATGATCGGAAGGGCGGCGAAGTCCGAGTTGTTTGGGGACAGATCGGATGTGGCGACACGCGCTACAAAGATGCGATCCTCAAAATTCATAGTGGCGTGCTGAACCGCCCCAGAATGAAGAAAGGCGATCCAGTCGGCACAGACAACGATGGGGCTGCGCCCCATCGTGTCTGACCTCAATCTTCGCCGGAAAACATGCGCTCACGTTTCTTACTTCTGATTCTCGGGTTAGCGGTAGTCGGCGGCCTCCTTTCGTCCTGCCGCAAGACCGAGTGGACCAAGCAAGAAGTGGTCGAGTGGTATGCTCAGTATGGTTCGGCTGTGCGGGGCGGCCTTCTCTATCGTGGCTCTGACCAGCAGTGGCACTATTTCGTTGCGCGGGTCATGGATGACTGGGCGTTCATCCAGATTAAGAAGGAAGAGCTGAAGATCGAAGATGAGCGTGTGTATTCGCAGGCATCCAGCGCCCCGTTCTCTTTCTACGCCGTCGATCCGAGCCAGGGCTTTCGGAAGATCGAACAGAAGAAAGAGGCGAACCAGACACCAGTGCCAATGTCAGGGCTGCGCCTTCCCACGGCACATCTGTAACGTTGGGCAGCAGAACATGATCTTCTCTGATCTGCTGGAGCGGTCCCGCTCACGAACTGCCTCGAAGATAAAAGAGGCCATTGCCGAGCGTGCCTTGCACTCGAAAGTCCATATTGAGCCGGCTATTCGGGTCGCATCTGGCGCTCTCGCATTTGCACCTGATGGCCTGAAGCTCCCGCTTCGTTGGGATTTTGTAGCTGAAGCAGATCCCGAGCAGAAGAATGCCGATTCGATCACCCTCAAATTTGTTGAGCCGGCATTCGCGACATGGGCACATGACATGCGAATCGAGCTGTTCAGCGTTTGCTGGGATTGCATGATTTTCCGGCTTTCACCAGCAAGACAAGGCGAAGACTGGGAGTGGCTGAAGAACTGGTTCATGCGTTGGTTCGACCCCGAAGATAAGAGTGAAAAGAATGAAGACGGACTATATCAGGTCGTTCACTTCGTTTCTGATCCGGAACCAACAGGCGCCACCGTGAAGTTCCTAGTGGATTTTGGCTCGGCGAAGATTGGGGCGATGTCAGACCTGCTCGATCGGATTTCCGAGCAAGGTTACACCAAATGCGTCATCGGAGATGAAAATCAGCCCAATCAATCGCCAGAGCCAATGCCGCTAAAGCGGCATGGCTCATCTTGAGCGTTCGGCAACGATCACCATGTCTTCAGGCGACACAATTAAGCAGCTTCTCGCAGATATTCGTGCGGAAGGGGACATGAAGAGGTCCGCACTTATCATCGAAGCCTCTTTGCGCGAATCGAGCCCCACCCTTCAAGAAACCTCAAAACTGGAAGGCGCAGTTCGCCAGGCGTGCCAGGCGGTCCTCGAAAGCCTCAAGGCGGAGGCTCCAGAGGCGACCTGTGATTTTTGCCAACGCCCTAAGGCGAAGGTCGATTTTCTGGTGCAAGGTCCCCTTCGCACTATCTGTGATGAGTGCATTATCGTTTCTCAGATGGCCGTCGATGAAGCTAGAGCGAAGAAGAAAAGAGCCCAACGCTAGAGCACCATAGCAGGGGTCAGGTTTTAGGTTTTAATTTTTTGCTGAGCGGATGGATGATGGAAATCGTCGGCTGAATTGACCAAACCAGGCCCCGTTGGATTGCACGCGGGTGGCCGGCGGGCAAAGCGGTGAGCGCGAATCCGACAAGTGGCGCTGCCGTCAGTGTAGGTTTGCCGTCTCCCTTCCGCGGATTGGGTCGTTCTCGTCCCCATTCTCGTAATCGTTCTCGATCGGTTCGACGCGGGGGAACGATTAGGATTACGAGAATGAGAGCAGGGGAAGAGGGCGATTCTTCGCTGCGCGAAGAATGGGCGCAGCAAGACTGCGCCCCTACGGGAAAACAGACAAATTCAGCTGGCGGCGGCGCTTATCCGAGCCTGCATATCCCGTCGGGGCGTAAAGCCCCTCCCACCCCTGGCTGCAGCGGCGGTCGGTGACGGCGGGCCTCGGAAAGGCGCATCGCACGCCGCAACCGTGGTGGGATCCAGCGCTTGGTTCGCAGGACAGTTCCTCTGGGGTGGAACCTGCGCTCCACGCAGGTTCAGCCCCCGCGGAGCGCCGGCTGCACCACCGCCAGATCGGGCGGCATGCCCCGACGGATCATTGGTCGCGGCAACCGTCGCGGCATAATGCCCCTCCCACCGCCGCGCACTCACCTTCCGCGCCCTGGGCGCGGGCGATCGAGCAATAGTAGAAGAGAAACACGAGCGCCGCGGCGACGCAGAAGGCGCGCACCGTGGCCGCAGTGGAGAGGGAATTGTAGGGGTACATGGCTGGGGGAACGGCCGCGCGTCATTCCACCGTGAAATCGGCGAAGGCGGCGGTCGATGCGGTCGTGTTGTTGTGGGAGGAAAGCGCGACACCGACCTGGATCGTCGACGGCATGGTGATCGTCGCGGACCCCAACGGCGTCCAGGTCACGCGGTTGTCCGCGGAGTAGTAGCCGGTGAACGTGTTGCCGGACCGGACCAGCTTGAGCCACTGGCCGGCGCTGGTGGTTCCGTTCGGCTGCGATGAACTGGTCTGCGCCGCCGCCGCGGTGCGCGCCTGGAAGACCCGGCCGACCCCCGCGAAGGCCACGAACGCGTTGACCGCCTGGGCATCGCCCGCCGCGGGCCGGATCATGAGACCGGCCTTCGTCCAGCCATCCGCCGGGGTGAATTGCGTCAGGCGCGCCATGATCGTCGCGTTGCCGGTCCAGTCCCGCAGCGCAAAGAAGCCTGAATCGCTGGTGCCCCAGATGTCGCCACCGGTGGCCGTCACGCTGACGGTCGAAGCGGTCACGGTCTTGCTGCCCGTCGTGCCGCCCCAGGACATTTGCGCCCAGTCTGAAGCGGGCGGGGTTGAGGAAGCGGGCACGGTGACGTGGTCAAAGACCGCCGTCGTCAAGGCGCCGCTGCTGCTGTGCGCACTGGCCGCCAAGCCCATGAATACGTCGGCGCTCATTGCGATGGTGCGCGAGCCAACCTGCGTCCAGGTCACGCCATCCGGGGAAACAAAGCCGCTGAAGACGTTCCCGACGCGCGTCAGCCGCACCCAATAGGCCGGATTGATCCACGCGCCGGACGTGAACTCGGTGCCCGCCCCGGTGGCATTCCGGGTCTGGAAGCCGCACACATTGCCTGCCGTGAGCACCATCGTGGCATTCGCTGCATTTGCCGCGAAGGACTCGCGGATCATCACGCCGGCCTTGGCCCACGGGTTCGTATTCGTGAGGCTGGCCACCCGGGCGGTGACGCTCCCGTCGCCGTGCCATTGGACATAGTGGAATCGGCAGGCATCCGCGGTGCCCTCGATGTCTCCCCCGCCCGCTTGCAATGTGTACGTGGAGCCGTCGGAGGAAACCACCCCCGACCCGGTCGGCCCGACGGCGCCGATGTCACCGCCCGCCCAGGTGCCCGCGTCGGCGGAAGTCGTGGAGACGGCGGTCTGCAGGTAGGCCGAGTAAACGCCATCCCGCACCGTCCGCACGTGGTAGTCATAGACCGTGTCTGGTGTCAGCCCGCTGTCGACGTAGGTGGTGACGTTGGCCCCCAGGGTCGCCAGCGAAACAAACTCGCCGGTATCGTGGACGCGACGGCCGATTTCAAAGCCGGTCTCATCGCTCGATTGGTCGGTCCAGGCCATGCGAATGGAAGTGGCGGCGCGCAGATCGGCCCGCAGGTCGGTCGGCGTGGCCGGAACGCCCGGGGCGGGCGTTGAGGGGGTTGCCATCGCCAGGTTGGAGTAGTATGACGCCAAGGTCCCGTTCAGGGCCCGTACGCGATAACTATAGGTCGTGTTCGCGGACAGGCCCGTGTCGGTGTAACTTTGGCTGCCGGCCGGCAGCGTCGCGAGGAGCGTCATCGTCCCGCCGTTGCCGATGCTCCGCACCAGTTCGAAAGCGGTTTCATTCGTGGAGAGATCGTCCCACGCCAGGGTGATCGACGTCGAGCTGCTCCCACCGACCCTCAAATGGTCGGGTGCAACCGGCGCCTGGCTATCCGCCGGGAGGTCGAGGTGATCGAACGTCGCGGTCGTCAGCGTCCCGTCCGCGCTGTGCGCGCTTGCCACCAGACCGATGGTGACATCCGCGGACAGGACCACGGTCTTCGAACCCACCAAAGTCCAGTGGCTGCCATCCGACGAGACAAAGCCGGTGAATACATTCCCCACCCGGGTCAAGCGCACCCAGCCGGGCAGGCTGGTCGTCGGGCCGGATACGAACTCCGTCGCCTCGCCGGCCGCGGGCCGCGTCTGGAATCCCGCGACGTTGCCCGCCGTAATCAACATCGCGGCGTTGGCCGCTCCCGCGTCCATGTTCTGGCGAATCATCACCCCGGCCTTCGCCCATGGATGGGTGTTGGCCAGGCTCGCCACCCGCACGGTAATGCTCCCGTCGCCGTGCCATGGCCGGTAATATATGGCCCCTTGGTCAAACTTGTCCCATAAATCCCCGCCCGGGGCATGAAGGACGATGCTATCCCCCACGTCCTCTTCCCAACCATACGCATACTGGAAAGCCGTGGCGCTCCAAATCGACCGCGCCGGCGGCTCAGTTCTGGCATAGAGCGAGTGGGTGTAGTCGGAACCTGACCCGCTGACGCTGCCCGCTGCGCGCACGCGATAGTAGTAGTAGCCGCTACCGGCCATCAGGCCCGTATCCGTGAAGCTCGTCACATTGGCGCCCACGGTCGCGTGCAATCGCCAGGAATTGCCGTTAAAGCGTTCAATCTCGAAGCCGGTCTCGTTGCTCGAATGGTCGTTCCACGCCATGGAGATCGACGTCTGGCTGAGGCCGGTTAGTCGGAGGTCGGTCGGTGCCTCCAGACCCGCGCTCGGCGGAACGTGGGCGGAAACCGTCGCGCTCCACGCGGACGGGCGGTCGTTCCGCCGCGACCGGACCGAGTAGGTGTAATACCCGTTCGGCACGACGTCATTGTCTTCGAAGGTGGTGACCCCGGCTGCCACGGAAGCAATCATCTCGAGGTTCGAGCCGGTGTTTGTCAGCCGCCGGCCGATGTCGAAACCCGTCTCGTCGTCGGAGTTGTCCTCCCAGGCAAGCCGTACCCCGGCGGACGACTCCATCGTCACCCGCAAGGTCGTTGGCGAGAAGGGACGCGATGCCAGTGGCGGCGAAAACTGGTCGTACGTCGCGGTCGCATTTTCCTGCGCCGAATGCGAGGAGGTCACGCACCCGACAAAAACATCGGAACCGAACACGATCGTCCGCGAGCCGACCAGCGTCCAGTTCAGCCCATCGGGGGAGACATATCCCGTCACCACGTCGCCGGCGCGCGTGATCCGTACCCAGGAAGGGATGGCCACGGCCGGGCCGGCCACAACCTGGTTTTCACCGGCAACCACGGCGCGGCTGATGAAACTGGAGGTGCCGCCGGGGGTCACGACGATGGTCCCGGCGAGGTCACCACTGCTGTAAAGCTCGGTGCCCCGGATCATCAGGCCGGCTTGCGCCAGCGGGCTTGCCGCCGAGAGTCCCGCGATCCGCACCCTGAGGTCGACGTCACCCACGAGGGTCCAGCCATAGATCATGAAGCGATTGAATTCCGCCGTGATTCCTTCGCCGTCGTTATCCATCGTCACGGTGCCGTCCGTCACCGTGGCCGTGCCGTAACCGCTGAAGTACCGAACCTCGCCGGGCGGCAGGGTCGAATAGGTTTTGAGATAGTACTCATACCGGGGACTCACGTAGCCGGAAAACCGCGAGGTCTGCGAATCCCGCCGGGTCCGGATGCGATAGTAATATTGCGTGCCCGGCGTCAGTCCCTGGTCGGCATAGGTCGACGCATCCGCCGCCAACACTGCAATCTGGGTAAATGGGCCCGAAGGCGCGGTGGCGCGTTCCAACTCGTAGGCCGAGGCGCCGACAACGGTGTCCCAATAGAGGCGGATCATGGTCATGCTCACGGCATTGCCGGTGAAATTCGCCGGCGGATTGGGGGGCGTGAGCGGCGGCGGCGCACCGTCGAATTGCAGGGCGTTATCGAACGTGGCCGTGAGCAGCGCCGCGTTGTCGTGGCTCGACACCGCCAGGCCGGCGTAGGCGTCAGCCGCCATGGGAACGTCGATATTGCCGGCGGCGGTCCAGTAGTTGCCGTCCGGCGAACGGTACCCCCGGAACGTGTTTCCCTGGCGGATGATCATCAGCCAGGTCGTCCCTTCCAGCCTGCCCAGGTCGATCGCCGTGGTCGCACCGCCGACCGCGCTGCGGTATTGCAGCCCGAAAGCGTTTCCGGGTGTCACATACAGCATCACTTCGCGCGCATCGGCGCCCAGGTCCTCGCGGTACATGACACCGACCTTGGCCCAGCTGTTGCCGGTGCCCCGGCTGGTGACGCGCGCCACGACCGCACCGTCGCCGTGGCGTTCCTGCGAGAAAAAGCGGAACGCATCGTTCGTTCCCCAAATGTCCGCTCCGGACGCGCTGATCGTCACCACCCCGCTGCTTTCCGTGTCGTCACCCGCCACGCCAACCGCGCCGATATCAAGGCCCTGCCACGGCGGGACGGGCTCCGCCGCGTCGGCCACTGACGGCAGCAACACCAAAAGCAGGAGCAGAACGGTCGTGGCAATCGCAGCGCGCGCGGCGATGGGGGCAAAAGCGAGGTAGAATCTAAGAATGCGCATATTTTGATCCTAGCGATATTCCACTGCGCCAAACGTGGATACCCACCCCAAACCGGCTGACGGGACAAACCCACCGGACCCGGCTGGATTTTGCCGATGCGGCCATCGGGATTTCTGCCGTGCGGCGCGCGCCGGCGCAGCCCGGAATGCCAGGGTGTGGGAGGGGCTTTACGCCCCGACTCATTGTCAGCTCATAACCCGTCGGGGCGTAAAGCCCCACCCACATTCCGGTAGTGGTCCATTTAAATCCGATGTAGGGTCGGACCTCGGTCCGACCTCGCGCATGAGGTAGGCGCATGCGCCGACCCTCATTCAAACCCCCGCGAAAGAACCAAACGGACCCACGACCCACATTCCGGACTCTGCGAGCCGGCCCGCAGGAATGCGGGTCCTCGAGCCGTAACAACTCAGCCGGGATCATGCAGTTGGTGGGCGTCGGTTTCCACACCGACGCCAGGTTCGCACGCTTCGTGAGTCCTTGTCGTCGATATGGAAATCGACGACCACCTTTCGGTCGGTTCGCTACCGAGCGAAACGGCGCTTCAATTGCATGATCCCGGCTCAGCCCTGGACGGGCTTCGCACCCGGTTCCGCTGCCTGCCGCGGCTTCAACCGCCCCACTCGCTTCAGCACCCTGATTCGGATCCGATCCAGCCACAGGTACACCACGGGCACGGTGTAGAGGGTCAGCAACTGGCTCACGAACAATCCGCCGACGATCGCCAGCCCGAGCGGGCGGCGCATCTCCACGCCCTCGCCCATCGACAACACCAGTGGCAGCGCGCCGAGCAGCGCCGCCAGGTTGGTCATGAGGATCGGACGCAGGCGCAGCTGCGCCGCCTCATAGATCGCCGCCTGCGGGCTCAGCCCGTCTCGCCGCTCGCGCACGAGGGCAACGTCGATCATCAGGATCGCGTTCTTCATCACGATGCCGATGAGCAGGAACAAACCGAGCTGGGCGATGAGCGTGAATTCCGTGCCCGTAAACCGCAGCGCCAGCAGCGCGCCGAGGCCCGCGGATGGCAGGGTGGAGAGGATCGTCAGCGGGTGCACCAGGCTTTCGTAGAGGACGCCCAGCACGAGGTAGACCGCCACGAGCACCGCGAGGATCAGCCAGTGCTGGTTTTCCAGCGCCGTTTGGAAGGACTGCGCGGATCCGGCCAGCTTGGCCTGGATTTCGTTTGGCAACATGATCTGCACCATCGCCCGGTTGATCGCCGCCATTGCTTCCTGCAGCGTCACGCCCGGGGCGAGCGAGAAACCGATGTTCTCCGCCACGAACTGCTCGCGGTGCATCACGCGGTCGTCGACGAGCGTGTACTCGTAGCGGGTGAAGGCGGACAGGGGCACGCGGCTGCCATCGGCGGCGATGACCTGCACCTGGTCGAGCACCACCGGGTCCTGCGTGTATTGCGGTTCCAGTTCCATGATCACCCGGTACTGGTTGAGGCGGTCATAGAGCGTCGTGACCTGCCGCTGGCTGAAGGAATTGTTCAACACCGCCGTGATCGTGCGCATGTCCACGCCCAGGCGACGCGCGGCCTCGCGGTCGATCTGCAGCCTCACCTGCTTTGTGCCCCCGTCGTTCGGCGTGTCGACATCGGTCAGCTCCGGCAGTTCCTGCAGCGCCCTGGCCACCTTGCCCTGCCAGGCGCGCAGCACCCCCACGTTGTCCGCCAGCAGCGCGAGGTCGTAGGAACCGGCGTCCGACGTGCGGGGGGGTTGGAGATCCTGCGCGACGTTCAGCCAGAGCATGCCGCCGGGGACCGGTGGCGATTGCACCCGCAGGCGGTTGATCACCTCGCGCGCCGAGGCGTCGCGTTCCCGCCGGGGTTTCAGGCGGATCATCATGAAGGCATTGCTGATGCCGGTGTTGCCGCCGCTCGTGCCGATCACGTCCTGCACCGCCGGGTCGGTCATCACCAGCCGGCGGAAAGTCTCGATCTTCGGCTGCATCACCTGGAACGAGAAGCCATCGTCGCCGCGCGTGAAGCCGTTCAACTGCCCCGTGTCCTGCTCCGGCAGGAAGCCCTTGGGGGCGCTGTAGAAAAGGGAAATGTTCAGGGCGATGATGCCGGCCAGCACGAGCAGTGTCAGCGTCGTGTGCCGCAGGATCCAGCCGAGCGTGCGGGCATACAGCGCGCGCACCGCCTCAAATCGCCGCATGACGGCTTCCTGCCAGTGCGCAGGGCGGCGCTCCGACTTCGCCGGCAGGATCCGGGCGCACAGGCTCGGCGTGAGGGTCAGCGACACGGCGAGGGACACCAGCATCGCCGCCGCCAGCGTGATCGAGAACTCCCGGAAGAGTTTCGTCACCAGCCCGCCCATGAACAGGATCGAGACGAAGACGACGACCAGCGACAGGTTCATCGCCAGCAGGGTGAAGCCCACCTCGCCCGCGCCCTTCACCGCCGCCTGCAGCGGCGACAAGCCAGCTTCGATGTGCCGCGAGATGTTCTCCAGCACGACGATCGCATCGTCGACCACCAGCCCGGCGGCCACGATCAGGGCCATCAGCGAAAGGTTGTTCAGCGAGAAACCGTGCAGGTACATGATCCCGAAGGTGCCGATGATCGACACCGGGATGGCGACGCACGGGATGAGCGCGCCGCGGAAACTCCCCAGGAACAGGAACACGACCATCATCACCAGCGCGGAGGCGATCACCAGCGTGCGTTGCGACTCCCACAGCGTCGCCCGGATTGAGGGCGAACGGTCCATGACGACCGCGAGTGACACGTCGGCCGGCAGCAGGGCCCGCAGTCCGGGAAGCTGCGCGTTGATCGCGTCGATGGTCGCAATGATGTTCGCCCCCGGCTGGCGGCTGACCATCAGCAGCACCGCCGGCCGGTCGTTGTGGAAGCCGCTGCTGTAGCGATTTTCGACGGAATCGGTCACCTTCGCCACGTCGCCGAGCCGCACCGGGGCGCCGTCGCGATAACGAATGATGAGGGGCAGATAGTCCTTCGCCCGGCGCAGCTGGTCGCTCACCTGCACTTGCCACTGCCGGTCGCCGGACTCGACG
This sequence comes from Lacunisphaera sp., assembly GCA_035549955.1. Lineage (GTDB taxonomy): Bacteria > Verrucomicrobiota > Verrucomicrobiia > Opitutales > Opitutaceae > Lacunisphaera. Next base: position 5,932 of record DASZPS010000067.1, on the reverse strand, counting down.
ACACCGCGGGGTTGGAGGGAATTGGTGTCGCCGATCGCGCGCCGTACCTCATCGAGCGAAATGCCGTGGTGCGCCAGCGCATGCGGGTTCAATTGCACGCGGATGGCCGGCAGGGAGCTGCCGCCGACGGTCACCTCGCCCACGCCGTTCACCTGCGACAACTTCTGCGCGAGGATGGTGGACGCGAGGTCGTAGAGTTCGCCCGGCGCGACGTTGGGCGAGCTCAACGCCAGCGCCATGATCGGCGCCGCCGAGGGATTCACCTTCCGGTAGGACGGGTTGCCCGGCATGCCGGCGGGGAGCTGGCCGCGGGCGGCGTTGATCGCCGCCTGCACGTCGCGCGCCGCTTCGTCGATGTTCCGGTCCATGGCGAACTCGAGCATGATGCCCGTCTGGCCCTGCCGGCTGTTGGAGGAGATCGAGGTCACGCCCGCAATGCTCCCGAGCGCCCGCTCCAGGGGCGTGGCCACGGCCGCGGACATGGTCTCCGGGCTCGCCCCGGGCAGCGACGCGCTCACGCGAATCGTGGGAAAATCCACCTCGGGCAGCGGTGCGACGGGCAGGAGCGTGTACGCCAGCGCGCCCGCAAGCACCAGCGCGGCCGCGATCATGCTGCTCGCGACCGGACGCTTCACAAAGGGGCGCGAGAGGTTCATGGCGCGGTTTCCCCTGGCCTTGAATGTAGGGTCGTCGCTTGCGGCGACCTCGGGCGCGAGGTCGGGCCAAGGCCCGACCCTACATGGAAATACTCGTTAACCCCCTTTCTCACAAGGTGGCCCCCTCCGACGCTTCGCCTTCGTCCGGCAGTTCCTCCTCCGCCGCCGGCCTCCGCACCTTGCGCGCGAGGCGGTCAAAGAAGAGATACACCACCGGCGTGGTGAAAAGCGTCAACACCTGGCTGACGAGCAGCCCGCCAACCATCACGAGCCCGAGCGGCTGCCGCAGCTCCGCCCCGGATCCGCTCGACAACATCAGCGGCAGCGCGCCGAAGAGCGCCGCCAGCGTCGTCATCAGGATCGGCCGGAAGCGCAGCAACGCCGCCTGCCGGATCGCCGCCCGCGGCTCCAGCCCCTGCCCGCGCTCGGCCTCCAGCGCGAAGTCGATCATCATGATGCCATTCTTCTTCACCAGGCCGATCAGCAGGATGATCCCGATGATCGCGATCATGTCCAGGGGCCGGCCGCTCAACCAGAGCGCCAGCAGCGCGCCGACCGCCGCCGAGGGCAGCGTTGACAGGATCGTGACCGGGTGGATCGCGCTCTCGTAGAGCACGCCGAGCACGATGTACATCGTCACCACCGCGGCGAGGATCAGGAAAAGCGTGCTCGAAAGCGAATCCCGGAACGCGTGCGCGGCGCCCTGGAAACGCAGTTCGATGGCCGCGGGCAGGTCCATGCCGGCCACGGTGCGCTCGATCGCCTTCACGGCCGACCCGAGCGATTCGTTCTCGGCGAGGTTGAACGAAATCGTCACGGCCGGGAACTGGCCCACCTGGTTCACCAGGAGCGTCGTCGCGCGTTCGCTGACCCGCGCCACGGTCGCCAGCGGCACCTGCGCCCCGCCGCGGGCGTTGACATACAGGCCCTCCAGCGCCTGCGGCCCCGAGGCGAGGCGCGGGTCCATCTCGAGGATCACGCGGTACTGGCTCGCCTGGGTGAACAGCGTCGAAATCTGCCGCTGGCCGAACGCGCTGTAGAGTGCGTCGTCGATGCTGGCGACGCTGACGCCCAGCCGGCTGGCCGCGTCACGGTCGATTTCCACGAACGCCTGCAACCCGCGGTTCTGGAGGTCGCTCGCGACGTCGCTCAGCTCCGGCAGGTCGCGGAGGCGGCCCACGACTTGTGGCACCCATTCGTAGAGCAACTCCTCGTTCGGGCTCATCAGCGTGAACTGGTATTGCGTGCGGCTGACGCGGTCCTCGATCGTCAGCTCCTGCACCGGCTGGAGGTAGAGCCTGATGCCATCCACGTCCCGGGCGGCCGCGCGGAGCCGGTCCATGATCTCGATCGCGGTGCCATCCCGCTCGCCGTGGGGCTTCAGGTTGATGAGCATCCGGCCGCTGTTGAGCGTCGCGTTCGTGCCGTCCACGCCGATGAACGACGACAGGCTGCGCACGGCCGGGTCTTCCAGGATCTTCGCCGCCAGCTCCTGCTGCTTTTCCGCCATCGCCGCGAAGGACGTCGATTGCGGGGCCTCCGTGACCGCCTGGAGCGCGCCCGTGTCCTGCGAGGGGAAGAACCCCTTCGGCACGGCGACATACAGCAATGCGGTCAGGACGAGCGTGCCCAGCATCACGAACAACGTGGGCCGCTGGCGCTCCAGCACCCAGTCGAGCCACATTCCATAGCGCTCGACCACCCGGTCGAGGAACCCGCCCGCGCCATGTTCGCCGTGGGCCGGCGTGGCCGCCAGCATGCGCGCGCACATCATCGGGGTGAGCGTCAGCGAAACCACCATCGAGATCAGGATCGCCACGGCCAGCGTGATTGCGAACTCGTGGAAGAGCCGGCCCACCACGCCGCCCATGAACAGCAGCGGGATCAGCACGGCGATCAGCGAGATCGTCAGCGACACCAGCGTGAATCCGATCTGCGAGGCGCCCTTGAGCGCGGCCTGCAATGGCGTCGCCCCTTCTTCGCGGTAGCGGGCGATGTTCTCGAGCATGACGATCGCGTCGTCCACGACGAAGCCCGTCGCGATCGTCAGCGCCATCAGCGTCAGGATGTTCAGCGAATACCCGGCGAGGTACATCACGCCAAACGTGCCGACCAGCGACAGCGGCACCGCGATGCTGGGGATGATCGTCGCGGCGAAATTACGCAGGAACAGGAAGGTCACCAATACGACGAGGGCGATGGCGAAGACCAATTCATGCTGCACCGACCGCACCGACGCGCGGATGCTCTGCGTGCGGTCGGTCAGGACCGTCAGTTCCGCCGCGGCCGGGAGGCTCGCCTCCAGCTGCGGCAGCAGCGCCCGCACCCGGTCCACCACCTCGATGACGTTCGCGCCGGGCTGCCGCTGGACATTGATCAGCACCGCTGGCAGCCGGCCGGCCCAGGCCGCGAGGCGGCGGTCCTCCGCGGCGTTCTCGATCCGGGCGACGTCCCCGAGGCGCAGCGGCGCGCCTTGTTTCCAGGAAACGATCAGGTTGCGGAACTCCTCGACCGACCGGAGCTGGTCGTTGGCGTCCATCAGGATGCTGCGCACCGGCCCGTCGAAGCTGCCCTTGGGCTGGTTGACGCTGGCCGAGGTGATCGCCGTGCGCACGTCCGAGAAATTCAGGCCACGCGCGGCGAGTTCGGCCGGATTGACCTGCACGCGTACCGCCGGACGCTGTCCGCCCGCGAGGCTGACCATGCCGACGCCGGGCAACTGCGCGAGCTTCTGGGCAATCCGGGTGTCCACGAGGTCGTGCACCTCGGGCAGCGGCAGCGTGGCGGAGGTGACCGCCAGCGTCACGATCGGCGTGTCGGCCGGGTTGACCTTGCGGTAAACCGGCGGCGCCGGGAGGTCGTTGGGCAGGAGATTGTCCGCGGCATTGATCGCCGCCTGCACCTCCTGTTCGGCCACGCCCATCGAGAGGTCGAGCGAGAATTGGAGCGTGATGACCGATGCGCCGCCCGAACTGGCGGAGGACATCTGGTTGAGGCCCGGAATCTGCCCGAAGCGGCGCTCCAGCGGCGCCGTGACCGAACTGGCCATCACGGACGGGCTCGCGCCGGGGTGAAAGGTGAACACTTGGATCGTCGGGAAATCCACCTGCGGCAACGCGGCCACCGGCAGGAGCCGATAGGCCATGATGCCGGTCTGCAGCAGCGCCACCATCAGCAGGCTGGTGGCCACCGGTCGGAGGATGAATGGGCGGGAAAGGCTCATACGGCCGCCGTCCTTTGCCTCTCATGTAGGGTCGTCGCTTGTGACGACCTCGCGCCCGAGGTGGAGCGCACTGCTCCCCAGTGCGCGGGTTTGGACGGCCGCGAGACAAGCGCGTTGACGAGCGGTTTCGACCGGCTCAATGCCGCTGGCATGGCGACCATGCCTAAGGAAAGGCTCATGGCCACCTTTCCCTGCCTTTCATGTAGGGTCGTCGCTTGCGGCGACCTCGCGCGCGAGGTCGGGCCAAGGCCCGACCCTACATCGATGCCCGAGGTGGAGCGCACTGCTCCCCAGTGCGCTGGTTTGGACGGCCGCGAGGCAAGCGCGTTGAGCGGCAACGCGCTCCACCGGTTGGATCCCAATGCCCACCCCCTCATTGCTTCTTCCTTCCCGACTTGGGCGGGGGCGTCCCCGCCGGCGTGGCCGTCGATGCCGTCGCCTTGTCGTCGACCACGACGACATCGCGGCCTTCCCGCAAACGGTCGATACCCTCGAGGACGACGGCGTCGCCGGGGTTCAGGCCGCTCGTGACCGACTGCTCCAAATCCTCGGCCGGCCCGAGCACGATGTCGCGCACCGTGGCCTGACTCTTTTCGTTGACCACATAGACGTAGGTGCCGCGCGAACCGAACTGCACGGCGGCGGTGGGGATGATCACCGCGTCCTTCAGCGTGCGCACCCGAATGCGGATGTTCACGAATTGGTTGGGGAAGAGGCTGTCGTCCGTGTTGGGAAACTCGGCCTTCAGCTTCAGCGTCCCGGTGGCCAGATCGATCTGGTTGTCCACCGTCTTCAGGCTGCCCCGGGCCAGGAGTTTCTGCTCGGAACGGTCCCAGGCCTCGACGACGAGTTCCTCGCCCGCCCGCAACGGCTCCAGGATCTTGGGCAGGTCCACCTCTGGCACCGTCGACATGACGGTGATCGGCCGCGTCTGGGTGATGCTGACGAATCCTTCGGCGCTGTTGGCGCGGACCAGGTTGCCCTCGTCGACCCGCCGCAGCCCCAGGCGGCCCGAGATGGGCGCCTCGATCCGCGTGTAGGCCAGTTGCAGGCGCGCGTTGGCGACGGCGGCCTGGTCGGACGCGAGCGCGCCCTCGCGTTCGCGCACGAGGGCCTGCTGCGTGTCCATTTGCTGCTGGGTGACGAGTTTCTTCTCGAAAAGCGGCTTCAAGCGCTCGAGATCCGCCTTGGCCGTCTGCAGTTGCGCCAGGTTCTGGCCCATCTGGCCCTCGGCCTGCGCGAGCCGGATGCGATACGGCTCGGGATCGATTTCGGCGAGGAGCTGGCCCTTTTCGACCCACTGCCCCTCCTTGAACGCCACGTGCAACAGCTGGCCGTCGACGCGGCTCTGGACCGTCACGGTGTTGAGCGGCGTTACCGTCCCGATCGCCTTCAAGTGTACCGGCAAGTCCCGGCGCTGGGCTACGACGACCCGGACTGGCATGGCGGGCGCCTTGCCCGTGCCGGCCCACGCCGGATTCGGCCCCGCGCCCCGACCCCACCGATTGCCGCCACCCTCGGGTTTCTTCTTCCCCATGCTGAAATACCACACGCCCGCGGCAGTGATCAGGATGACGATTCCGTAAAGATACCAGCGGTGACGGGAGGGAGGCGGGAGCGCGGACATGATGAATGGATAGCGACGTAAAAACCGTCGTGAATGTTTCATCAGCAACGACTTTTTGCAAAAAATGTCTCGTGAATTGGCGGACATTAGCAGTGCGCGATCTTCTCATTAGCGCAGCCGCAGAGATTGATTCGTAGGGGCGCAGTCTTGCTGCGCCCGATCCCGCCCTGGCGGGATTCCACCTTCGATGCAGGTGACAAACAGGATTCTTCGCATGGCGAAGAATGGGCGCAGCAAGTCTGCGCCCCTACCCAGGAGATTTAGGATTCCTTGGTCAAATCGGGCCATGAGGATTCCGCGCTTGGCGCGGAATGGGCGCAGCAAGGGCTAGGTGCCACACATCGCTGACACTTTAGGTGCCACACATCGCTGACAGATTGGTTGGGTGATCTGGCAAAGATCGGGGAGGGTTTGGGAGGGGCGTCA